>NZ_BAAHBG010000022.1:244438-663875 GCF_054776855.1 Spirosoma migulaei | reverse complement strand
TTGATTAAACGCACAAACCTAGAAAAATACAACGCCCTCCACAAGTATTGTCCTTGATCCGTTATTCCTGTCAAAAAACGAAAACCCTATAAAAAAGATAAGGTTCCCTGAACATTGCAGAGAACCCTATACTGACTATTCCTAAACCCTTAACCTTTTCTACATGAAAAACTAACTTTTACTCTTTTCTGTTCCAAATACCTGACTAATTCGGCATTTATTCCAAATTACTGAATTTCAGGCATTTCGCTGGTTGGTTGATTGGCATTCCAGATAAAATTAATCATCCGGGTTGTATGGTCAGCCTGGTTCATCCAGCGATTGGCGTTTGCATCTTTGTGCTTGGCCAGTTTATTAGTTAGCTGAGCCGCAGCTTCGTTGAACTTTGCACGGTCGGTAGCACTGAGAGTCAGCACAGCGGCCGGGTTTTGGTTGTACAACGAGACAACGCTCATAAAGTTTTGCCAGTTGGTAGTATTTACAAACTTGGCAACGTTTTGTTCGATATACGAAGCAAAAAGCTTCTGCGAACCATTGACAAGCATAGTACTTGCCGGCTTGTTGGCTGCCGGGCTATCATCAGTGTTGGTGGTGGTAGCCGCGTTTGCCTGTGAAATCACTAACCCTAATCCAAGAATTACTGATGCAAAGATAACACGCGTTTTCATTGATTTGTTCTATTTGGTTTTGATTACTGAACGCACAAATGTCTATAGAAATTCCTAAACTGCAAAGGCCCATATAGGGCCTTTGCAGAATATTATTCCGAATATAATGCTGAATTTATGCCTTTTTTTTGATTGATAGCTTATTTTTACCTTAAAAACCAAATGATATATTGGTTTGCTGGTCATTGATATCTATAAAATATGTCTTCGTAAAATTATAAAATTCTTTAAAAAGTTATATCATTGGTTGTAATTATTCATAGCATTCTGTATGCCCATAGTACAAAAACTGAGTGCGGCATTACCAGCCCGGTCCAAATAGTCTGGTAACTGGATCATTTCATCTTCCGGAAACTCCCCTAATACGAAATCAACCTGCCTACCTTTCGAGAAATTATTGCCAATTCCAACCCGAAGCCGGGCGTATTCCTGGGTGTTCAACACGTCGTCGATGCTTTTCAAACCGTTATGTCCACCTGGCGACCCTTTGGGCTTCAGGCGAAGCTTACCAAACGGTAAATCTTTATCGTCGGTGATAATCAGGATGTTTTCGACAGGAATGTTCTCCTGCTTCATGTAATACAGCACAGCCTTACCGCTGAGGTTCATATAGGTGGTTGGCTTTATGAAAAACAACTGTTTGCCTTTATACTGCCATTTGGCGGTATAGGCCAGGCGAGTCATCGAGAAAGTAAAGCCATGTTGTGCGGCCAGCCGGTCGAGAACCATAAAGCCAGCATTATGACGGGTAAGTGCATACTCAGGGCCAATGTTGCCCAGTCCAACAATCAAAAATTTCATAACTAGTCAATTCAGTAAGGCTACTGACTCGCGATAGGTTGTTTGGGTGCCATCGGGAAACTGGCAGTCCAGTCGGTAGATATAGACACCAACCGGGGCAGCCTGACCATTCAGTTGGCCATCCCAAAGTGGTTCACCACTTGATAGCACAAAATTAGCACGATTATAAATCACTGCGCCCCAGCGATCATAAACCGTAAACCGGGAAATGGTTAGCGATGGAAACGTAAAGTACAGCGTGAGCGCATCGTTGTGGTTGTCCTGGTTGGGAGAAAATGCCGTGGGTAGATGAACGAGGTTGGCACAGTCGAGCGAAACAAGAACCGGTTGGGAAATTGCGCAACCCTGATTATCACGGATCGTCAGCGTATAAGCCCCGCCACTCAGGCCCGAAAATGCGGTTGTACGCTGAAATAGGTTTCCATCCAGCGAGTACTCATCCAGTTCTGTCGTCCGTGTTGAGCTAATAAGCAGAGTCCCATTCTGCTGGCCACAGGCTGCACCGGTTATCCGCACATCCACCGGTTGCGGCCCTGTACTGGCAGCCACGCTAACCGACTGACTGACTGTACAGCCCGCACTGTCCCGGACTGTAAGTAAATACGTACCGGTTTTTAATCCGCTAAAATTGGTGCCGGGCTGGAATGTCTGGTTATCGATACTGTATTGGATCGGTTTTGTACCTCCCGATGTGCTCAGCGTTACCTCACCATTCGCTTGCCCACAGGTTGTGGATATAGCATCAGTACTCAAAATAACCATCGGCTTGAAAGCCGGTACACTTAGTGCTCGATTTACTTCACAACCGTTCGCATCGCGCACCCGAAAGGTATAGGTTCCTCCTGCCACCTTCGTAAATAGCGGACTTGCCTGAAATGAAACTCCATAGTCGATGGAGTAAATCAGAGGAGCTTTGCCACCCGAAGCCACCACACTTACTTCCCCATTGGCCGTTTCGCAGTGAGGGGGTGTACTTTTTAGGCTGGTAATAGTTGGAGCGGTATCGGCCGTAATCGTAACGGGTTGTGCTGCCTGACAACCCGCAGAATCTTTGGCAACCACCGTATAGGAACCGGGATTAAGGCTGGTGAACAACGGAGTTGACTGAAATGCGCCCCCGTTCAGGCTATACTGCCAGCCCGTTGAGCCCGAAGCGACCACTTCTATCGATCCGTTCGTTTTGTCGCAGCCTGAATTGGTAGACGTTGCTTTGATGGTAGGTTCGATAACCTCAACCGTGATAGGGACGGGCGGACTTTCGTTTTGGTAGAGTGTCTGGGTAATATAAAACGTTGTGGTCTGCGATACTTTGGGCGTATAGCTATTCCCTGTTGCCAGTAGATTTGTTCCCGAAGCCGATGAATACCAACGGATGTTTTTACCCGTAACCACTAAATTGATGGGGATGCCTTTGCAGGTAGTATGCCTGGATTTTAGCACAATTCGATACAGCTCCACCTTGCCACCCGCTACATCAGTACAGGTCGTGCCATTCACAATGTTCTCGTAGGTACCAATCAGACTTTCGTCAATAGGGTTGTAGGTTACAGTGCCTCGCCAGAAACAAATATTTTTAACGGCTGTGCTGCCATTTTTGTCTGACTCGCTAAACGTTACTGTTGAGCCCGAGATATCTCCTTTTATATAAGCAACTCCGCCAAACGGCACCGACGGATTCGATGTTTGGGCTGTACCACTTAATGTAAAAGTAGCTTGATTGATCTGGAGCGCATAATTATAGATAATCTGCTTGGGGTCAGCGGGATACGTTACGCCGAGCCAGAAGCCACCAATAGCTGGTTGTGCTATGCTTTTGAAAAAAACAAGCCCGAATACCAGTAAAAATCCAAGTGTAAAGCTTCGGTTCATAGCCATGGTTTGTGCAGTACACAAACAGATCAATCGCACTGCTAAGGTAGGTAGAATTAAGGAATAGGTATATTTTTGACAGGATTACAGGATGAACAGGATTTTGTCAGCAGAGAAATCCTGTTCATCCTGTAATCCTGTCGATAAAAGAAACTTGCCTTCGCTGCACAATTAAGTAACGACTACCGACTATTACGACTTCCTGACTATTTTTACTTCATGAACCAACAACGCCTGATTCTGTCTAGCCCGCTACTTGAAATAGTAATTAGCCGGTTGGCCCAGCAATTAATAGAAACGTACCAGGATTTTGCCGATACCGTTCTTCTGGGCATGCAGCCCCGTGGCATTTATTTTGCCGAGCGGGTTGCCCGCGAACTGAACCGGGCGCTAGGTCAAACGGTGCCGCTGGGGTATTTAGACGCTACTTTCTACCGCGATGATTTCCGCCGACGCGATACCCCGCTGCGTCCCAATACAACCCATGTTCCATTTATCATTGAAAATAAACGAGTCATTCTGATTGATGATGTGCTGGCCACCGGCCGGATGGTTCGGGCGGCACTCGATGCCATGACTGCCTTTGGACGACCGAGGAAAGTTGAACTCCTGGTGCTGGTTGACCGTCGATATAATCGGGACTTACCCATAAAACCCGATTATACCGGCAAGCGTGTTAACACACTTGAATCGCAGCAAGTGTTAGTTGAGTGGACCGAACAGGGAGCCGACGCTGACCGTATCTGGTTAGTGGGTTGATCCAAAACTCTTGTTAAATTGACGCTCTGTTTAGCCTGATGGAAATACTCAGTTTGTACTCTTTATGTTTGAGTATATATAGCTAGCAATCTGAAGGAAACAGTTAATGATAATATTTTAATAATTAAGGGCTTAATTAGACCATTTCATGCAACTTGTAGAAATAGGGATTGGCAAGTTTTTTGTAATTTAGCAGACCGTAACTAATTCTATGAGACGTCTGCAACGACTATTCGTTTTCTTTTTTGCTCTAAGCATTTTCTGTAATACAGTACAAGCGCAGACTGAATATACGGTTACCGGCCTGGTAACGGATGCTCATACCGGAGAACCCATACCGTTTGCCAGCGTTGCCCTGCTTGGCCGCCGGAGCGGTACGCTTACTGATGAGAAAGGTCGCTATACACTGAAAGTTAAAATCCTGTCAGACTCATTAGCCGTGAGTTCCATGGGGTATAAAGCCCTACGGCAGGCTATTGATCCCGAACGCCCGTCGCAGGCGGTTGATTTTAAACTTATGCCCGCCGGTACGGCTTTGCAGGAGGTGACCGTACGGGCGGGCGAAAACCCGGCCTGGCGCGTGCTTCGGCAGGTACGGAAAAATCGCTCCATCAATGATCGCAAGCGACTGGCCGCTTATGAATATGATAGCTACGTTAAAACCGACATTGCCTTAAGTCATGTAACGGAACGAATGCGACGTAATCCGCTCATCAAGCGGATCAACGAAGCTATGAGTAAACAGGATTCGATCGTTGATGATGAAGGGCATCGCTTATTACCGTTACTGGCCTCTGAGTCTGTGTCGCGCTATTATTATAGAACTGGTCCCGAACGAAAACGGGAAGATATCCGAAAAACACGAATTAAAGGGGTAGCCGTCGATGACGCCGGGCTTAGTTCGCAGTTGCTGGGCGGAACGAACTTAGTGAGCCAGAATTTCTACGACAATTACATTCCCATTCTGGGTAAGGATTTTGCCTCACCCATTGGGGATAACTGGAAAAACTGGTACGAGTTTTTTCTGGCCGATACCACTCAGATTGGCGACCATATCTGCTACGAAATTCAGTTTGACCCCAAACGAAAGGAAGACCTGGCGTTTATCGGGAAAGCCTGGATCGACACAACTACATTTGCCCTTTGCCAGATCGAAACCAAAATTGGTCAAGGGGCCAACCTGAACTATGTGCGTGCCCTGACCATTGAGCAGGAACTGGAATCCACCACCGACTCCACAGCGGGCGCTTCGGGTACGGCGGGCTGGTTGCCGGTAAGTATTAAGCTGTCGGCTAGCCTGACAGGGGTGGGAAAACAATCATTGGGGTTACGAGCTCAGGTGAGCCTTCGCAACAGCAATATCATTGTGAACCGACCCCGGCCAACGGGCTTTTATGAACAGCCCATTGAACCCAGCGATACGGTGGCTACCAGCAATGATGCCTACTGGCATTCCGTACAACGGAATCTTGCGGGATCGGATTCGTTGAGTAAAGAAGACCAGAAGACGCGCCAGATAATCGACAAACTGCGGGCCGTACCAGCGGTGAAGATGGCTGAGGCTGTGGGGCAGGTGGCCATCACCGGTTTTTATAAACTTGGAGGATTTGATCTGGGACCCTATCCCTATCTGTTCGCCGTAAATAGTGTTGAAGGCCTGCGGACCCGAATCGGGTTTCGAACCAATGAGCAATTCAGTCGTAATTGGGTACTACGAGGCTATTTAGCCTACGGTACATTGGATCATGAATTCAAATACGGTGGCGAAGTCGATTATCTATTCTCACGGCAGCACTGGACTGTGGCGGGTGTTCGCATTGCGAATGACTTGGAGCGTTTAGGACTAACGCCTGAGTTGATTGGAGGTAATCGGATTTTCTACGCCCTGAGTCGCTTTGGACGGTATCGGGGTGGCTATCAGAGCTATCAGAAAGAAGTTTTCTTCAAAACCGAGCCCGTCAAAGGGATTTTACTAACGGCTATGTTGGGTAGTCGGACATTCAACCCACTTTTCCCATTTCATTATAGGCTGGATCCTGGGTTGGGTGAACAGTCACCTTTGCGGTCCGATATTGACGATGCCTACTGGTCAATTGAAGCGCGCCTTGCCCGCAAAGAAAAATACATCATGGATGGTAACGAGCGGATCACACTGGGCACCAAACGGGCACCTGTTCTTACGATTCGCTACACACGCGGTTTGAAAGCACTCGGAGGTGAATACGACTACCACCGGATTACACTACGGGCGCAGCAGTCCCTGCGGCTAGGGGCACTTGGCCGGATGACCTATTTGCTGTCGGCAGGGTATACGCCTTCTGTTATGCCCGCTCCGATGCTGTTTCCGCACATTGGTAACCCAACTCCATTGCTGACGACTAATACCTTTAACCGGATGCAGTTCTATGAATTCGTGAGTGATCGGTTTGTGGCCGTTCACGTACAGCACCGGTTTGAAGGATTGCTATTTAACCGTATACCTGGTATCCGAAAACTGAACTGGCGATTGATTGCCAATTTTGATGCACTCTGGGGAAGTTTGTCAAAGGAGAACCAGGCAGTGGCGAGTGTTAAACCGTTGCCAGATGGCGTAAGACCCATTTATTTTGGTGCTCTCGACGGTGCTAAACCGTATATGGAAGTTGGTTACGGAATCGATAACATCTTTAAACTCATTCGGATTCAGGCCATCCACCGGTTGAATTACCTGGATGATGGCCCAAATGGCATTCCGCTTAATTCGTTTGCCCTAAAAGCATCAGCAACGCTTAGTTTTTAAGTACTCATTTCCCCATCCATTTCTTAAACTCCATGGCCCGTTCGCGGCTTACCAGCACTTCGTCGTCGGGGGTAGGGCGGAGGGTTAGTTTGAGTTTGTTGTTAAAGTACGAATGAACCTGCTGAACGGAGCTGATCTCGACAACAAACTGTCGGTTCGCGCGGAAAAACTGAGTGGGTTCCAGCATCGCTTCCAATTCATCGAGCGTATAATCGACCGAAAACTTCTGGTTGGCACGGGTACGGAAGAGACTCACACCGTCTTCGGAATAGAAATAAGCAATGTCGGCTACGTCGATGGGTAGCCACTGAGACAGGTGTTTGACTAAAAAGCGTTTCCGATACTCGGTGGGTTGGATCTGCTGGCGAAGCTGCTGAACCAGGGCGTTGATCGTAGCCGTTCCCATTGGCTCTACCGCTGGTTGCGTAACTAACCGTCGTTGTTTAGCTAAACTAGCTTCCAGTTCCTGCCGTTTGATGGGTTTGAGCAGGTAGTCGATGCTGTTGACCTTGAATGCCTTCAGCGCATACTCATCGTAGGAGGTCGTGAAAATTATGGGCGACTCGACGGCTGTCTGTTCAAATATCTCAAAACTCTGCCCATCGGCCAGTTCAATATCCATCAAAATCAGATCAGGAGCGGGGTTATCCTGGAGCCAGGCCACCGATGCCCGTACGCTGGCCGTTGTGCCAACGATCTGTAGCGTAGGGTCAACATCCTGCAACAATTTTGTCAGCTTGCGGACCGCTAATTCTTCATCTTCAACGATCAGTACATTCATAATCAAACGCGTTTATCAAGTCTCGCTTTTATAGTCTATTAAATGTAGCAATTACTGGGCTTGTCTGCCAGCAGTCTTTTGAATGAAACCGCAAAATCAGGGGGTGAATTTGCATAAACTACTCCTGAACTGTAGAGTGTTTTTTTCTGAACGGTCAGGAAAAGCATCATGGGTATCAGGCGGCAGCGCTTACCAATTTCTCCGAACTGATTAGTGGTAAGGTTACTGTAAAATAAGGTGCTTCGTCCACCACATCTACATCGCCCACGCCCAGCAACCGATACTTATTGATAATGTTACTCAACCCTACCTGATTCGATACCGCATGAACCGCTTTGCGTTGCAGGTTATTCTGCACCACCAGCCTGCCATCGTCGCGGGTTTCGATACGGATATGCAGCGGCTGCTCAGGTAAAATGACATTGTGCTTTACGGCATTTTCCAGCAATAGTTGCAGCGTTAACGGGGGGAGTTGATAGGTGTAATAGTGCTCACTGATAACTTCCTCTAGCTGAAGGTGTTCGCCATGGCGGGTTCGTAATAAGTGGAAATACGATCGGGTAAATCTCAGTTCCTGATCCAGCGTTGCCAGTTCAGTTTCGTTGGCTCGTAACAGGTACCGATAAACACTACTCATTTCATCAATGAATTTCTGGGCCTGATCCGGGTCTTCTTCAATCAGCGAAGAAAGCGAGTTAAGCGCATTGAACAGGAAATGTGGACTGATTTGCCCTTTGAGACCATCAAGCTGGCTCCGTAAGTTAGCCTGCTGAAGTTGATCTGCTTCCCGAAGAGCGGCATCCCATTGTTCGAAGGTATAAATGCTTTCATGAACTATATTGACAAGTAGGTTGCCTATAGCACTGATAATGAGCGTCCATTGAAGGTGAGTTTCATTGAATACGTAGCCTGGAAAGTGTACCCAGGCATAGCCATAGAAAAAGCCAAGAATCATGGTCGACGACATAACGACGTGAATACTCCAGGCAAGGCATAAGCGCAGGGCCGTTTGTCGGATATGCGGAAATCGTTTTCGAAGCCAGAGGGCAGGAACCGCATGCAGGAAGTAGGCGGGTGTCCAGAAAATGATGATACTGATGGTAGCGGGCAAGAATACATTGATATCCTCGAAATAAGCAAAACCAAACAGGGCATAATTGAGTAAACCGAAATAAACGGGTAGAATATACAGCGCGATACGGGTGTCCTGTTGAGTGAAAATGTTCAGGTTCACGGGTGGTCAGCTGGCTAAGAGGTTAAGTTCGATCGAATGCTGCGTCGTCAGTGGTAGTGTAACACTGAATAGTTGGTCGTTGTCGAAGATGTACAAGGAGGGTAAGCCCAGGGCCGAAAACTGGGCCGCTAGCTGGCCCAGCCCTCCTGATGGTGTTGCCACCTGCACTAATTTTCGCTGGAGCAGGTTACTCACCTCAAGTCGGTTGCCTGCTAAATAACGAACTGTAATGGTTAGCGGATTATTCGTGGATAAACTGTTATAGCGAATGGCATTATCGACCAGTATTTGTAAGGTTAATGGCGGTAATAGCAGATCAGATGCGGCTGGGTTTGTCTCAATATGCCAGCGTAGAGCGGCCCCATAGCGCTCATTGAGTAAATACCGATACGCATCCAGAAATGCCAGCTCATCGGTTAATGATACCAATGAGCGCTGGCCCGCCTGAAGCATGTAGCGGTATACACTCGCCAGCTCGTCCAGAAATGCACCAGCCCTACGACGGTCTTCGCTAATCAGAGCCGATAATGAGTTCAGACTGTTAAACAGAAAGTGCGGATTTACCTGATTTTTCAACTGGGCTAACTCATTCAGTAACCGATTTTTCTTGACTGCTTCGGCTTTCTCCACAGCTAATCTGTACTGCCGCAAATTGTAAGAGCCCTCGTAATAACTGCCAACGACTACCACAAAAAATAACGCCATGGCCACCGGGAGCAGATAATCGTCGGGAAAAATAGGTTTCGGGATACGACCACTCGGGTCGAGCTGATACATCGTCCAGGTCTCTACGAGTTGGTCAAATACCGTGAAGAGGGAGTAGCCTCCGAATGTTTTCCAGATTCGTTTACGGGTATTTGGTCGGCCTGGATATTGCTGCCGCACCTTTATCACCCACCAGAGTAGCAAGTGCCAGAGAAACGTGGTAGAAATGAGTCCCCATACGACTGTGAGAGCAACTAGCTGTTCATCGTACCCATAAGCCGCAATCGTAAGCAATACAAACGGCAATACGGCCACCGGAATACCAATCAGGCGTACCCAGCGGTCGTTAAGTGCGTCGAACGAAAGCGCAGAGAGAGGAACGTTCATAGACGAAAATTACGACATTTTCGGGAACGATTATAGGGTAATTATAGGGTAATCGGTAGGTATGTCCCTCAAAAGTCTACCTGGTATAACATTTCCAGCTGCCGCTCATTCAGTTTGGCGGGTAAGAGTCGAAACAGACCATTTCGTACCATCATAAGGAATTTATTCTCAACCTGTGCTACCGTACCAATTCGTCGGGAGGTTTTACTAATTATGTGGGTACGTTTTAACCGTCGTTGTTCAAACCGTTTAAATGCGTCTGGTACAGTACCCCCCTTTGCCAGCTCATCTGCCAGTACAACTGCATCTTCAATAGCCTGACAGGCCCCCTGACCCAGATTAGGCGTGGTGGCGTGGGCCGCATCACCCAACAAGACTACCTTATCGAAGGCATAGCGCGCCAGTGGTTTAAGGTCGCAGATGTCATTCCAGATCAATGCGTTGTCGGGCGTGCGGGCGATCACATCCGGGATTGGCGAATGATAGCTGTCGAACTGCCTGAGCAGATCGTTGGGTGTACGGGCACGCATTCGGGAATCGTTTGCCGGGGCATTCTGTGTGGCAAACCAGTACAGTTGATTAGTAGCCAATGGCACTACGCCAACGCGCCCAGCTGTGCCCCAGGTTTCCGATGCTTCCGACAAATTCAGCCCTGTGGCATCAACCACCGCTCGCCAGCAGGTATAGCCTGCATACCGTGCTTTGGAGTCGGGCATCAGTTGCTGACGGATGGGCGAGTGGATGCCATCGGCCACCAGTAAGTAGTCGGCTTCATGCGTAGTGTCATCATCGAATTGAACAATAACTTTATCCGGTTGCTGGTTTATCTGTATACCGCGCTTACCCATGTGCACAACTCCGTTATCGAGTTGATGCAGAAGCACCTGATGCAGGGCGGCCCGGTGAATACTAAAATTGTCGAGACCATATTTCTGACTGATTACCCGACTATCCGTGCGGGTAACAACGCGTCCATGCTGGTCATAAATGGTAAACGCATCGAGAAGCCGCCCTGCCTGAACCACCTCATCAGCAATACCTAGTCGCTGAAAGGCTTTGATCGCATTGGCTGCTAAAGCCAGTCCGGCACCCAGTGGTTTACTGACTGGAGCAGCTTCAAAAACGCTGGCACGAATGCCAATTTTTTGTAGAGCCAGCGCCGTTGTCAATCCTACGATACCCCCTCCAAGAATGGTGAACGATGTTGATGGCTTAGTCATAATGGAAAAACGGTTACCTGAGACAAGAGATTAGGCGAGTTAGCAAGTCAAAATTGGCAGAAAATGAAACGAGTGCTCTGGATAAGTAGGACGAAACCGCATTTCTTTGGGTTGAAACACCTATAGTTGGTGGAGTGGCGAAGTAAGACTGGTAAGTGAATATTGTTAATGAGCGGTTTCCGTGGGTAAATAACTTTCTGCTTCTACTCCGTGTTCTCCCTGAAACTAGTTGTTATATGCCGCTCGTTGCCCCCACAACCATTCAAAAAGTAGCTGGCGAAAGCCTGACCGAAGCCCCTGATCTGCTGGCCGTTGAGGAACCTCTCGAAATTCGACTCGGGTTTGGTCCTATGAGTAATCGCCAGCAGAAACCCGTATCGGTTACTATGCGGACGCCGGGTAACGATGAAGAACTGGCCATGGGGTTTCTATTCACGGAAGGTATTATTCACCAACCTTCCGATATTGTTTCATGCCGACATTGTGTGCAGGACGCTCATAAAGAAGGCAACGTGCTGCGGGTTGAACTTCATCCTGACGTACTCGTTGACTGGGCACGACTGGAACGGAACACCTTTACCTCATCGAGTTGCGGGTTGTGCGGCAAAGCGACGATTGAGGCTGTCAGTGTACTGACACCCGGCCTAGTTGCGTCGGATGTTGTAGTGACCTCGTCTGTACTCCATTCGTTGTCGGAGCGCGTTCGGGAAACCCAGCTGGCCTTTGCCTACACAGGTGGTATTCATGCAGCCGCCTTGTTTGATACCGATGGAAAGCTACTATTGGTTCGTGAGGACATTGGCCGACACAATGCACTGGATAAGCTCATTGGAGCTGCCTTCTGGCAAAATTGGTTGCCACTCAGTCAGTACGGTATTTTTCTGAGTGGTCGGATTGGCGTTGAACTCGTCCAGAAAAGCTGGATGGCGGGTGTACCGATTCTGGCCGCTGTGGGTGCCCCGTCGAGCCTGGCCGTGCAAATGGCGCAGGAAGCCCAAATCACGCTGGCCGGTTTTGTGCGGAACGAACGATTTAACCTGTATAGTGAGCCGGGCCGGATTCGGGTACTGCAAACGGTTTAAACTGGTACTTGTATCCTGTTACGTTAGGCGTAGTCTGAGACTATGCTCAACAATCCTAATGAGTTACATGATTAGGCACTCGTATCCTGAGCGCTCCGGGCCGAATATCAGCTTTTAATGTAGTGACCTGGCCCCGGTATTCGCCATCCACCTGGAAATAGGCTTTTCGCTTCGTTTCAATACTGACCGATGTAGTCGAAATAATCTCAATTTTCTTCGGGTCGAAGGGCTGGAACCGCCAGAATAGTTTCAGAATCTCCCAGATCGATAAGCGCCGGAAAATAACTACTTCAAATTTTCCGTCTCCCAGATCACCATCGGGGTTGATAACGGCACCGGTGCCATACATGCGGGCATTGGCCAGTACCACCATAAAGGCCACCCGGTGTATGCACTCATCACCCGCAGTAATGGATACCCGGAGAAGTCGCCGTTTTTGCAATACCTTAATGACACCCTGTAAGTAGCCAAATTTACCTCGTAGATTGTTTTTTTCGTAGTACCGAACCAAACGGGCATTCAAGCCAATATCGCCTAAGTGTAAACAACTCTCTCCACCGTTAATGTCAATTACATCGACTTTTTTTGAGATGCCATTGACTAAGGTATCCAGACTACCCTGCACATCAACGGGAATACCCAGCTCGCGGGCCATTCCGTTTGCTGAGCCTACAGGCAGGATACCCAGTAAGATAGGCGTGTCGAGCAGGTGCTCGGCTACGATTTTAATGGTACCATCGCCCCCGGCGGCTACTACGCAGTCGGGCTTGTGCTGCTCGATTTGCTGACGGATCGTTTCGTTGTCGGTTTTACCATCGAGGTGAAATTTGTGGATGGTATGGGGTGAGTTATCGAAATAGGTAGTGATGGCTTCTTCCCAAACGGTTTTATCTGTCCCGCCCGAGACGGGATTAATTGCGAATAAAAAGGTCAACTTATATGCGATTTAAAAGTTATCAATAGATAGTCATTGGTTGCCATTCCTTACCATTCTGTAGTCATTTATTGTAAAGGGTTGGTAGTTAGTTCCTTAGCGATAAATGACTATCAATGTCGCGTAATGACAATTAATGACAAGCGTGCTTTAAAGACGAGTACCGACTTAATCATGGAAACAGTGCAGTTGCCTTTTAGGCATAAACAAAAAAAAAGCCTGAAGGGTGGAATAAAACATTATTTCTTAACATGGCTGCATCTGACCGACCAGCCCCTGGTGAAGGTATACCGGGGTTTCGGGAATGAAACCATGTTAACTGTTCATGGGACTGTTTTTAAGCAGAGTGCGTTGCCTCGAAAAAAATACCGGGCCAGTATCTGGGTGAATTTGCTGGGTTTAATTCGATTGTTTTTGGTTCGGCCTTATTCACAGGTTCGGGTTCGGGTTTATGCAGGTGGGCAGACCAGAGAGACTAAAACGGATCTGGATGGCTATTTTCGGGTTGAGGTGCCCCTGACACAAGCGTTACCGCCTGGCTGGCATGTAGTTCAGGCCCAGTGTATATCCCCGGCAGGCACGCCCGAAACCATACTAGCCGATGGAGAGGGAGACGTTTTAGTACCTCATGCAAGCTCGTTTGCCTGTATTTCCGACATTGATGATACGTTTCTGGTATCGCACTCAGCCGTACTCATGAAACGGTTAACCGTATTGATCACCCGGAATGCGCATACTCGCCAACCCTTTGAGGGGGTGGTATCGCATTATCAGTTGCTGGCCAAAGCGAACACCCAGGATGAGGCAACAAATCCGTTTTTCTACGTGTCGAGTAGTGAATGGAACCTGTACGACTATATTCTGGAGTTCTCGAAGAAAAACGGCCTGCCTGAGGGCGTGTATCTGCTGAGCCCGTTAAAGCAATTCTCGGAGTTGTTGAAAACAGGGCAGGGGAAGCATATGACGAAGTTCATGCGGATTGTCCGGATTCTGGAAGCGTATCCAAACCAGAATTTTATTCTGCTGGGCGACGATACGCAGGAAGACCCCACTATTTATGCATCGGTAGTTGAGCACTTTCCATCCCGGATTCGTTGTGTCTATATTCGGCAGGTTCATCATAAAAATCAGCCAAAAACCCGGGAAATTTTGAGCCGTATTGAAGCCATGGGTGTTCCTTATTGCTACTTTGCGCACAGTGCCGAAGCCCGTCAACATTCAGTAGAAAGTGGATTAGTTGCCTAAGAACTAAATTTTAGATTGTTTTAGCCAGAGTATGGATCAGAACACGCCCCCCGAAGAATTAACCGGCGACCTTACAGTAGGTAAGCCTTATACCGAAGCCGCTGGTGTCGAAGCCATCCTGAAGTCGCTGGAGCACATTGGTAGTGGCACGGGCTTGATTCGTGGGTTAAAGGTGCTGGCCGATCTGAACCAGAAAGATGGATTCGATTGCCCATCCTGCGCCTGGCCTGACCCTGACGACCATCGGTCTAAACTGGGTGAATATTGCGAAAGCGGGGCCAAGGCCGTCGCAGACGAAATTATGACCAAACACTCGGCCTCGCCCGTACTGTTTCAACGCTATTCGGTGGCCGAGTTGCTTCAGAAAGGGGACTTGTGGCTTGGACAACAAGGACGGCTGACGCAGCCGATGATCTTAAAACCCGGCGCTACTCATTACGAACCAATTGAATGGGCGGATGCTATTCAGCTCATTGCCAGCCAGCTAAAAGCACTTGATTCCCCTGATGAAGCCATTTTTTATACCTCAGGCCGAACCAGCAACGAAGCAGCTTTTCTGTACCAGTTGTTCGTTCGGATGTTCGGCACGAACAACATGCCCGACTGCTCGAACATGTGCCACGAATCGACCAGCGTTGCCCTGGCCGATTCACTGGGGCTGGGGAAGGCATCGGTCAAATACGATGATTACGAAAAGGCCGACGTGATCATGATTATGGGCCAGAATCCCGGTACCAACGCACCCCGAATGCTTACGCCACTGGAACAGGCCAAGCGAAATGGGGCTAAAATCATTGCCGTAAATCCTTTACACGAAGCAGGCTTGCTGTCGTTTAAATACCCGCAGAGCGTTCGGGATGTGGTGTTGGGTGGACAGAAACTCACGGATTTGTTTTTGCAGATTCCCATCAACTCCGACCTTGCCTTGCTAAAGGCGATGTGTAAGCTGTTATTGGCCGAAGAGAAAAAAAGTCCGGGAAAAGTGCTGGATCAGGACTTCATTACGAAATACACCGCCGGTTACGATGCGTTCGTGAAAAGTCTCGATCAGTTTGAACTAAGCGATTTAGCCGCTCAATGTGGACAGACCATCGCGCAGATTCAGGAAGCGGTCGATTTGTTCAAGCATACACCCAAATTGATCATTTGCTGGGCAATGGGTCTGACCCAACACAAAAATGCGGTTCAGACAATTAATGAAGTGATTAATCTGCTCTTGCTAAAAGGCAGCATTGGTATTGAAGGGGGAGGGGCCAGCCCAATACGTGGCCACAGCAATGTGCAGGGCGACCGTACGATGGGCATTTGGGAAAAGCCCAAACCTGAGTTTCTGGATGCTCTCAAGCGTGTGTTCAAGTTTGAACCACCCCGCGAAAATGGCTATGATACGGTTGCCGCTGTGAAAGCGATGCACGAGGGCAAAGCGAGCGTGTTCTTTGGACTGGGCGGCAATTTCGCGATGGCCGTCTCCGATACGAATTACACGGCAGATGCCCTGAAAAGGTGTAAACTAACGGTACATGTTTCCACAAAGCTCAACCGGAGTCACCTCATTCACGGCGAAACGGCGCTCATTCTTCCCTGCCTGGGTCGTACTGACCATGATATACAGGCAACTGGTGAGCAGTTTGTTAGCTGCGAGAGTACAACGGGCGTAGTGGCACAATCCCACGGAGTGGTTGAGCCTTCGTCTGCGTATTTGAAAAGTGAAGTGGCCATTATTGGTGAGTTAGCGAAGGCTACGCTTGTAGCACCGACCGTCCCGGTCGGCCGTAACAAGTCCGACTACTCGGCCGACCGGGACGGTCGGTACTACATGGACTGGGACCAGCTTGTAGCTAACTATGACCGTATCCGTGACCTGATTGAACAGGTGGTGCCTGGTTTCGATAACTATAACGAAAAGGTTCGGATACCCGGCGGCTTTTACATTCCCAACGGCCCGCGTGTTCGGGAGTTTAAAACGAAGGATGGCAAAGCGCATTTCACGATCAACACACCAACGCACCATAACTTACAGCCCGGCGAGTTGTTGCTCATGACCGTTCGGAGTCACGATCAGTTCAACACCACGCTCTATGGCAATGATGATCGCTATCGGGGCATTTATAACGAACGGCGCGTGGTATTCATGAACCCCGACGACATTGCCAATCGGGGATTACGGGAAAAACAAGTGGTGGATTTACATAGTCAATACGACGGCCAGAGCCGAACGGCTCATCGGTTTATCGTGATTCCGTACAACATTCCGCTTGGCTGTACAGCTGCTTACTTCCCCGAAACGAACGTATTGATACCGATTGACTCAAAAGCCGATAAAAGCAATACCCCCACCTCGAAGTCGATTGTTATTACCGTGACACCAGCGGAGGGGTAAAGGATTAGGGTAGGTAATCAGAATAAGTACCGATAGGACGTCCAGATCTGGACGTCCTATCGTCCGTTTTCGGACTATAGTAATTCAATAGAAAGTGAAAAAAGGGCATTTTACGGCTTTGGGGGCCTATAAGCTTTATTGGCCTTTGATTTGCTATGCAAAAGGAAAAGATATATCTACCCGGCAAGAGTAATTCCAACTGATGAAGGGCACCCAACTAGGCGAGTTTGAAGAGATCGTTTTACTGACAATCACGCTGCTGTACGATGATGCCTACGGCGTGGCTGTTGTAGAGGCATTAAGCAAGCGTTTGGAGCGCCCCATGAGCTTAGGCGTTGTTCATCGAACCATGCAGCGGTTAGAAGAAAAAGGGCTGGTTCATTCTCGCTTTAGCGAACCTATTGCTGAACGGGGTGGACGGGCCAAACGCCTGTTTACCATAACCCTGGCGGGTGAACAAGCCTTGCGGGAAGCGCGACGAATTCGTAATGAATTATGGGAAGAGATTCCGAAAACCGCTTTTGACCATCTGACATGAATCGAAACAATAAAAACCATCAGGGCAGCCAGCCAGCGCCCCCTCGCTGGGCTGAGCGGCTATTGGAACGGCTTACAGCTCCTCATATCCGGGATGAAATTTTGGGGGATCTGTATGAATTATTTCAAAAGCGGGTTCAACGATACGGCTCTACTCAGGCCCAGCTACTGTATGGGCTGGAAATGCTGCTGTTGTTACATCCCCGCCTTTGGCGCAAACAAGCTCAATATGTCAATCGATACACGACAACCGTTTATTCACCACCAAACCCAATGGCCATGCTTAGTAATTATGTTAAAATTGCCTGGAGAAAACTTAATCGACACAAATCCTATACGGTGATCAATGTGGTGAGCCTAAGCCTGGGCATGGCATGCGCCATTCTGATCTTTACGCTGGTTAAATACCATCTGAGCTTTGATACGTTTCATGCTGATCAAAACCGCATCTACCGCATTTACACAGAGCTTCATACAGAAAAAGTGACCTATAGCACGGGCGTTCCCAATCCGATGGGAGAAGCCTTCCGAAGTGGGTACAATGTCGCTGAAAAAGTTGGCCGTATTGCCTTTCTAACGAAACGGGTGGTTGCCGTAGCGCCCCAGAAAAAGTTTGAAGAAGATATTGCGTTTGCCGATCCGGATTTTTTTGACATTTTCAATTTTCCCCTGCTAGAGGGCAACCCGAAATCTGCTTTGCAGGATCACAATACAGCCCTTGTTACAGACCGAATCGCTAAAAAATATTTTGGCAATGAAAACCCCATCGGTCAGCTATTGCACATTGATGAGTCGCTGGTTGTTAAGATAACCGGTATTCTCCGAAACCTACCGGCTACCACAGACTTTCATTCAGAGATCTATCTACCCTTCAGCAATTTGCAGAACCACAGTCCCTGGATGGTCGAAAAAGACTGGTGGCTAGGTTTCAATAAAGAGATGCAATGTTTTATCCGGCTCAAACCGGATGTATCAGCGGCTGTGGTCGATTCGAAAATTCTTCCAGCAATTGTTGATAAATACTACGATAAAGAGAATGCGAAGCATTTTCGATTTAAATTACAGCCGATCGCCGATGTTCATTTTAATCCTAACCTGCGGGGATACACTGAGAAAAAAAATCTCTGGACATTTGCTCTGATCGGTTTTTTTCTGGTTGTCACGGCCTGTGTCAACTTTATTAATCTGGCAACGGCTCAGGCGCTTGGGCGGGCTAAGGAAATTGGGGTTCGAAAAGCATTGGGCAGCCAGCAGGGAACGCTTTTCTGGCAATTTATTACCGAAACGGCGCTTATCGCCGGATTATCTCTGATTATCGCTTCGGGGTTGGCATACCTGGCCTTACCGTTTGTCAATCAATGGTTTGGCATAAAGCTGATGCTCAATTTATTGACGGATACGTATCTACTTATCTTTTTATTCGGCCTGCTGCTGATCGTAATTTTCTGTTCAGGTGCTTATCCCGGTTTGATTCTGGCTCGTTTTCAGCCTGTACTGGCGCTGAAAGGGAATCTTTCTCAACAGTCGACAGGTGGTTTCTCCCTGCGAAAAGGGTTGGTGGTCACCCAGTTTGCCATCTCACAACTGCTTATCATTGGCACACTGATTATAACCAGCCAGTTGCGTTATTCCCAACAGGCTGATCTGGGTTTTCGGAAAGACGCAATGGTTATTCTGCCCGTTCCCGACAATAAAAAGTCCAAAATCAGCACGTTGGCGGCTCAGCTTTCTGAACTATCCGGCGTTGAAAATGTGACTTTTTTCGATACCCCTCCCGCAACTGAATTCCTGGCAAGCACCTCATTTCGCTTCGATTCTCGCCCGGAAAACGAAAAATTCAATATTTCTATTAAAGCTGGGGATCATCAGTATGCCCCGACATTCAAAATTCCTATTCTGGCTGGTCGTAACCTGAATCCATCGGATACGATTAGGGAATACCTGCTCAACGAAACGGCCGTAAAAGCCCTTGGATTAGCTTCGCTACAGGAAGTGATCGGCAAAGCCGCTACAATCAATGGTCGATCAGGAACCATAGTCGGCGTGATGAAGGATTTCCACTATAAGTCGTTTCGTGTAGCTATTGAACCCCTCTGCCTGACAACCTGGGGTGAGACTTACAACAGTTGCGGGGTAACCATAAATCCGGCTAATCTGGGGCCAACCCTGGCCGGACTTGAAAAAGCCTGGACGGCCCTGTATCCGTCTTCCATTTTTACGTATCGGTTTATGGATGAGGACATTGAGCGGCTCTATAAGTTGGATACTATGCTTCTGCGGCTCATTCAGGCGTTTGCCGGTATTGCAATTTTTGTGGGTTGCCTGGGTCTGTACGGGCTGGTGTCGTTCATGGCAGATCAGAAAAAGAAAGAAATTGGTGTACGCAAGGTATTGGGTGCGAGTACGTTTGGTATCCTTTGGTTGTTTGGGAAAGAGTTTTCTCGTCTGCTGTTGGTTGCGTTTGTGCTGGCAGCTCCATTGGCGTGGTGGGTCATGAACAAGTGGCTTACTAATTTTGTGTATCGGATTGAACTTGGTGCCGGTATGTTTATTCTGGCAATGCTCATCACGTTCATGGTTGCCTTGCTGACCGTCGGTTTCCAGAGTATGAAGGCCGCTCTGATGAATCCGATAAAGACCTTACGTACAGAATAGACAATAGGCAGGTTGGTCACTCAAAAGCACCGCTAGTTAATCACGTAAATTTTCACCTGCCTGATAGCCTGAAATAGATCCCGTAGCGTACTATATCCGAGTTAAACGAATTGGCTGCCAGAACTTCCCTCATGGGCAGTTCTGGCGGTGATTCTACCAGGATATGATTGGTAATCAACTAGGGCAATTGGCAATACACGGTGGGCCGAAGTCAGTGAATACGACCTTCCCTTGGCCCATCTACGACGAAACGGAAGTTCAGGCTGTGGCCAGCATCGTGCGAAGCGGACAATGGGGAAACCCTGATTGTGCCGATGAAGTAGCTCGCTTTGAGCAGGCTTTCGCGGCTTATTGCGGCAGTAAATATGCCGTAACCTGTGTGAATGGGTCCGTATCGCTTCGGTTGGCACTGATTGCCTGCGGGTTACGGCCTGGCGATGAGGTCATCGTGCCGCCCTATACCTTCATTGCAACGGCTTCGGTCGTACTTGAAATTAACTGCGTTCCGGTCTTCGTCGACATTGATCCGCAGACCTACAACCTCGACCCTACCCATATTGAGGCTGCTATTACAAGCAAAACAAAAGCCATTATTCCCGTTCATTTTGCTGGCTTGCCCTGCGATATGGACGCCATTCTGGACATTGCGCAACGGCATAATTTGCGTGTGATTGAAGATGCCGCTCATGCCCACGGGGCCGAATACAAAGGCCGGAAACTTGGCTCTATTGGTGATGCCGGGAGCTTTAGTTTTCAATCGTCCAAAAACCTGACGAGTGGCGAAGGTGGCATCGTCATTACCAATGACGATGCCCTGTACGAAACCATGAATTCTCTGCGAAATGTAGGCCGGTTGCCCAGCGGACAATGGTACGATCATTTCAACCCTGGCTGCAACTACCGCATCACGCAACTCCAGGCGGTTCTGCTCTCCGAACAATTAAAACGACTGGATGAGCAAACGATCACGCGGAACGAGAACGGTCTTTACCTGGATAGCCTGCTGGCCGATATTGACGGTATTACACCCTTGAGTCGGGGAGAGGTTGCTATCCGGCACTGTTATCACCTCTATATTGTCAAATACGATCGAACCAAATTTGGGCAGATTGCGAAGCAGGAATTTGTGGCCATGTTGTCGGCAGAAGGGGTGCCCTGTTCAGGGGGGTATCCACATCCGTTGTATAAGCAACCGGTGTTTCAGCAAAAGAACTTTATGTGTTACGCCATCCCAGAATCGGTGGATTATACGCAGGTAAACTGCCCGGAAGCGGAGCTGGCCTGTGCGGAAGAAGCCGTATGGATTTTTCAACAGGCCATGCTGGGTACTCGCTCCGATATGGAGTCGTTTGCTCAGGCGATTCGGAAAATTCAGCATGCCAGGAAATAGATTCGCTTAATGACGCTGTTTTGGGCTGTACCGACGTACCCACGGGCTTATTGATTTGAAGAAATTAACCGCCGTTTTGCTAGCCTTCAAAACCCCCAACCCCCTGAAGGGGGCTTAGTTCACTGGGAAAAAAAGCCCCCTTCAGGGGGTTGGGGGTTTTGAAAGCCTCAAAAGGACAAGTTTTATTTAGGCGCTTATTTAATACAAATCAATCAGCCCGTGTATCAATCCAATCCATACACGGGCTGAAGCCCGTGGGTACGCCCCAATCGCAATTCTTAACAATACCTTCCTCTTTTTTAATCTATGACTTTGAATCGTTCTGTAAGATTGGTAATCAGTGGCCTTACCCTGTTTTTGGCAATAAGTGGTAGTCAACTCACTGCTCAACCAATTAACCTGAAACAGGCCGTTGTTCTGGTTTCGCCCTCTGTTCCGTTGCCTATGCGGGAAACGGCTCCCCGGATGCTGCGCGAAGAGATTGAAAAACGAACGGGCGTTTCCCTGAAAACAGCGTCGACCTGGCCAAAGGCTGGCTCAACGCGGATCGCACTGGTTCTTGTGGGCGATAAAGACGTTCAGGGCGTTACCATCCCGGTTAATACGTCGAATGATCGGCCAGAAGGTAAGCCAGAAGGATTCCGGGTGGTGAGTGAAACCAATACCACAGGCAATACGCTCTGGATTATTGGTGCCGATAGCCGGGGTATTCTGTTTGGCACCGGGTGGCTGTTGAGAAACCTGAAAATGGACCGAAAACTGCTGGAACTTCCCAACCCGGTCGATCTGGCCACGGCACCCACTTATCCCATTCGGGGACATCAGTTGGGCTACCGAACCACGGCTAACTCATACGATGCCTGGACGGTGGGGCAATTTGAGCAGTACATTCGCGATCTGGCTATTTTTGGAACCAACGCTGTAGAAGGAATCCCGTTTCACGAAGACGAGAAACCCAGCCCTCATTTTAAGATACCTGCTTCGGAAATGCGGGTCAAAATGAGCGAAATCTGCAAAGCGTACGATCTGGACTATTGGGTATGGACACCCGCTACCTTTGAACTGACCGATACGAAGAAACGGGAAGCCGAACTTACGCTTCACGAGACTTTTTATAAGGCATGTCCCCGGCTCGATCATGTTTTTTTGCCCGGTGGCGATCCCGGCGACAACCATCCCAGAGAGGTAATGCCTTTTTTGAAAGAGCTGCACGACCGACTGGTGAAATACCACCCAAAGGCCAACGTCTGGCTGTCGTTGCAGGGATTCAACGTGGAGCAGATCAATTATGTGTATGACTATCTGGCCCAGCATAAGCCCGATTGGCTGGCAGGGCTGGTCTACGGACCGGGCAGCCCGCCACTCGCCGAAACCCGGTATCGCTTGCCCAAACAGTACCAGCTTCGTCAGTATCCGGACATTACTCATACCGTTCGTTGCGAATTTCCCGTTGAACGCTGGGATCAGGCGTTTGCGCTGACCTTAGGGCGGGAGGCATCAAATCCACGCCCTTATTTTTACGCGCGGGCTCAGGCGGCTGCGGCACCCTTTACGGATGGCTTTGTGTCCTATTCCGATGGTTGCCATGATGACATCAACAAAGTAGTGTGGAGTATGCGCGGTTGGGACCCGGATATGAACGTTCATCAGATCCTGACCGACTACAGCCGCTTTTTCTTTGGCTTACCATTGACCGAATCCGCGGCCAGCGGTATTGAGGCTCTCGAACAAAACTGGCAGGGGCCACTGGCGCAAAACGGGGGCGTCGACGCTACGTTTTCATTCTGGAAAACGATGGAAACAACGAATCCCGCCTTAGCCACCAACTGGCGTTGGCAACTCCTCCTTCTCCGGGCTTATTACGATAACTACACCCGCAGGCGGTTACTGTATGAACAGGAACTGGAGGCAAAAGCGGACAAGATACTAGCACAGACGACCGATGCTGATCCCGATAACGCGATGAGCCAGGCGCTTGCCCTTGTGAACAAAGCGGATACAGAGCCTGCTTCGCCTGAGTTGAAAGCCAAAATTGTGTCGTTATGTGCCGCTCTATTTGCTTCAATTGGCTTACAAACCAGCGTGCCTAAGTATAAAGCGAAGGGTTATGAACGGGGTTGCCTGCTTGATTTTGTCGATTATCCGCTCAACAATCGCTGGTGGCTGACTGACGAGTTCGATAAAGTCCGGACACTGAAAACAAAGGAAGACAAACTGAGACGTCTACGGGAAATCGGTACCTGGGAAACGCCCGGCAAGGGCAGTTATTACGACGATGTGTCGAGCGTAAGCAAAGGCCCCCGCGTGAAAACCATCTCCGACGATGCCACGGACATTGCCTGGTGGAAAGACGGTTTCAGTCGGACCCGGCTTTCATCGCAAACGTTCCAGCGAAGTCCGGCCCTGGATTATGATAACCTGGACCCTACGGCGGAGTACATTATTCGGGTTGTCGGATTTGGCGATGCTTTGTTACGGGTCGATGGAAAGCGGTTGAGTCCTTTGCACTACAGCAAGGAGGCCGATGCGGTTAAAGAATGGATTGTACCCCTGTCGGCCACGCAGGACGGGCATATCAGCGTCACGTTCGACGAACCAGAGGAATCCCACCTCAACTGGCGGCAAAACTCCCGGATCTCGGATATCTGGCTGCTGAAGCAGTAAAAGGTTGTTTAACCACAGAGGCACGGAGTAAAAAAACAACAAGTTAAAGTTCTGTGTTCTCTGTGGTTAAACCCCTTAGCGGACCACCGCTGGCAGAATATACTGTTCCAGTATCTTGTCTACCTGAGGATGGGCATACGCCGTGTTATAAGCAGTAGCCGTAACGACAACCACCAGCGGCTGGTCTTTAAAGACAAAGATTTTATTGCCCCCGTTTCCTGAGCAGTAATAGGTTTCATATGCCTTGCCGTCTACCTGATACGTTTTGTTCCAGAACAGGTACCCATAATACTCATCCTTCCGGCCCGTAATCGGCTTATGATGCGTAAAGGTTTGGCTAACCCAGGCAGCTGGTATGAGTTGCTTCCCCTGCCATTGGCCCCCATTTTTATATAACTGGCCGTATTTGGCAAAGTCCAGCGCATTCATTCGGATACCACCCGCCGTGCTGACTACTTTTTGGGGCGTGTATTGCCATTGGTAGTGGGTAATGCCCAGGGGCTTAAATAGTTTCTGGTCCGTATAGCGTTCCAGATTTCCCGGTACAACTTTGTTCAGAATGTCACCTAACAACACAACGCCTGCGGTAAAATAATGCCACTCCCCTTTAAACTTCGCAGGGTCAACGGGTAGGTCCAGAATGAATTTTATCCAGTTAGGCGTAGGATACATATTCTCCTCGTTGCCCGGCGAGTTGTTGTCATTATCATCCCCGTCAAACGCCGAACTCATGGTCAGTAACTCGTTTAGTGAGGTATTTGCCTTGGCAGGAGAGTCGTTTGCAAAGGTTTTCAGGTCATAAAAATCAGCTAACTTTTGGTTTTCACTTTTCAAGAGACCTTCCTGTTTTGCAATCCCGGCCATGGTAGAGGCAAACGTCTTACCCACCGAACGAACATCATGCAGGGAGTCTCGGGTGTTCCCGTTAAAGTATTCTTCGATCAGTAGTTTACCATTTTTAATGACGATCACACTGGTGATGTGTTTGAACACATCCTCGTCAATATTACCCTTCAACTCCTTGATCTTGTTGATATCAAACCGTTCCGTCGAGACGGCAAAGCCCGGATAGGGTTTGGGGATAGTAAGTCGAACTTTGGTTAGGTCAATAACTGGTTTGCGCTTCACCTGTAGTGTCAGTTGCCCCGCAGCAATCAACTCACCCACGGTCAGGTTAGGCTTGTTGAGATACGGTCTGATCTCGAGCCTGAACATGTGTGGGCCGTCTGTCAGTGCGCTATCCCCACCGTTATTCATAAACCGATTCCAGGCCGACTGACTCCACCAGGCCCCCTCTCGCTGGTTGTTAATTAATGGCTTACTGATGAGTGTTTCAACGTTCTTCACTTGGGCGTAAGGGGCTCCTGGATGCAGATTGCTCTGGTAAATGAGTCGGTTATCTACGTAAAATGTGAATTGATAACCACCCGTTTTCGTGAGTTCATCGGCTGTTAGTTCAGGCGCCATCCGATGTAAGTAATTGGTGAGCGAGTTACCCATAAAGACCGTCATGAATAAATTGCTTTTGTTCGTCAGCGCATACGTACGTAGAAAGTCCGTGGTTTTTAGGTCGGCCGCTGGGGTATCTTTATCGGTAAAGATGATTGTGCCGATGTTAGCCTGGTGTAGCGCAGTCGTAATGCCCTGCGTTTTTACCAGATCGGTGGGCTGGCCGTACAGCTTGCAAGTCACAAGCAGGCTTAGTAAAATGGGTATCAAGCGCATATGCATAGGAGTAGAGAGCAACTAAGTTTTATCAAAGCTATGCAGATCAGATACGTACGTGCCGAAAATGGGATGAACGGGCCGGAAAATGGGTTTAATAAATCACCTTCATTTTCCCGCCAGGTATCGATTTCGGTATTCGAGTGGGGTGCAGCCTTTGACCTGCCTGAACTGACGGGCAATGTTCTTGCTATCATTGAGGCCTAACTCCATGGCAATCTCAAAAACGGTCAGGTCGGTTTCCAGCAGTTTTTTAGAGAATTTTTCGATCCGCAGATTCTGGATGTACTTGTAGATAGGATAGCCAATCACATGCTGAAACCGCATCTCCAGTGAGCGTCTCGACAACGGCACCTGCTTGACCACTTCATCGACCTGAAGATTTTTGTCGATATTCTGGTGAATGTATTTCAGTGAGGAGGCAATGTAATCGTCGTGGGTGGCGTAAATATCGGTCGACTGGCGGGTGATTACCTGCGTAGGCCTCACAACAATATCATAAAAACACTCGGTTTCCTTGCGAATCATGCGATCCAGCAGGCGGGCCGCATCATACCCCCCTTTCTCGGCATCCTGCGCAATGCTGGATAGAGGAGGGTCAGACAGCTCACAGATCATTTCATCATTATCGACCCCCAATACCGCTACCTCCTCGGGAATACGAATACCCGAATGTCGACAGGCCTCCGTAATGTGCTGACCAAGTCGGTCGTCGCACGTCATGATGGCAATTGGCTTTGGTAATGACAATAGCCACTGACTCAGTGAGCTAGGTTTATAATACCACAGCTCGATCTCACTGGCGCGGGCGTTTTCGTTTTCAAAATAATGGACTTTGTAACCCGACCGGGACACTCGCTCGTCGAATCCTTCAGCCCGTTCCCGCGACCAGACGATGTCCGTAAATCCATAAAAGGCGAAGTTTTTAAAGCCTTTTTTTAGGAAATAGTCCGCGGCCATAGCGCCGGTTTCCTGGTGGGCACCCGTTATGTTGGGGATTTCTGTAAACCGTTCTTTAAAATCCTGCGCAATGAGTGGAATACCCGCCTGAACGATCTTTTCGATACTTTCATCGTTGTAAAGCTGCCCGATAATGCCGTCGGCTTCCCATTCTCGCGCCCAGTTCAGTATGCCGTTGATCCCCATCGTTTCCCGATGAAAAAGGGGCATCCGGCAAAAAACCCAGGGACCATATTCCCGCGAATATTTAGTGATCCCTTTCAACAGACTCTTGCTGTAGTCTTCTGCGAAGTCGATTAGTAGAATGATCTTGTGCATGGGTAAAGAGCGAAAGAGTGAACGAGTGAATGAGCGAAAACCGCCGGGAAGTTGCGCTGTCGCGTCTGCCCGCTCTTTCACTCATTCACTCTTTCGCTCTTTAATTTAATCGTCGCATTCGTAACCAGCGGTTTGGCCCAGATGCCAATACTGAAAATATAACCTAGCGTAAACAGAATGACCAGCATGGCCCAGCGCAGTCCCACCAGTTCGGCGAGGCCACCGATGATCAGGGGTACCAGCGCGCCACCAACGATTCCGGTACACAAGATACCCGAAAAAGTGCCATGATGCTGCGGAACGGAGTTGAGTGCGAGTGAAAAAATGATGGACCACATCACAGAAGCAAAAAAACCAGTGGCCGGAAACGCATACAGAGCCACTTCTTTAGTGCCAAACAGTCCGGCCAGTAAGGCGATAATAGCGCCCAGCGTGAAAATCATCAGCACTTTGCGGCTGTCGGTTAGTTTCAGTAAAACCAGGCCAAGAACGCAGCCAATGGTCATGAGCCCCCAGAAATAAGCCACTACTTCGGCGCCAGTTGTTGTCGGGTCAACTCCGTGATACAGTTGAAGGAACTTGGAAATCCAGTTGGCAATGCCCTGTTCAGTACCTACATACGCGAAAATACCCGCGAAGAACAACAAGACCGTTTTGTTGCGAAGTAGCTCGGTCAGGGTACCGCCCACTTCCACTTTTTCGTCGTCCTTAAGCTCGACGGTTGGGAATTTGATCAGCGCAACTACTATAATCATCAAGAGCGTCGTCAGGGCAAAAACCCAATAGAGCGACACCCATTTCAGATCAACGGGAACCAGTCGATTCAGCACCGCAATCGGGAAGCTAGTATTGGTGGTATGCAGGTTAACGACAAAGTAGCTGTATAGAAAAGGACTTATAAATGACGCGGCCCCGGAAAAAAGCTGCGCCAGCACCGAATTAAAGGCAAAATGCTCTTCGCCACCTGTTACCCGTAGCAGTGGGTTAATCACAACCTGCAACATGGCCATGCCAACACCGATGGAAAATAACGACACCAGCGCCACTGAAAATTGGGGTATGAGGGCGAAGAGTAAGGCACCCAGGAAAGCCAATAAAAAAGCACCTAGCAGCACCCGTTTCTCCTGGTATTTTTCGACCAGCAGTCCCGACGGAATCGACGCACTGTAGGCAACGAAAAAAGCAAAGGGCAAGAAACCCGCCAGACCGATACTCAGTTGAAAACTGTCGACCAGATCGGGGATGATGGGCCCCAAAATGTTGGTCAGAAACGAAATGACAAAGAAAATGACCAGAATCAGGACGACAATCAGGGTGTTACGGTTCATGGTATTAGCTAACTAAAGCGGCTGCGCCCAGCAGGGCAATGCCTTCCCGCTGCGACTGGAAAATTTTCAGTCGCTTGAGCGTGACTGGATAAGCGAAATCCTGCATACTCTCAAACATACCCGCTTTAAAAAACGGGTACGCTTTGGCAATGGAACCCCCTAAGACAATGACTTCAGGATCGTAGGCGTAGAGGACTGCTTTGATAGCCCAGCCAAAATGACGACCAAATTCGGTCCAGAGTTGTAACGCGCTGGGCTCGCCGAGTTGGGCTGCCTGGCTGGCTTCGAGGGCCGTTGTACCGTGGATAGCCTCGAAAAATTCGGCAGAGGCATAGTACTCAAAGTTTTTATCCCGATAGGGGAGTAGTCCTATTTCTCCCGCTCCACAGTTACTCCCGACAAAGAGCTGATTGTCAATGATAATGCCCGAGCCAAGCCCTGTACCAATAGACATGCCAACGACGGAATGGTAGGATTTGGCCAGACCAAACTGGTGTTCGCCAAGGGTAAAGCAGTTCACATCATTGTTCACAAATACGGGTACGGCAAATTCCTCTTCCAGAATATCGCGCAGGGCAACCTCTTTCCAGGATGGAATATTGGCCACGTTATACACAATACCCCGCCCCACATCAACCACCGAGGGAACACCAATACCGATACTACTGACGGTGGATTCCGCCAGAGGACGGATTAATTCAATAAGTTGTGATAACGTAGCAGAGAGCGATTCTTTTTGATGTAATAAGCCACTCTTTTGATGAACAATTGATCCATTCCGTACAAGTCCAGCCCGTACGTTGGTTCCTCCTAAGTCGACCCCAATAGTCATGGTACGTATGTTGCGTATTGGTGTAAAAAACTACAAGAATATTATAATAGTATCAGGACGTGCTACCGCACCTTAAGGATGGTTGCCCGGCTCGATCTACCCGATGCATCGAAGCTTTTTAATGTCAACGTGCCCGAAACCTTTACTGGACCTGTATATAGTGCAGATTGTGCCGTTGGCTCAGTCCCATCGGTCGTATACCGAATGGCAAGACCGGGTAGTTCTACATTCGCTTTGAGCATGCCCTGCTCGATAATAGCACCCGGAAGCGGTAACCGATAATGATAACCGCCGTTGATCGTAGCTAGCCGGGGGAGTTCTTTTTGGGCGAGTGTATTGGCAAATATATTCCAGCCGGTACTCATTGATTTTTCGCGCTCCTGCCGGTTTTCGATGGTCTCCCAGGGTCGCTCGGGTGCCCAGGCACTTTCGGCAAACCCCAGTAATTTAGGCAGGATATCATACTCGGCCATATCACGACCTTTAACGGTTTCGCTCCACAGCTGACATTCTACACCCCGAACGTTTTTGCGGGCTTCGGGCTTCATTTTTTGTAGGCCTGCAAAATTTAAGGGCTTACCCATCGAATTTTTATAGGTTGTCTTAAACATATCGAACGGCGCAAATGCCCAGTTGTTGCGCGTATCAACATAGCCCGCCCAGTACAGACCTGGCTCCTGCGGATCGTTGTTATAGGCCATATCGAAATAAAAGTTCGATACATTACACAACACCACTGGATAACCGGCATTGGCCATCCGATTGCCCAGATCCATATCAAACAGATTGTTCCAGACATAGGGCACCACGCCCTGGCCAACAAATTCAGGGTTCAATACCAGTTTTCCATCGGCTGCTTTGGTGAGTACAGCCTCTTCCCAGCCGTGTATTTCCAGATTACGTTTTTTGAGTCGTTTAACAAGGTTTCGGAAGAAATAAGTCTGCAGGTTTTTCGGGTCTTTGATCGTTGGGTTATCTTTCAGGACTTTAGCCGCTATGGGCGATTTTGTCCAGACGCCTTCGGGCACTTCGTCGCCACCCGCGTGCATCACGTCCATGGGCAAACCGGCTTCTTTGTACATCTTCGTGATCTCATCAACCACTTTTTCATAGAAGTGGTAGGTCGACTCCTGTCCAACGCTCACCACATTGTCGGTGTACCCCTGTGCGGATAAATAAACGGATTTATCATTGGGGTCGATGAGTCGGTATTCATTGGCTTCTTTCTCGTTGCCCTCCTTCATCAATCGGTCATACCGGGCTTCCATAGCTTTAATGGCGGCTCTGGCATGGCCCGGCAAATTCACTTCCGGAATGACCTTGATATGGCGCGCTTTCGCGTACTTCAGGATTTCGATGAAATCGGCTTTGGTGTAATACCCACTGCCGTATTTGCCTTCGTCATAGGCTTTTGGGCCCGATCCGTAGGCCGGATGCAGCACTGGCGTTTCCTTACCCGACGTATGTTCCCGTTGTGCACCTACTTTCGTTAGCTCAGGCAATCCGTCAATTTCGAGACGCCAGCCTTCATCTTCCGTCGTATAAAACAGGAAGTGATTGACTTTGTAGACTGCCAGCAAATCCAGCAACCGAAGAATGGTTTCTTTGGTCTGGAAATTCCGGCTAACATCCAGGTGCATACCCCGGAAATGGAAGCGTGGCGCATCCTCAACCTGTACGTAGTTCAGGGCAATACTGGCCGACGGTTTAAGGTAGGTTGCGGTCGGGATCAACGCCAACATACTCTGAATGCCGTAGAAGACACCAGCCGCATCGCTACCCGTAATGGCAATGCCATTCCCGTCGATGCCTAACTGATACGCTTCTTTCGTAACGCCGTTGACACGAATAGTTCCCGTTTTTAGCGAAATGCCTTTGCCCGTTGGGGTTCCTGTTTTTACAGAAAAGTCGCTACCCGTTAGCGTTTTTAGTTTCTGACTCAGGAAATTCGCTTCATTTTCCAGGCTTTTATCTGCATAAATCGGCAGCGACGAATTGACGGTCAATGTGCCTGTGCCCAACGTCAGTTTAACGGGTGCCGGTATGATTTTCTGAAGATTTTCGGTTGGAAGCAGGGAGGCCGTTCGATTCGTCTGGTACGTATGTTCAGGAGTTGGGAGCGGTTCCAGGTCGACCTTTCCACGTAGCATCTGCTCTCGCCGGGTAAACGGTTTGATGCTATAATTGGCTACCTGTACGATGTTTTCCTCCTTGCCGTCTTTGTCATAAAAAACAAAGTAAAGCCCCAGTGGAGCATCCGTGACCTTATTGACGGCTTCGGTTCCCTCGTATAGAACGTCGATAGCGGCACCGGGTTTGAGACTAAAGCCAACCCTGGGCGTAAGTTTATACCAGTCTCCATTGATGTGCTGAACAGTAGCGGACTGGGGTGTTTTTGTTGGAAGAATAGGCCGGGGCGACATGTTGAAAAACAAGGCCCAGTTGGTGTCTGTCAATGGAAAATTACTTTCATTGGCCAGGTGAAAGCGGGCTTCGAAACCCGTTTCGATCTCGGTGAAATTGCTGACCAGTTCCCAGGATACCGTTATTTTTTTTGCCTCTTCAACTGCCTGCTTTTCAGTGATACTACAACTGCTGAAACAGAGGAAAACAAGCGTGCTGAGGGTGGTAAAAAAAGTAGTTCGCATAAATCCTTAGGTTAAGTAGCCTTTATAGTACTCAAATCAGTAGTAAAGATACCATTGCTTTTAGCGGGCTTTTTACAACTTTTTGATGGTACAGCAACAAAAGCGGCTTATTTCTCTGGATGCGATGCGCGGGTTTACCATTGCAGCCATGATTGTTGCCAATTTTCCGGGCAGTGAGGAGACCGTGTATTTTACCCTTCGACATACCATTTGGAATGGTCTTTCCATGACGGATCTGGTAGCACCATTTTTTCTGTTTATCGTCGGCGTGTCTATTGCCTTCGCTTATTCACAAAAACGGGCTGCTCACAAAGGAGAACTTTACCGGAAGATTGTCATTCGCTCACTGAAAATCTTTGCCGTCGGTATGTTCCTGAATCTGATGCCCGATTTTGATTTTGCCACGATTCGCTGGACAGGTACACTTCATCGAATCGCCATCGTCTTTCTGGTTTGCGCAACGTTATTTTTGACTACAAGCTGGAAACAGCAGGCCTGGATTGGCGCCTTTACTTTGGTTGGATATTGGCTGGCCATGACGCAGATCCCCACCCCCGATGTGGGCCGGGTTGTGCTGGAACGGGGCCAGAATCTGGCTGCCTGGGTTGACCGGCAATACCTGCCCGGCAGAATGTGGCAGGGAACCTGGGACCCCGAAGGTATTCTGAGCACCTTCCCGTCTATTGTGACGGGAATTATGGGTATGCTGGCAGGCCGGTGGATGCTGGGCCCCGATGAACCAATCGAGAAAGTTGCGTATCTGATGACGGTTGGTCTGTTTACAGCCATTGCAGGCTATTTCTGGGGGCTAACGTTTCCAGTTAATGAAAATCTCTGGACGAGTTCGTTTGTGCTGGTTACGTCTGGTTTTGCTGCCCTACTGTTTGGCGCTACGTATTTTCTGGTTGATGTACTCGGGCATACGAATGGGACAAAGCCAGGGATTATCTTCGGAGCGAACGCTATCACAGTATATGTACTGGCCGACATCTTCGCCCTCTTTTTCTATCGACTCAAATTCGGTGGTCTTCCGCTGAATGAGCAGGTTGTAAAAGGGCTACGTGATATTGGACTTCAACCCGAACTCGCCAGTCTGTTGTACGCGCTGTTTTTTGTTGGCGTCAATTTCATTCCAGCTTATGTGCTGTATAAGCGGAAGATTTTTATTAAGCTGTGAGGATGCGTGGAACTGTGCGGACTCTGTTTTTGCTTGGCTTTGCCGACCGGGCTGGCGTACCAGTGAAGACTATTCTTTAGGGCGTCTCGCCCGTATTGACTAATCAAAATTGGGCCAGAGGCCCTTGAAACAATAGCCTTCACTGGTACGCCAGCCCGGTCGGCAAAGCCAAGCAAAAACAGAGAATCATAACCATGCGCTTACCCTCAATCCGCTTAACCATCCTCCTCCTATCAATATGGACAACCGCCTACGCCGGTTCGATTGATTTATCGAAGGCGCGTATAGCTACTACCGTTACCGATAAAAAAGTTCTGCGCCGAACGGTAGAGATTCTACAGCAGGAAGTGAAAAAACAGAGTGGTATTCAACTTCCCGTTGTCGGAAAACTCCCTGCCGATAATCAGCCGTTTATTGGGCTTGTGCTGGAACAGCATGTCGCTCAGTTGCCCGCAAGTTTCCGAACGCTCATCCAGGCAATGCCCGATAGTAAAAGTGAAGGCTTCAGACTGGTATCCATTGAAAAGTCCAACGCGGTGTTGATTGTCGGCCACGATGCGCGGGGATTGCTTTATGGTGTTGGACGTTTGTTGCGCAAGCTGGAGATGAAGCTGGGTAAGGTGGACGTGGCTGGAAATCTGTCTATTGCTACCAGCCCCCGCTATCCTATTCGCGGTCACCAGCTTGGGTATCGGCCAAAAACCAACGCCTACGATGCCTTTTCCGTGGCTCAGTACGACCAGTACATTCGTGAACTGGCGTTGTTTGGCGCTAACAGCATCGAAATTATGCCACCCCGTACGGATGATGACTTCACGAGTCGGCATATGAAGTTACCCGCCATCAGGATGATTGGCGAACAGTCGAGGATTTGTGCTGAATACGGGCTGGATGTCTGGATGTGGTATCCGAACATGGGCATGAATTACACCCATCCCGATTCGATTCAGAAGGAACTGGCTGAACGGCATGAGGTTTTTGCGGCTGTTCAGAAACTGGATGCGGTCTTCGTACCCGGCGGGGACCCCGGTGAACTGGAACCCGACGTGCTGTTTGCGTGGCTCGAAAAGGAAGCCCAGGTGTTGCAGAAATACCATCCCAACGCTAAAATATGGGTCTCTCCGCAGGTGTTCCGACCTACGCAGCAATGGTTCGATGCGTTCTATAAACACGTTAATAAGGAATACCCCTGGTTTGGGGGCGTGGTGTTTGGGCCTTGGGTCAAGATGTCGGTGCAGGAAATTCGGAAGGTGGTTAAACCGTCCATTCCCATTCGGCATTATCCGGATATTACCCACAACTACGCGTCTCAATATCCGGTGCCGCATTGGGATCTGGCCTGGGCCATGACGCTGGGTCGGGAGTGCATCAACCCGCGTCCGCACGATGAAAAGGCTATCCATAACGCGCTCGATGAATACGGAGCTGGAAGCATCAGTTATTCTGAAGGCACCAATGATGATGTGAATAAGTTTGTCTGGAGCGACCAGGACTGGAACCCCGAAACGCCGGTTATTGAAACCCTGCGTGACTACGCCCGATTGTTTATCGGGTCGGATTATGCCGAAACCGTTGCGCAGGGACTTATCGCTCTGGAACAAAACTGGCGGGGAAACCTCCTGACCAACGAGGCCGTTGAGCGTACCCTGATGCAGTGGCAGGCATTGGAAAAATCAGCTTCTCAGGCCGTATTGCAGAATCCACGCTTTCAGATGGGACAAATTCGGGCGTATTACGATGCCTTCACCCGCCGTCGGTTACTCTATGAAACTGGTCTGGAGCAGCAGGCGCGGGTTGCGTTGGAAGCCAGTGAGTCCGTTGGCTCATTAGCAGCTATCCGACAGGCAAATGCGATCCTCGAGAAAGCCTGGAAAGAACCGATTCTGCCCGTTTACCGCCAGACATGTTTTGCCCTAGCCGACTCACTCTACAAAAGCATTGGGGCGCAACTCACCATCGACAAACACGGTGCCATGGGTGGACGCGGTAACTTCATCGACAACATCGACATTCCGCTCAACGACTCTCCCTGGCTGTTATCGCAGCTCTCGCAGCTAGAGAAATTGACCAATGAGCCAGAACGACTCCAGAAAATCCGGGAGGTGCTGCACCGGACTGATCCGGGACCGGGTGGGTTCTACGACCATTTCGGCGCGCCTGAAAGCTGGCATCGGGTGGTTTCAGACACAAGTTGGGAGAAAGATCCGGGAAGTCTTCACTCGCCCCGAATTGGGTTTGGCGTAGGCCTGGTGGGTGTTGAATGGGTAGACGAGATTAAAGCAACGGGCTTCAAAGGCCAGGTGACGCCACGAGCCTGGATGAAACAGGCCAAAACCCTCTATGACCAACCCCTAAAAATCGCTTACTCTGAACTAGACCCCATGGCAACCTATCGCCTTCGGATTGCCTACACCGGACGTTTCCAATCACGCATGAAACTCACCACCGACGACGGCTCCGTTGTTCATGACTTCATCCAGACCGGCGAGCAACCCATCTATGAATTCGACGTACCCAAAGCGGCTTCATCCGATGGGGCCGTAACCTTCATCTGGGAATGTGGCGAAGGTGAACGCGGTTCGCAGGTAACGGAGATCTGGCTGGTGAGGAAGTGAAGGGGGGAGGGGAGAGTGTTAGGCTTAGATTTCTTTTATACTGGCTACCATCTGTTAAAACAGTTGTTTGTGCCATAGTAGAGACGAAACACAGGTTACTCCTTTGACTGTACAGCCTAAAATTCGGTATATTTGAGAAAAGGTTAGAATCATGGTTATCACGCGGCAAGACAGAAATATCCTTATAGAAGCTAACGACTCCATTAACATGGAGGCTGTTCAGAAACTTATTGACTACATAAACGTCCTGGAGATCGTATCCCAAAATCAGGGATCAGAAGAGCAAGCTGCGGAGCTTGCTGCGGAAAGTGACAAAAATTGGTGGTCAGAAAACAAGTCACGTTTTCTACCCTGACTATGGTAATTATTGTTGATACTAATATTTTGTTTAGTGCCTGCATATCACCAAACAATAAAATATCTGAACTTCTTTTTAGCCCTTTACCGTCTATCGAGCGTATTAGTTGCTACTACGCTATGGCTGAATTATTTAAATATCAACCCAAAATTATTAAACTGGCTAAACAGCCTGCCGATAAAATCAGCATGGTCGTTTATGCTATTTTAAAACAGGTTGAATTTATCAATGAGAATATTATTGAACCGCAGCACTGGATAGAAGCCGACCGACTAACATCAGGTGTTGATTCAAAAGATATAAATTTTGTTGCTTTAACGTTACAAAAATCGGCTTGGCTTTGGACAGGAGACAAGAAACTGACTACTCATTTAAAAGCTATGGGTTTCGATCAGGTAGTCACTACCAGCGAGTTATACGAAATGATACTATAATTATTCAAGAAAGAAAACACGCACGAATTCGACCTATCGAAAACGCCGTAACCTTCATCTGGGAATGTGGAGAAGGTGAACGTGGTTCGCAGGTAACGGAGATCTGCTGGTGAGGAAGTGAAGGGGGGAGGGGTTAGTACTTATGGCAACGGGCCATCATGTCCAATAATCACGCTTATAGAACCTGATAGGGGGTATGGTTACCGTGTCGAACCAGTATTGTCGTAGCGTAATGAAATACATTTTCCAGTCGTCAAAACTGAATGGTTTAACCGTGAAAGAAGCCGCCCCTGTTGAATAAGTAGTCAGAATAGTACTTGGCAATTGGCTGGCTGTTAGCATAATAACTGGTAATAAGCGTCCTTGCGCATGGGCCTGTAGGAAGGCTAAAAAGTCTAATCCATTCACGCTGGATCCTAAGTCGATATCAAGAAAGACGAGCTTAGGCCCATGACCATCAAGCGCATTGATATAGGCTATCGCTTCTGTATTGCTAAAGACTTGAATAAACGACGCTTCGGGGAAATGGTCCCGAGATGCCCGGTGCAGGATGTCAACGAGGAGTGCATCATCGTCTACCAGGAGAATTGGAAAGTTAGATTTCATGAAGCAATGGTTAAGGAGCAACTTAACCGACAGCTTTCCAATTAGGGCGGGGAAGGAACTCAGTAGAAAGGGATTAGTCTAAAGGTACTCTAATTAGAGTAGTATGCAATCATAAATTATTGAAAATAAGACAATTGTTGCTAAACTAGAGCTGTGGAATTAAGTAATCACGCAAATTTATTAACCACAGAGGCACAGAGAACACAGAGTTTAAATTCTCAAAAATCAATAAATAAAACTCTGTGTTCTCTGTGCCTCTGTGGTTAAAATCTATTTTTAGTTTGCATGATTACTTACCTCGATACCTTGTTTAAACCCGCAAAAATGTCTTTTTCTTGTAGAGAAAATACAGGAACACCCATTTTACGGCAATGTAGCCCAGCACGCCCAGCACGGCGGCAACCCAGCCTGATGAGATCAGCTTGATCAGGCCACCAAAGAAAAAGTGAGTTGCATATTCAAATTCGATGAACTCGCCCGCCAGGTAAATGAGGATGGAATTCATACCAATGATGGTGAAGAAAAACGTCCAGCCCTTGATGCCTTTGACGTCGATAACCCAGTAAAACAGACCCAGTAAGCTCAGACTCAGGCCACCCGTAACCAGCATGAATGAACTGGTCCACAGGTTTTTGTTGATTGGGAAGACAAAGTCCCAAAGCCAGCCAAGTAGGATAAACAGCAGACCTACGCCCACCAATTGAACCGCTTTCTGATTGCCGGTTTTACCATGCGTCTTCAAGAACGAACCAGCAAAAATACCAAGCAGCGCGTTGCCAATGGCCGGAATGGTTGAGAACAAGCCCTCTGGGTCATGGATCGTTTTGTATAAGTGACCCGGTACCACCATCCGGTCAATATAGCTGGCCAGATTGCATTCCATGGTTAGGATACCGGCTCCACAACCCGGTACGGGTATCAGCATCATAGCGGCCCAGTAACCCAGCAAAATACCGAAAAACCAGATGTACTGCGTGCGGGGTTTGGCATACAGAAAGATCAACTGGGCGAACATGCCCGCTAATCCGATACGGCCCAGAACGCTTGGGAAACGGGTATCCTCAAACGCTTTGACAAACAGACCATTGTTGTAAATAATGCCTAATAAAACCAGAATGAGCCCACGCGTTATAATCTTTCGGGCAATCTGCGCCTTCTCATCTCCCTTCTCTAACCGCGACCCTATCGAAAACGGGGTCGATACGCCCGCCATAAACACAAACAAGGGGAAAATCAGGTCGTAGGCCCGGAAACCATTCCAACTGGGATGGGTGAACTGATCGGCGATGAGAATAGCCCAGGCCCAGCCCGTCGTTTTGGCCAGCACCTGAAAGATTTCTTCACCCCCCATAATCCAGAACATATCAAACCCCCGCAATGTATCGAGCGAGAGTAGCCGCTTAACAGGGGCGGGCTGAAGTACAGCAGGTTCAACAGGCGAAGTAGACAGTAGAGACATAGGTTTTTGGTATAAATTTAGAATCAATAGAATCCATCAACAACCGCTAAAGCTTCTGTTGCTTCCGGGCTTTATACTCCTGAAAACGGTTCCGGTATTCCTGGAGCTCTTCAGGCTTGAATTTTTTCTGATACTCGGCTGGCAAATCCAGTCGCTCAGGCAGGAGCGCCGGTGCTTTGTCGAGTAGGGTATTTTTTCCTTTACGATTTTTTGTCAAAACGAATGAATCGTATTCCTGACCCGTTACCGTAAACGACTGGTACAATAGGCTATCCCCATCAATCGACACGGTTTGGTACAGTTGCGTGTTCGATCCTGCCCGATTCATCCAGTCCTGCAAACCAATATCGTACATTTTTGGGCCACTCACCGACACGACATAAATGGGGCCGTCGGGAAATTTTCGACTCTTGCCCAGCGGCATATTCAGCCCACGTCCATAGGTGTGGTCGTGCCCCTGCAACACCAGATCGACTTTGTATTTTCGATACAGGGGCTCCATTTTTGACCGCCACTCATCGTTGTCGCGGCCGTTCTTGGTGGAGTAGATAGGATGATGGTGAACGACCACGGTCCAGCGGTTTGGGTTCTTGCTCAATACCTTCACCAGCCAATCGGCCTGGGAGTCCATAACGGTTAAATCGAGCAGGGCAGCCTGTGAATTTAGGGAAATAAACCGTGTTCCCTGATAATCGAAGTAATAAGTTGTTTCCTCAAGTCCTTTTGGTCCGTTTTCGGGCAATACAAAAGATGGTCGCCAGTGCATGGATACGCGACTGGTGCCTTGCTCATCTTTAAAGTACTCATGGTTGCCCGGTGTCGCCAGGGTAGGTACCATCCCATTGATCCAGCCACCCGCTTCGAACCACTCACCCCATTGCCAGTCGGCGTTGGAGGTGGTGATTAGATCGCCCGCATGGACCATCAGGCTTACCGTGGGCAGGGTTGAGTATGCCCCGCGAATAGCCCGCGACCAGAGCGAGCGGATGTCGTTCTGTGCATCTCCGAAGTACAGAAAGGAAAAGGGAGCGGGTTTATTTTGGGCCGTTTTGAACTGGAACCACTCGCTCCAGTATGTGCCATTGCCAACCCGGTAACTGTACTGGGTACCGGGTTTCAGGTTGGTGAACTGAACAGAATGGTAGCGCACCCGTTTGCCTTCGATCAACACAGGTTCGCTCGTGGCTGGAACGAGGGTGGCGCTTTTGACAAAGTCGGGAGATGGGTCGGCTTCTGCAATGGCGCCAACCGCATTCGTAACGGTGGTGTCGGTACGCCAGTTGACGGACTGCGATGTAGCCGGGTCTCCATGCCAACCCAGTATAATGCGGTCAGGGTAAATGGAGGCCGGGTATTGTTTATGCGTCTGCGCGCTGGCAGATGAGAGCGTTAAGGCGACGAAAAGAGAAAAGAAAAGTAGTTTCATACAGTTAGAACCTATTGGGCATTAGTTCATAGAGTGGGTTAAGGTTTTATAAACGTTTAGTACATAATCGGTTTGGATAACATCCAGCTTCAACTGGGCCGCTTTCCGATACTGTTCTGCCGAGTCTGCGGAGTCCAGTAAGTCAGAAAAGGCTTTAATCCCATGCTGATGGATCTGCTGGATCAGGGACTCGCTGACCACCAGCCAGTTTAGGTCAAAGGCATACGGATTTAGTTTAGCAATCTTGTCGGCCATATCCTCCGCTTTTCTGAGCGATGGCATTAGTCGGGCCGTTGGGGCTGCCTGTTTCAAGGCCAGCAAGGTTTCGTCCGATCCGTAAAAAACGGCATTTTTAAGCAATCCATACGCCTGTAGTTGGCTAACTAAAGGCTCGGGAGCTACATTTTTGCAATCAACGTACAAATTTGTCGGTTTTGGGTGCTTCGCATTCCAGTTAGCCACCAGTTTACAAACCTCGTCCAGTGTAGGGATTCGTTCAGTCTGGAAGCGATCGCCAAAGCCTTTGCCCGCAGATAGGGCCCTGAGTGTAGCCAGCGTCTGCGCGTTTACCGGCCCCCTACCCGTGGTGGTGCGGTTCAAGGTAGCATCGTGCAGAATAACCAACTGGTTATCGGCTGTGGTCCGAACGTCGATTTCAATGTAGTCGACCTGCATAGTCAGGGCTTCCTGAAAAGTAGCCAGAGTATTTTCGGGCGCTCGCTGGGAGTTGCCCCGGTGTGCAGACACTCCGGGTTGATTGTGCGTTGATAAGGCAATGCGGTACATGCTGATCGAATCAGTAAACGATGCCATTTTTCTGGCCGACTGGCCAATTACGGAATTAGGAATTGCTAGCCCTCCCAGTAGAAATCCTGCAACCCAGAGCTTTGCCCATTGGCGTTTGTTCATTTGTGTTGAGCGTTTTTTAGATTCGGTCGGGCCCGCCAGTCGGCTTCCGGTCCAAATCGGGTATGAAGTGAATTGTCCAGTTTTTCATGGGACGGATACTGATAAATAAGCCGGTTGGTGAGCCAAAAGAATAAAGTAGACACCACCAGTGCCGATGTTGCCCTCAGCCAGACCTGTTTATACAGTGGCGCATAGGAAACAGGTTCCTGAATAACGACTGGCCGGGTTTTGGTCGGTATCGTCAGCACAAGCAGTGTGGCAAGTAGGGCGTTGATCGTAACGCCCCATTCGGTCAGGATACGGTCAGGATGCCAATTTACCAGGGCTCGCTCAAAATTCCCGACAATCATCAGCCAGAGAAGGATCAGGAAAATCAACTGCCCTTTGCCTAGCCACGAATCAGGCACAAGCGCGAGTGGTTCGCGAAAATGTCTGCGTATCAGAACGATAAACAGAACCAGGAGGATAAGCCAGGTTAGGTTGAACCACCCACCAGGCGTCATGGACAGGGAATCAACACCCGGCAAACGACCCAGGTAGGGCACATCCCATAAAGCGGGTGCCGTTTCCTCTGTACCATCTGCCAGCGTAATGGTTCGTGTCCAAACGTCAGGATTTAGCTGCTTACCCCATTCCTCCACATTTTTAACCAGATTGACATAGGGGATAGCCAGTAACACAAAAACCGTGGCGACGCCCAGCGTCCATTTGCCGCGAGTTGGTTCTGCGTCGTGACGGTCGTTATGCAGGGGAATTCGGGTTGCCAGAAAGCCCAGAGCCGCTACAATGGCTAGTCCATTAACGAAACCGTAACTCTGTTCCAGGAAGCTATGCCAGTTCTGATGCTGCCAATCGGCCCAGTTAGCTACAGTGGTTTTATAGGCTGCGCTGTCTGGCGATAGGCCTCTGCCCGCCAGTAGACGGGGATTTCCGGGTGCCATCAGCAGGTGTTTTAGCCATTGAATCCCCGAAAAGCCAAGCCCGCCAATGGTGCCGCTGATGACCGACGCAACCGCTACCGGACGTAATCGATGCCGGCGCATCCAGCTGATCATCCCGATAAAAACACCGGTGATGCCCGCCCAGTCATCACTACGGGGCGGAGTCATGCGGAGGCCGCCGGAGTCGGCAAAAAACAGGCTGCCAAGCACCGGGAAGGCCAGAAACGCAAGAAGCCAACCCGACGCCATGTACACGATCAGCGACGCGCCATGCCGGAACTTCCCGAAGCGAATGAAATACGCAATCAACCCCAGCAGTAAACCAACTACCCATCCAATGTGCGCCGGATAATCGCCGAACCACTGCGGCCAGTTATTCAGAAAATTACGAGCCTCAAAAGCCAGCTTGCCCGTTTCGGGATCAACGTAGGTGGGATCGCCCAGCGGATAGGTCAGTAGCGACGCCAGGGATTGGTCAAGTCCCAGAGCCTGGAGAAGCGCCTGAATCCCCCAACCCAGCAATGCCCCCGCTATGCCAAAAACAGGGAGCCAGAGGACTCTGCGGCTCTTCTGGTCGAGCAGGTCGTACAGGGCCATCGCCAGCAATGCCGTTGACGCGGCCAGATAATCGGCATCGAACCAGTAGAGGGGGCTTTTATGGCGTGAGGCCGTATGGTCAATCCTGATGCCCGATTGCAGGGCGTGGGCAATGGGGTCTTCAACCAGATCCTGAAGAAACCAGATGCCAAAGAGGAACAGAACTGGCTTGAACAACTGAATCAGCCGTTCCCGTTCGGCTACAGCCGCCAGCGCTGTACCCGCCCCGCCAAGGCCAGCCCATAGAAACCCAATGTAAAATAGGGCTGCATACCCATAGAGCTGGGTAGCACTATGACCGCTCATGGTGTAGGCGATGACCTGCATATAGGAAACCGACGCACCAAATCCCCAGCCGATGGCCCCGAAAAAAGCGAAGTAAAGAACCCGTTGCCGCCAGTCCGAACGATCTGATACCAAGGCAATACCTAGAGCACCCAGACATCCGGCAAAGGCCGCCCCGTATTCATGTCCGAAATTACCCCGGATACCCCAGCCAGTGGAAAGCGCCAAGCCGCCCAATAGCACACTCCGCCAGTGCCAGGTCGAGCTCTGTTGCGTACGGGGAACGGCCATCGTATCCATCAGATTACAGGCAGAGAATACGTATCGGTAGACTGATCGTCGCCAACGGCTGCTTTGATAATGCTCAGGTCGTGCCGTAAACGCTGACTGAACAGTGCCACATCGAAACTATGAACCACCATGTTGACGCCTTCTTTCATCCATCGGATCTGTCGTTCCGGCTCCAGCGAAAAGTGAATCCCGATGGAGAGTCCTTTGGCGCGGGTTTGATGAATAATCGACTGGACAGCGGCTTCAAAATCAGGATGGTCATATTGCTCCGGCAGGCCCAGGCTGACCGACAGATCATGCGGACCAATGAACACGGCATCAAGTCCCGGTACAGACAGGAGTTCGTCGAGCCGGTTTAGCGCGGGCACACTTTCGATGTTGGCAATGCAAATGGTATTGGCATTATAGGCAGCAATGTAGGCTTTCATCTCTGCCGAAAGTTCTTCCTGCCCTGTCAGATAGGCCGTCAGACGTTCGCCTTTGAGAGGGCGAAATTTAGTAGCACCAACCAGTTCCTGAATCTGGGCAACCGATTCGAGATAGGGGGCTACCACGCCTATAGCTCCCCCGTCGATAACCTGACAGGCCCGGAAGGGATCGGGGCTTGGAATCCGAACAATGGGTGTAATGCCATAGGCCCGGAACTGCTGACAGAGTCGCGCCAGCTCGGCCCGATCCATGGGAATGTGTTCTGTATCGATGAAAACGAAATCAACCCCTGTCTGTTGAATAACCTTGGGCCACATGGGTGCCGTTGAGGTAATGCAGGAGCCGTAGACGTTATAGCCTTGTTGTAGCTTTTGAAGCAAACTCGGGTGGGTTGAACCAGTCATTTGACAAGGGCGATTACACGAATTGAGTAAAGAGAAGGTAAGCCAAAGGACCAGCCAGCCAGTGGCTAGTTGGTCCTGATGATTCGAAACAATTACAGACTATTCTATTACTGTGCATGGGTCCGTTCAGGCTATTGAAGGCAGTAATTATTTCGGTAGGCCAATAGTCTGATTAAATCATACTGTAGTACTATACCCAGAAGCGTTGTTGCTTCTGGCTGATTTGAGAAAGTAATGTGCAGCAGCCTGGATCACTGCTACGGCCTGCCATTCTTTCGCTCATTCACTCTTTCGCTCTTTTTTACATGAAACCCATTGTTCAAATTTCACTGGACCTGACCAATATTGACGAAGCACTAGAAACGGCTGCTTTAGCCATGCGGGCGGGTGTCGACTGGCTGGAAGCCGGAACACCGTTGATTCTGGCCGAAGGGCTGCACGGCGTGCGAAAACTCCGCGAAGCCTTTCCGGGAGTCCCTATTGTAGCCGACCTGAAAACGATGGATGGCGGCTATCTGGAAGCTGAAATGATGGCCAAAGCGGGTGCCACGCATGTAGTGGTCATGGCACGTGCTCATGCCGAAACGATCAAGTGTGTGGTGAAGGCAGGCCGTGATTTTGGTGCCAAGGTTATGGGGGATAACATGGTGTGCCCGGATATGGTTGAGGGGGCTAAATGGCTCGAAGACCTGGGTTGCGATTACGTGATTCACCACATTGGTTACGACGAACGGCGGGGAATTGCGGCCCAGGGGCATCGGATGCCAAGCCCGCTGGATCAGCTTCGCGAGGTTGTTCAGGCGGTTCGGGTACCGGTGCAGGCCGTGGGCGGACTAAGTTTGGAGCAGGCCATTCGGTGCCCGGAATATGGGGCTCCCCTGGTAGTACTCGGTGCTCCGCTCACCATTGATGCCGATGCGTTCAAAACGGCTGATGGCGATTTAGAAGCATCGCTCCGGTTGATCTGCGAAAAAATTCACGCGTATGGCGATATAAAAATGAAATGAATAATGAACAATGGATAATCGGGGCCGCCCGTGTGGCAAACTGAATGATGGGATCATCTAGTTGTGTATTGGCTAGTTGCTTTTCATTGTCCATTATTCATTTTGCCGCACGGGCGGCCCCGATTATCCATTTACTTGAACCCTTATGAAATCTGCTGCTGTTGTTAATTATGCCCCGGAGAAAGGCTCCGTTGAGATTCGTGAACTGGACCGCCCTACAATTGGTGAGGACGATGTGTTGCTGGAGGTTGCTAATGTAGGTGTTTGCGGAAGTGACCTGCATCAGTGGACGTCCGATCATAGCTGGCCCGTAAACTACCCGGTGGTGCTGGGTCATGAGTTTGGTGGACATATTATTGAACTGGGAAATCGGGTTACGGGCTGGCGTGAAGGCGACCGTGTGGTTAGTGAAACGGCGGCTGTCATTGATGCAAACAATCCCATGACTCGTCGTGGACTCTATAACCTCGACCCCACGCGTAAGGGCTTTGGCTATGGCGTCAATGGCGCTATGACGCGTTTTGTGCGTGTTCCGGCTCGCTGTTTACACCTTGTGCCCGACCAACTGGCGTTTGAACAGGCTTGCCTGACCGAACCCTGCTGTGTGGCTTTCAATGCTGTTGTAGAAAATAGCCGGATCAAACCGGGTGATCGGGTCATTGTGCTGGGGCCGGGCACCATCGGTATTTTATGTGCCGCCATGGCGCGGCTCTGCGGGGCCGAAGTGGCGCTGGTTGGCCTGGAATCCGATCGGCATCGGCTGGAAATCGGGAAACACTACGGCTGCGAACCCATCATTGGTGATGCCACCGACTGGGCCCGAAAAGCGGATGGTCTCGGTGCCGACTGCATCATCGACGCGGCTGGTACCAGCATTACCCTGAAGCTGGCCATGCAATGGGTGCGTCCCAACGGGCATATTACCAAAGTGGGCTGGGGACCACAGCCGCTGGGCTTTTCGCTCGATCCATTGGTCCAGAAAAACGTGACTCTTCAGGGGAGTTTTAGCCATAACTGGCCCATCTGGGAGCGGGTAATTGCCTTACTCGCCAGTGGGCAATTGGACGTAAAACCCATTATTGGGGGCGTGTGGCCAGTTACCGACTGGCACGAAGCTTTTGAAAAAATGCACCGGGGCGATGTCGTGAAAAGTGTACTCAAACCTGTATAATCAATGCGACTGCTGAACAAAGTCATTATCGTTACCGGCAGTTGTACCGGTATTGGGAAGGCCATTGCCAGTCGGTGCGTTGCCGAAGGCGCGCGGGTGGTTATTCACGGACTGGAACAGGAACTGGGCGAAGCAATCGTGGCCTCGCTGGGAAGCGATAAGGCCGTCTTGCACATTGAAGAAATTACCGCCGAACGTGCCCCGCAGCACCTGGTCGATCTCGCCCTGAGAACTTTTGGTCGACTGGATGCGGTGGTCAATAATGCGGCTATGGTTGTTTCGTCAAACACCCAGACAACAGATCTGGCGCTGTTTCGTACGGTTCTGGAAGTGAATACATTAGCACCTTTCGCGCTGATCAAAGTGGCCTTGCCCCACTTACAAAAACAACGGGGCTGTGTACTGAATATTGGATCGCTCAATGCCTGGTGTGGTGAGCCGAACCTCATGGCGTATAGTGTCTCGAAAGGGGCCATGGTGACGTTAACTCGCAACCTGGGCGATACCCTTCATCGGGAGGTGGGCGTACGGGTCAATCAACTGAATCCGGGCTGGGTGCTGACGGAGCGGGAAATTCAGCGCAAACACGAGCAGGGCCTTCCCGATGATTGGTACGAGCAACTTCCACCGGACGTTGCGCCCTCGGGCCGTATGCTGCAACCCGACGAAATTGCAGCCGCAGCCGTCTACTGGCTGGCGGATGAAAGCGGCCCTGTCAGCGGCCAAATCCTTGACCTGGAACAGTACCCCTTTATTGGTCGAAATCTACCGAAGAATTAATCATTTACAACTATGCCTCAACTAGCGGCTTTCCCCAAGGCTTTTATGCAGCAGCTCTGCAAAGACGGAACCATGCAGGTTTCGGACTGGATTGAGCTGGCGGCCAAACTCGATATTGATGGGCTGGAGTGGTATGCCGGATTCCTGGAAATGGAAAACGAAGCCAACTGGCCTTTGTTTCGCCAGCAGGTGGAAGCGCACGGAAAGGTGATTCCGATGATGTGCTGCTCCCCGGATTTTACGCACCCCGACGCGGCATTTCGCGCTACTGAGATTGCTAAGCAGAAGCGATGGATTGATATGACGTATATACTGGGTGGTTCATACTGTCGGGTGCTGTCCGGCCAGCGTCGACCGGAGTTGTCTATTGACGAAGGAGTAGCCCTGGCGGCCGAATGCATCGAAGCCTGTTTGCCTTACGCGCAGGCGCGTGGCATTACGCTCATTATCGAAAATCATTACAAGGATGATTTCTGGACATACCCCGAATTTGCCCAGAAGATGGATGTGTTCTGTAAGCTCGTCGACCGGATCAACCATCCTAATTTTGGGGTTAATTACGATCCCAGCAATACCTACCTCGCTGGGGAAGACCCGCTGGAACTACTATACCGGGTATCGCACCGCGTAGTGACCATGCACGCTAGTGATCGGTATTTGCTCGAAGGTACGATTGAGGATTTGCGTCGCGAAGAAGGAGGAGCGGCTGGCTATGCCAAACGACTCAGCCATGGCGAGATTGGCAAGGGACTAAACGATTACGACGCCATATTCACCGAACTGAAACGAGTAGGGTTCAATGGGTGGATCAGTATTGAAGATGGGGTCGATGGGATGGCGCAACTGGAACGCAGTGTAGCATTTCTTCGTAAAAAAATGGTGGAATATTGGCCGGCGGATTGACGGTTTGTGGTGGCAGATGCTCACATCTGATACTTGAGGTTTCTCAAAATCTCGTGTCTATAGGTTTTGAGAAACCTATTAATGTCGGGTTTAAGAACCCAACATCACGAAAACGAACCTGACTTTGTTCTCGCTTGGCTCCGCCGAGTGAGAGGTATTGCTTTAAGGGCCTCTGGCCCGTTTATACCCTATTTTACCGGCCAGAGGCCGTTACAAAAATAGTCCTCCCTCGGCGGAGCCAAGAGAGAACGGGGAAATCTACTGATGTCAGGTTTAATAACCCGACGCCACGAAAAGCAAAAAAAGCAAAACGAAAGGTACGATTGCGCTATAAATCAGTAGTATACTGTATGTCAATGGGATCGAAATCCCATTTGGCTAACTCCTAAACCCTAAAAACCGAATATTTCTATGGAAGAAAAGAAAACTACATCGAATGCAGAGAGTCGTCGCGACTTTCTGAAAACGTCGTCGTTGGCGGCTACGTCATTTTTTATTGTTCCCCGGCACGTACTTGGGAAAGGGTTTGTAGCACCGAGCGATAAATTGAACATTGCCGGGATTGGGGCAGGCGGTAAAGGCAAAAGTGATCTGGCCGCGTTTTCACAAAGCCCCAACGTCAACATTGTTGCCCTCTGCGATGTGGACGACCGGCAGGCCGTCGATTCGCGGAGCCGCTTTCCGAAGGCAACCTACTACAAGGACTTTCGGGAAATGCTTTCCAAAGAAAATAAGAACATTGATGCGTGCTCCATTTCAACACCGGACAACACCCACGCTGTAGCCACGCTGGCAGCCATGCAGTTGGGCAAGCACGTGTACACCCAAAAACCCCTCACGCACGACATCTACGAATCGCGGATTTTGGGGCAGGCCGCCAAAAAATACAAAGTAGTAACCCAAATGGGTAACCAGGGTGGTTCGGGGAATGGGGTTCGCCGGATGAAAGAGATCTACGATTCGGGGATCATTGGCGAGGTTCACAAAGTATTGACCTGGACCAATCGCCCGGTTTGGCCGCAAGCTGTTCCGACCGACAAATCTTATGATATTCCAAAAGAACTTGATTTCGATTTGTGGTTGGGCCCCGCTAAAAAAGTACCCTATAATGAAGCCTATTTGCCCTGGAACTGGCGTGGCTGGTGGCCCTACGGAACGGGTGCGCTTGGCGATATGGCCTGCCACATCATGGACCCCGTGTTCCGTATCTTACCCATCGACTACCCAACTTCGGTTGAATGTAGTGTGGCCGGAACCTGGGCGTTTACGCTTCGTCCACAGGATGACAACCCCGACTGGACGCCCTTCTCATCCTCCATTCACCTCGATTATCCCCGCAAAGATGGCAAAGGGAACATCAAGGTGAGCTGGTACGACGGCGGCATTTTACCCGAATTGCCCGAAGAACTGCTGCCCGGTGAAAGTTTCGGCAACTCCGACGGTGGGGTGTTGTTCATTGGCTCAAAAGGAAAGCTGATGGCTGATTGCTACGGAGCTAAGCCGCGTTTGTTGCCGCTGAAAGCCAACGAGTCACTCAACATTCCCGAAACGATTGCCCGCGTACCGAACGAAGACCATTACCTCCAATGGGTCGATGCGTGTATTGCGGGTTATGGAAAGGGCGTGACGAGTTCGCCGTTTGAATATGCTGCGCCATTCGCCGAAAGCATCCTGATTGGAAACCTGGCCTTACGAAGCTGGATGCTCCGCGATAATCCATCAGCAAAACGATCGGCCGATCGCTACAACGGTCGCAAGAAGTTGTATTATGATGCGCCCAACATGAAGATCACGAACTACGACCTCGCCAATCAGTTTGTAAAACGGGATTACCGGGAGGGCTGGAGCTTGACGTTGTAGAATGCCGGACAATACCGTGATTACTGTGATGTCGGGTTCTTAAACCCGACATTAGGAGGTTTCTCAAAACCTCGTGTCTATAGGTTTTGAGAAACCTCAATTGTCAGATGTGAGCATCTGACATCACAGCACATTAGCTTAATGCCAGTTTGATATGCGCCAGATGGTGCTGAACGTGCCAGGCGGTCATGGCCAGGGCCTGAGCCTGATTGATCTGGATTTGCCGAACGGGATGATAATACGCAATGGCTAACTGGTCTGATGTCAGGGAGTTGGCTAAATAAACATAGCGCCGGGTAACGCCATCGAGAAGAACAAGAGAGTCTGTAATGGGGGCTTCGGTGGCGTCGGGCGTATGTACCCAGGCGTTCATGTCGATGAGCGTAAGCACCTTGTAGTCAGGCTCCGTCAACGCTTTCTTCATTCGAAAAAAATGCACAAACTGAATGTCGGCCACATGATGAACCAGTTGATGCACAGTCCAGCTGCCTTCCCGATACGTTTTTGCTAAATCGGCAGGAGACAGGTTTTCGACCAACTGCCGATACTGGGCTGGGCTGTTTTCGATGATACTAATAAGATGCGCCAGTTCATCTGCTGAATATGTTTCCTGGGTTACAAAGGGTCCAATGGGGTACTTACGATCGTCCATGTCAACAAAAGAGAAGTAAAGCTGCAAGGTAAGGAATTCTCTTTTTGATGATTTATTCTCGATTACGGGACAAGTTTAATTTGCGCGAATTATGGATATCCATAATACCTGCTTTTTTGACAGGATTTACAGGATAAACAGGATTTCTATCGACTAAATCAATCCTGTTTATCCTGTAAATCCTGTCAAAACTATATTTGTCCAGGGCTCTTACTTCCCAACCGGCTCACTAATAGCACCCAGATACCGGCCCATCCAATAGGGTAGCAGAAACGAGTCTCCGGCGCTCAATTCGCTCACCACTTTGCCGGGTCGGTCGAGTTTGAAGAGGTTGCGATTGTGCTTGAGTTCCGGGCGTTCGTCGGGTGGTAAAACTTCTTTAGTTGTTTGGCCCCTGAAATTTTCGGGAACGAGTTCAATGTCTTTTCGGTGACTATTCATCACGGGCCACTCGATCATATCCAGCGGAAATTCCTGTAGATACCAGACCGTTTCGGGTAAATCGAAGGTTTTGGCATCGGTCATGGCATAGCAGAGGTTCCAGAGACCGTCTTTTTCGGGACGTTCGGCTTGCCAGTGATCTTTGATAGCCTCGCGGTAGTTGGCTTTCAGTTCGGGTGTGAAGGCATACCGATATAGGGGCCAATAGGCCAGGAAGTACATTTCATCGTCGGAGTGGTTCCAGCCTTCGGAGAGCATTTTGGCCCAATCGTCGGAGCCGGCAGGGGCTTTCCCGATCTCGCTCATGGGGCGCATCAGGTTTTCCAGATAACCATGTTTTTGCATGAGCTCATAGGCTTTCTCCTTGTAAACAGGCTTCCCCGTGAAGTGATAAGCCGCCTGCAAAAACGCAATGATGTTCGATGAGTTGATTTTTCGATCTCCCACATTCGTTGGGAACCCGTTCACATAGGTTGGATTCCATTTGCCCCAGAGGGTAGGCTTGCCGTCGAAGTCGATCAGGTACCAGTCGTTGTTGATGATGTTGGTCATCAGTTGATCCAGCAGCGTAATAGCCCGCTTTTTTACGTCACCATCCATGAGTTCGGCCATCAGGGTCAACGTAAATACCTGCCCAACCGTTTGATCACTGCTGGTTGTTCCGCGCCAGTCCCATTCCGGATCTTTGGCATGCACCCAACCGTTTGTCATGCCACCATCCCAGGCTTTCGGATCAAATTTATGGTACCCTTTCCGTTCGAATCCGCGGGCAAAATAGCCACTCATACCGGTAATGCTGAACAGCCGTTCCATAGCCTCGAAAGACTCCAGACAGTTATGAAGGGCTTCTTTATCGCCGGTTACCTTGTAGCGGAACAACTGACTAACCAGGTACATGGATGTCCAGAGGTTATCGCTGTCGCGCTGGCCCATCTGAGCGGTCGACAAATCGCCATTTTTGATGGCGGTTACGTCGCAGTTAAACCCGTACCGGATATGTCGCTGCCGGACCTGTTTTTCGTAGCGCAATGCCTTTTCGTTTAAGGTTATGGCCTCGAAATGGATTTCGCCCAGGCCCTTATTCGTCAGGATCAGAACGGTTTTGCCTTCGCCTTCCGAAATAGCCGTTACCTGATTGCCGGGTAGCCAGCGCTCACCGTAGTAATAATTGAATTTGCCATCGGGCCGTAGCATAAACGCACCCTGACCAGAACCGAACCAGAGGTTACCCTGAATGAGCTGAATAGCCGTTAGATTCGGGCAGGGAAGTTTTTGCTGGATACTACCGATGGGTTTATACGTAGCAGCATCAAGCGTCCAATAGCCATTGGTGGTACCCAGGTAAATTTTGTTGGTTCCGATGGCAAAACAAGTCAGGTTGGGATTCTGAAAAACGGGTGTTAACTGCTTCTTCGCCAGATCAATCACGTTCAGTGAGTGGCTTCCTAATACCCAGAACCAATTTTTTGCCGCATCGTACCGAACCGACTTCACCTGATCCTGACTCAGTTCCCCTTTCCAAACAACCCCTGATTCGGAAAGAACCGTTAATCGAGTGCCATCTGAAACCAGAAAGGTGAAACCGGAGCCGGAACAAAACAGTGTTGCTCCAGACAGCCCATGTTTGGTAAACAGCTTACCCGCCCAGGCATTGCTGACAATGGCGGTGTCATCAAGGTAAACGAATTGGTGGTCATGTAGTCCAAGACCCACGATTTTTCGGTCGGTAATGGGTTTGTAGGAACGGTCGGGTTCCAGCGTTCCGGGATATTGAAACTGCCCTCCTCTGGGTCGCAATAAGCCTTTCGATGAAGCGACCTGAATCACGCCGTTTCGATCCGAGAAGACGTTTTGTAACTGGATGGTGCTATCTGCGGTGTAGAATTTTACGCTATAATCCTGTTGATAGGGCAGGTCGCGGTAGGCGGCTATTTGGGCGAGGGCGACAGTTGGAATAAAGAGCGAAAGAATGAATGAGTGCCGCAATAGATGTTGAAAGGGCGTATCGGTTCGGAGAGAACGCTTTGTGAGTTTTGAAAAAATGGCCAACGTCATGATTATTTCAGCAGATATTTTGTGGTGCCGGGTTGAAGAACCCGACACCACATTATTGCATTGAGAATAAACAGCGTAATCACTTTCCAACGGGCGCGCTGATTACACCCAGATAACGGCCCATCCAGTAGGGCAGTAGCCAGATGTCGCCCGCGCTATGTTCCGAGTTACCATTGCCACGGGTGCGGTCCAGGCTAAACATATTGCCATTGTGCCGCTGAATAGGTCGCTCATCAGGGGGGAGCACCTCTTTTGTGGTTTGATTCCGGAAATTGGGGGCAATGGGCTCAATGTCCTTCCGATGGCTGTTCATGATCTCCCAGTCGATCAGGTCGAGTGGATGCTCCCGTAGGTACCAGGCTGCTTCGGGAATGTCGACATTTTTAGCGCCGGTCAGGGCCGAGAAAATGTTCCAGGCTCCTTCTTTTTCGGGACGTTCGGCCTGCCAGTGATCCAGAATCGCCTGTTTGTACTTGGCGCGTAAGTTCTCGTCAAATGCATAGCGATACAACCCCCAGTAGCCAACAAAGTACATTTCATCATCGGAGTGATTCCAGCCATCCGACATGTGCTTACTGTGCTCATCGGCATCTGCCGGAGCTTTCCCGATTATACTCATGGGGCGCATCAGGTTTTCCAGGTAGCCGTTTTTCTGTAGCAGTTCAAGCGCCTTCTTTTTGTACTTCTCTTTTTTCGTGAAATGATAGGCTGTTTGTAGCATGGCCGTGAGGTTGGAGGAGTTCAACTTACGGTCGCCCACGTTGATTGGAAAGGCATTAACATACTCCGGGTGCCATTTGCCCCACATCGTCGGTTTTCCGTCGAAGTCGATCAGATAGAGATTGTGCGACAGAATGTGGCTCATCACCGTATCGATGAGTGTAATAGCCCGGCGTTGAAGGTTTTTGTCGTCAACTAATTCGGCCATGGCCCCGAACGCGAAAATATGGCCAATCACTTCGTCGCTACTGGTTGTTGACTTCCAGTCCCAGCCGGGCTGGGGCGAATGCTGCCAACGCTCAGGGTCCGAGAGTTGGTTGATATAACCTGCCCGCTCAAAGGATCGGGCGGGGAAACCGGGAACGGGGTTGATGGTGTACAGCCGCTCCATCGCATCGAGCGATTCCCGGCAATTTTGCAGAGCTTCTTTGTCTTTCGTAACGGCATAGCGGAAAATTTCTCCGCCCAGATACATCGATGTCCAAAGTCCATCATTATCCGAGTCAGACATATAGCCCGTGGCCAGATTGCCTTTCTCCATCCGATCCAGCGAGGCATTGAACCCATTCCGGATGTGGCGATTCCGCACCTGATCTTCGTAAAAGAGCGCTTTGTCGTGGAGGGTCATTGCCTTGAAACAGATTTTGCCCAGTCCCGCCGTGGTCAGGACCAATACCGAATTCTTGGGGCCTTCGGTGATACTGACAACCTGATTGCCGGGTAGCCAGCGTTCGCCGTAATAATAATCGAACTTGCCATCGGGCCGCAACGAAAAGGCTCCCTTGGTTGAGCCAAACCAAATTTTGCCACCAGCTTCTGCCACCGCTGTGATTTCCGTCCAGGGAAGTTTCCGGTGAATAGCCCCAATCTGTTTCTTACTAGCCGCATCGAGTTCGATATAGCCATCGTTGGTTCCGATGATGACGTTCTTATTGGCATTGGCGAGAGCGAATGCCGTAAAACCAGTTCCCTCAAAAACCTTGGTCAAGCTGAAGTTTGCGCCGGAAAGTGTATAGAGCGATTTCTTGCCGAGAATCCAGAATAGGTTCGTGGCGGGTTGGAAACGTACGCTCAGGACGTCATCGCCGGAGATTGCGCCCTTCCAAAGAAGCTTACCATCCCGAACAACGTTCAGCGCACTTCCGTCAGACACGAGGAAAGTAAGATCGGGAGTACCGACAAAACTAGTTGCCTTCTGAAGCTGGTGTTCGGCAAACAATTTCCCCGCCCAGGCATTGCTCAATACCGCTTTTTGACTCAGATAAACGAGTTGCTGGTTTTGTGAACCGATGGCCTGAAGCTTCATATCCTTGATGAATCGGTAGCTCTGATCAGGCTGTAAGGTGCCTGGATGCAGAAAGTCACCGTCGGCGGTGTGCAGTAAGCCTTCGGAAGAGAAGACCTGAATGACGCCATTGCGGTCGCAGGCTACGCCCGATAAACTAGCGGTTGGCTTGTTGACATAATATTTGACGCTGTAATCCTGTAGAAAAGGTTTGTCCTGATAAGGTACCTGCGCCCTCAGTTCATGCCCCACCGAAAAGAAGAAAGCAGCTAAACTGAACCAGAAACGTGTATAAGGAATTTGCATAATCGTGAATAAGAAGAGATGAGTGAGTTTTAGTGGTCAATGCGTTGAGGATCAACAACTACGTAGTTAATCGACTTGCCGTTTTTGGTTCCATCGTGATGCGAGTAGGTCATGTGCAACAGACCGTCAGGCGTTTGAATGAGGGAAGGGTAGGAGTAGCCGCCCTGCCCCGGCTGGTGGTCTTCGATGCGCGTTTTCCATCTCCAGGTTTTGCCTTCATCGTCCGACAAAAACAAACTCAACCGATAGCGCCCATCGTCAATGTCATTCCCCAGAAATGCCCACCGGCCATCCTTGAGCACGAGCAGTTCAACACTCGCGGTATTGGGAATTTCTGTTTTTGTCGTGGCTTTCCAGCTTTCCCCCCGATCGGTCGATTCGCTGATATGCACGCGGGTAGGGCCGTCTCCACTATCGCGCATAAGGGCGACAATTGATCCATCTTTCCGTTGGGCCAGGGCGGGTTGAATGGGCCCTCTTCCAACCACAGGTAAGCTGGATCGCCAGGTGGTGCCATCGTCGTCCGAGATCGCCATAAGCGAGAAATTGAAACCGTCGGAATACAGGGGGAGTACAATACGGCCTTTGTCCAGAAGTAACGGTTTGATGCGTGTCATCCAGCCTATCGAGCGTTTCCCGGCATCCCGGCTGGCCTCTATAATCATGTTGTCGTATTTGGGCGCATAGCCTCCCCAGCCAGCACTGCTTTGGGGCAAATCCTTAAATTTAGCGGCCACTTCGTTGGCAAATGGATCACCGGGTTTGAGTAGGATATTGTCCTGCCAATTCCAGATGGGTGGGCCACTTTTGGCGTAATCGGTTGAGGTTTTGACGCGAAGAATGGAGTACTCCCACTGGTTGGCCTGTACGGCTATCCATACCAGAAATAACTTCCCCTGACTATTCAGAAAAACGACCGGGTTGCAATCGGGCAGGTTGGGCGTATCGGCCATCAGGAAGGGTTCGCTCCACGCTTTTCCCCCTTTTTGTAAGCGGGCACCCATGATCTTCACATCATCGGCGGTGCGTTCGCCACTGCCCTGAAACCATACGGCCAGAAAATCGCCATTGGGCAGACTAACGAGGCTACTGCCGTGTACGTGCTTTTCCTGGGCAGGGAAAATGAGCGTTTCGCGGACAATAGCCCGATCAGGTGCCTGGGCGAAACCAGTGGTTGTTGCCAGAAAGAGGGTTATAAGTAGGAGAACTGCTTTTGTCATTGGTGTTTTTAGGCTTTTGAAGTTATCCGGTAGGCTGGCACGGGTAAACACCCGCGCCAGGTAGCCAGATACTTACTTCGCCTGTTTCCTGCGTTGCATAACTTCGCGCCAGGTGGTTAGGATAATGCCTTCTTTTTTCAGGTACGCTTTCAGTGCCGGGCCCATCATGGAAAGCATGTCGCCTAAGCGTGAGCCTCCCGAGGATGAGATTTGTTTGAACTCCTCCGATGCATCGGTACTGTGGACAATGAACATGGCAAGGCCGGGTTCCATCCGGGAAATAGCATCTTTGAACTGCTCGGTTTTATAGCTGCCCCAGGCTTCGGGGCTAACGTCTTTGGTATCGGGCCGCCAGTTTCCACTGATCGTGTGTAAGTCATCGAGGACAGGCAAACCGGCTTTCCAGATTAGTTCGCCAACCGCTTTCGTATTTTTAACAAGTTCTGGAATGGGTAACTGCATGCCTTCTTTCCATTTGCCTTCGGCTTGTAGTTTTTTGATAATTGGGTAATTCGTGCATTCGATCAGCAGTTTATCGTTGCCGCCCGGAAACATCACAGGGATGCCATACGCAATACCCACCTTTATATACCGGTCGAGGTACGACTGATCGGCAAAGAGCGTGCCCATGTGTGAGTCCAGGTGGGTGGGCTTCAGCCCCATAGCAATAGCTCTGTCGATCTGCGCTTTCATTTCCAGCTCAACTTCATCGGCTTTGGCGTGTTTGATCACGTCGGGCACTTCCGGCCAGAAAGCCCCTTCGGGATCTGTCAGGCCGGGTACCTGTTTGCCGCCTGCCAGCGGACTCCATCGGTAGTTTTTCCATTCGGAGGTCAGGGTGAGGTGGATGCCTGCGTCAATTCCCGTTTTCAGCGCATACCTCACGAAACTGGCTGCCCAGGGGCAGGGCATCATAATACTCGTAGACGTGGCCGTTCCCTGTTCCAGCGACTTGATGGTGCCCTGGTTAGATGGGTACGACATACCCGCATCGTCTACGTGAAAAATAACCACTTTCGCACCTTTCGGCCAGCCCAGCTTTTCGGCATAGGTCTGCGCATGCGTTTTACCGACAGAACAACACAGAATGGCAAACAGACTAATTAGTAGCGATTTCATAGTTTATCGATTTGTGCGAACGCACGTAACACTTATTTTTTACTGCCAATCATTCCCAGGTAGCGTCCCATCCAGTAGGGGAGTAGCCAGAAAACGGGTTCACGTTCAATATCAGGCTGGCCGTTTATGGCTGCCCAGGGGTTTTTATCCCAGCGAACAACGGTGCGTATACTGGCGGGGGGTAGCTCGCTAACCTGAAGTTCATCCAGGACCGGCGTTCGCACAATGCGCACGTCTTCACGTTTGGTATGGTCGATAGTCCAGTTAATTAAGTCAAGGGGTGTATCGACTAAAAACTCGATGGAAGGCGCTAGTTCGACTTTTTTATTGCGGGAATAGCAGTATAGGAAATTGATAAGCGGATTTCTGTCGGCTTTACGCTGTTGGAGCCAGGTATCCATATGCTCTTCATAGAAAGCCCGGATTTTGGGGTCTTTTTCGCAGCGAACCAGAATGGGATAGACATAAGCCGCCAGCATGACATCGAAGTAAATGAACCAGGCGGGATTCTGTTCCGCGATCTTCGCCATATTATCGAGATAGCCTTCTTTGTCAATGAGTTGTCGGTAATGGTGCTCGTAATCGGGTTTTCCGGTTACGTGATAGGCCAGTTTAAGAAACGCCAGCACTTCCATGGAATTCTGGTTTCGGTCGGGTGCCCAGTCGGGGTCGCGGTTAAGTTTGTTGGGCGACCACACTCCCCAGCGCGTGTGGGTACCGTCTACATCCGTCAGCGTGAAGTCGTTGGCAATGAGGTGATCAACTAGCCGGGCAACGTGTTTACGGATGACCGCTTTTTCGGCTTCATCCGCTACCAGTTCATAGTACACGTAGTAGCCCATCATGTGACCGCAGAGTTCGTCGCTGCTGGTATCGCCTTTCCACCGCCATTTCCCATCTATAGAGGTGTGCCAACGGACTTCAACGGGCTTGAATCGAGGCTCTTTTACGAGTTCGTCGGCTCGTTCCTGCGGGCTAAATGTACGGTTGCCATCGTCCACCCGAGTCCAGTTAGCCGGAACAATCGTTCGGGCAAAAAAACCATCTGGTCCCGTTACTTCCTGAAGAAGTCGTAAAAAATCAAATGCCTTTTTCGCCTTCGCTCTGGCATCTGGATTTTTTGTGGCGGCATACCGGAAGCACTCCATTGCCAGGTAGTTGGCGGTGTACTCCCCATCATTATCGTCATCGTCTGGCTCCCAGGTGGTTACACTGCCCGGAACCGGTAAGCGGCATTGCCCGGCAATCCAGGGGCTGCGTATGTGCCGCTTCATAAGCACGTCGTAGAAGTAATCCTGCTTTAGCGCCAGATTCATCGGCCTACGCTTTATAGCGCTTACACCTTTTGTTGTGGCAATCCAGGCGTTTCCTTCGGCGTCGAAGGCGATATCGTTTACGTGATCGTCGAGCAGCCACCGGCGACTAAACCGAAGGGAGTGGCTACCATCGGGCTTGTATCGAACTACGCCCGTTTCCGTTCCAACCCACATGCTTCCATCCGGTGCCCGTTCAATACAATTCACATAAACGGATGGAATGCCCTGTGCTGGTTGCAGCACCCGTTTGGGCTTTCCCTGCTGCAAAATTGTTACTCCGCCAAGACCCGCAACCCACAGCTGTTGAGCCGTATCGAACGCAATGCCTTTGGTGGAAGCACTCAGTAACTCATCTGTTTTTTGGAGGAGCGTGGTTTGGTTAGGGGTAGCATGAAACAGACCAACGTCCGTGGCAATCCAAAGGCCACCCTGCCGATCCGACAGTGCATGTCGGATGGAGCGTGCGATAGGGTAGTTCTTTTTCTGACAGCCAGTTGCGTTGATCAGCCATACCCCTTGTGGTCCTATTGCGTAGGTACCTTCCGATGCCGTAACCACCGATGAAATGGGCGCTACGGGGCCTGCGATCTGAGTAAGCTTCTGATTTGTATACTGATAGAGGCCATTCCAGGCGCCCACCCACACTACCGACTGTGCATCGGCAGCTACTGAATAGGCAGGACCTTGATCGGTAGGTGAGAATAGAGCTGTCCATTCCGTCTGGGTCGCTTTTTTTACGAATACTCCAGCGGCTGTAGCAATCCAGACTGACCCCTGACCGTCGACGACAATGCTGCGTACCTCATTGGCTCTGGCATCCACCCCAACCGGATATGGTTCATGGTATTCCTGTTCGAATGGTACATCGGTATAGATGCTTGTCGATGCGCTGTTTTCCTCCGACGAACGCATACCCGACTGGCAGGCCCAGAGCAGAAGGCCCAGCATACCAGCGGTAGTCGCTTGTCGGAAACATCGATACAACTTCATTCGGGATTGGGGCGTCGTCATGCGTAGCGTTCCCCTGATATACTCCCTGGCTGGTGTATCGGACTATTGCCAGCATGGTAAATTTCCAGATCAACGGAAGGAAGATAATTGTCTGCTGGTATGGCTAGAGGCTATTTCTGCTTCCAAACGGTACGTTACCCCAACGTTATGTGCCTTCCAATCAATACATGCTGGTTTTTTTGTAAACACCTGATACTGTGCGAATAGTAGATTTTTTTCAGGCAGAAATATTATGTCAGTATAAATTTTAATGACTTTGCGCAAATTGAAGGCAATTTTACGCAAGAAGCGAAAATAAATTGAAATAGGCAGGTCTATATTTGTTGCGGCTACGGAGTGTACGCCAAATTTTATTTTGAATAAATCTCCATGGCAGATTGATTAATAACTAACAGTGCGAGTTGGCGAAAAATCATTCTGTCTAATTAATCCAAAATCCTATTCGGTGATTTTCTGGATTTGTTTATAAAAATTTTGTGATTAATTCAATTTGCGAGTTTTTGTTGGATTTTACCGTAAACAAGCGGTCTGTAGATCTGATGAAATACCTGATTGTTCGATCTGAATTAGTGCCGTGTTTCTATTCTGAATTTCCACCTTAACTTTTCTATACTCATGGCTTGTCCCACCGAAAGCATTATTCTCCTGGCTATTCAGGGTGATCAGGCGGCTTTTGCTAAAGTATACCAGCATTACCGGACACCAGCGCTTAAGTTCAGCATCTCCCTCCTGAAGGATAAGGAAGAAGCCGAAAATATGGTGCATGATGTATTTATAAAGATCTGGGAGAAACGGGCGCTTATTAACCCAGAACTGAATTTTAGCTCCTACCTCTTTACCTGCCTGCGGAATATGATATTTGATTACCTAAAGCAGATGGAAAAAAGCCAGCTGCTCAGGCAACGGTATATGGAACGGATGGAGCGGAATTCCCAAGATGATCCGGAAGAGTTGGAAGTCAGATGTATGCTCCTCCACACGGCCATTAATGCACTATCTGAAAAACGAAAACAGATTCTACTGCTCAATGTAGAAGGTGGGAAATCGTATCAGGAAATAGCCGAATCACTACGTATCTCAAAGAATACAGTAAAGAACCAGCTCGTAAAAGCCAAGCAATTGTTGCGGGAGCGGGTAGACTTATCGAACTAACTAAAATAAATACAGTCAGGGGAATAGTCTTTTTTTCGGCCTTGCCCGTAGTATGTGTAAACTGCCTAAACACCAAAGCAATGTCGAGGCAAGGCATCACATACCTTCTTGAGAAATTAATCAGCAACAACCTGTCGAAAGAAGAGCTCGATGAATTTTTGGCAGGTCTGCATAGTCCCGAGGACAGACAGGCCTACTCTGATGTACTCGAGGCTTACTTTACTGAATTGCTGAATCAACACGAGTTTCAACCTGAACCTGATAAACAACCGGAGTAGACACGAGTCTGCCAACTCCATGAACGGGTATAATCACGTACGTGAATAGATAATGAATAATGTACAAAGAATAATGTATACTGATTGATCTGCGAACTTATCTTTCTGAAAGCCAGTGTGTTATTTGCTAATTGTTCATCACCCATTAATCGTTGTACATTACCCATTGCCGTTTCTCTTAATTAACCTTTGTATTTATTGAACATCTCATAACTGAACACGAATGAAACCATTTTCTACTTTTCAGTTTATTCTGAGGCAAACGCTAACCATTGTCATGCTGGTGGGAGTTTGCTGTATGCATGCGCTGGCCAATGGGCCGGCCAGAAGTAAACCGGCCAGATCCATCACCGGGAACGTAACCTTAGGCACCAATAACCAGCCTATTGCAGGGGTCAACGTCTTGATAAAAGGCACCCAGATTGGTACCGTTACCGATAAATCCGGGAACTACTCTATTACCGTCAACAACGATAATGCGGTTCTGGTCTATTCCTTTATCGGGTATAAAACGCAGGAAATAGCGGTCGGCAATAAGTCGGTCATTGATGTAGCCTTAGTTGAAAACAACGAAGTTCTGGGCGAAGTCGTCGTTACCGCTTTGGGTATCAAGCGTGAAGCGCGCTCGTTGGGCTACTCGGTTGGCGAAGTACAGGGCAAGGATCTGAGCCGGGTGGCGCAGGAAAACGTACTGAACTCACTGGCAGGCCGTGTAGCGGGGGTGCAAATCAGCTCAACTGGACCCTCGGGTTCGTCGGTGAGCATGATTATCCGGGGTGCAAAATCCCTGAATACGGATAACCAGCCTTTGTTTGTGGTGGATGGAGTTCCGGTTGCCAACTCATTGAATAACGTGAGCCAGATCGGGAACGACAACCGCGTCGATTACGGGAACGCCATTTCCGATATCAACCCCGACGATGTGGAAAACATATCGATCCTGAAAGGTCCCAGTGCCGCTGCCCTCTACGGTTCTCGGGCGGGTAACGGTGTAGTACTGATCACGACAAAAAGCGGTTCTAAATCGCAGAAAATGACCGTATCGGTTACGTCAAATACGGTATTTGATCAGCCGTACAAATACCTGAAAATGTCGAGCCAATTTGCTACTGGTATTCTGCCCTTTACGCCGGACAACAACCCGTATCCGGGCGGCATTCTGCAAATTGACGAAAGCTCGTCGGGTGGTGTTGGTCCTGAACTGGATAAAGGGTACAAAGCTATACAATGGAATAGCCCGGTTGGATCGGATGGGAAGCAAATTCCAACGCCCCTCGTTTCGCACCCCAACAACGTTCGTGATTTTGTGAGAACCGGTATTACCAGCACAAACGGCGTCTCGATCTCGAATAACTCGGAAAAGGTCACCTATCGGCTTTCGTATTCCAATATGACCAGCCGGGGTATTATTCCAAACTCTGATCTGTTCAAAAACACGCTGGCCCTCAATACAACGGTACGGGTGAGTAACAAGCTGACCCTGAGCACCAACCTGGACTTCAGCCGGAATAACTCCAACAACCGCCCGGCTGGCGAACGGGGTACCAATCCCATGCAGTGGGCGTATGCCGTTGGCTCGCACATCGATATCAATGACCTTCGCGATTATTGGGTACCTGGTAAAGAAGGGCTTCAGCAGAAGTCACAGAGTATCGGCAACTACAACAACCCGTACTTCCTGGCTTATGAAGTGAACAACAGCTATGTGCGGGACCGGGTGTTTGGCAACCTGCGGGCAGAATGGCAGCTAACTCCCGAAATCAAATTAATGGGTCGCTATTCGCTCGACACCTATTCTGAACAGCGGGAAACCAAAATTGCCAAGAGCTATACCGGTGAGCCCAATGGCGCTTATGGGTTGATTAACCTGAAACGCTACGAACGGAATGCCGACTTCCTGGCTACCTATACCAAACGGTTCAATGCGCTGAGCGTCGTAGTATCGGCGGGGGGGAACAACCGGTACTCGCAGTCAACGGATCTAAGTAACAGCAGCAAAAATGGAGCAGGGTTAATTATTCCGGGTCTGTACACCATTCAGAATATTGCACCAAACAACCTTCAGTACAATAATTACCTGTACAAAAAGGCTATTTACAGTGCGTATGCCACGGCCAACTTAGGCTTCAAAGACATGATTTACCTGGACTTGACCGCCCGAAACGACTGGTCAAGTACCCTGCCGGTCAACAACCGTTCGTATTTCTACCCCTCGGCTTCGGTGAGTTTGTTGCTCAACGAGATGTTTCACATCTCCAACAACGTTGATCTGTTTAAAGTACGGGCGGGTGTAGCACAGGTAGGTAACGATGCCAACCCCTACAGTTTGTACCCCACGTTGGGCGATGCGGGTGCCTGGAATGGCGTAACGCGTCTGTCAAAATCAGGAAGCATCCTGCTGCCAGAACTGAAGCCTGAAATTGCCACCTCCTATGAAGTGGGTATTGATTACAATATGTTCCGGAACCGACTCCGTTTTTCGGGAACCTATTATATGTCGGAGAACCGCAACCAGATTCTACCCTCGCAGATTGCTCCTTCTTCGGGCTTCACTACCAAAAATATCAATGCGGGTCTGCTGGAAAGCCGGGGTGTTGAACTCTCGCTGGGAGGAATCATTCTCGACAAAGGCGGCCTGCGCTGGGACCTGACCACCAACTTCACAAAGAACACAACCCGTATTAAAGAACTGGCCGAAGGTATACCCTATTACACCTTATGGACGGATGCCAAAGGCGGTGCCTGGACCTACGTAGGCGATAAAGTTGGAGATATCTATGATGCCGCCGTTATTACCGTAACCGACCAGAAATCACCGTATTATGGCTACCCAATTCTGGACAACGATGGCTCCTGGCAGAGCACAAGTGCTACCAACACGAAGAACAAGATCGGAAACTTCAACCCCAACTTTATTCTGGGTGCCCAGAGTTCCTTGTCGTACAAAGGCTTCACTCTCAATCTCTCCCTCGATTGGCGGTCTGGTGGTGATTTCGTCTCGCAGACGTACCGCTACATGGAATCGGATCTGCGCTCACAGCGGTTTCTGGATAACCTGATCAATCCAGGTGGTCGTTCGGGCGACGAGTTGCGCAACTGGCTGGTGGCCAATCAGGATGAGTACATCAAAATTCACGGTAATTTCTTCCCAATTGTGGGCGGTCCAACGGCAGCGTATGGCGGGTATCCTTTTGAATTCGGGGGTAAAACCTATGCATACGGTGTATTCAATCCGGGGGTTATTGCGCAGTATGACTCGCAGGGTAACATCACTGGCTACACGGAAAATCTGGGTGGATCGGGCACCAAAATTATCCCTTATGGCGATAACTACCCCTGGAGCTTTACCCGGGCAGCTACCTTCGATGCCTCGTTTGTTAAACTGCGGGAGATTTCGCTGGGGTACGATATTCCCGCTAAATTCGTGAAGTCGATTGGCTTACAGAATGCTACGTTCTCCGTCTATAGCCGTAACATTATTCTGTGGACAGCCGCTAAAATCAACGTTGATCCCGAAATGGCCTTCCAGCCTCAGTCCAGCCCACAAGCGGGGACCCAGTTTAAGCAAGGTATTGAACGCTATAACGTAACCCCCTGGACGATTCCGGTTGGTTTCAAACTTGGTCTCACGTTCTAAACTCATTGTCATTCATAGTCATTCGTAGTCATTGAGTCATTTGTAGGAACAAGCTGAGTGGTAGTTGATTGAGTAGCGCAACGCCTGACAACTGAAATGACTAAAAATGACCACTAATGACTAAAAACGTAATTCAGTCATGAAAAATATACTCAAAAAGAGCACGATCTGCCTGGTTCTGTTTGTGTCTTTCCTGTTTTCCTGTAAAGACCTGAGCCAGTTGAATGTGAATCCCAACGGCGTTCAGCCCGAAACGGTGAACCCCAACCTGGTTTTGCCAACGGTCCTAACTGAAACCGCTAAACTTTACCTAAACCTGGGTTTTCAGGATATTGCCGGTGTCGTGCAACATACGCAGAAAGATGCCTGGTTTAGCGGCCATAACGACTACGACTGGGGTGGCGATCAGAGCTGGACGGCTTATTATGATCAGCTTCGGAATAATGACCTGGTTTACCAACGGGCTGTTGCGCTGAACATGGAATTTCAGCAGGGCGTAGCGCTGGTCATGAAATCCATGCTCTTCGGCCTGATCACCGACCTATGGGGTGACGCACCTTATACCAATGCACTGAAAGGCGAACTGGGTGGTACAGATAACATTGCACCAAAATACGACGGTCAGGATGTAATTTATGCGGGTATTCTGGCAGACCTGGATAAAGCCAATACCTTGCTTTCAAAACCCAAGGCATCTTACTCGAGTATTGTGGAAAGTGCCGATGTGTATTATGCGGGTGATCCTACCAAATGGCAGAAACTGGCTAACTCGCTCAAGCTTCGGTATCTGATGCGGATTTCGGCCAAACAGCCTGATGTGGCAAAAGCTGGCATTGAGAAAATCGTAGCCAATCCGGCACAGTATCCCATCATTGACGATGCCTCTGTCGATGCCACCATGGCGTATGTGGGTAACAACTCGGGCGATGCCTGGCCATCGAATGCCGTGTTCGATATTAGCGGAAGCAACTATCGCCGGATAAAAATGTGCTCTACATTGCTCAAGCCGATGCAGGCAACCAGTGATCCCCGTCTGGCCATCTGGGCCAAAAAGGTAGAGATTCCGTTGGCTGTGGATGCTACGCTGCCAGCCGGTACGGATAAAATTGTAAACGGGGTTCGGTACCTATCGCCTGATAAAGTTGGAACGACTCAAATTGATACCGATCCTAATTACGTTGGCTTGCCACCCAGTGTTTCTCAGCTTCCATCGGGCTATAACTTCAACCCAACCCCCGGCCAGACATCGGTTAACCCGCACGTTTCGTACCTGAACGAAATATATACGCAGGCCAAAGGAACGCTACTAAAAGCCCGACTGGTTTCGGCGGCTGAAGTACGGTTTATTCTGGCCGAAGCAGCACAGAAAGGCTGGGCCGCTGGCGATGCCAAAACCCAATACGAAGCGGGTGTAAAAGCCTCGTTAACTGCCTGGGGATTGGCCAGTAGTTATACGGCCTTCATTGCGCAGAAAGGTGTTGCCTATGATGGCACATTGTCGCAGCTCATTGGTCAAAAATGGATTGCCAGCTGGACAGCTGCTACCGAAGCCTGGTTTGATTACCGGCGGACCGGTTTGCCAGCCTTATCGGCAGGTTATGCGGCTAAACGGAAAGCCCTTCCCCTTCGTTTTTACTACATGCGGGATGAGTTGAATCTCAACAAAACGAACTCGGCAGCCGCTATGGATAAGCTGGAAGTGACCGCCAACTCGCAGTCTGATGGTAAAAACAGCGCCTGGTCAAAACCTTGGCTGGTTCAGGGTACCGGTAAGCCCTGGTAGTTACTGGTTAATGTGTGTGATGCCCAATAGCATAAGGCCGGGCCACGTTGGCTCTGGCCTTGTGCTATTATTAGACTTTGAGGCTTTGATGGCGCAAGGCTCCTGCCTTGTGCCTATTATTCTCCGGCCTCTGGCCGCATTATTATAATTGCTTAATACCGGCCAGAGGCCGGAGAATAGTAGACACAAGGCAGGAGCCTTGCGCCATCAAACTATGAAAAAACTCCTTGTCATGCTTGCCTACTTATGGCTGTCTACCCCCGCTTTGGCGCAGGATTTCAAAGCGGGAGCGGCTGTCAGGCTGATTACACCGAATCCTCTCTTACCCGTTTCGGGAGGGATTGGTACGCCGAAAAAAGCGGTTGAGAAAAAAGGGGAGCTATTTGTCCGGGCCTGTGTCTTTGAAAAAGGGGGCACCCGAATAGCCATCGTCAGCGTCGATAATCTGGGCTGGCCGTCGGTGTTGGGTAATAAATCCAGAGCGCTCATCAAGGGCATTCCGCCCGAAAATATCCTGATCGGCTGTACGCACACGCACAGTGGCCCCGATGCCTACGGTTTCCCGAATGAGAAAGGAGAGTCTTTTGCCGATCTTCCGTACCTGGATAAATGCGTACAGGCTATGGCCGATGCAGTGAATGAAGCCGTGACGAAATTGGCTCCGGCTTCGCTGAAAATTGCGGTTGGCGATGCAAAAGGGCAAATCGCCTACAACTATTACGCGCCTGAGTTATATGATCCACGATGTGGTGTTATTCAGGCAATAGCAACGGCTGGAACGAATGCCGGTAAACCCATTGTAACGCTGGTTAACTACGCTATTCACCCCGAAGTAATTGGCTCGGGTCGAGGCATTCTTAGCCCTGATCTATGCGGTCCGCTCTGCGAGCGAATTGAATCGAAAGTGGGTGGTGTTGCGCTGTTTATGAATGGTGCTCAGGGTGGCATGGTCACGGCCGATAACCGGCGTGAAGGATCGAAAGAAGCGAACACCTGGGAAGAATGTATCCGAATTGGGGAATTACTGGCCGATGAAGCTTTACGTATTGTGAGTCCCGCTGAGACTCAGGCTAATCCCACGCTGTTCTGTACCGCCCGAAACGTCACGTTTCCGATTGAATCGGATGTGATGAAATACATCGTCAAAAACTCGCCGTTGAAATACAAAGTAAGTCCCGGCGATAAGGTTATAACTCAGGTAAACCTGCTCAACGTTGGTACCGCCCAGATCCTAACCATTCCGGGCGAAGCTTTGCCGAATATTGGGTTTTACCTCAAACGACACATGCACACCAAGGTCCCGTTGCTGTTTGGCCTGACGAACGATGCTTTTGGCTACATGCTGACCAAAGTAGACTTCAACAGTTTCAAACGATATGACTACGTAAGCCGCACCAGTCTTGGAGGGAATACCGCCGAAATTTACATGGACGAAGCGCTGAAATTAGTGGCCGACTCACCGAAGGCAGATAGCTACAAGTAGCGCGGACATTCTGTCCGCGCTACCTATACATTAACCCCTAATACATCAATGAAAGCCTATTTCCTAAAAACCCTTGCCTTTCTTGGCTTTATCAGTATCAGTACGCTTTTTTCATTTAATTCTTCCAACCCAGCCGACGGTATCACCCCATCAACGGCATTGGAAAGCTATTTGAAAAATGGCGATCAGACGTTTAAATGGGAGGTAAAAGACACCTACACCTATGGCGACATTACGGCCTACGAGGTATTACTGACGTCCCAAAAATGGCGGGAACATATCTGGAAGCACCAACTGACGGTACTCGTTCCGAAGGAAATCAAATACGATGGTGCGCTGCTGTTTATTACGGGTGGTTCTGTTAAAGAAGGCGAGCCAAACTGGAACAAACGGGAAGACGGATTTAACCGGGCAATCAGTACGCTGGCCAGCAAGAACAACGCTATTGCAGCCGTACTGCGGCAAACACCCAATCAGCCGTTGTATGGCAATCTGACCGAAGATGCCCTGATTTCGTATACCCTGCATCAGTTCAAAAAAGACGGTGATTATTCCTGGCCGCTGCTGTTTCCGATGGTGAAGAGTGCCGTTCGGGCAATGGATGCGGTGCAGGCATTAGCCAAAGAAACGCTGCATAAAGACGTCAATCGGTTTGTTGTGTCGGGTGCCTCCAAGCGTGGCTGGACTACCTGGCTCACGGGGGCGAGTGATAAACGGGTTACGGCCATTGCGCCTATGGTGATCGATATTCTGAATATGCCGGTCAATCTGGATTATCAAATTAAGAGCTGGAACAAGTATAGTGAACAGATTGAAGATTATGTAAAAATCGGTATTCCGCAGAGCGCTAACACCAAAGAAGGAACTGCCATCAATGAAATGATTGACCCCTATTCGTACCGAAAAAAATTAACCATGCCCAAAATGTTGTTCATGGGTACCAATGATGAATACTGGACGGTTGATGCCGTTAAACACTACATTGGCCAGATACCGGGCGAAAATTATATTCATTACGTTCCCAATGTTGGTCATGACCTGGGCGATAAGCGGCAGGCACTGGAAGCATTAAACGCTTTTTTCGGAACTACCTTAGCTAAACAACCCTACCCGGCCTGTACATGGGCCGTCTCGACCACGAAGAAAGGGGTAGATATTACAGTAAAAGCAACGTCCGATAAGCTGGAAGATGTTACGGTTTGGTCGGCGAATTCGACGGATATGATTTTTCAGGACGAAAAGTGGGAAGGTAAAAGCTTGGGTATCAAGAATAAATCTAGCTTCTCTGTCAATGAATTGTATCCGGCATCGGGTTATCGGGCGTTTTACGTCGACCTGAAATATAAAGCGCCAACCGGCGGAACCTATACCGAAAGTACCCGGATGTTCCTGACCGATAATGACGAGATTTTCCTGAAGTAAGTAGTGAACCTTCCTCTTTTTAAAAGCTCCGTTAACAGTTCGACGGCCAATGTTGATTACTTAAAAAGGGCCGATCAGCCAGGTCAGACAGTCAGACATGCCATATCTTAAAGATATGGCATGTCTGACTGTCTGACCTGGCTGATCGGCCCTTTTTAAGTTTACTAACCCATTAATCTACTAAGCTAATGCATCTTCTACCGATGTTTTGGCTTTTTTGAGTGAGCCTTTCAGTGATTTACCGACAGACTCCGCTGACTTTTTTGCGGAGGCGGCTCCCTTCCAGGCCTGATAGCGGTACCTCGCCGTATCATACGAATTATTCCGGCGGTAAGCCAGGTAAAGTCCGGCTATGACACCCGCTGCCAGACCGACACTCACGGCCAGGTTGGGTACTTGTTTTTTCGACTGCTCATCCGACTCGTCTTTGGGTGTCATGTCTTTTCGGACATTGGCTGCTAGCAAGGGGTCGGGGAGGACGTGGGCCATGGCTACCCGTGCCTTGTTCATCCAGCCAGCTACCACATGGTCTTTGCCCTGCATTAACGCTTCGTAGCCTTCCTTGGCCACGTCGGCTGGGTTTGCCGTTTTGGCAGGGTCGGCACCTTTGGTATGGGCCGCACCCGCTTTGTTGAAGAAATCCGTATTAGTAGCCCCAGGCATCAGCACCGTAATGGTGATGTTGGTATCGTTCAGTTCATTCCGAATGGCTTCCGAAAACGATTTAATGAACGCCTTCGTTGCGCCGTAAACGGCCATCATCGGATTCGGAATGACGGACACTTCGGAACCCAGCATCAGGATTTTACCTTCATTGCGCTGAACCATATCCTTCAAATACAATTTGGTCAGGTGCATCAGGGATACGGCATTAATCTGCACAATGGCTAATTCTTTCTGCAAATCGGTTTCGGTCGCAAATTTGCCATACTCGCCCATACCCGCGTCGTTAACTAAGATATTTACCGTAAGGCCTTGTTGCTGCGTTTGTTCGTAGATAGCATCGGCCGCCTTGGGATCCGCCAGATCCTGAGCTATAATGGTTGTTTTAATGCCGAACTGTTGCTCGTATTCATCCGCAATTTGCCGGAGGCTATCGCCCGAACGGGCAACCAGAATCAGGTTATAACCGTCTTTGGCAAACAGGTTAGTCAGTTCACGGCCGATGCCGCTGGTGGCCCCCGTAATGAGAACCGTCTTGTCTGTTGGAGTTTCCATAGTTGAGTTGTTCAATACTGATTCTGATTGTGTTGTCAGGTTCTTAAACCTGATGTTGTGAGGTTTCTTAAAACCAACACCACTGGTGTACAACACTAACTAAATCAGGGTTTTAATACTACCTTGGTACAGTCGTCTTCTTTATGTTTAAACATATCGTAGGCCCGTGAAGCTTCGGATAGTGGTAACGTATGCGAGATGATATCATCGAGTACAACTTTGCCCTGCACCACCAGATCCAGCAGATGGTTCATATTCTTGTGCACAAACGACTGCCCGAACTGAATGGTAATGCCTTTGTCGAACAGGCGATGAACCGGGAAATTGTCGTATGGGCTGCCATACACCCCAACGACGGTTACAATACCACCCCGCCGAACGGCCTGAAAGCACAGCTCCATCACTTTGGGCGTACCTTTCTCGAAATTGATGACTGCTTTGGCTTTTTCCAGCAACGACCGATTCGCTTCCATGCCCACGGCGTCGACACATACGTCGGCACCCCGTCCGCCGGTCATCTGGCGAATGGCTTCAATCACATCGACCTCGTCTGGATTGAGCGTTTCTACCTTATTTACCCGTCGGGCACGCTCCAGCCGATAGTTTAGCGGATCAATGGCAATCACGCGTCCGGCTCCTTGTATCCAGGCCGCTTTCTGCGCCATTAATCCCACGGGCCCCGATCCGAAAATAGCGACCGTTTCACCGCCCTGTAACTTGCCCCACTCAATGGCGCTCCAGCCAGTAGGGAAAATGTCCGTCAGAAATAATACCTGTTCGTCTTTAAGGGTTTCGGGAACCAGGTGCAGCCCATAATCTGCATAAGGTACCCGGACGTATTCGGCCTGACCCCCATTGTAGCCGCCGTAGAGATCGGTGTAACCGAATAAGCCACCGCCCTTTTCGGTTAGCATGCCACCATCGGGACCGTAATGTTCGGGGTTTGAGTTTTCGCACTGCATCTGCAGGTTATGCTCGCAGAAGTAGCACTTCCCACAGGCAATGGTGAACGGCACCACCACCCGATCGCCCTTTTTAAGATTCGTTACGCCCGAGCCAACATCTTCGACAATACCCATAAACTCGTGGCCGAGGACTTCATTCTTCAATTGAGGAATGAACCCATCGTAGATATGCAGGTCGGAGCCGCAGATTGCGGTTGACGTAACGCGAATGATGGCATCACGCGGTTGTTCAATGCGCGGGTCGTCTACCGTATCGACCTGAATGTCGCCGATTTTGTGAAAAACTGCTGCTTTCATGCTAAACGTTGCGTAAAGGATTGGCTGATACTTCGGAATTTATACTGGAAATGGCTTGACTTGGTTTGCAGAAACGGTCTGATCCATACGTGGCAAGAGAGCGTTTAGGTGACGGGTTTGACTGTTTAAGTAGCTATCGGCCAAATTGTTGAGGTTAGCAGTAGCGTATTCTAAAAAGTAAGGTTCTGGTCCTTTTGCTGAAGCGATTCTTCCCGTAAACGGAGCTGTTAATGGATAGCCATGAGTAGTGCCATTGCCTCACTATTTGGCGATTGGGTATGGTCATTTCAGTCGGGTCCTAGTTGAATTTCGAGCTAGCCAAAATGGCTAATCAACTACCTAAAACTAAACCAACTACAACGATGCCACGAGGAGATAAATCGGCTTACACTGATAAGCAACAACGACAGGCTGAGCACATTGAAGAAAGTTACGAAGATCGGGGTGTACCCAAAGAGGAGGCCGAAAGCCGGGCCTGGGCAACGGTAAACAAACTATCAGGTGGCGGAAAAAAGAGTGGCTCAGGTCGCGGTCACGCTGAAAATAAGGAACCAACGCAAAAGGGTGGCCGGAAAGGTGGGGCTGCTTCGGCATCGCGCTCCACCGAAGAACGGTCAGAATCAGCTAAGAAAGCGGCTGCTACGCGTAAGAAGAATGCGGCTAGTTAGCTGTAAGCTTAACTTTTACGGAGCCGTTTTTTTTGTCATTTTATGTTTGTCATTCCGACTTTAGGAGGAATCTCAAGCTTCCATATTAGTAAAGCTTGAGATTCCTCCTAAAGTCGGAATGACAAAAAGTCGATTCAGTTCTAATAAATCTTGAAGATTTAGAGCCTTCTATACAAGAAAATCCGGCGTTGTCGGCTGTAACGCGTCAAGTCGCTCGGTTACCACATGTTGAGCCTGTACTAGCGCACGGGCATATGGTTCGTGCAACACTCGGCCAGGGGGAGTAACAGACAAATCGGCGTCCCAGAGTCCGGAGCGGTGCCATCGGTCGAGGTGATCCCAGTCGGGGCGGTCGATGATTGGATAGAGACACGCGCCCCAGAGAGGAACGCCTGCTTCGAGTACCGCTGCACATTCGCGGCCAATCATCTCGATCCAGACCGGACGGTCGATGCCAGGGTGGCTAGTTTCGGTTAAGGCAATGGGCTTATCATACCGATGCCAGGCTTTCATCAATAATTTTCGAAGAGGGACCCAGCGCGGATCGGGCCTGAAATCGTTCCAGCCAAGAAATATGCCGGTTTTGTTAATCCACTGATTATTATAGTAGTAATTGAAGCCGAGAATATCCAGATAAGCAGGCGAGCCGCCTAGTTCCGGCGCAATTTTTCCGGCGAGCATATCAACCGATTGAAACTGATTTTCGTCGGCAATAGCCGCATCGATGAGGTCCCGTTCGGTTGCCTTGACCGGCGGCACGATCTGAACCAGCGGTTCGGTTGTCAGGATGCGGATAGTTGGGTCGATCTCGCGCATAGCGGCTACCCCTTCAATATAGGCCCGCATAAGACCGAGCTTAACTTGCCAGCCCTGGTTGGTGCAGTAGGGCGACGTACCACGGGCATCACCACCCAGCCAGGAGATAAAACTGACTTCGTTGATGGGGGTTACGATGAGTGTATCGTCGGGGTAACGGTCGCGGTAGAAACGGACGAACGCCCGACAGAGAGCCGCAAAACGGCGGGCAAACATCGGATGCAAAGGCGTCAGATCGTCGGGATAACCAAAATGACACAGATCCCATACCTGCTGAATGCCCTGGCGTTTTCCCGCGATGAGCATCGGCTCTACAGCACTCCAGTCATACTGATACGCCTTTTTTTCAACCACACTCCACCGAATGCCCTCCCGAACGGTACGAATAGAGAACGGGTTAAGTTGGCCATAATCGGCGTCAATCAACTGGAGGTGTCCAGTAGTCGAAAGCAAGTCGACTCGGTTCCCGAAACAGTTAAGCTGATCGGTGCATTCGTAGCCTGCCCACCAGAAGGATTGAAATGGGTTATTAGATAGAGAATTCGCCATAGTTTCTATCTAACCACGAAAGTTAAGGTATTTGTTCAGTGAACTAGCCCGCCATAGTTCGTTGAATAAACGCGACTACGTCGTTGGGCGTCTCCCAGGGTAACAGGTGTCCTGCGCCGTCAATCCTATCGAGGGTGGCCGTTTTTAGGTAAGGTAAGGTCATCGTTGTTTGCACATTGGGCAGAAGCGCTTGATCGGCTGTACCCACAAGAATCGCTACCGGAATGATGATATTGCTCATTTGTTCCGAAATATCCTCTTTGCTCCCAAGGGTGAGCCAGGCTTTCCAGGCTACATCCGCCGTCCGAAGATTGTCAGTGACAATCTGTTCCTTTACTTCCTGGGAGAGCGACCTGGCAGTGATTTTGGCAACTGTCTGCTCGGCATTTGCCCGTTGACCGTGGTTAGCAAGCATATCGGCTCGATCGTTATCCGGAATGGGTTCTGGAACGGGCGGGGATGGTGCCAATAAAATTAGTGATTGAAGGCCAGCGGGTTTCTGACTTGCCAATGCCAGCGCCACTTTGCCCCCCATCGAATGCCCAACGAGTGCGAACGCTTCGACATGCATGACGCGAAGCAATTCGACAACGTCATTGGCCATATCAGGTACCGAGTAACCCGTTGCCGACGCTTCGGAATCACCATGCCCCCGCAGGTCGACGGCCAGGCACCGATACTGGCCCGCGAGCTGGTTCATGACAACTTGCCATTCCAGTGCCGATCCACCGAAATAGTGTAAAAAAACAAGTGTTAGCGGACCGTTGCCTAACTCAAGAACGTTGAGCTGGGTGTTGTTGATGGAATAGTGCATGGTGGTAGGAGAGGGGCCGGGGGTGAGGTGAATTATAGTTACGTAGCTACTTTCAGTCGTGCTGGCCGATCGGTGATTTCAAGCATTTCGGCGTGTGGAACGATGGTGATCTGGCCAAATTCTTTCAACAGCGACTTATAGGTTTCCGCAACGGGGCGGGGTTTTCGGTTTAGATCGTAAAGACCGCAGGCATTGACGTTGTTATTCACCTCTTTCAACTGGGTGTCCCAATCGATCTGGTCGATCAGGCTATACCAGGTAAAACCCAGCACCGGGACCCCATCCCGACGCATGCGCAGGATGCTTACCCACTGTTTCATGAGCCAGATGGGCGCTAAATCGGCCTCAAATACATTGGTTTCGGTGTGCATGACCGGCATGTGATAGCGCTCGTAATAATCTTTCGTGATTTCGTACCAGCCTAATACATCCATAGAGATTTGAATGGAGCCATCGGGTAGCTTGATCCGTTCGTTACGGCCGTAATAATCATTACCCATGATCTGATAGCCCGGTGGTTTGCCCGTCATAAACCAATTGTACTCGTCACGCGTCAGGCCGTTGTCCATCATATACATAGCCACCGTAGCCGAGGGCGGATTGGCATAGAGTAGATCCAGCGACAAAAAGCGAAGTTCGTTCTCCAGGGCAACTGAGGGCGAAGGCGTCGCACAAAGTTCATGCGTGTATTCGGCACTTTCGCTTTGTACGATGATGCAATCATTCCGGCGTTTGGCAATTTCATGGTTCCCCATAATACTGGCGGCTACGCAGTGTTTGAGTGCCGTTACGAACCCTTTATCGGTTTTGATCTGCTCATTCCAGGCGCCTTCTTTCCCACTCAGGCGAGCCGTGACGTAAATTTCGTTGACGGGCGTATAATAGCGGACCCACGGATAGCGATCGGCCACGGCACCGGCATATTCGGCAAAATGAACGGGTAAATCTGGGTTCTGAAAGTCGCCAACCCAGTCGGGAACACCAAAGTGCATCAGGTCCAGAATAGGCGTTATCTTGAGTCGCTTGATCTCGGCCATGGCTTCATCGGCAAAACTCCAGTCGAATTTACCCGGCCCCTGATGGATGCTATAGTATGGCAAACCATAGCGTAATACGTTTAGCCCAAGTTCTTTTACCAGGCCCAAATCCTCCTTCCACCGATCATAATGACCACATTCCCGGAGTAAATCCCGGCGTACTTTGCCGTTCTGAATGGTTGGGTACGAACACTCGATGCCCGTTGCGAACAGGAAATTTCCTGGATTGTCGGCTGGTAAGCCGCTGCCATCGTGCCCGGAGGCACCTCCAAATTCATCGCCAGCGTAATTGCCGTCGCCAAACTGTTTTTTTATGCTGTCTAAAAATCCTTTTTGAGCCATACGTTGATAGGCGGAGGTTATTTTTAAACACAGAGTCACAGAGAACACAGAGTTATTTTAAACTATCTTTTTTACTCTGTGTTCTCTGTGACTCTGTGTTTAAAAAATTCACTTATATTTTTCCAGAAACCGATCGGCGGTGCGGAGTGATAACGCCATGATTGTCAGGGCCGGGTTAACGCTCAATGCACTTGGAAAGGTTGAATTATCACTGATAAACAGATTCGGAATATCGAACGACTGGCCATCCAGATTTACCACTGCTTTAGCTGGATCGGTTCCCATTCGGCAGGTACCAATCACGTGCGCGTTTCGTGGGAACGCCCATACGTTTTTAGCTCCCGCTGCGCCCCAGATGTCGCGCATGATCTTGTCGGCGTGAGCGGTCATTCGTTTTTCGTTGTCTCCATTCGAGAAATAGATACGTGGTTTGGGTAGTCCCCGGATGTCTTTTTCGTCCGATAATTCCAGGTAATTCTGTTCGTAGGGCAGGCAATCGCCGAGAATATTAATGCCTGCCACATGGTTATAAGCCAATGCCGCTCGTTTTAATTCTTGTCCCCATAGACCCCGCGCCCGAGCCATCTGTGAGATGTAGGTCAGGGGCATCACGCCAATGGATTGAAGCAGATAACCACCCGCAAAATCGGCCTGCTCAGGTCGGTGGGTATCTTCCGAAATCAGTGCACCGGGAATGCCTTTGTAGGGGCGGACATCTTCCTCAAATTCACCCCAGATCTGTAGACCCGTATGCGCCATCAGATTCCGGCCAACTTGCCCACTGCTGTTCGCCAGATTATTCATAAGGAGCAATCGGGCGGTTTCAACCGTTCCGGCACAGAGGAATACGAACCGACACCGTTGCCGTTCTTCCTGTCCGTTCCGGCTATAAATCACCTCCCGAATTCGACCGGATGCGTCCTGAACTAGCTGCGTAACAAAACTTTCTGGCCGGATTTCGGCACCGTGATGGATTGCCAGTGGAATGTAGGTTACGTCCATGCTGGCTTTGGCACCAATGGTACAGCCTGCCTGACAAAACCCGCGATTGGCGCAGGCGGGCCGATGACCAACCCCTTCCTGATAATAGCCTGCCGATAAGGCTGCGTTGGCCGCTGGTGATGTTTTAATGCCGAGTGTTTTACAGCCCCGTTCCATCAATTGCCCCGCACCATTTACAGGCAGTGGTCCCAGGGCATAGGCGCGTTTTCGGGTAGGCCCCCAGGGATAAGGCGACGGGCCAGAGACGCCCAAAAACTGTTCAACTTCGTCGTAATAAGGCTCTAGCTGATCAAAACCAAGGGGCCAGTCTTCGCCTACGCCAAAGTCGGTGCGAAGTTTCAGGTCGTCGGGTTGGGCTCGGGGCGTGTAAGCGGTATAATGCAGTGTCGATCCGCCCACGCCCGTACCGGAGTTGTTACTGCCGAATGGGAGCGGATCATTTCCCGCACTGAGTCGTTCGTCATTCCAGAATAATTTCTCCTGGGCTTTCTCGTCGGTGGCAAAATCCGTAGCTGGATTCCAGTGCTTTCCGGCTTCGAGGGCAACGACTTTCAGGCCCGCAGCCGCCAGCCTGGCCAGTAAAGGGGCACCCCCGGCACCCGTGCCAATCACAACGGCGTCAACGGTTTCTGAGAGCATGATGTTAATGGATAATGAATAATGCAGAATGAATAATGAAGATTAATTAGCTGATGGACTTTTGTCTGTTGATGGACAATTATTCATCATCCATTTTACATTATCCATTAACTTCCCTCGGTTCGCGGTCTTCCAGCTCATTCAGGCCAATGCGTTGCCAGGTTGGCACATCGGCCATACCGACGTAGCCAATGGCATCCTGGGCTAGCGGATGGCTGTAGTAGATGTGCGTAGCTTCGGTCAGTAGTTCTTCAAAAAAACGACCTGCCGGAAGGTGCTCCCAGGTTTTGCCGGGCGCTACGACTCGCTGTATAGTCAGGAGAACGTCGTCCTGCTGACTGCCCGCCAGTTGCTGAAACGACTGCTGGAAGAACAATTGAGCCGTTTCGTCTACGCCTGCAAGTCCCAGTTTGTAGGCATCTCCATCCGCAGGCATCGTATCATATCGCCAGCCATCCGATTCGTTCTGAAACAGACGTTTGTCGATACCACCAGCTATATCAATCGGCTTGTCATCAGCCTCCTGCGGAAGCAGCCGGTCGCAGATGGCTTGTAACAAGGCAAATTCACTGGCGGAGAAAAACTGGGGTTGGTAAGCGGGTGCCGTCAGGCGCTCGGTCAGTGCCTGTCGGGTTGCTTTGGTAACCTGGTTGGTGTTGAGCAGCGAACGAACGGTGCCTTCGGGGTAGTGCATAGAAATTGGGTTTGTAGCTCGATGTTTGTAGTCTGAGGTATAGACCCGCGAGTAGTTCAACCGTAGAAAAACATCAAACGTTGAACTACAAACTCCAAACTCCAAACCTTATCCTAGTTTACCGCCGGTTACTTCTACAATACTACCTGTAATGAAACTGCCTTCGCTCGATGCCAGCAGCACGTAGGCCGGGGCTAACTCTTCGGGTTGTCCGGGGCGGGCCAGCGCTACTTCATGCCCAAAGTTTTTGACCTCATCTTCGGGCATGGTGCCGGGTATGTTGGGTGTCCAGACAGGGCCGGGAGCCACACAGTTAACCCGGATATTTCGTTTCCCCAACTGAATCGCCAGCGACTTGGTGAAGGAATGAATGGCGCCCTTTGTGGCGGTATAATCGACCAGAATCGGATTGCCCACAATACCCACAATGCTACCCGTATTGACAATGGCATCGCCCGCCTGCAGGTGCGGCAGGGCGGCTTTTACCATGAAAAAGTAGCCGAAAATATTGGTCTCGAAGGTCCGTCGGAACTGCTCTTCGGTAATGTCTTCAATGCGTTCCTGCGCCATTTGAAAAGCCGCATTGTTGATGAGAATATTCAGTTTGCCATAGCGATCGACCGTCTGCCTGACGGCATCCAGACAAGCCGCCGAACTACGGACATCGGCCTGAATGACCAGGCAGGGCCGACCTTTGCTTTCCACCAGGTGTTTGGTCGTCATGGCATCGTCGGTATTCTCGTTATAGACAATGGCCACATTGGCCCCTTCCATGGCAAAGGCAATGGCTACTGCCCGGCCAATGCCCGAATCGGCACCTGTAATGATGGCAACTTTGTCCGTTAGTTTACCGGCTGCTTTGTAATTCGACAGGTTACTATCAGGGGCGGGGTTCATGTCCGACTGACGGGCCGGATAGGGGAGTTGTTGCCCCGGAATATCCGCAGCTTCAGGGCGAAATTCACTTGTTTCCATAATGTGGTTGAGTAAGATGCCATTCGGCAATCAACTTGAATAAACCGATGTTCAGTGGTTTTGTTATGGACGGCCGACCATTAGCCAGTTGTTGTCAACAATAGGGCGTACTTCTGGTTATGAGGTCACCTGCTTTGCCAACCACACGTCTTATCAACGCAGGAAATCACTCTATGCAGCCTGCGCTTGCCTTACCATCTACATCACTTTTTCAACCGTTTTCACTGTTTAGTGCCTGCCCACCTGATTCTCAGTTGCGCGTTTCGGTGATTATTCCAGCCCGGAACGAAGCGGGTTATCTGGAAGTTGCCCTGGATGCTCTGCGCAACCAACGTCAGACCAATGGCAGACCAATGCCCATGCGGGAGTATGAAGTATTGGTGCTCCTCAACAATTGTACCGATCACTCGGTAACGATCGTGCAGCGCTACCAGCAACGGTACCCGGCTTTCGCGCTCCGTATGGCTAGCATTCAATTACCTCCCGAAAAAGCCAATGTAGGCACAGCCCGGCGATTGCTGATGGACGAAGCCTGCAAACGGTTGTTGGCGGTTAGCAATTCTGACGCAATCATTGCCTCTACAGACGGCGATACGCAGGTCGATACCTACTGGATCGCCCAGATACGGGCAGAAATGGCGAAAGGCTGTGAAGTCGTTGGGGGCCGGATTCTAACCCGGCCTGACACGAACCCCGTGCGCCTTAATCATCTTCGCGATGTGACCTATCGCATGCTGATCGCGCAACTCGAAGCCTACCTCGATCCATCACCAACCGATCCCTGGCCACGTCACTTTCAGCATTTTGGGGCCAGTATTGCCTTGACTTGCGCGGCTTATCAACGGGTTGGCGGACTGCCACGAGTAGCGTGTCTGGAAGACGAAGCCCTGTATAAAGCGCTGGTTCGAACAGATACCCGAATTCGGAAGAGCCCGCAGGTACGCGTTACTACCTCCACCCGCATGCAGGGCCGGGTAGAGGTGGGTTTTTCGGAGCAGTTGCGTTATTGGGAAGCCATGAATCAGGCGCGTAAGAGCCAATTGGTCGAAGCCTCGGGCGCAATTATTCGACGAATACAGAATCGTCACCGCCTTCGGGTAATCTGGCAAAACCGAGCCATCGACCAGCCGGGGGATGAACTAACCGAAATCGCGGCTAATCTGCTGATTGATGCCAACTGGCTACAGAACCAATTTGCCCAAAGCTGTTATTTTGGCCAGCTTTGGGAACGCGTCGAGGAGCAACTGGCAACGGGTAGCTGGGCCGCTTTGTGGCCTCTAGTCCCAATTACAACGGCAATTAATGAGTTACGGTTGTTTCTGCGTGGTGTTAGTTAGGGATAGTTTTTACTAATCTGCTCTATAAACATGTTGCGCTAGGCTGTTATAATGAATTGATTGTTGGAAAAGTGAAGTTGTATAGTTAGATTAGTGTAAAAGTTCACTACTATGGCGACGGCTTTGCCCACTTCTCATCAGAGTCGATTTGTTTCGACTCGACTGCTTACCGAACAGGAAATAATCACCCGCAGCCGACAAGGCGTGTTGCGAGTTGAAGCCGACCGGGTTGCTAAACTGGTAGGCTTAACAGATAAAGAAGTAGCTATGGCCTTAGGGATTTCGGCTTCTTATCTGCATCGTTTGAAGGTTGATCAACGAATCAGTCAGGATGCTTCTGAGCGGTTGCTTCTTTTGGAGAATTTACTACAACATGCCCTGGATACATTTGAGGGACGAACCACAACCATAGTAGGGTGGTTACGTTCTCCGCTCAGGGAGTTGGATTTTCAAACCCCTTTGCAAACCTTAGACACAGTCACTGGCTATACGTTAGTCGACCGAGTATTAGGACGTATTGATCACGGTATCTTCGGCTGAGGTATGGCGGTGGTTTATCGAGTTATTCGCCAGAAGTATGCAGAAGCTCCCCTGGATGTGACAGGTACATGGCTGAACGGAGGACGTTGGAACCCACCTGGGCGGTCCGCCGTTGCGGTTGGTATTCTCTATACCGCAGAGCACCCGGCTTTAGCTTTAGTGGAAATCCTGGTTCATATGCCTCAGGTTCCTTACAACGAATTGCCAACGTACCGGCTATTTAGTTTAGAGATTCCGGATAAAAGTAGACGTGTGGTAAGAGCTGATGAATTACCATCCTATTGGCACGAGAACACATATAGCAGAAGCCAGACAATTCTAGCAGATTGGTTAGCAAAGCCCACTATATTAGCCTTGGGCGTTCCTTCGTCAGTTATGCCTGATGGTATAAACTATCTTCTTCATCCTGCCCATCCTGACTATCGAGATGTTCGTGTAATTGAGGAAAAAGCACTGGTGATCGATCCGCGATTATGGCACGAATGATAAAGAAACAGGTTAAGTCTATCCGGCTCTTTTCTGGAATAAATCCAGTCGGTACGTCGACTCCCGTTGATTGGTCAGGTGCGTTAGTGGGCCATTGGCCTGGGTCGATTCCAGGAAAAAGTCGTGCACCTGATCGCCGGTTAATGGGTAGTCGTGCACAAAGGGTGTCCAATGCACCAGTAATAGATGCCCATTGGGTTTGAGATGATCAATCAGTAACTGTCGCGCATGGGTTAAATCAGGCATGGCCAGATAATAGCCTACTTCAGATAGTAGAATCAGATCGAACGATTCGCTGGGAAATTCGTCCGGAATTTTCATCTGTCGGATCGTTACGTTTGGATACGGAGCCAGGCGTTCACGAGCCGTTTTTAAGGGTAATTCGCTGGCATCAACGGCTAGTAACCGACTGCAATGGTCTGCCAGCATTTGGGTCAGCACACCAATTGAACACCCGATTTCAAAGGCATTGTCGTACTGCGCATTGGGTAAAGCCGCTATCGTTGCCGTATACTTCTGCCGTTCGTAGTCGCTGGTGGCAAAGGACCAGGGGTCTTCGTTGGCCTGATAAACACGGTCGAAATAGGCCTGATCCAGAGTGGTTTGTGGCGTTGGCATGATACGTTTTAGGGAGTAGTCGTGGATTCCAGAAAGAGCTCACGAGGGTGATCGAAGTGAAGTAATAAGTCTGGCGATAGGTAAAAGGCGGTTGGATCGTCGTCAATCAAACGTGTTACCTGCGAGCGATGAGCCGCAATGGCTTGATTCCGTTGCTCCATTACTGTGTTGATCGGTACGGCCCAAACCTTTACTTCATCTGGACCAGGCATGTCTGATGAAGTTCCCAATTCCCACAACCAGATCAGGTATTCCAGGACTCTGGGCTGCGTTGTCGTTTGCGCCAAGGCTTCCTGAACAAGCTGCCAGGAGGCCCGATGGTCTGGGTGCGGGTCACGTCGCCAGGGAACAAACAGGGTTCTGGGCCTTACGCAATCGATCAGGGCTGCCATACAGGTTGCGGCCTCTGTAAATCCCGGTGTACCATCCATAGGCACCTGCCGATCCCGGTAACGCAAAAATGTACAGGCGTCTGGATCAACGTGTAGCATACGTAAAGCTTCGCGCGCTTCTGACTCGCGTAACTCACGCAGCCGTTCGGCCGGGTACGCTTTTGAGTTCGGATGCGATAGGGTACCGTCACTCACGAAGGCGACGTGTACGGCATATCCCTGGTCTCGTAACTGAGCAATCGTGCCGCCACAACCCAGCGATTCGTCATCTGGATGCGGGGCAATAACGAGCGCTGTGCCAATTGTAGAAAGGTCAGTGAGGGCTACTGCCCGCTCATCCAGCGTATGGGTCTGATCAATGCCAGAGTTCATCGGCAGTTTTGGGGTTAGCGAGCACATATTTTCCAATATCCACCAGCGTTGCATCGGGGGCTGGCTGGCGTAGGTAATGGGTTAAATCGCGATGGATGCGCTCAAACGGGAGGGGACGAAGTAACCCTCTGGCGCCCACGCAGCGTTCGGCGAGTGGCATCACACGTAAACAGATTTCTTCGATAGCCGTTCGGGTCATGTTGGCATAGGCAACAATCTTTGTCCAGTCGGCTCCTTCGGCCAGCCAGCGATCTGTATGGGAGCCAGCATTCTGAAGCCATTGGTTGCCCGATTCGATCAAATAGGCCATTTCGGCCAGGCGGGTTTGCTGGAGCAGATCGTCGGTACGGTTCAGGGAGGTTAGAAACTGGCGGGTGGCTTCATACAGCGCTTCGGCCCCGCCGAGTTGAACGGCTGCAAAGCGAATGGCTCCGCCACTAAAATAAGGCTGTCGGAAATAGTCGCCGGGCTGGCCCAGTAAATCCGCATCCGTTAGCTCGACACCCGTGAAATCAAGTTTAAAACTGGCTGATGCCCGCATGCCCAATGGTTGCCAGAACTGCGCATCCTGCCCAATCGGCGAAACTTGTTCGGTAGGCACAATCGCCATTTGCCAGCCCTTGCGTGAATCGGCCTGTAAGTCGCCGGTGATCAACGGGCGCTGAATCCAGCCCGCTCCAGAGCAGAAGGTTTTTGTGCCCGACAGTCGGTAGACAATGTCGTGGTCAGATGACTTTTGTTCGGCCAGTCGTACTCCATGATCAGCCTGCGTGTTCCAGACGCTGAATAACCGCTGATGTTCGGTTACGTCGGTATACCAGCGCGTACACTGATCGGGCGTCGCGTAGAGATGAATCAGATAAAGCGCGTTGATGTGCCCTTCATACACCCGGCCGACGGCCAGATTTGCCGACCCAATCCGTTTGAGCAGATGCAGCAGACGAGCCGTTTGACCCCGACCGAAATCCAGATCATGACCGGGTAGGGTGATGGCAAGTAGTCCAGTCTCCGCCAGCCAGCCAAAAGCATCTTCGGGAAATTCGCCTTCCCGATCGGTGACAGGAGCGGCCTGGGCTATCCGGTCCATTAGTGGATTTAACAGGTCTGGGCTATCGGTAGGCGTAGAAGGGCGCTTAGTAGCAGGAACGGGGTGAATAGAGTTCATGCCCTATAAATCGGCAAGGCTACAAATTGTTTACGAAGCGCGATGGCTGGGGTGTTTCGGTACGCTAAAAAGATATGCCCTGGAACCACTACCTCACATAATCAACAAAATTTATTTCCCGGAGTTGGTATTAATTATACACCTTCAAGTTCTCCGTTTATAGCCAGTAGCTGTACAAAAATATTTTTCTGTCTAAGGCATTGGGTTTATGTGAACAGGAATTAGAAAGCGCTATTTTACATTTTTTCTATACAACTGATGTCTCAATATCAACCTGAATCAACAATGTCTTTAATCTCTAGGGAACTAGCTAACTCTGAAGTTGTAAAAAATGTGAAATCGCCAGATTTGTCGGCTGGTGAAGTAACGGATTTGATTTGTTTTTCTCATTTACGCTGGAACTTCGTTTATCAGCGCCCCCAACATTTACTCAATAGAGCCAGCCAAACCTGGCGCGTGTGGTTTATCGAAGAGCCTATTTACGGCAACGAAAACCGAGTAGAGCTTCGTCCCATTAGTGAGACATTAACCGTAGTCGTTCCGTTCTTAAAGCACGGAACCAGCCATGAAGATGCTGTTCGTCAACAACGGGCCGCTATTGATCAACTCCTGGATCAGCACTCGATCCACGATTTTATTGCCTGGTATTACACGCCCATGGCGCTTACGTTCAGTGATCATCTGACTCCTCGTTTAACGGTTTACGACTGTATGGACGAATTGTCGGCATTTCTTGGCGCGCCCAAAAGCCTGTTAGACAAGGAGAAGGCACTGCTTAATCGGGCCGATCTGGTATTTACGGGCGGTATGAGTTTGTACGAAGCCAAGAAAACCCGGCATGCCAGTGTGTTTGCATTCCCTAGCAGCATCGATTATCGCCATTTTGAACCAGCGCGGCATTCACTGCCAGCGCCAGCCGATATACGTGAGATTGCGGGTCCTCGCATTGGTTTTTGCGGGGTAATCGACGAACGGATGAATATCAATTTACTGGGCGAAGTGGCCCAGAAACGCCCCGACTGGCAATTTGTTTTGTTAGGGCCTGTCGTGAAAATTAATCCGGCTCATTTACCTAAGGGGCCCAATCTTCATTATTTGGGTATGAAATCCTATGCCGACTTACCTACCTATTTCAGCCAGTGGGATGTTGCCATGATGCCCTTTGCCCTTAATGAAGCTACCCGTTACATAAGCCCCACAAAAACTCCTGAATACCTGGCCGCTGGTTTGCCCGTTGTCTCAACGTCGATTCAGGATGTGATCAGCACCTATGGTGGGTGGGCACCGGTCCTCATTGCCGACTCGGTCGAGGCTTTTGAAGAAGCCATTGACAAAGCCCTTAATCATACAATGTCTGATGACTGGGTGGCTGTCGATGAATTCCTGCTGGCAAATTCCTGGGATACTACCTGGGAGGCTATGAACCGGCTGATACAGGCTCGCATGACAGTAGCTTTTCAATAGTCTTTACTAGTCCGGATACGCCCTATTGCCCAGCTAGGGCGTATCCTTTTCTGAACCTGGCAAACCCAACGTCGACTTATTGGTTTATTCTATTGGCAGGACGTAGTGCTAACGTCCTGTCGTACTACTGAAGTCATACAATCGTCGGTAAACAGGGTTCTAAAATTAGCTAGTGTATGAGTGTTATCAAACCTGCTCTCCAGCGCCCGGAATTAATAGCTTATTTTTCAGGGGCTAACAATTACTGCTGGATTTACTTTCGAAACGGGGAGAAGAAGCTCCTGGCCAAGCCAATTAGCTATCTGGAAAGCCAATTGCCCAATTTTATCCGCGTTCATAAAACGGTTCTGATTAATCCCGCTTATGTAAAAAGCCTGGATCAGCCTCCGCATAAAAAAATGGCTGGCAAGGTGTACCTGGATACAGGAGAAGTATTCCCTGTTAGCCGCCGACGCTGGTCTCAGGTGGTTGAATCGTTGCAGGTACTTCATCCGGTACGTGTTAATGGAATAGAGCAACCGCTCTCATCCGCTCCGGTTCGGGTTTCACCGGAAATTCAGCCATCGGGTTTTTCAGCGGCTTCGATATTACTAATCACCGATGATAAAGAGAAGGCAATCCTGACGGAACAACTTATTGGGAAAAAGTGGGCTGATTATCAGGTAAATACTGTCCAGTCAAGTGTGTTTTTGCCTGAGCTGCTAAAACAGTTACCAGAACAGGATTATCCAACCCTGATTTTGCTAGACGCCAGGACACTTACAACTGACCGATTAACTACACTTCAGCGTCTGAAAGAGGATAGTCAACTGAATCGTATTCCCGTTGTGCTACTGGTGCTGCCAACCGATCAACTTATTAGTAATGGCTATCAAAAGCAGGCAAATTCGGTTGTCTCGATGCCGATAGGGTACACCCTTTTTGAGCATACCATTGAACGAATCTGCCAATTCTGGCTGCGTATTGTCAGGTTGCCTGGTGTTCCGATGCATAGTAATTGAAAGCTTAGATGATGGATTGCATACGCGAGCGTCCAGTACATACCCCCCTGTTTTTAACAAGGCGATTAAACGTGAATGAGCCTATGAGTGAAGGTCAGACAAAACACGTATGGTGGCAGACAGACACAATCTACCAAATTTACCCCCGATCGTTTCAGGACAGTAGTTGCATAGCCTGAATCAATTAGTATCTATGCTCAAGGTCATGAACAATCCCATATCAACCTACCGAATCCAATTTCACAAAAACTTTACCTTTCCTGATTTCGAGCGATTGATTCCGTATCTGGATAAGCTGGGCGTGAAAACCATTTATGCGTCGCCTATTTTCGAGGCCGTACCCGGTAGCCTACATGGCTATGATGCGGTGAATCTGCACCGAATCAATCCTGAAATCGGTACCGAAGCCCAGTTGACAGCCATTAGTCGGCAGTTGACAGAACGGGGAATCAGCTGGCTACAGGATATTGTGCCAAATCACATGGCGTTCCATCCCAATAATGCCTGGCTGATGGATGTGCTGGAAAAAGGACAACGTTCGTTTTTCGCATCTTTTTTCGATATTGACTGGACGAATCCACAGCAGAAAGGGCGACTGATGGTGCCGTTTCTGGGCGCTTCGCTGGAGGAAGTTATTGAAAAAGGAGAACTGGCCGTAGCCTATCAGAATCAACGCTTTGTTCTAACGAATCAGGACGCGGCTTACCCCCTGCACCTACGTTCGTATTCGACTATTCTACAGGCTGGTACTGGAAAAACGAACAAGTTGTTTCAGCCAATACTAGAGCTAGTGCAGGAGCTTGATTCGATTGCCGATACGAAAACCTACGCTGTCGGTTGTGCTGAATTACAGGAGAAACTCGCCAGTATACTTACTGAATCGAGAGATCAAAACTATCTGGAAAGCTGCCTGGAAGCGGTAAATACAAGTCCAGGGCTGCTTCAGCGTCTTGCCGATGAGCAGGCCTATCGCTTGTGCTATTATGGGGAAACCGATCAGCAGATTAATTACCGGCGCTTTTTTACGGTCAATGCCCTGATCTGCCTGAACGTACAGGACCCGGTCGTTTTTGAACAAGTTCATCAGTACACGAAACAGTTGCTGGAATTAGGGGTGTTTCAGGGATTGCGTGTCGACCATATCGACGGGCTGTATGACCCGGATACCTACTTGGATCGACTTCGGAAACTGGCTGGTGAGGATACCTATATTGTTGTTGAAAAAATTCTGGAACAGGGCGAAGAACTACCTCAGTATTGGCCTATTCAGGGGGCAACGGGTTACCAATACCTGGCGCTGCTCAATAACCTGCTGACCCAAACCCGCAGCCAGCAAACGTTCACCCAGTTTTATCGGGAACTGCTTGGTGAGAAGAAAAATGTTCACTGGGAATTGCGCGATAAGAAAGCAACTATTCTCTACGAGCACATGCGGGGTGAGCTGGACAATCTGTATCGGTTCTTTCTGGATCTGAACCTGATCGATAGAAACCAGCCCGAAACAATACCGCCCGATACCCTAAAAACGGCCATTGGTGAGTTTCTGATTCAGTGTCCCGTTTACCGCTATTACGGAAATCATCTGCCGTTGGGCGAATCGGAAGCCGAAGCTGTAGAAAACCTGCTCGATAAAATCAATACGAGTAAGCCAGCACTGACGGCGGCCATTGGCTTGCTGAAGGAGGTTCTGTTAATAAAACCTCAGTTGGGTGATCAGGCTTACAACGACCGGGCCTCCCGCTTCTACCAGCGTTGCATGCAGTTTACCGGCCCGCTCATGGCTAAAGGTGTGGAAGATACGCTCATGTACACCTACAACCGCTTTATTGGACACGATGAAGTGGGTGATTCGCCCGAGTTCTTTGGTCTGACGGTAGACGAATTTCACCAGAAAATGATCGATCGGCAGATGAATTGGCCACTGGCGCTCAACGCGACGTCGACGCACGATACGAAGCGGGGCGAAGACGTGCGCAGCCGCTTGAATGTGCTAACCGATCTGGCCGAGGAATGGGTTGAGGAGGTGAAGGTATGGCAACAGCTCAATCAGGCAGGGGAGGCCCCCGACCGAAATGATGAGTACTTCATTTATCAGACGCTGGTTGGCGCTTACCCCATGCCCGGCCAGCAAGAGACAGATTTCTCTGACCGCCTGGCGGAGTATCTGGAGAAAGCCCTGCGTGAGGCCAAGCGCTACACTACGCATGCTAATCCCAATGAAGCCTACGAAGAAGCCGCCAAAGCGTTTGCCCGTACGTTATTGAATCAAAAACGCCCGTTCTGGAAACGCTTTCAGTCCTTTCACCAGCGCATTACCGATTTCGGGATTATCAACTCCCTGGCGCAGGTCGTGTTGAAATGTACCTGTCCGGGCCTTCCGGACGTATACCAGGGGAGCGAACTATGGGACCTTAGTTTAGTGGACCCCGATAACCGTCGGCCAGTGGATTACGACCAGCGGCAACAATGGCTGGATGAGTTGGTGGCTACGGATTCCAATGATTTGTGGTCTGAATTATGGACGAATCGCTACGATGCCCGGATCAAACTTTGGTTGTTATATACGCTGTTAACTGAACGAAGTCAGCAGCCCGAACTCTTCGAGAAGGGGCACTATATTCCCCTGGCGATTGAAGGCGCTTACAGCCAGCATGTACTGGCCTTTGCCCGGCAGTATCAACAGCGTTGGTGTGTTGTAGCAGTTCCGTTAGGGCTGGCTTCGCTATGCCAGCATCAACAGACCGACATCGTTTCCCTCGACTGGAAAGACACCCGACTGATTTTACCTGACAATGCCCCTGCCGATTGGAGCCACCAATTGATCGATGCCCAAGGAAAGGCTGAAAAGAGTATGGCTATACGTGATCTTTTCTCTTTTTTACCACTGGCGGTAGTGCGGTTAGGGCAATCTGTAACGAGTGAAGTTGCCGTAGGTTAATGTATAGAGCAGATCTTGAGCGCGGTCTAAGAAACTGGTGAATTAGTTTTTGCTTAACCTGAAAACAATCCCCTTATTGATTTGCATTAAATAACCGCCTAAATAAAACTTGTCTTTTTGGGCTTTTAAAACCCCCAACCCCCTGAAGGGGGCTAAGTTCACTAGGGAGAAAAGCCCCCTTCAGGGGGTTGGGGGTTTTTGAAGACTAGCAAAACGGCGGTTAATTTCTTCAAGCCAGTTAGGGGATTTTGCTCATGCTTAGGAAAAGCCCCTTTTAGGGCAGGGCCGTTAATTCCTATCGTCTTTACCCCCCAACCTCCTGAAGGGGGCGTACTCCGAAGTGGATTTTCTCCCCCTTTAGGAGGTTGGGGGGTAAAATAAGCCAATAAAAGAGGCTGATTAAGTAAAGAAAATTCAGAACTTAACGGCCCTGCCCTTCAGGTGATTTAGGGGTTTAGATAATTTCACGAATTTCGCCGAACGCCGGATTAGTCAGGTCAAATTCTATCTCTGTAATCTGTGTGTTCATCATCTTAACCTGCCTGAACAAGCGAGCGTCCGCGGCCCGAATGGATCAGGGAATAAATGAACACCATTCCGAAGCCAACCATGAGCATGATATGGAGAAAAAACATGCGGTAATCTTCGATGTAAAATGCCAGAATTAGTCCGCCCAGGAAATAGAGCGATAGAAAGCCCTCCACCAGCGTCAACCAACTGAACTGCCGGTTTACGTACACATTGGCGCTCCAGCCGTCCGTAGCCGCTTTAACATTGAATTTCGGTGTTCGGATAAAGGGCGTCTTTCGTCCGATATATCCCTCAATTACGGCAATCGTGTTATGCAGCGAAAGACCCATCATAAGCGACGAATACATCGGGAAATACCAGATCAGTTTAGCCTTGGTCTCCGGTTTCAGAAACCAGATAGGAATTCCGTAGAACGTAATGAGAATCAGTAAATTAGCCTGGAATAAATTAATGACTCTGAACACCCATTCCCATTCCGGGTGTTGGCTCCGAATGTAAATCAGAGGAACACTCATGACGCCCAGAATCAGTACCAAAATGAACGTAGCGCTGCTGAAGAGGTGGAAAAACGCGTGGAGCTTCACGGTCAACGACAACCCCGGTGTTCGGAGTACATTGACAAACAATTTACGGGCGCACTCAGCCGCTCCTTTCATCCAGCGGTATTGCTGTGATTTCAGGGCATTCATCGCGATCGGCAATTCGGCAGGTGAACAGACGTCTTCCCGATATACAAATTTCCAGCCTTTGAGTTGGGCCCGATAGCTCAGGTCCAGATCCTCCGTCAGCGTATCGCTTTGCCAGCCTCCCGCATCGGTAATTGCCTGTTTCCGCCAGACGCCCCCCGTGCCATTAAAATTAGCCAGAAAACCAGCGGCATACCGGCCGCTTTGCTCAATCGTGAAGTGCGCATTAAGGCCAAACGCCTGTAGTTGGGTCATCAACGAAAAATCCTCATTAAGGTGCCCCCACCGGGTTTGTACGATGGCTACTTTGGGGTCGGTAAAGTGAGGAATGGTCTTTAACAGGAAGTCGGGGTCAGGCACGAAGTCGGCGTCGAAAATGGCGATGAATTCGCCTTTTGCCAGCGTCATTCCGTACGCGAGTGCCCCCGCTTTGAACCCCTTTCGGTCGACCCGGCGAATATGCTCAATGTCGAAGCCAAGTTGCTTATAAGTAGCTACTTTACCCGCGATCAACTCAACGGTTTCATCCGACGAGTCATCCAGAAGTTGAATGTCGAGTTTGTCGGTTGGGTAGTTCAGTTGCACAACGGCGTCGATGAGTCGTTCCACTACATACAATTCATTATAGACGGGTAATTGCACGGTTACGCGCGGTAACGCATCGGGTAAGATGATTGCGGTTGACAAAGCGGCCTGTTTTCGTTTTCGCGTCGATGCCAGGTAAATAAGAATAAGGCTCAACTGCCCACAGTTGTAAATAAACAGCAGCATCAATGCCAGTCCATATAACAGCAGGACCAGAATTTCCATATGGATAAAGTATAAAGTGTCAAAACGTTGTGCCCTACACAGCTGGGCCTATAAGGGTGGTAACTGCTTGAGTAAGCAAAGAGTTAAGAACAAAGCGATAGGGTTACTAAAGGAACCGGCAATTTTTATCAATAAACTAACTCTATTCGCATAGAAAGGCTTTCCAACCGAATTAAGGTTACGGCCTGTATAGCCATAAGCTGGTTTTAACGTGGTATTGTGAGGAAACGGCTAGCCGAACTAGTGTAGGTACGTTACTTCTTCGTTGTTTTTTCCAGCTTTTCCTCTGTATTATCAATGGCTTCTTCTACGGAGTGCGATTTCCGTAGATCGGTCTTTTGTTTGGTTAACTCAGCCATCGTACAATAGTGTTTGTAAAGGATATCCAGTTCCTCTTCACTCAGGTTTTCGCTGGCAACCAGCCGGTTGCTGGCCCCTTTGGTGGCTGCAATTAGCTCGTTCAACTTAAGCTGAACCGAAAGAGATTCTTTATTCTGGGCTTTCTGAATAACAAACACCATCAGAAACGTGATAATTGTTGTGCCTGTGTTGATAACGAGTTGCCAATTCTCCGAATAGCCAAAAACAGGCCCAAGCAGCGCCCAGATAATGACCGAAGCCATCGCCAGAATAAAGGCGGCAGAACTACCGGTTGCTTTGGCAACGGCGGAGGAAAACCGTTCGAAATAGCTTTTGCTGGCATGCTCTTCATGTGTTTCTGTAGTTTTCATACGTTGTTTTGTTTATCAGGTGAATAAGGGATTAGTTTATTAATTGAGATTGAGGCCAACCGTTACGCCTAGCCAGGGTTTGTGCTGATATACCCACAGAGATCGGTTGCTATCCAGTAAATAATCGTAGCCGACGGCTAACCCAAGCGTAACGGCCCGATAGCCAAAAATTGCCGCCAGACCATAATTCAGACAGGCTCCCTCATAGTCATCCTGTACCATATTAGCGGTTGAAAAAGGGCCTACTGCACTTGCCGAAAGACCGAACAGACCACCTGCTCCAATACTAAATGACCGAATGTCTGATCGCTGCTGATGGTGGTAAAAAACGTTCCGCTGGAAACCCTGATCGTAGCGTAGGCCCACATAAACGGCCGCATTGGCATTGGTAGTCAGTTGAGGAACAAGCCCCGGCTGTGCCAGTCTGTATTTAAAGGGAATTGTCAATAGGTCCGTATCGAAGGAAGTAAAGTGATACCGAAACCAGGGACTTGTTTGGTTGACTGGTAATTGTTTGGGCTTAGGATTGACAAAAAATACATAAGCCGAGTCCGATACGTCAATGGTAGCCGGATTGTGATCATCAATTGGTAAGGAGGCTTTCAGGAATTCGACAAATAGGGTATCATTTTGCAGGTAAAGCGCAGCTCTGGAAGATTTGAATAGCCGTTTGCTTTGGTTACTACCCCGCTTGGGAGAAAAGTAAAGGTCCTGCCCTTTATTGACCCGAAAGGTCTGATCCAACTCCTGAATACTCCGTCGACTATGGTAAATAGATGTGCAACTACACGAAATCAACCCCAATGCCCAGTAAATAGGAAACCTCTGCTGGCTCAACAGCTTGCCAAACAGGCGTTTGCCTGCACCAATGAATGGGTAGCATACGAAACATTGATTCGGTAAGCGGGGATCCATTACCTTTATCTTAACAGGTTAATTTAAGTAGTCTCACACGCTCGTAAGCCAGACTGAACTCGCGGGCTAGCTAGCCCGCGAGTTCAATAAGCCTGCCGGAACCGTCAGTTCGCCCGTCTGTGGGTCGATCAGTCCGTTTCGTTCATCCTCAATGTTGGTGGCCTGGGTGTATATATCCCCGGCAATGGTATACTGGCGTAATTCCTGTTTAAAGAGCCGGATGCGTTCGGCGCGGCCTTCGGATTCCTCAGGCCCGCCATAATTGGCAAAGCCGAAACCACCCCATTCGCTAACGACTAAGGGTACCTGCCGACGGTAGAAAAACGGATCGCCAACGACCAATGGAAACGCAGCTACATGCTCCAGGTCTCCGGCAGTCAATTGGCCGAGCAGTTCCTTCCAGCGGTTTAAGTCCGGCGTGTAGAGGTGAGCTGTTAACAGGTCTGATTTCAGCCGGCCTTCCCACGAAATATGCTGCCAGCCGTCATTATCGACAACCAGGTATTGCGGATACGCGATCTGCATGTAATGGTACATATCCATAATGTACTGGCGCGTCTCCGGATTGGTGGCAATATCCTGCGCTCCCCAGTCTTCGTTATACAGGCTCCAGATCACAACGGAAGGGTGCGTACTAATCAATGACACCATTCGCAGAAGTTCGGCGCGGTGGTTCTGGCGGCTCTTGGCTGTTGAGCTATGCGGACTGGGAACCTCTACCCAGAGCATAAGCCCCAGTTTATCGGCCAGGTTGTAAATTCGGGGATCGACACCGGCAATGTGAACGCGTACCAGATTGCAGCCCAGTTCTTTCATGGCCAGCATGTGTCGCTGCATCTCCTCGTACGTAGCCGTGCCCGGCTGATACAGAATGCCGTCGAGGTAAACAGGCGAATTATTCAGATAGATATATCGTCCCCGCGCTTCGATTTTGCGCAGACCGAACCGCGTTTCAATCTGGGCGGCATAGCCTTCGGCGTCAATGAGCTGGGCAATGAGTTTGTAGCGTGTCGGTGATTCGGGCGACCATAAACCCGCCCCTGGTAGTTCAAGTACGACCCGTTGTTGCTTTTGTCCGGCATCCAGTTGCAATGGAAAATCGGAGGTGGCAATGGGCTCAGTCTGCTGGAGATCGTAGGCCTGTAGTCGCAGGATATAGTGGCCGGGATCATGAATGCGGGTTGTTACACTAAAGCGCACCAGTTGATCTTCCACCACGCTGACCACACCCACGCGGGAGCGAAGTCGGTTCCGTTCCACGGTTTCGAGCCAAACGCTGCGAACGGCCCCTGTATAGGTCTGATACCAGATGCCCCCCCGTTTATACACATGCGATTCCTGCTTACCCCTTGGAATTTCGGCGTCCATGGTATCGGCAATTCGTACTGTAAGCCGGTTTTGCGGGCGTAAATAGTCTTCCGGTAATTCATAGGAGAACGACGTATACTCACCCAGGTGAATCTCCTCATCTTCAATTGTGTGGAGCGGATGGCCATTAAGCCATACCCGGGTTTCGTAGCCGCAGGCACCAAAGGTGAGCTGGATCATAGAACGAGCGTGCGGTTCACTGCGATGAGGCAGCGTAAATTCCCGTTCGTACCACGCAACTACCTTATCCTGCCATCCGGCAGAAGAACCTTGACCTTTGGCCTGCGCCATATGGGATTCAATGGAGCCCGGCCAATGGGCTGTTCCATCAAAGGAATGACCAACGTACCAGCGCTGAAGTAATCCTTTATCGTCAGGATCGATCGTAAACCGCCATTCTCCGTCTAGCAGCAAATACGTATTTGGGCGCAGAACGGCCCGGGGGAGTTCGTTAATGGGTTCTGCCAGGGGAGCTTTTTCCGGCCTGCTGGCCGAGAAACTAGTGTTGGGCTGTTTTGATTCCATAGGTTCAGGATGAAAGATAGAAAACATCTTATAGGTGCCTTCTGTTTGATCTGGGCCACTGACTCGTTTTTTAAAGCGGTTCTGGTACCTCGTTAGTTAAAAAGTTAGTGCACTCCATCCCCCTGTTTATGACACCCTCTTCTGATTCTCCGCAGCCTCTGGTCGAACTTGTTTCCTACCTGTTTACCCGACGAGAAGCCATTTTAAACAATTGGCGGCAAGCTTGTGAGCAGGATGAGGTATTGAATAGAATTTCATCATTAAGTCGAGAGGAGTTCAATAACTTATTACCCGTTATTTTAAACATCCTTGAACAGCGTTTGCTGAATAAGCCTCAGGAAGCCGATCCAGGCACAACGGCTACCTCGCACGGGTTACATCGTTGGCAAAAGGCTTATGCGTTACCAGAGACGCTGCGGGAGTTAAATCTCTTGACCCAGATACTCTTCGCTGAAATACAGTCCTTTCAAGAGATTTTTCCAAAAACCGATACCCGGTTGCTTCTACAGGCCCAGCAAACAATGGTTCAGCTCATGACTGAAACCATTGAAGGAAGTGTGCAGAAGTATGACGAGTTTCAGCGACTGGAAGCCGCTAACCGATTCTCAACGCTGCAACAGGCACTCGATCAGATTCAGTCCTTATCCCGCCAGCGGGGCGATTTACTGCGAACATCCTCCCATGATCTCAAAAGTAGTTTTGGTATCATCAATAGTGCCGCTTCTGTTTTGAGAATGGAGGGGCTAAGTGATCAGGAGCGAGAGCAGTTTATGGATATGTTGAATCGCAACCTTACCCATGTGCAGTCGATGCTGGGCAGTCTTATGGATCTCTCACGACTTGAAGCTGGTGAAGAATCGCTGCATATTCAGTCGTTCGATGCCGCTAAACTGCTTAAGGAATTAGTAACAGGCGTACAGCCCATGGCCGCAGAGCGGGGATTGGTCCTTCGGGCCGATGGACCCGATTCATTGCCGGTGGAAAGCGACCCGGTTAAAATTCAACGGATTGTACAAAATCTATTACTCAATGCAATCCAGTATACACCAACTGGATTTATATCCGTTTCCTGGTCAAATGAAGTCGACATGCACTGGATGTTCAGTATTCAGGATTCCGGGCCCGGTTTACAAAGTAGTCTGACCAGCTTATTGGCTAAGCAACTCAGACCTACTATAGATTCTACAAGTAGTATGGGCCCTGGCGAGTCGCAACCAGTTCCCGTTTTACCATCGTCTGATCATGAAATAACCGAAGAGGCACTCCTGCAAGAACAAACAAATGGGCTAATACACGGAGAAGGAGTTGGGTTACAAATTGTTAAGCGATTGTGCGAGTTATTGAAGGCTAACCTCGATATCGAAACCCGCGCTGACCGGGGAACCTTGTTCCGTATTCGGCTGCCTAGTCATTAGGCTAGCCAGGTCCGAATGAAAACTAGATTAAACTCAGAACATTCTACTTAATAAATAGATTATTAGACTAGATAGATAAGATAGCTTTATACCCATTTTTCAATGAAGGTTAACGATACTCACTCGATCATTAAAGCCAATTTCAGGCTTGCTAAAGTGCTTATTGTCGAAGACAATGAGGATCACTGGTTATTGATCAAGCAGGCTATGCAGCAGGTTCTGCCCGAGGTAACCCCCGTCCGGGTAGCTACTCCAGGACTGGCTCTAACTTTACTGAATGAATGGCAGTATCAGGAGTGGGAGGTTCCAAAACTGATACTGTTAGATCTCTACCTGCCTGAAAGTGAAGATGGATGGGCACTACTTGAGCAAATTAAACGGATGCCTTCTCCACTTGATCAGGTTCGCATTGTGATGCTCAGCTCGTCGGAAGTGCCAGTCGACATTCTGAAAGCGTATCAACTGGGTATTTCCTCTTATACCGTAAAGCCTACTAATTTTCCTGATTGGCTTACGTTTTTTCAGGAGCTGCGTGCTTACTGGTGGGAAACCGTCAGTTTACCTCCTACGCATTATTCGTTTTAACAGCTTACTACTGATAAGCAACCAGGCAGAATTAACCCGGGTTAATTCTGCCTGGTTGCTTAATATACCATACTCAGTTCAGTTACCTAACTGCTTAGGCCAGAAAAGGCTTAACAATCTCTAAAACCTGCTCTTTGGTTAGTGGCTCATCAAATGCTTCGGTTATACCTTCAATGGGGACCACACCATTCAGGATTCCCTGTAGATTGATATTCTTTTGCGTCACATTACCCTCGCCCATGTACACGCCAGCAGCCGCTGGTGGTAAACCCGATGGGCTGGACTGGGATATCCATCCTTTTTGACCCCGCAGGAATCGGACCCGTGCCGCATGGGTGGCTTCTGTGGCATGAATCTGTAGCGCTGTTTCCAGAATAGGCTTTGCATTCATCAGGTTAGGTGCCTGCCCTTTGTACGCCCGAACCCCCGTATCTTCGAAGGCCTGGGATACCGCGGCAAATGTCTGGAAATTTGTAAACGTATCCGGGAAGTTCCCCTTGGCCGAGAAATCGAACTTTGGTTCTGCAATAGCTTTTGAACCAAGAACCGTTTTTAGCAAATTAACATGGATTTGCTCGTGGCGTCGGATTAGCTCAAAGGCAGGCTTATACTGAGATGGAATCATGGTCAGGTTATTCCCAATATCATAAAACCGATACTCCAGGTATTCCAGTGTAAGTGCAAAGTTGAGCACATCCACTACATTGTCGGGTAAGGCGCTTGATTGCCCATACGCAGAGGTCAGTGCTGAGGCTAAAATAGAGGGAGCTGCTACAGCTACTGTTTTTTTGGTCAGGCTACTAAACAGGCCTCGACGGGATACGTGCTCTAAGCGGTCGAAAAATTCGTTGTCAACCTGTTCGAGTTCGGCGAAAATAGATTGTAAATTCATAATTGTTGAGCAGGTTTAGGCAACGGTAGTTGGAAGGTTTCGGGCATCGATGGTTTCACGGATGTATTTCTGGGCCATCGGTAGTACTTCCGAAGGTTCCTTTTTGATGAACAGGCCGTCAATAACAATATTATCGCCCGAGAAAGCGGTTTGATTCATGTACTGCATTTCACGGATGATGGATACGTGCCGCGCTTCGACCGATACGATTTTTCCTGCTACAGCCAGGTTTTCGGGGTCTGTCAGGTACTTGCCTCCGCCATTGTAAGCGGCAGTTCCGATTTCGGCAAACATGCGGGCTGCTTCCAGCACATCGGTGCGTTGCCGGAAGTAGATACTGCTAAAATCGAGCGTGAGATCGGGAATGCCGGCACCTGCCAACGCCGTCCGATAGAAAGCGCGGTGCGTTACTTCGTGGTTGCGCAGATCCTGAAATAACTGCATCTCCATAGCAGTCATTCCCTCGTAAGGATTTGCCAATACGAGTTCGTAAAAGCGAGCTTCAATCTGCTCCAAAACGAAGGCGTAGTTCAGAATGCCGAGATCACCACCGGGCAGGGTAATAACATCGCCGGGTGCTGCTGCCCGGGCACCATCCGGACGAACCTGAAGATCGGCTGTGGAGCAGGCGGTAAGAAGCCCACCCGTTACGGCTGCGGCTCCAACAGTTCGCAAAAAAGAGCGCCGTTGGGTATTAACTACCGGGGGCGTCGGCTGCGTGAAATTGGTACTATTTTCCATTGAGTAAATGAATAAATGTTGATACTATGGGCAATACTAGTCTGGAAGCTAACTAGTTTGACAGAGTGAGGTAACGGGCGTACCGCGCTTTATACTAGCTTCCTGATCACCCAGACCATTCCCTCATTTTCTCTGTGAAGCCGCTCCACTACCTTCATTATGGCAGTTTGTGTGAAAAAATCAACGTTCATGAATCAATTTTGCACAAACCGATTTATTCGTAGAAACGGACTTAGACTGTCTGCTGCTGTACTCATTACGCTTGGCCTAGTGGCCTGCCAGGATCACCGCATTCCATTAGCGGGCCAGGGTATACAACCAACGGGCCCCAAGCCGACCTGGGGACCAACCATTACGCCCCAGATGCAGGCCGTTATTGAAGAACTGGGTCGACTCAGTCCTATTCCCCTCAATACGCTTACGCCCCAACAGGCGCGGCAACAACCTTCGTTTAAGGATGCGGTTAATTCGCTGCTGGATAAAAACAAGATTCCACGCCCAACTGCCAACGTTACGGTTAGTCAACGGACAATTCCTGGGGCTGGGGGGGTACCGATTCGGATAGTGGTCTATACGCCCAATAACGTGGCCGGACCAATGCCGGTCATCGTGTATTACCACGGTGGTGGCTGGGTGATTGCCAGTCCGGAAGTATACGAATATTCGACACTGGCATTAGCCGAAGAAACGGGCGCAGTTGTGGTATCGGTCGATTATCGACTGGCTCCGGAAAACAAGTTTCCGACCGCCCACGAAGACGCCTTTGCGGCTTATAAATGGGTCACTCAGAATGCCGCCAGCCTGAATGGTAATCCCGCGAAGATAGCCGTTGCGGGCGAAAGTGCAGGCGGAAATATGGCCATTACGGTGAGCATGATGGCCCGCGATCAGAGTATTGCGTTGCCAGTACATATTCTGTCGGTTTATCCGGTGGCCAATAACTTTCTGGATACGCCTTCCTATAACATTTATGCCGATGCCAAACCGTTGAACCGGCCTTTGGTGAAATATTTCACGGATAATTATTTTAACTCGCCTGCCGATGGAGATAGTCCGCTGATTTCGTTACTTGATGTGGCCAATCTAAATGGACTGCCGCCAACCACCATTATTGCAGCCGAGATTGATCCCTTACAGAGCGAAGGAGAGGAGTTAAGTAAGAAGTTACAGGCGTCGGGTGTAAACGTAACGTATCGGCTGTTTAACGGAGCCACGCACGAGTTTTTTGGTATGTACGCTATTGTCCCCCAGGCCCAGCAGGCGCAGGATCTAGCCGCCACTCAGCTCCGAAACGCGTTTAAGTAAGAGTTACCTATATAGTAACAAAGTTTTGGTATGACCCCTTCAGGGTCAAATATTTATAGCAAAATCATTGTTACTATAAACATTTGACCCTGAAGGGGTCACACCAAAACGCTGCTAAGAACGATAATCTATAGGTACTCTTGGCCTGTATCCTTACAGAACATTTTCACAAAGGCAGACCATAGGCGGCCTGTGAGGACACAGACCGAGGATATGGCCTTAGCGGCAACTCAGCTCAAAAACGTGTTTAAACAATCAAAACGTTAATACAATTTTTCCCGTTGTCCGGCGGCTTTCCAACTGCTGGTGAGCACTGGCGATCTGATCGGCGGGGAGCACTTCACTGACCGTGATTTTTAATTTACCGTCGGCAATGAACTGGTTGATCGTTTCCAGATCGCTGCCGCTGGTGTGTACCTGCGTTCGCTCGGCCGTAATATCAGGCCGGATAGCCAGTACCTTATCCATCGCGCCATAGGCAATCGAGATCAGATGACCATTGGGTTTGAGAACTTTAGCCGATTTGAAAACTGTGTCGACACCCGCCGTATCGAATACGAGATCGACATTCTGTACGGCTTTCTCGACATCGGTTGTAGTATAGTCGATAAACTCATCGACGCCCAGCGACCGTACGAAGGCTTCGTTTTTGCCCGATGCGGTACCGATCACATACGCGCCGATCGCTTTTGCCAGTTGAACGGCCAGGTGACCAACCCCGCCGGATGCCGCCTGAATCAGTAACCTATCGCCCGCCTTCAGGTGTCCGTGTTCGGTGAGTGACTGCCAGGCTGTTAAGACGGCTAAAGGTGCGGCTGCCGCTTCTTCGAACGATAATTCTGCGGGTTTATGGGCCAGATGGGCTGCAGGGGCGGCTACATACTCGGCGTAGGCATTGCCCGGTTGGGGGAAATTGACCATGCCATAGACGGCATCGCCCGGTTTGAAGGCGGTTACGTTGCTACCTGCTTCAACCACCTCGCCCGCCATATCCCAACCCAGAATGATTGGCGGGGTATAGTTCTGAGAATAAGGCGTTGTGCCTGCGCGCGTTTTAAAATCGGCAGGATTTACGCCAAACGCCCTGACTTTCACTAGTACGTCATCGGGCGTGATAGTTGGTATGGGTACTTCCTGAATGGCGAAGTTTTCGGCGCCACCCCAGTTACTTAAAACAATGGCTTTCATGGGTTTTGAGATGAGTGATAGATAATGTAAAATGGATAATGCACAATGGTTTGCTAGCCTCATTATGCATTATCCATTTTACATTATTCATTTAGTTTAAGTGGGCCCGAAGCATCCAGGCAATTTTTTCGTGCTTTTCCATGAGGCCGGTGATGTAATCGCTAGTTCCGGCATCCTTGTGGGCATCGGCAAATTCGTCAATATTCCCACGAATAAACTCAATGATGCTTTCGTGGTCGCTCAATAGTTTTTTAATCAAGCTCCGGCTATCATTTCCATCTTCGTCCTGTTCGGTAAGATGGGTTAGTTGCAGGAAGTTTTTCAGCGTAGCGGGTGCGTAGTGGCCTAACTGACGAATACGCTCGGCAACATCATCTACAATCTCAGCCGACTGCTTATATAATTCTTCGAAGTAGAGGTGTACTGAATGAAAGTCCATCCCCTCCAGATTCCAGTGCGCATTCAGGGTCTTTGTGTAAAGGACAAATTCGTCGGCCAGCAGCTTGGCTAGTTGATGGGCAACAACTTCCCGATTTTCGGCTGAAATCCCAATGCTTGTTTTCATGTGTAGTAGTTTTTAAGTGAGTGAAAGGTATGTATAATGGCCATAGAACACACTAAGCGGGGAATTTCATTCCCTCACTTAGCCGTTGTAGCTGAAAATGAATACGGAAAATCGTTTGGCTGAATACCCCGTTGCCGGTTCGGAGTCGTAGACATATCGAAATCTAAAACAGCCCCCTGTTGTAACCCCTGATGGCTCAGCCAGTTTTTGGTATACGGCTTTCCATTCAAACGCATTGTGTTAATATACCGGTGCTGAGCGCTATTGTTTGGTGCGTTGATAACCACCTGTTTGCCGTTTTCCAGTTTGGCCGTTATCTTTTTGAATAAGGGTGCGCCAAGAACGTACTGATCGGTGCCTGGACAAACGGGGTAAAAACCCATTGCGCTGAAGACGTACCAGGCCGATGTCTGGCCATTGTCTTCGTCGCCACAATAACCATCAGCCGTTGGTAGATACAATCGGTTCATCACTTCCCGGAGCCAGTATTGGGCTTTCCAGGGTTCTCCGGCGTAGTTGTACAGATAAATCATGTGTTGGATAGGCTGGTTCCCGTGGGCATATTGGCCCATGTTGGCAATCTGCATCTCCCGAATTTCGTGAATGACGCTCCCGTAATAACTCTCATCGTACACGGGCGGGATCATAAAGACGGAATCTAACTTTGTAACGAACTGTTGTCGGCCACCCATCAGGTTGATCAGACCCTGCACATCGTGGAAAACCGACCAGGTATAATGCCAGCTGTTGCCTTCTGTAAACGCATCGCCCCATTTGAACGGATTAAACGGCGACTGGAACGACCCATCTTTATTCTTGCCCCGCATCAATCCCGTCTGCCTGTCGAACAGATTTCGGTAATTCTGGCTCCGTTTCGCAAATCGATCGATTTCGGCTTGCGGTCGTTTAAGCGCCTTGGCGAGTTGATAAATCGTAAAATCATCGTAGGCATATTCCAGCGTCCGGGCCGCATTTTCGTTGATTTTTACATCGTAAGGCACATACCCCAGTGTATTGTAATAATCAACTCCCCGGCGCCCAACTGCATCCAGCGGCCCTTCTTTCTCCGAATTTTTTAATACGGCTTCATACAATGTGTTGATATCGTAGCCACGACCGCCTTTCAGATAGGCATCGGCAATGATAGACGCCGAATTGGAACCGACCATCGTGTTACGCAGACCCGGACTTGCCCATTCGGGTAACCAGCCCCCTTCCTTATACGCATTGGCTAAGCCTTCCTGAATCTGTACATTCAGCGATGGGTACATCAGGTTCAGGAAGGGGAATAAGGAGCGGAAGGTATCCCAGAAACCGGTGTCGGTGAACATGTATCCTGGCATCACCTGGCCGTTGTACGGGCTATAATGCACCACTTTTTGGGCAGCATCCAACTCGTAAAACTTCCGGGGGAACAGCAGTGAGCGATACAGACAGGAGTAAAACGTTTGCGTTTGGGCCACCGTGCCACCGTCTACCTGAATCCGACCAAGTTCTTTGTTCCAGGCCTGTTTTGCTTTCTGCCTGACGGTCTCGAACGAATCATTGCCCAGTTCCTTCAGGTTCAGTTCCGCCTGCTCAACGCTGATAAACGACGAGGCTACCCGAGCCTGAACCTGTTCGCCTTTGGTTGTTTTGAAACCTACTACCGCTCCGGCGTGCGTCGATTTAATTTCCAGAGAATCTATGGTAATCGTTTTCTCGTGCCAGACTTGCGAACTAGCGAACGGTTTATCAAAATAGATGACGAAGTAGTTTTTAAAATTGGTTGGTACGCCACCGCTGTTGCGGGTGGTATAGCCACTGATTTTCCGCTCCTTCGGGCTGATTTTTACGTACGACTCGTTGTCGAAGGCATCCAGGACCACATACGAATGATCCGTTTTCGGGAACGTAAACCGAAAACTGGCAGCCCGTTCGGTTGGGGCTAGTTCGGTTGTGATGTCATGGTCGGCCAGATAGACGCTGTAGTAATAAGGCGTCGCCACTTCTGATTTGTGCGAGTACCAACTAGCGCGTTCGGTTTCGTCAATGCGTAGCTTCCCGGTTATAGGCATGACTGAAAACTGACCGTAGTCGTTCATCCAGGGCGATGGCTGGTGCGTTTGTTTGAACCCCCGAATTTTGTCGGCTGCATAGGTGTAGGCCCAGCCATCGCCCATTTTGCCCGTTTGCGGCATCCAGAAATTCATTCCCCAGGGCAGTGCGATGGCTGGATAGGTATTTCCGTTGGAAAGACTCGGCTTTGAATCCGTTCCAATTAACGGATTGACCATACTGACCCAGTCGGTACCAGGCGCTGACGGTTGTGCATATACGATGGCAGGTAAAGCGGCCAAAATAAGTATGTAGAGGTAGTTCTTCATAGAAGTAACATCAATGAGGGTAGTTAGTTACCAGGCGAATCACCTACGGATTGGCTTGGTAAATAGGGGAGAGCGACTGTGTTATGCGTATTACTAATTCTGGACAAATTTAGTCGGAATACACTCGCTGATGCAAACGCTCAGCTACAGAGATTCCCTATAATTAGCTGTAATAGGATCTACCGGTAACTTCATTATTTAAAAGTGTATATAGTGTTGATTATGTATAAATTAAGTATATCTATATTAAATTTTGTAAAATAAAAATTGTGTAAACGGTAGTTTTGCTGTAGTTTTGATAGCACCTCAAGGAAAAATCCACACTTTTTACACCCTATCAGACAGCTCTTTACGTGCCATTGGCGCTTTTTTTACAAGCATCACAACTAATGCCTGATAGTTACGCATGATTTTTGCTTCAAATAAGGATATATTAATTCTATTTTGACTACTTGAAATTTAATAAATGCTAATAACGTGTACAAAATGGATGTGAGGGGGAATTTAGCAGTATGTATAGCGCTAATAGCTAGTCTAGTCATGCCCTGTGAATCAGAGGCTCAAATCAAAATTACCTTTCCCGTTAGTCGGCTGGTACTACAGCGCAACAACAGCAATCAGGCAACTGTGCAGATTGCTGGCAGTTATAGCCAGTCGCTGGATGTTGTGGAAGCCCGCGTAGTTGCCCGCGTTACAGGACAGGGTACCACAACCGATTGGGCAACTTTGCAGACAAACCCAACCAATGGCCAATTCAATGGGACACTCGCTGTAAAAGGTGGATGGTACAAGGTACTGGTGCGAGGGAAAAGCGGAGGGGTCGTAGTAACATCAGATTCAGTAGATCGGTTTGGGGTAGGAGAGGTATTTGCTATTATGGGGCATTCCAATGCGCAGGGATCAGGTTGTACGGTAAACGGCGTTAACCAATGCCCCTCTATTAATGGAGCCAGCGATGATCGGGTCAATGTAGTAGCCCTTGATCAAAATGGGAGTGCCTTTCAGCAATACCTGAATACCGGCGATACGCAATACCTCCCTGGTTTGGCGTTGAGCCAATTGCAGATTAACAGTGGCTTCTCGCCGTTTGCGAGTATACCCTGGCTATGGGGCCATATGGGCGATGCCCTTGTCCAGCGAATTAATGTGCCGGTTATGTTGTACAATGCTGGCTTCGGTGGAACGAATATGCAGCAGAACTACTGGGCATCCTATAACATACCGTTCCAGCATTCCTTTGTTCGCTACGACCTTCGCATGCCTTACGCTAATTTTCGTAACCTCATGAACCTGTATGTACCCACAACCGGGCTACGGGCTGTATTGATTCAGCATGGCGAAAATGATCGGGACAATCCAACCGATTCGACGGCAAAATATTATACCAAAGTCATTGATAAGCTGCGAACGGAGTTCAACAAACCCAATCTGGCCTGCATTATTGCCTTGTCTTCGTTCGTGGGTGCCCGCTTCGATAATGTTCGGGCGGCCCAACTCAGGGTCATCGGTACGTCTGGCTATTCGGCGTTTCAGGGGCCCGATCTGGACAATATCAACACCCAGGCCGACCGTCCCGATGGTATTCATTTCTCCCCCTCGGGTCAGACTAAAGCGGGTGATTTCTGGGCTACTGCCATTACAGACTCGTACCTATCGACGATATCTCCCTATGTCGCTGAGCCACAACCGCTGGCCAGTATTGCCTGCGCAACGGCTAATCAACTTCAGCTCACCCAGCCAGGCGGTTATCAATATACCTGGAACACAGGTAGTACCAGCAATAGTCTGACGGTTGGCGCTGGCGTTTATCTGGCCCGACTAAAGAATGGTCAAAACAAGGTGTATTTCCCGCCTGCCGTAGTTGTGCCCACAAACGTTCAGCCTACACCGCCAACCGTAACTTCCGATAATGGAACCCAGACTATTTGCAAAACTACCGGCCTGAAACTCAGCTCGTCGTATGCCGGGCCGAATCGCTGGAGTACCGGTGCCACATCGACGTCGATTGTGGTTACAACACCCGGCTCCTACAGTGTTCAAGCGCAAAATGCGGTGTATGGTTGTTTGTCTACTGCTGTTTCACAAACGATTAGTCTGGCTCCTGCGGATCTTACGTTAGCTATTCGAACCTCTAAACATACTGTGGCGCTTAACGATACGGTTAGTTTCTGGTTCACCGTGCAGAATAAAGGAGGCTGCGATTTAGGCGCTATATCGATTCAAAGTCGCCTTCCACCTAACCTCTCGTTCATATCATCTGCCGATAATTTGAGTGCCGCTAATAATGTAGTCAGTGGCAGTGTTAGCGCTATACCTTCCGGTCTAACGATGAGTCGACGGTATGTGGCCCGCCTAACGGCTCCAGGGACTTATATTGCCGCTGCTGAGTTAACGGCTTCTGCAAATCCAGTATTGGGCGGCATTCTGAACAACGGAACGGCCAATGGGGAGCAGGACGAAGCCCAGGTTGACTTACGAACAACCGTATCGTCAACTAATGTATACGTATCACCGAATCCTAATCAGGGACCTTTGCCGCCCGTTCAGTCGAATCAGCCCACACCCGACCCCAACAAAGCGGACCTGAGCTTACAGATGCAGACCAGTAGCCAGTCCGTAAAGATCGGGCAACCCATCAGTATTACACTGACGGTAAAAAACCAGGGGGGCCTTGCGGCAACCAATGTTGTCCTGAACAATTTACTTCCTGCGGGCCTGCAGTTTGTTAGCTCTGCTTCGGGTATGACGCTAACGGGATCAACGGTTAGAGGTACCATTAGTCAGATAGACGCTGGTCAGTCGGTTACGATAACGTTTGTTCTTCAGGCAACCAGTACGGGTACATTCACGAACCGGGCTCAAGTCATGACCCTCGATCAGTCCGATGCCGATTCGGTACCGGGAAATGGGTACACCAATGGTGAAGATGATCAGGCAAGCACTTACCTCCGAACAACTGAGTAATGCTGCTAGGAAATATTCGTTACTGAGTATACTAGTCGGTTAATACACAGCTTACCCATAGTATAGATAATAACTTTATTCGATACAATATGAGTTACCTCCGAAATTTTCTATTGTGGATTGTGCTGGCTTCCTGTAGCCAGGCTCAGCCACCAACTCCCGTAAAAGTACCCAGTGGTTATCTGTATAAAGTAGATACTGGTATACCGGGTCAGACTGTTTATGTGTGCGGAGAACGCCCGTACAATACGAATGGCGATTTAGTGGGCTCGGGTGATTTAGGTGCACAGACCCGCCAGATATTTGAGAATCTAAAAACCTCACTGGCTACCGTAAATATGAGCTTGACTGATGTTACGCAGGTAAAGTACTCTGTCAAAGATGGAACAGGCACTACGCTTGTGAGTGATGCCGATTCGCAACTACTCAAGACGATTCAGGCTACTTACTTTGCAACGGCTCCCAAAATTGTTGAAATGAAAAGCGTGACCCAAACCGTTCGCGAAGATGTGCTGATTGAGGTTGAGGTAATTGCGGTGAAATAAGGGATAAGTAAGCTAATCTGAATTTGCCTGATTACCTGACTATCGAACGATTCTTATTTTGGTAATAGCTTAAACTCGCCGGTGGCCAGGTCGTAGTCGTATTGACGTGGGATACCTGTAGCCAATTCAACTTTTTCAATATCTGTTGGGCTAATGTGTTCCAACTCCATCAGTAAAGCCCGCAGACTGTTCCCGTGCGCTACCACGAGTACGGCTTTTCCGGCCTGTAGATGTGGCAAAATCGTTGTTTTAAAGTAGGGGATCACGCGGGCATGGGTGTCGGCTAAACTTTCACCGTTCGGTGGCGTATCCGTATAGCCCCGTCGCCACCGGAATACCTGCTCGGCTCCAAATCGGGCTTCGGATTCCAGCTTATTCATCCCCTGCAAATCGCCATACATACGCTCGTTCAGAGCCGCACTGCGCTCAATCGGCAGGTCTGTCTGACCAATTTCGTCCAGAATAAGGGCCATTGTTTCAATAGCCCGCTGCAATATGGATGTAAACCCGATCCCGAAGTTTGGGGGTTGATGGGCTTTGAGTAACGCACCCGCTTCGCGGGCTTCGTGTCGACCCAACTCGGTTAGCGGTGTGTCAGTATTACCCGTAAAGCGGTTTTCTAAATTCCACTGTGATTGTCCGTGTCGGACGATGACGAAGAGAGGCATATGTAGTAACTACAAAATAGATAGGGAAAGTGTTTCCCGCATACATAGGGCAACACCCTATGTATTTATAAATCATGTTCTAGCTAAATAAATTTTCATAATGCGCTGAGGGAGCCAAAATCCCGCCACTCTGCTCATAAAACGATTGATCGGTAGGGTACACACCTTTTTGAGGTTGGGTCCAGGTTGCACCCGCTTTTGGGTGGTAACTCATCAGGGTAGTCCAGTTTTTGAAATACTGCCGACCATTGGTTTCCTGTAACCCTACGGTCATTCCAGGGAAGGGTGCCAAACGGGCAGCGACACACTTGTTCCAATCGACCAGGATCGGGTTGACAGTTAAGTCGGCGCAAAAGCAGGGGATCTTTTTTTCGAAGGCCAACTGGGTAATTTTCATGGTCATGCTTAAGGTTTTGGCAATGGCTTTCACGGCAATGGCCGAATAACCCTGCTCAATTCGTTGGGCTGCATCCTCCACCGTATGGGCACTTTCATCGGCGGCAATGCGTACACCCATATCACCGACAAAAACCTCATTGTCTTCGGCGAAGGGTTCTTCGATTACCGCGATCTGGTCGAAAGCGCCAATTTTTTTGGCATGATCCAGAAAACGAAGCAGCGTTTCTTTTGATTCGTATCGGCCGTTGGCATCGAAGTAATACGGTATTTTTCCGCTCTTCGTATAAGGGGTTTCGTAATGACCAATTGCCTTATGAACCGCCGACAGAAAAGCGATGTCCTTTTCAATCATTTCCTGTTGTGTACCTGCCGATCCGGTTTTTAGTTTCAGGATAAAATACCCTTCGTCGGCGGCTTTCTTAATCGTATCGGCGGATGTGCCTACACTAAACGATGGAATACAGGCGACCTGCTTATGACGATACGACAAACCCGGTTTATAGGCATCGGGAATCATTTCGTCGAACCGGGTCATGTTGTTTTCCTGGGCGTACAGGAGCCAGGCCGCGTTATCGACACATACCAGCGAATTCAGGGCAAAGGTTTTTCGTAGATTGGGGTTTCCCGTTATCGTTTTGCCATAGGCCAGTACCTCGGGAAGGAGCCTATCAACTAACTCGACTGGATTCGTAAAGGAAGTCCCTTTCATCAATTGCAAGGCGTGTTCGCTCATGGCATACATAAGCGCATTGCCCGCGCTTTCGGAATGGGTGGCAAACACACTTGAATCCGACCAGAGAACCCCTTGTGTGCCTAGCCCGATTTTATGAATACCCGACTCAGATTCAAGTCGGGCTACAGTTTGCCAACTATCGGTTATGGCACTTCCCTTGAACCGATAGGGATTCAGTGGTTCCCGTTCAAAATTAGCATTGACAGCGCTGATCCGAATCGTCGCTAAGGGTTTTCTAGAACTGATTGACTCCGTAGAAGTGGGGGTAAATCCGGCCGTGCCCACGGCCATCAATGCCGAACCTGTACCAATCATAAATTCCCGTCGGTTTATGGGTTTGTATTCGCTATTCAGATGATTCATAGACTAGTTGATGGGTAAGTAAGATGGATGTGAGCTGAATAACTAGGCCAATTGGCCGCTGTAAACAGTTGCATTGGGAATCTGATAAGATAAGAAGTATAGTCAATCGGTTCTCTCCTTTATTGTGCATGAAAAACCTGAAGCAACGTCTCAAGCAGGGCGAAACACTCAATGGGTGCTGGTTAAATCTGGGCAGTTCATTAACCGCCGAGCTAGTTGGTCAGGCTGGTTTCGACTGGGTATTGATCGACCTTGAACACGGAGCGGGTTCAGAAAAAGATGTTCTCTACCAGTTGCAGGCGCTGGAACATACCACTGCTGGTGCCATTGTGCGGGTAGAAAGTGCCGAAAGTCAGCGTATCCACCGGGTGCTGGATATGGGTGCCGAAGGTGTCATGTGCCCTAAAATCAGTAGTCCAGAGGAGGCTCAAAAGGTAGTGAACGGCTTACATTATCCTCCTCACGGTAATCGGGGAGTAGCCAAGATGGTGCGGGCTACGGGCTTCGCCCAGAACTTTGCTCAGTATTATGAAGATGCCAGAGAGACAATTTTGGGTATCGTGCAAATCGAGACCGTAGCGGTGCTGGATCACCTGGATGCCGTAGCCGCCATTGATGGTGTGGATGTGCTGTTCATTGGACCGGCCGATCTGTCGATGGAGCTAGGTATATTCGGGCAGTTCGACCATCCTCGTTTTAAAGAGGCTCTGCAGGAAACGGTCAACGCGGCTCAAAAGGCGGGCAAATCGACAGGTATTCTGTTTTTCAATCCTAATGATTACCAAACTTATCATGAGCTGGGTATACGGTTAATTGCCTGTGGAGCCGATGCCACCTTCGTTGCGGATGGTGCCCGAAGTCTGGCTCAAAAGCTGAATGGGTTTAAACGCTCATTTAACGCATAAACCGGCGTAGACCAGTCGAAAAAAACTTCTCCTACACCTCGTAACCCTTAAACCGTAACCCTTCCCCTCTGAATGACTGATCCGCTTTTTATTTTGGCCGTAGGTGTACTCATCGTGGTAGGCGGTATCATCGGATTGAAGCTACACCCGTTTCTGGCGTTGTTACTGGGCGCTTTTGCAGTAGCACTGCTGACGCCCGCTTCGGCCATTGAACAGTTTGCATTGTCGAAGGGAACCGCACCGGCAGCCGCACTGGCCCTGGCTAAAAAAGGCATCGGTGAGCGTATTGCAACCGAGTTTGGGAATACTTGCGGTAAAATAGGTATCCTGATTGCTATGGCGGCTATCATCGGTAAAAGTATGCTGGAGAGTGGAGCCGCCGAACGGATTATTCGGTCGATGCTTCGGCTAACCGGTATCGGGAAAGCACCTATTGCTTTCCTGGTCAGCAGCTTTTTTCTGGGAATTCCCGTGTTTTTCGATACGGTTATTTTCCTGATGATGCCGCTGGCTAAAGCAATGACCTTGCGAATCGGTAAAAATTACCTGTTGCTCGTCCTGTGTATTATGGCGGGTGCCGCTATGGCCAACTCATTGGTACCACCCGCACCAGGACCCTTATTTCTGGTTGGGGAAATGAAAATTCCCATCGGGATGATGATGATAGGAGGCACCATCGTTGGTCTGTTTACCATCACAGCGGGCTATTTCTTTGCCCTCTGGGCCAATCGGAAATGGCCAATACCGTTGCGCGACTCGCTGGATGCCCGGCTAGAGGATCTTAAACTGGTGGCGGCTAAGGAGGATCAGCACCTGCCTTCGCTCGGGGTGTCGTTACTGCCCGTATTGATTCCGCTCGTGTTCATTTGCGCAGATACGGCCCTCAATGCTCTGGCAACGCCAGCTGTGCCGCTTACGCAATCGCCGGTTTTAAGTAAACTACTAAGCCTGATCAAATTTTTCGGGGATAAAAACATTGCCATCATCACCGGTGGTATTGCTGCCTTATTGATACTGGCCCGGCAGAAACGAGGTAATAAAGAAGGGCTAACGCCTTTTGTACAGGCAGCGCTGATGAGTGGCGGAGGCATTATTCTGATTACCGCAGCGGGCGGGGCTTTCGGTGGTATGCTGCAACAGACGGGCATCAGCGCTAAGATTGCCGATATGACCAAAGACTACCAGATGGCTTTGATTCCTCTGGCGTTCCTGATTGCCGCTGTGGTTCGTACGGCGCAGGGATCAGCTACGGTGGCGTTGATTACCGCATCCGGAATTCTCTCGGGTATGGCGGGTAACGCTAACCTGGCGTTTCATCCACTCTACCTGGGACTGGCCATTGGCTGTGGGTCAAAGCTGGTTCCCTGGATGAACGACGCGGGTTTCTGGATCATCTGCAAGCTGAGCAATTTAACCGAACAGGAGGCTTTAAAAACCATTTCGCCCCTGCTTGTGGTCATGGGATTAACTGGCCTCGTTATCATCCTGATTGCCGCCCAGTTGTTTCCGTTAGTTTGATGTATTGAACACAGAGCCACAGAGAACACATTTTTTACCATATGTTTTCTGTGACCTCTGTGGCTCTGTGTTGAAAAAGATGTTCGTTTCTCAACTATGGAAAAAATAGGATTTATTGGGTTGGGTATTATGGGCAAGCCTATGGCACTCAACCTGCTCAAGGCTGGCTATGTTGTCACTATACTAAGTCATAGCAAAGCGGCTGCAGCGTTAATTGATGCCGGTGCACAGTCCGTTACCACCTGTAAGCTAGTAGCCCAGCAGAGTGATATTATCATTACCATGCTTCCCGATGCACCCGTTGTTGAGCAGGTATTGTCTGGGCCTGAGGGCGCACTCGCTGGTATTCAGCCAGGTAGTTTGTTCATCGATATGTCTACGGTTTCGCCTTCGACCGCTACCCATACCTACAGGCTAATGCGGGAAAAGGGTGTGGACGCGCTCGATGCACCGGTTTCGGGTGGCCAGGTGGGGGCAGAAACAGCTACGTTGTCGATCATGGTAGGCGGGACTGAGGCCGCTTTTCAGCGTGCTCTGCCGGTATTTCAGGCAATGGGTAAAACGGTTGTTCACGTGGGCGAGTCGGGGGCGGGGCAAACCACGAAAGCCTGTAATCAGCTCATCGTGGGCATCACTATTCAGGCAGTGGCCGAAGCGTTTACTCTGGCGCAAAAAGCCGGGGTCGACCTCGAAAAAATGCGCGAGGTCTTACTGGGTGGATTTGCCCAGAGCCGTATCCTTGATCTACATGGTAAACGCATCATTAACCGGGATTTTCAACCGGGCGGAAAACTGAAATTTCACCAGAAAGATATGGCTATTGCGCTACAGATTGGTGAAGACCTGGCTGTATCGCTCAAAGGAACGGCTTTGGTGGCAGCACAAATGGATAAGGCAGTAGCGTTGGGATTGGGTGATTTAGACCATAGTGCCCTTGCATTGCTGGTAGAAGCGAACGTTGGCCCGGCAGTTATCATGTCAAAATAAACCCTCATTATGAACCCTAAAACTGGACCCCGAATTAATCAGATCATCATTACGCCTATTGCCATCGTTGATCCGCCCTTGCTGAATGCGGCTGGTTTGCACGCACCCTATGCCCTTCGGACCATCGTTGAGCTGGTGACGAACGATGGTATTTCGGGCATAAGCGAGATACCAGGTAATAGCGCTATTGATGCGGCCCTGCATGAGTCCGTCGAGTTACTCATTGGAAAGGATGTTTTTCAACTCAATGAGATCCGACAGGTACTGGTCAACCGATTTGGGACCGAAACGGCTGCTCAACGGGGACAGGCACCCTGGGACCAGCGAAAGCTCGTTCACATCTTCAGCGCCATCGAAGTGGCCTGTATGGACATTATCGGCAAAGTAACGAACCGACCCGTTGTTGATCTATTAGGCGGAAGGATGCGGGACCGTGTGCCGTTCTCGGCCTATCTGTTTTATAAATACGAAGGAGCAGGAGGGGAGTTGGGCTTCCATACCGACCCAACTGCCCAAGGGTGGGCCGCTGCCCGGCAAGCCGCGGCTTTGGACCCTGAAGGCATTGTTGCCCAGGCAAAAGTCATGTGTGCGGAATTTGGATTTCAGTCAATCAAGCTGAAAGGTGGCGTTTTTGAGCCGCAGCAGGAGGTGGATGCCATGTTTTCCCTGCATGAAGCCTTTGGTCCCGATGTACCCCTGCGCATTGATCCGAATGCCCTCTGGACGGTCGAAACGGCCATCAAGTATGGTAAACAGATGGAGCCCATCCTTGAATATCTGGAAGATCCGGTTCGAGGTCAGGAAAATATGGCCAGGGTCCGGCAAGCGGTAAAAACGCCCTTAGCGACCAATATGTGTACCACCTCGTTTGAGGATATTCCCACTAGTATTGCTATTGGCTCGGAGGATATTATCCTGAGCGACCATCATTTTTGGGGAGGGCTTCGTTCGTCAATTACCCTTGCCGGTATTTGCTCAACATTCGGACGTGGGTTATCAATGCACTCGAATAGCCATCTGGGCATTTCGCTGGCGGCTATGGTGCATCTAGGTGCGGCACTACCCCAATTGCCTTATGCATTGGATACGCACTATCCCTGGCAATCGGATGAAGTCATTACAGGCGGACGTTTCAACTTTGAGGAAGGAGCTGTACTTGTTCCAGAGGGCCCTGGCCTGGGCGTTGAGTTAGACAGGGTGGCCCTGGCAGCCTTACATCAGAATTACCTGAACTGTGGTTTAACGAAGCGGGATGATGAGATCGAAATACAAAAAGTACAGCCAGGCTGGACATTTCAAGCCGTTCGGTGGTGATACAGGATATACAAAAAGTGGCTGCGTCCCTTTGAAGAACGCAGCCACTTTTTGTAATTATTAGTAAATGGTTATTAGTTAATAGATATCTATTAACTAATAACCATTTACTAAATTAGCTGAACGTACCGCCGAAGCCATCGACGTTCGAGCCTGTTTTTAGCGTCAGTTTTTTGACATTACCCAGCGACTTCACGCGGGGTGCCTGATACGCCTTTTTCGGCGAAGCATTCGATATATGGTTAGACTTTGTTTTCATGTGCCTGGAAAGTTAACTAGTATGAAACAGTTCCTGATAGGGATCCGGTATCGGCTGACAAGGGCTAACGGATCTATTAAAATCCAGTTTAGCTAATCAGCCAGGCGAATCTATTCGACAATTAAGCGATGCTTACGAGTCTGACCACGTTCATCCACCGTCAGAATGTACACCCCCGTCGAGAGCTTACCCGTCACCTTTAACAACAGATTCCCCGACTCAACACCCATCTTCTGAACCGGCATCAAACGACCATCTGCGCCATAAAAATTGATCTGTGCCGTCTCGGGCTCATCCAGACTCAACCGAAACTGCTGATCATTGAGCACTGGATTGGGGAACACGCCATAGGCACCTTCACGCAGCACCACCGACACCACCGGGAATACCGTCGACTTGCCATCCAGATCCATCTGGGTCAGCCGATAGTAGCTCGTACCCGCGTAAGGCGTCTGGTCAATCAGGTGGTAATTCTTCAGCGAATTGCTGTTGGTACCCAACTCCGTTACTTCGCCCACTTTCTCAAAACCTTTCAGATCCTTGCTGCGCTCGATCAGAAAGCCCTTGTTGTTGGTTTCCAGCGAGGTGGTCCAGGCCAGGGCAACCGTGCGATCCTCCTGGGCTTTGGCCGTGAAGGAAACCAGGGCTACGGGTAAAGCACCCGCCGTTACCGCCACGGGCGTGCTGGCATTGTCGTTGTTGGGGTTGTTGGTACCGATACCACTGGAGAGGGCATTGCTCAGCACATTGGGCGGCAAGCCTCCCGTTACGCGTACGCCAACGATGGCTAAGCGCAGATCATAGATGGCATTACCGGGCACGACGCCGTTGTTGCTGCGGACAGTAACAATGGTGCCATTGGTTCCATCATAAGCGCCCACGGTAACTGACAGGTTGGCCGTGGTGCCCGCCACAGGCGAGATAACCACGACTGAGGAGCCGGTTACGCCGATATTGGGGGGCAGGTTAACGGTATAGGTAGCGGTAGCGGACTGAGGGATATCGGTGGAGCTACCATTGCCAAAGCTGGCGGTGAGACTAGCGGCTTGTCCAACCTGGATGGGGTTGGGGCTAATGACGATTCCTCCCACGGAAGGATCCTGGGCGAAGGCGGCATAGCTGCTGCACAAGACCGTCAAAAGCATAAGTAAACGTTTCCGGATCATAACAATAGACGATAAGTTTGTAGAAAAAGACCGTACCCTTAGGAAACCTGCCAACTAGCAAAATGTTAGTTGGCAGGTATAAAATTTATAGACCACTTATAATCCGGCTATAGATATTGTTTGCCGAATTATTATCGTAGCTGTTAGTCGCGTCATCATTAACGTTCACCACAATGTTGGATGTGCTTCCTGAGTTGGCGGATGTGCGGGTGAGAGTAAAGCCTATTTTTACTTTAGCAAACCCAGCAATCGCTTCACCACCATTTATAGTTAGTGTCAATTGTTGGTTCTGAGCATTGTTAGTAACTGACCACTTTGTATTATCGACCGCAACCGGATTCGTAAGCCCTCCTGATACATTGATGCTGGTAATGGCATTCGAGTACGAAATGCTATAACCCGTAGGCGCAGTAACGGTAAAGATAACATTCCCGGTGGATGTGGCAAAACCATCCAATTCGGCTATTTCGACTACAAAGTCACGCGAATTGTTGGGACTCGTTGCGGCAAAGTTAGCCTGAGGTAAGTCGATCGTTGGCGTTAGATCCGATTGTGCTGGCGCTGCACCTGAGACGATGATCGTAAAGGTGGTATTGATGGCCAAACCAAGTGAATTCGTCGCGGTTATGGTGACCTGCGAAATACCAGGTGATGCTGGAGGACCTGTAATGACCAGCCCGTTAAAGGTAAGTCCATCAGGCAAGCCCGCTGCGGTTAGCGTCAATGGATTGTTATTCGGGTCTGTAAATGTGTTAGCCGGGATGATGAACGTGAAGTTTGATCCAACGGTAGCGTTCTGTGTTCCGATTGGCGTACTGACAAACGGCCGCTGTGCTGCATTGGGGTCACCAGCAGGAGCAACAGTAATCACGGCTTCAGCAATATCGCTCAAGCAACCGCTTTTCGAGCAGGCAGTTGGAATAACAATGGTTCCGGTTGCGCTGGTTGGAACACTGATGGTGCCACCTGGAGCAACTGTGTACACACCATTGCTGCCAAAATATTGAATGATACCACCCGCACAGCCTGTGGCCGTAATACTAAAAGGACTTCCAACCGTAACAGTCGCCGATGCTGGCGATACAGTAGGAGGGGTCAGGCCGCATGGGTTGGAAAAACTGCCTGCCGACGTAATAATGGGTGCTGCCGATACTTGGGCGGCAATCATCAGGCCAAGCAGTATCCCAAGACACCGGGTTAAGGCCGAATAAGCGTGGAGTTGTAGAGATAAACGCATAGTAAAAAAGGGATTATTGAGTTGGGTAGTGGACCTAGACCGGAGGTATAGGAGGTGATTTAAAGAGTGATTAAGATTTTTTTCGTTTACACGAGTTGGTTGAATCGTTGAGAGTTTTTCCATTGAGTATTGATTAGTAGACGATGAAACATGACGATTATACTAGGGCTGTTGTTGACGTAAATAATCGGAATGATACTGACGAAGCAGGGCATCCAGTTGATTACCTACCCGATACCGTAGGCCAACGTTACTCCCTCCTCCATTATAGGAGTACTCCCAGCGAAACTCCTCCGTTGTTCGTACTCGTAACCGTTTCGACTGCGCCAAGCGGCCGGGTGGAATCGGGATCGCAAAATTGAAACCTGCCGTTGACCCTTTCGTTGTTTTCATCGCAAAAACCCCTACCTCCACTGAATAAAGCTGACGGATAAAGTCAAACCGTACGCCCTGATCCTGGTACAGATACTGTCCTCCAGACAACTTAAGGGTAATATCCCGCTTACTGATTCGATACGCCACATCGGCTAAGATCATGGCCTTATCCATCGACTCGTAATAAATCCCCTTTGTTGGGTAGTAATAGTCACCAGTTAAACTGGCTTCCAGACCAAACGACCAGGGTTTGGTTAAGTTAGTATGTCGATATTGTAGGTTTACACCATACTGGTTACTGTAAAAGAAACCAACCGACCCACTTATGAAATCCTGGCCACTCAGGGCTAAAAACTGATTCAGGTAAATAGGCGCTGGCCGAATATTCATTGGCTGCGTATCGTAGTTGTTCGTGATCGGGAACAACACACCTATATTCAGTACCAGCCCCCGGGTCAAATACAGCTGGCTTTGTAAGAGCAAGCTGATTTTTGTTTGAAACGGGTCCATCTTATACCCGAAGTTGGCAACCATCTCCGGATGGAGCCGGAAATCAACCTTGTAATGGCCCGGCCCAGCCGGAATACTATGTCGTAACACTTTCCGTTCGGTTCGGGATAATAAACTGGTTTGCCAGTTGGTCCCCAGTCGATACCCGGCAATAGGTACTCCCTGATAGAGTGGAACAAATTCAGTGGTAGCCGGTTTGGCAAGCGTCTGACTCAGTTCCAACAGACCAATCATTGGGTTTCTGTAGAGCCGCTGCTCATAATATACCCGCTGGCTGGCACTATCAATGGTTAGATTTTCGAAATTCAGCAACGTTCGTTGATCCTGTTGCTGACAAAAACCTATCTGAACAGACCAGCACAGCACTAAATAACTTAAGACAATTGCTGATCTATTTCTTGTCACAATGCGCACTTAGCTTACTTATTTTTTGTCATTCCGGTTTGTTTGTCATTCCGACGATAGGAGGAATGATAAACAAACCACTTACTTCACCACCTCCAACTTCTCACGTACTCGTTTCGGTAACTTCTTTAACGAAACGGCATAAGACGTGCCGAATGTGATCTGATCGAAATTAATAACGCCCGCCTGAACTGTCCAGCGATCGAAGAGCTTGGCATAGGCACCCAGATTAAGGTGCCGCGAATCCCATTCGATCATTCCGCCCAGCGTTTGTTTAAACCGAATCGCTACGCCCCCAAAAGGCCCTGACAAATACGGATTAGAGCGTTCATTTTTATTGTGAAGCTTATAGTTAGAGAAAATATCAAAATCGTTCCCCTTATTATCGCTTCGATCAAAGTAATACGGACTTCCAAATCCAGCTGTAACTTCCGCCGTTATCGTTTCACTTAGCGTGAAATTTTTGGTGGTAGCCGCGGCATACGTAACCAGTGAATTATCTATCCCAAAAGGTGCAGAGACAATCACAGCAACCGATGGCCTACGTTCGCCCTCTGTCAACACCGCATACTTAATATCAAACTGACGGTCCCCAATGCCTCTAGATTTCAGAGGTAGATCCCCATTCACCCGAAATATATTAATGTTAATTTCAAGGCGGGGTAACAGCGCCAAGGTTGCGTAATAGATACTGGACGACTGATTAGGGGCGACATTCACAGACGCATTCGGATCATTAGCACGAGGATCGTAGTGCGAAGGATTATAATGATAGCCGATATGAAACATGCCATCAGCCAGTATCCTTGCGGTGGGGATGTTCATTAACCCTGGCTTACCTGATATATTCACCTGAGCCAAACTCAGATGTGATCCTACTAAGCCGATTAGTAATAAACTCCACCCTAAACTCGTACGCATTACACCGGTTACCCTATTCATTAACACAGATTGGATAATCAATCAGTTTACCCCTAAATCCCCTAAAGGGGACGTTGTCTAAGTTTGAGCTAAGTCCCCTTTAGGGGATTTAGGGATGGACCCGACGAATCGGTTAATGTATTATGGTGCTACAGTACCTTGGTTGTGGCAGCTATCGAACAGAGCCAGTACAATCCGTTGTGCCTGCCGAATCGTTTCGTTGAAGTTGTTATTGATCGCATTCACGTCTGTATCAAACGCAAACTTGGCAGCTGCAACTTTTGCGATAGCGGTGATGGTACAGGCGTTCACATCGGCCGACTGTAGATCATAATAGAGTTGATTTTCCTGTGCGTACAACAGATAGGTGAACGCTTTCAGCAACTCATAGTTTGTTGCACCGAGGGTGCCTTGAATGGCTACTAACTTAGCCATGTCCGTAGTCAGATTTCCGCTGGATGTATTGACCAGATTGCTATATTGAGCTAGTTTGCCCGAAATACAGCTCTGTACATCACTCTCGGCTGTCGACTTACCCGAATTATAATTGCCTTGTACCGTTCCCACCTGCGATTGACGGTCATTTTCCAGTCCAGCTATTTTAGCATCGAACAGGTCGTTGGCTGCTTTAAAGCAAGGATCACCCACATAATTAACCGGTTTAACAGTTACTGGGGCTATAAGAGATAGGAATCCTGGTCCCGGAATAGTCGTCGTCGTTGGTCCAATTACGTTCCCGTTCACTTGAGGGTAAGTAAAGGTCGGGAAGTATTTCTGCAATGTTGGGTTAGCTACCAACGAATTGATCGTTGCCTGTAAGGGAGAGGGTAGCTTTCCGCCATTTTTGATTGCATTAATGACCGTTGGGGTAAATTCGCTATTGAAGCTAGTTGCCGACGTTCCGGCAGCGGATAACGCAGCGGCCATCTCTGCCGCAGCTTGGATAACAGCAGGACTTACATTACCCGCACCGATATCACTTTTAACCTGGCTTGCAGCGGGCGATGGGGTCAACGTGGAAGCCGTTACGGTAACCGCGGCAGGAGGTGTTACTCGAAGACCCGGCAATTGCAGATCTCGTAACGATTCCATCGTGTACTTAGGCGCGAGGGGAGTGGCATCCTGGTTCCGGCAAGCGTAGACCATGAACATGAGGCATAGTCCATAAAATGACCATACAGCTTTGTTTGTAGTTGTTTTCATGAGCAATTCTAAATTTGAGACGGTTAAACAAAAATGGTGTGCCAATAGGCTTTACCTTACTTTACTCCTTCAGATATCAAGCCATAGAGGCAGAAATTGAATTCACAACATTGATCTGAGTATTCCGTTTAGCTTAACCGATCAACGGTCTACATACGCCAGTGAGTAGCTAGTAATTCAGTTCACTTTACTGCGTATCTTTATGAGCTTTTTCACTAAACGGAAGCAATATATTGGTAACTACTGGTTTAATATGCCCCGAATGATAGTTAAGTGCATATCAATTTATTATTCGGCGAAAATACCAGACTGGATCTAGCATTAATTGTCACATGATTCATTTTTGTATAGTAATGTTGCATTGGTTTAGTAGGTGAAGTAGTTGAATTGGTGTAGTTAGTGTAAATGGTATTCACAAGTATTTATAATAGTTGAAGACGCCTATTTTTGTCATTCCAACGAAAAGACCGGGCCGCCGGAACGTATCTCTCCTTCCGTCGAGATGACAAAAAAAATGTCCCGGCATCGCCGAACCAGAAATAAGATGACGAATCGCGTATTGACCTGGTTGAAAAACCAATTTTCTTCTAAAGAACTATCGAGTACCCAGGCACCCTGCTTCTGGCAAACGGACATACACTCACACCTGATTCCGGGTATCGATGATGGAGTAAAAACAATGGAGCAGTCCATACTCTGTATCCGTCAACTCGCTGATTGGGGTATTCAAAAAGTAATAACGACCCCCCACGTAAGCCAGGATCATTATCCGAACGATTCGGTTACGATTTTACAAGGACTAGCCGCTTTACAGCAACAGGTCAAACAGGAAGGGATTCCCATTCAGATCGAAGTAGCTGCTGAATACATGCTGGACAATTACTTTCTGGAACGTTTAGAGAAGGCTCCACTTCTGACCTTTGGCTCCGAAAAGTATCTGCTTGTTGAAACTGGCTGGCTAGCTAAGCCAATGCTGTTAGATGAAATGATCTTCCGAATCCAGACGAACGGCTATACACCTATACTAGCGCACCCAGAACGTTATTCGTATTATATAAACGATCTGGATGGTATACAACGCCTGCGTGATCAGGGCTGTTTGATGCAACTAAACTGGATGTCCATGACAGGCCGATATGGTGGGCATGCAAAAACACAAGCGAAACTCATCCTCAAAAACAAATGGGCCGATTTTATCGGGAGTGACATGCACCGCCCGGAGGATCTGCCAGCCCTGGAAGCGTTTATTTCGAATCAGGGGTATGAGTTGTTAGAACAGCAACCGTTGCGCAACAAAAATTTATAACATACTACATCATACCGAGTTCTTTATGAAGATAATTTATAGAATGATAGATAATGGAACAAGTACATTTTTTAAATACATCTATGAAAAAAGTATATAAATGGTTAATCGTTTGTTTACTTTTTAGCTTGGTAACTAAAGCTCAGGATAATGGACCAATCAAAATACCCTTTACTCTAAAATCTTCAGGCTATTTAACTATGGTTATTGAAGATGCTGATGGGAAAAGGGTAAGAAATCTTTTTTCAGATACATGGTTTGATGCCGGAAAGCATTTTATTAACTGGGATGGCAGTGATGATCTGGGAAGAGACCTAGACTTAGCGAATAAAGGTATATATAAAACGCCTTTTCATGCTGTATCACCGGGAACGTATACACTAAAGATATTATCCCATCAAGAAATCAAGACTACTTACGAATTCTCTGTTTACAGTTCAGGTAATCCTCCCTGGACTACAAATGATCATACAGGTGGTTGGCTAGCTAACCATACTCCTCCCCAAGCAGCAATGTTCGTTCCGGCAAAGCATAATTCTATTGGGCAAGATCTTGTTTTTCTAGGATCTTATATTTCTGAAGGCCCAGACGGCTTTGCCTGGGTAGATCTAAATGGTAAAAAATTAGGAGGAATGAAATGGTTAGGAGGTGTTTGGACTGGCGCTCCGTTTATGTCGTACGATCCAGGTAAAGGTCGGTTAGCTGACGTAGACGTTTATATTGCTTCCTCCTGGGAAACAGCAAAGAAATCAAGTGATGGAGAACTTCGTATTAACTCGTATCCACAATCTAAAAAGTTTCCAGGGATTAAATATCCTTTAGGTGGATTTATAAGTGGAGAGACTAAGACTACGGCAATAGGGGGACTAGCATCGTTTGATGGGACTCTAGTAGTGAGTTTACCCTTTCGTAACAAGTTAATCTATTTTGATTTTAAGACAGGAAGCTATCTGGGAAGCATTGATATTAAAAGCCCAAAAGGTATTTACTGTACAGAACCTGGAGCGCTTTTTGTCCTTTCGGGAAAGACAGTCGTAAAATTTCCTTCTATTGTATCTTCATTGAAAAACAATAAGTATACCGTGGTTAATTCTAACGATCTTGACGATCCTGTTGCCATAACAGTAGATGATTCTGGAAATATGTATGTAAGTGACGCCGGAAATACTCATCAAGTAATAGTATTGGGTCCTACGGGCAAATATATCCGATCCATAGGCAAAAAAGGAAAGCCTAAATCTGGAAAATATGATCCCATGCATATGAATAATCCGGCAGGCATAACAATTGACTCCCGTAACCAGCTTTGGGTTGCTGAAAATGATTTTCTACCTAAGCGGGTAAGTGTTTGGAATGTAAAGGGCGAACTAATCAAGGCTTTTTATGGACCCGTGAAATATGGTGGGGGAGGTACTCTTGATTATAGGGATAGTACTAAGTTTTACTATGCTGAAAATAATAAAGGTGTAATGGAGTTTAGCTTAGACTGGCGTAAAAAGAAATATACGTTAGAGAATGTTCTGGCGCGAGAAGAAGAGAATTCCCTAGAGCTACCAAATCGTACCGCATATCCAGAAACGCCGATCTATTATAACGGGAAAACGTATTTTATTAACTGTTATAACAGCAATCCAACCAGCGGTAGCAAAGTTGGGATGCTTTTTGTACAAGATGGGGTTATTTTAAAAGCTGCTGCTGCTGTTGGACGAGCAAAAGATTGGGCTTTGTTTACCTCTACTAGTTATAAAGCAAAAGTACCAGCCCAATCGAATAGCAAAAAGACGGAGGTGCTATTTGTATGGTCTGATAAAAATAAGGATGGCCGACCCCAACCTGATGAAGTTGAATTTAAAGAAAGCACTGGTACGATAGGAGGAGTAACTATTCTGTCTGATCTTTCATTTTGCGTAACCCGCATTGATGGAAACGCTGTTCAGTTTAAACCCGTATCTAATTCTAAAACCGAAGTACCAACTTACGCTATTGATAAATTTTTAGTCTTAGCAAAAGGTGTTGCACCACCAGGCTCAACGGGGGGCGACCAAGTGTTAGTTGGCCAAAAAGGCGATATTGTTATCACACAAGGGATAGAGCCATTTCATCAATACTCGATTTCTGGCCTCAAAAATGGAAAACCTACATGGAGTTATCCCAATTTATGGCCAGGACTTCATGCATCGCATCACGGACCAATCCCCTTTTTTCCAGGTGAAATAGTGGGAACCACCAGGCTTTTAGGTAGGTCTGTAACGTTAAATGATAAGAACAAAACGGACGTTTGGGCCATCAATTCGAACCACGGAATGATTTATTTATTTACTATGGACGGCCTGTTTATAACAACTTTATTTAAACCCATTAGGGTTGGAGAAAACTGGAATATAGAGCAGGAGAATAAGTTAGATCTAAAAAAAATAACTTTGGGAGAGGAAAACTTTTGGCCCTCAATTACTCAGCTCCAAAATGGAAATGTGTATATGGTAGATGGAGCAAGAGGCAGTATACTACGAATTGATGGCTTAAGTAGTGTTTCATATCTTCCTGGTATCAATATTTCTGTTAGCAAAGAAGAGCTAGCTAGAGGGAAAAACTATCAGGACAGTATTCAGATAGCAGGCGCTAAAGCTAATGCAGACACGTTAATTGTTCCTATTAAATCCCAAAAGCTCGTAATTGATGGTAAGTTAGATGATTGGGATAAAGTTTCCTGGGTACGAATTAATTTACCTAAAAATACTGAGCCTCAAGTAAGCAATGAGAAAAGCTATGCAATGGCTACGACTGCTGTATATAAAGATAGATTGTTTTTTGCTCTAAAATCGGTAAGTCCCCAAATTCTGAAAAACTCAGGCGAAACTCCTCTAGCTCTTTTTAAAACAGGAGGAGCAATTGACATTATGTTAGGAACTCTTCCAAAAGCTAATCCTCAACGAATTTTACCTGACGTTGGTGATATTAGAATTTTATTAGCTTTAGTAAAAAACAAAATTGAGGTATTAATTTATCGACAGATAGATAATAACACAAAAAAACAAATTCCGTTTTCTTCTCCACAAAGAACGGTTTTGTTTGATAATATTGAAAACATAACTTCGCTTGTTGATATTATCTCTAATGATGATGGAACTATAGAATTTTCAATTCCTATTAATCTTACTAAATTGAAGCCTCGTGATGGAATGGTTATTAAAGGTGATTTAGGAGTTCTACAAGGTGATGGATTTGAAACCACAGCTAGAAGCTACTGGCATAATAAGTCTTCCGCTTTAATCTCTGACTTACCTTCTGAGGCCGAATTAACGCCAAATAAATGGGGATTTCTAAAATTTAAAAAAGAACCTCTGTAAAGCTAATTTTCCTAGGTTGAAACTTCTAGCTCAGATTCTTTAGCGTTTTTGTGGAATTTATTTCTTAATTTATTTAGTGGTGTTTCTATAAGATAAAAAGACATTATACCGGCTAAATAAACAAAAAATAAATTTTGTGGAAATCTATTAAACCAGAAACTTTCAGCATTAGGATTAGCTAAAACACTATTTATATCTCTAATGAAAAGCAAATGCCATATATATAATGAGTAAGATAGCATGCCAATATGGACAAATGGTTTACTATTAAGAAGTGATGAAAGCCAAGTAGGTTCATAGATGCACCAGAGCACGAATACAATTATACTTAAATTTGATATAGTTTGGCCAATAGTCAAAGTATAGGCACCTTTAAACACATCACCGAAGTAGGGAGATATGACAAATATGAAAAATACTATAAAACTCATGACTAAGTTATTCTTAAGCCACTTAGCATAGGATGAATTTAGGAAACTTTTTTCAAGTAAGGCTCCCAGGCAACCTGTTAATATTGTATCTCCACTTGTATGTATCATCATACCAATCTGCCCCCTCGAATTAGGCATATATATATAAGTTGCAATTCGTATAATAGGCATAATTGCAATTATTATGAGAACAACAGTAATAAGTTTTTTTCGAGGAATTCGTTTAAAAGCGATCGGCCATAATAAATAAAATTGTTCTTCCATTGCTAATGTCCAGAAATGCCCAAAAAATAGGCTTGGATTAGGTTGTGGAACTGTTAAAAGATGCATATAATTCCATAAATACAATGAAGCGAAAGCAATAGTTGTATAAGTTAACACACCAGGTGCTAAGAAAAATTGTTTTAGTATGATGATTATAAATATATAAGTATAAAAAACAGGAAAAATGCGAAGAGATCTTCTGATATAAAAATTTTTAATATTTATATCGTTTGTCTTTTCTCGTTCTTGTAATAGGAGCTTTGTAATAAGGTAACCTGATATGACAAAAAATATGTGAACTCCTAAGTCTGAATGGATTACATACTTAAATAATAAGTTATTAGCTAACTTGGGTGGCATAGTATGCTTGGCGTGGACTAATAACACCATTATAATTGAGATTGCTCTCAAACCATCTAGACTTCTAATGCGATTCATATAAATAGTATTATATACTCAGGTAGTGTAAAGGTTAGTTAGATGCCAGCTTTTAAATAAGTTCTAAATAATTAATTATCACAGCAATTATAAACTATCATCTCTTGCAAATACTTAGTTTAAATATCAATTGTGTTTCTATTAATTAATGATGATGCCATTGATGTCTTGTTGGGAACTAGCGCTAGAAGTCCTTTTTCAAAATGTTTCAAAATGGCACCCTTACTTAAGTAAGATTGAGCATATTGGCGTGCATTTTTTTTATAAATAGACAAATCCGAATGTAAAGCTTTTTCAAGTCCTTTAACTAATGCCTCTAATGATTCCGGTTCAATTAAAATGCCCATCTGATTTGATTCGATAACCTCATAAAGTGTTGTGTTTGGCATAGCAGATACGAGAGCGCAGCCGCCAGCCGCCAAAATACTTGTCAATTTAGATGGTAGTACAAGGTCAGACGCTGACTTTTTCTGGAGCACTAAATGAACGTCAGCTGTAGCTAAAAGAGCTGATAACTTGTTATAAGGTTGTAAAGGATGAAAATCGATGTTTTTAAGGCCATACTCAGTAGCCATGTTTTCTAGTCGCATTTTGCCTCCGCCAGAGCCGCAAATCAGAAACTTTACATTTGACTGATCCTGAAACAATCGGGCTGCTTCAATGATGAGCTCCAACCCTTGTTTTTCGCCAACGCTGCCTGAATACAACACCACCTTATCCTCTGGGAGCAAACCCATTTCGGCACGTAAGGATTGCTCGCGAGGAAGAGGGCGAATTAACTGTTCGTCGACCCAGTTGGGGAACAATACACAAGGGTATTGCAGTACATGTTTGTCCGATACCCTACGGACCATGCCTTCACTGATTGTAGAAACAATAGCAGAACGTTTAAGAATGAATTTTTCGATAGAAAACAGCAGATTCAAAAAGGAGCTATTTTTAATCATCTTTAGCTCTTTGGCCATATCGACCTGTAAATCCTGAAGATGGTACCAGAGCGGTACGTTTTTAAGCAACGAGTACAAAGTAGGTATTAATCCAATCTGAAAAGGCGGGGATACGCAGATAACGACATCGTATCTTTTCTCATACAAAACCTTAACCCAATAGGGAAGGCTACTTACCACAAAGGATAACTCATGTATAATCCGCTTTATCGTAGTTGCCTTTATGGGTACGTAAAAAGGACAGCGATGTACAGTGACACCTTCTAGTGTTTCGGTAAACCAAGCTTTACCCTTGTAAGCATCATGAATCTCCCACTCAGGATAATAGGGCATAGCTGTAATCACCGTTACCGAGTGACCTTGACGAGACAGCCAAGCGCCCATTTCTCCGGTGTACTTTCCTACGCCTGTAAGCTCAGGGGCGTAGTTAATATCGTATAGTAGAATGCGCATATAGTGCCGATGACACTTTGAATTAAGGTGAATTTTTTAGCTAATGAGAAGGAATCACAATTACCAGTACTTGTGCATGAAACTTTATTGGAGATTTGATTTCTGGGCCTGTTTTAGCTCTCGTATTTTGAGGTACGTTTGCGTAAAATAAGCCATTTTAAGTATGGCAAAAGCAAAACCACGAGTTCCGTCCTTAAAGCCACCCATTAATAAGAAACTTCCAAGGAAGTAAACAGGGCCAAGCAAGGGGGTTTGCATCAGTCCATATTTCACTTTCTGCATCCAGGACCAATGCCGTTTTGCTTCCGTGTCCTGTGTGATTTTTAAATAACGAGCTGCTTCCCAACTCGAATATTCGTTGTGCTTTGTTACATAGTAGGAGACTCCCCGTAGATCCTGATGGTCTATTTTATTGCGAATTGTGCCAATTTTGCCATTCAATACGGGGTGTTCATGGATTTCCATATCCAATTTACTCCATTGATCTTCATCAATCCGTTCGTATTCACCTTTTCCAACTTGAAATAAAGCAAGTTTATGAAGGAAATATCCGCCCTTATTTTGTTTGCCTAAAAAATAGATGGTGTATCTTAACCAATAACCAACAATATCATCGTCTTTTTGCAAAGATTTATGTAAATCTGATTTAAATTCTTCGGTCAGAAATTCATCAGCATCCAGAAACATAACCCATTTTGTAATTGGGGTATAATTTCGCAGGTACCAGTTCCGTTTTTTGGGAAATTTACCATTCCAGATAAAGTTGATGACTTCTACTCCATGTGCTTTTGCAATTTCAACCGTCTGATCAGTGCTTCCCGAATCAATGATTACAATATGACGTGCTAGCCCTTTGCCAATTGAGGCAAGGCATTTGGGTAAATTTTGTTCTTCATTACGAACGGGAATAGCAATGGTTAAATCAAGAGACATAATGCCAAGTAAACTGGTAAGTAACTAGTATACACCTATTCAATAAGTAGGCATATTTAAGGGGTTTTAATTTCCGGTGCTAAAATCCTGTCTTTAATAGGCTTGCAAGGATAACCACTACATACCTTCCAGCCAGGCATGTCTTTAGTAACAACGGAACGTGCCCCAATTACACATCCATTACCAATAGTTACGCCTGGATGTATAAAGCTTTCAGCAGCAACCCAAACATGGTCCCCGATAATAATTGGTTTTGCAACCAGTGGAAAACCAGGCTTTGTATAATCATGTGTACCACCGCATAAGTGGGTACCTTGAGAGATTACTGTCCTTCTGCCGATTTTTATTTTCTCCATAGAATATAGGATCGCCCCATTGGCTATCCCACACTCTTCATCAAGTTCCAAATTCCAGGGAGCCCATATCTTTACTCCAGGATATACATGCACGCCCCGTCCAATTTTGGCACCAAAGCACCTTAACAGAAAAGATCGCCAGTTATGAAATGGCCTTGGAGAGTAATAAAAAAAGATACCTGAAACAATTTGCCATATAAATCGGCGTATTCGGTTTCTAAGAGAAAAAGATGGACCAATAAATGTGTCTTGATTAATACTCATAATTTTTTTCTATATAAGCAACTAGATATAAATGTTTTTCGATTTATATCTAGTTGCTTATCGAATACGCCCTTTTAAAATTATACTAATAGTAACTGGTTTTTTTGAAAATCAATTTATATCATTTACGTTATATTTTATTGGCAAAACCTGCTTTTTTACTATACTTTCTCTGATGCTTACTAAAAATAAATAACATATATATGTAGATCAGAAATAATTACTTATCAATGTTGTTTCAGCCTGTATAAAATTAAAGATAGACTAAAACATATTACATAATGCTTGTACTAATGGCATTTTTTAAATTTTCTGCGGCTGGTTGGATAGCGAAGTGTCGCTTAAAAGTTACTTTTGCATTTTTACCTTTTAATTGCTGTTCGACAGGAGTCAGTGCTAACCATTTTTGAATTAATTGCGCTGTGCCATCTAATGAAATAGGCGCTATCAAGCCACTCTCTCCGGCCTCAATTTCACGCCATATATTTACTTGATCAGAAATCAGTACAGGTTTACCGCAGGATAGAGCTTCAGCCACGGCTATTCCGAAGTTCTCCTGATGACTTGGTAATATAAAAGCCTCACACCCATAAATAGCCCCCCACTTAGCGTCTCCGGTTAACATACCTGTAAAGAGAATCATACTCTTTAATTGTGGGTGTTCATTAACAAATTGGAGAATAGTTTGTCCATAGGGAGTTTCCAAACCAGGGCCAGCGATGATAAGCTTAGGAGTTACTAATTTTGCTTCATTTCTTTCTTTTAAAATGCCCCAATAAGCTTTTACTAACAAATCAACCCCCTTTTTATAATGAATTCGGCTCAGGAAAAGTAAATAAGGCTGTTCAATAATTTCCGAATATTTTTCTAAAAAGGCCTTTCGAACCTCTTTAGTATAAGCTGGAGGTTCTTCAATTCCGTATCCTACATTGATCTCTTGCTTTGGATGATACGGCCGAAAAGGTTTTCGAGCTAAAAGTAATTCAGTTTGACAGGTAAATAATAGTCCATCAGATTCGTTGACTACTTTGTTTTCAATTACTTTCCAGTATAACCAGTTTCGTAGCGCTTTTAATTTTCGCCCTTCAGCTTTTTGAAACCAAGGGTCTAACATACCATGAGGCATTATATAAAAGCGTGTTAAAGTTGTATTAGGTTGTTGTTTTTGCTGAATAATTGCTTTCCAGACAGCATAGCTAGGGTATAACCATAACCCATGCATGATTACCACATCAAAACGACTCAAATTCTCAAGTAGCCAGGGGAGTAGTTTAGCACTATATGCCCAGGGACGTTTATCTGGGCCGAGTGCATAAATGGGGAATGGGTCTAATCCTAAGAAATCATCATTAGGGTTATCAAGAGATACTACTTCGTTAGTAATGCCTAATTTACTGAGGGCACCTATGGAATGCCGGATTCCTTGACAAGGGCCTCCAATTATTGGATTCATGCTTCCAATTACACGGAGAACTTTCACTGTAGAATAGAAATGTTATGACCTAATGAACAAAACCTTCTTTGCGTGCAAAATATTTAGCAGTACGTGGAATTTCCTGAACGGGCTTGGCAGGTACGCCCCCATAAAGTAACCACTCGTCTATATGTACTTTGTTTAGGAGAGATTTCGCTCCAAGTACACAACAGTTAGGTAAACTAGCGCCACCCAGTACTACTACATTTGTTCCGACAAAGGCATATTCTCCGATTGTTATTGGTTTACTATCCTGACGATTTTCTTCAACATTGATAGAGTGCGTCAAAAATTGTGAATGGTAGCCCGCAATAGTCGTAAATCGGCCAATTTTGATGCTATTGGTGCAATCAAAATGATGATATTTAGTAATAGCTGCTGACTCTCCTACTAATAGCTCTGCTCGTCGATTCGTTTGGTGTTGAAAGTGAAGGGATTTTCCTAATGTAGAAAAGCCAGTAATCCAATTGCCACGTCCAATAGAAGACCTGGCTTCCATATTTATCGTATCTAGATGTATAGCTACTGTAAAGTGATCAATTTTTGCTTTTTCTTTCATAATAAGCTTATGAGGGAATACCCAGGCTAAACCGATTCGGGCACTTGAATGAATATCATACCCAAACCAATTATGCAAAGCACGCCGTCTTAAGGGCCAGGGGAGTATAAATGTTATTAGTTTAAGAAGCATATATTAATTAAGCGGTAACATAGTATTCCTGTTCAATACCATGTAAAGACAGGTAATCATTAATCATTCGAGACAGTTTAAATCGATTACAGTTCTCAAAGCCACGTTCAACCAGATCGTTTCTTAATATTTCATTTTGTAATGAAATGAAAGCCGATGCAAAAGTTTGAGGATCATATGGATCAGCATGCAAAGCCGCACCACCACTGACCTCCGGCATAGGATCAGTAAGGCTGGCAATTACCGGGGCTCCACAAGCTTGAGCCTCAATTACTGGCCAGCCAAAACCTTCCGAAAACGACGGAAAAATAAAAGCTTGACAAGCACTGTACAGGGCTATTAAGGTAGTATGATCTGGTTTAACTACAGATACGATACGATTCTCTAAGCCAAGTGTAGATACATAATTGTAAAGAGTTTCATCAATAGCTTTACCGGCAAAACAAATTCGTCCTTTCCATTGATCCCCCATTGCATGTACCATATTGAGTAGCATCTTTCGATTCTTTCGGGGTAAACTTGAACCAACATGCAATATATATGGCTCATTTGGTTTGAGCCCAACTTTTCCTAAAAGTAAAGCCCGTTCAGATGGCGCCATCGGATAAAAGGTGCTATTAAACGCATTATGAATAACTCGCCATTCACTCCTATCTATATTATAATTTTTGGATAAGTGCTGTAATTGAAAAAGGGTTAATTCAGATACAGAGGCTATTTTTTTTGCTTGAATTAGGTTATTGAATATCCATCTTTGGAGGATCTTACCTGTACTACTAGTTGGGCAGTACGCATCATCGAAACCCAGGGCACCTCGAATGGCGAGAACATCATGACAAGTTATTCCAGTTAATTCTTTAGATAAGATGCTTAAATAGGGTGAATTGGAATGATCACAAATGTGAAAATGCGTATTAGAGGACCTATAAGACTTGATAACTAAACGACAGTATAGTATAATTGGAAAAATGATCCATTTATCAATATAGCCTACCCATTTCCCGATTCCTGAATTAGTAGATTTAGCTATACGTCCGAAAAATGGAACTGGGCGCCATAGTTCAACAGAAAGACCTGCTTGAGTAAAACCTGTCTTAAGCATTTGTGCAAATCGCTCCATACTTTCCTGGCGATCTGGAGCGTAATTGCCGATTAATATTATCCGTTTCAACTTATTACCTGCCACTTCAACTAATTATAAAAATTATTTTCTTATCAATATAGTATTACTTACTGGATCATTGCTTTGGACTGATTGCATTTGGAATAGTTTTTGTTTTGGCTTGTCTTGTTAATGAGTCGAGAATTGGCTTATACAATACGTCTGCCATAAACCTTTGTCCACTCTTATTGAAATGTATACTATCGATATAAAACGTTTTATTTAAAGGATATTCTAGCTCTAAAATAACTCTTCGGTTTCTTTCTTTAAAAAAATTTATTATTAATTGCCCATCCTTTGAATAAGAATGTTTTCTGAGTTCTGGTGTTGTTGCATGTAAATAAACCATCAAAGGTGTATGTTTATTTCTAGCAAGCGTGTCTATATCATTAAATCCTGTATCAAATGTTTTTGAATAATGTTTATCTAAAGATAAAGTATTTCTTGGGATAGGACCATGAAAGTGAGATTTAATGGCTGGCCAAATAAATTTATCGATAAGCTTTATAGTAGCAGAATTGTAATTAAAAGAGGGCATACTTGGATTAGCATCAAGTACTTTTAAAAAAGTCATATTGTCATAAGCATCCCCAGAATTATTAATCATAACTATTAAGTCTGCATTGAACAAGCCATGTTTTTTTAAATAAGCATATATATTGTCTGGCCCCCATGAAAAAGATGATACATTTAAAACTCTTATATATTTATTGAAATTTTTTTTTAATTTATTTTCCAAAAGAGTTGAAGCCAAATCTTCATTAGCAACTTGATTTGTGCCATTTAAAATTGAATCTCCAATTAGTAATACAACTAATGTATCAGTTTTGGAAAGAGGATTGCTCCTCATTGAATATTCATTTGTTTTAAAATTATTTCTATAAATTACAGTTTTTTGATTAGGTTTATGAATGTACTCAAAATCAGCATTTTCCTCAAACAAAGGGTACTGATGTAAACCATAGAAACGTGAAACCATCTCAATGGAGATAACAATTACTAAGCAAACAATAAATAACTTTAAGAAAAAAATTTTTTTAAATGATTTCATGGTTGGTTTAATTAGGAATTAGTAGCTGATGAAGGATTTTTTTTGAGTGATGCTATAATTAATCCCCCAATTAACGTACTGAATCCTAAAGTGGTGGGGCGTGCCCATTGCGATTGAATTAACATATAAAAACCAAAACTTACTAATAACCAAGCTAATACATTTCGACTTTCTATTTTCATGTAAGCTAAGTAAGCTAATCTAACTGTTAAATGGACACGAATCAGGATAACTATAATGCCTAAAACTTTACCTAATTCTCCAATTAACCTGCCCCATTCTGCTTCAGCTATTAAGAACTGACGAGCTCCTGTTAATAACTGGCTCCCAACGTTTGTTCCCATCCCTATACCGTAACCCCAAAAGGGAGTGTCAGATTCCGTAATCGCTTCTAACATTCCTCCAAGGAATCGATTAACAATCGACCCTTCCAATCCTCCTTCAGTAAGATTAGCTCTGGTAAATCTATCTAGAAAAACATTTACGGAATTTTGAAAGAAAGGCGTATTGCTAAGTGAAATAAAAACAAATAATAAAACAACTGTAGAAATAAGAAATCGCCCAATATAACGTGGTGTTTTTAAGATAACAATTGTAACAAAAAAAAGAGTTATTCCCACACTTACAAGAAGAGTTCGACTAATTGAAAAAGGGACAGCTACAATTAGGCAGAATGCTGAAACAGCTAAAAGTAGTCGATTGATTTTTTGCGTATTTAAGGCAAAATAACAAACAAAACACGCCACTAAACTATAAAACTCTACTACTCCTGATATAAACGAAAAAGTTCCTGGAGGTCGAAAGTAACCTTGAGCTCCAGCACCAAACCCTCCTCCAGACGTATCACCACCTATGCCTCTATTTATCCAAGCAGATTGCGGACTATAAAACTGTAATGCGATTATTACAGTCATTGGAATCGAAATCCATAAAATTAATTTTCCTATTTGGACGACATCATCATTAGTAAGAACTATTCCAATAATAAAAATTAATGGAAAATGTAAGAGTAAAATTCTAGCTCCATAAATGGCTACAGCTAAATTGCCATGACCTAAAATAACAGCTATGAAAATACTTAAAATACCTACCAATGACATTAATGATATATAAACACTCTGAGGTAATATTTTGTAGCGCCAGGCAATAATTAATATAAATATTGCAACAGGATCACGTACAATTAGTAACGGGCCTGATAAACCTGGTAATATCCATTTTCGTAATGCTCCTTCAAATAATAATAATAATATATATACTAGAGTAGCTCGCTTTAGCAGAGTTGTATGAGAAGCTTTTTTACTGTTACTAATGTTTGATAACATACTTGTATTTTACTTGGCAAGCAACTAACTAAGGAAGATTAATAGACTGTATATGTAAAATTACTTAATTTTTTATTAAACTTGGTCAAATTGTTTTACCAAGTTAGCCTTTTCTACAAACCAACAAAGATATTGTATTTATAGTAATACCAGGATTGTAAATACATAATTTTTGGTGTATTCCGTTGCTTAAATTGCTAATCTAATTGTTTCTGCTAATTCTTTACTGTAGACTGACCACGGTCTTAATCTCGCAGTTTCTAGTGCTGCATGTCCTGTTTCCGCAATTAAATTTTGATTAGTAAGTAATTGATCAATGGTAGATTGTATTGATTCAATAGAGCTTGCTTTTATAAGCCAGCCATTTTCCTCATGTTTAATTAGATCTGGACCCGCTGTACGATCCGTGGTTATGACGGGCGTACCTTGAGCCATTGCTTCTGTTATTACTAAGCCAAATCCTTCAAATAAGGATGGAAATATTAGCACATCATTTTCTTTCATTAATTGCAGAACTTTTTCATGAGGTAAGCTTGGAATCCAATGATGTTTTTTTAAAGCCAAGTTTAAGGGGACACAATCTTCTGTGGCTTTACGACCTACGATTGTTAAGTCAATATGATCTTTAAAGGCTTCAACTGCTTTCAGAAGGTCAGCAATTCCTTTTCTTTGAGAAAGACTACCAACAAAGAGAAGCTTTATACGACGTTTATACGTAGAAGTTGTATAAAGCCGTTCATTATATACAGGTGGGAAGCCATACGGGATAACTTCAATCGGCGCCAATTTGCCGGGAAACTCTTCTAGTGTTTTAGCCGTAAAATTACTAGCAACAAAAATTCGATCTGCTAACCTCAATTCTTCATCTTTACGAGCAAGCTTTACATCTGAATCTTTAAACGTTGGCATAGTGGCTATCCAATCTGGCCAGCGGTCATATTCTATTTGCAAAAGCCTCCTTGCTGATCGCCAATAGCCAATTGGTAAATCATATAAACAAATTATGCCTAACCGTTTAGCTTCTTTAAATGAGAAGGCTGCTCCATCTTCATAAGCATATACTGCTTTTTTTTCTATTCCTTTATTTTTGTAAAGCGAAGAGGCTACATGGCGATCACAACTCTGATAAACAGCATCAATAGAAAAAGGTCCAACTTCATGTTCTATAAGCCTACTGAATTTACCCCTTGAAGCAATCAAACGACCTACTTCTCGCCATGGGTGCATATGTGTGTATGGCTCAAGGAGTGGAGAGAATTGACGGCGTTTAATTTCTTGAAAATACCTTAGATCGCTAATGCGACCCAAAAAATTTTTCGGAAATGAAGCCAGTGTGGTATGAAATTCGGCTAAGATATCTGCTTCTAAAAGTCCTTGGCAGGCAGCCCGTGCGTTACTATTGCCAGTTGGATGAGAAATAATTATGTTCATGATGAATTATCCTATAAGCCAAGCACGATTTGCGGCTAAGAACTCGCACGGATTATAATTAAAATCTATATGTCGGGTTTTGTTAGTTAATTTAGCAGGATTACCTACTACGATACATCCTTCGGATACTGACTTACTTACAACTGCTCTTGCTCCAATAACAGCTCCTCTGGCAATATGGACACCGGGTAAAATCATAGCTCCCGTACCGATCCAAGCGTAGTCCTCAATAATCACTTCTCCTTTAATATGTTTCCATTCAGGATCTAAAACGTCATGTGATGCTGTCAATATTTCGACACCATCATTAATACATACATAATTACCTATTTTTACATTTGTGTGAAGAGATATATACGCCTTACCAAGAAAAGAGAAACCGCCTACTGACAGGAATTTTCTAGATCCATCTATACTCACCTCACCTATTTCTGCCGTATCGCAAATTGTAGCTCCTTTTCTTATTAAGGTATATCGGCGATAATTTCTTGAAAGCAAACCAACAAGTAAAAAAAAGCGTTTGCCCCAAGCTCGATAAAATGCAATGGATGTTACTGGAAATTTTGCCCGAAAATGCCATAAATACTTAACACTTGCCATACTATACCGTTGAAAATAAATCGTTTGTAAACTGCATTGCTACGTTCTTAAGCGAAGTTTGTGGGGTCGTAGAAAAGTCACCTAAAATGATATTTTTCAAATTACCAGGCTTGTATTCTATGAAAAAACTCGGAATTTTTATAGAGGTAAATCCTTTAGGATGCCATGGATATGAAACGCAAATAACCGGTAAGTGATGTTCTATCATAGCAGCAGCTGAGCTACTTTTTTCAACTAAATAATAAGGTGTAGTCGCGATACCAAATGAAGAACGCATAAAATATTCAGAAATGCTTTCTAGTGATTGCTCACCTAAATCTTCAATTTGTATATTTAAAGTAGAGCATACTGATTTCAATCGTTTCTTTTCATCACCATTACGCCCTATAAATCTAATCAGCACTGAAATGTTATTTTCTTGCTGGTAATTGTATAATTCCTCAATAAAACTATTCGATAATGCGCCAGGATGTATATTGCCGAAAATAGCAAAGGATATGTTTTTAGTACTTGAATCTTGATAGATTGAATTATTTGTTGAAATATTTGGTATACTACTAAATAATGGTAGCCGTGATACATTGACTCCAAAATTTAAAAGATGTAAAATATATAACTCAGTATGAGAGTGAATAATTTTGGGCTTTAATTTTAGTATTAAAGATTGAATTAAGTAACGTTGAATTTTTCCCCACAAAATATATTTTAAGGAAGCTTCTACGTCCATACCTAACCACAGTTCATGAAACATTATATGCCATTTATAGCCATCATTTAGTTTATTTAATTGATTAGCTAAGCCAAATGGAAGGCCTTTATCATCATAGGCAAACGGGACATATTGCAAACTTATCCAATCAGGTTTAAATTGGCTTATAAAGGCAGACGCCTTATCAATTTTATCTTTCCAAATTATTTTTTTTGAAATTCGTAAAGTTTTTATAGCATAAGTACTACTGTACTGAACGGTTTCTAATTCTCCATTAAGAATAAATTTATCATGTAAAGCTATTATAGAAATTGAATGTCCTAATCTGATTAACTCGCCTGCTAGTGCACGTGTATAATCCCCAACACCATCTTTGCCATTTTCAAGTGATCCACAAATAAAAACTATCTTCATAAATTATTTTAAATAAGTTTGGTTATATATTGTAATAATAATATAATTATTTTTTTCTTTTTCCTTCATTATTATCATTTGATATATTATAGAAGAACTTATCCAAAAAGCCTAGAGTAATTAAATTCTCTCTTAAAATTATCTTCTCTGGACCCAATTTTTCTGGCTGGTACACCTCCCATTATTGTAAGAGGAGGAACATCTTTTGTAACAACACTACCAGCAGCAATTACACTTCCTCTGCCAATCGTTACTCCACCAAGTATTAAAGCTCTAAACCCAATAAATACATTATCTTCAATTACAGCTTTTCTAAATCTAGCTTTGAAGTACGGATCGTGTACATTGTGATCACCTGTAACAATAGCTACTTCAGCAGATATAGATACATTTCGTCCGATATATATACCTCCTCTTGGATCAATATGACAATTTGGATTTATTATTGAATTGTTTTCCATTTTTAAATTTCCTGCACATGTTATCCAGGCACCCATGAATATAGATGAATTTTCACCTATCTCAAACTTCATTATTCTTTTATAAAAGAACAATCTAACTCTTCGTGATGGTAACTTAGCTATTAGCCAGTTACATAGATACAATTTAAATTCAGCTAATACCCATTTAAGAGTTTTCATACTCTTTTTAATTAATAGTTAAAGCCAACCTGAAAATTTCAAAGTTTTAGGCTTATAGAATTCAGTAATTAAAAATTATATAGTTGTCGCTGAACTTGAAACTAAGTTATTTTGAGTTGAATTGGGCTCAAAATATTTTTTTAATTTTAAAAACCTTACTTCAAAATAATAGTAAGATATTGATGCAACAACAATTGATAAAGTCAATTTAATAGGTACTTTGACAATACCTTTACTTTGAACTAAAGTAAGATCAATAATATAATACAATATGGCATGCCATAAATAAAGACCATAAGAAATTTTTCCAATATAAACTAATATTTTGTGCTCTAAAACTACTTTCAGTATTGAAAATTTACCTATTACTAAATCAGTAATAATTATTGATGAAGCTACTGCTGCTACAAAAAAGCCATACTTACCCATTAATGGGCTAGGCCAATTCAAGAATAAGATTAATAAAAGGAGAGTTAAAATTGAGCTTGGGACTAATAAATATGAAAGTATCTTACCATAAATAGATGGAACTTTCTTCATATTTTGAATTATCTTTATATGATATGATAAAAAAGATCCTAAAATTAAGCCATCCATATGTGTATCTAATGCGAAATATATTCTTGCTGCACTCACATGCCCTACTAGTGAAAATCGGTAAATAGCTATACCAAATGACAGCATTAACAATAAAATTGCTTTTTGTTTTAAACTTTTTATGTAAGTTTCAAGTACAAGTATAACTATTGGCCAAATTAAATAGAATTGCTCTTCACAAGCTAATGACCATACATGGTTAAGTCCGTGCAAATTAATACTATAAATAGCTCGAGCATAGTTTCCCGTATATGTTAGGGCAATAATAATTTCTTTTAAGGGAAAAGTATTTTGTTTTAATAAATGCCAAGCCGAGTACGCTAGACAGACTATTATTAAGCAAGGTGATAGCCTAAGAAATCTTTTTGCATAAAAATTTTTAAAATTAATGCTATTATGTAATAGCATTTCATTGCTAAGTAAGCCTGTTATCAAAAAACCGCTTAATACAAAAAAGATATCTACACCAACACCACCACTTTTGATGTAAATATTAGCATGTGCAAATAAAACTATCATGACGGCTATAGCTCGTAATCCGTCTAAACTTTCATAATATTTCTTTTTCATTTTAGATTTTTCAACAGATTAGTAGTGTATATGAACTAAACATTGTTTACTAATTAGTAAATTCGATATTTATCTATTGCTTACTTATATTTGTTATAATATACTATTTAACAAATTGTATTGATTGCAATCATTTTAATTTAAATAATACAATGTTAATTGTTTATTTGGTGTTTAGATTAATGTATATTTAAAGAATTTATGCAAGAATTTATTGCGCTAACACTTTGATTTTCCCATTTACTTATAATGTCTGATTTACATTGAATTGGATCCGGAAAGTTTAAATTCCCTTTTGCTATATCTTCAGCTGACAAAAAAGAGTTTCTACTAAATCCTAATTCTTGGAGTAATGATTCATTTTTCAACGCATATGCAATAGGAGTAAGATTAGCCCCTAATTTCAATGCAAAAATTGTTGCGTGATACCTAGTTGCAATAATTCGTTCTGCATTTGCCATTTTTTTTATCATTTTTATTGGATTTGAATGATATGCCGCATGCTCGACTTTTAAACCCTCTAGGATTATCTTACTTGCAATCTCATCTGCTGGCGTAAAAGGGATTGTTTCTACTTCATATCCATTTTCAATTGCTTTTATAACTTGAGACCTTAGTGCGCTTTTATAACATTCTTGCATTATGTTAAACGATTGATATAACTCTGGTCTTTCTGTTTTATATTGTGCTAAAGGATGAAATTTGCCATCAATTATTTTTGAATATAAAGGCACGATATTTACCATCATTTTCTTAGCTTTAATTACATTCTCACGTTGCTCAAGGCAATAGTGAGGAATAAGCGAAAAAGCTAAATCAGGGTGAACTGTAATATCCAGCCTATTAGTAATTTCTTTTAAAAACTTAGCTTGAATTTGACTTCGACAACTTAGCCAAGCAGTTTGTTTTAAAAACTCAATAATTTCTACGCTGTAATTTTTTTCGTTAAAATCAACTCCTAATAATCCTATATTTTTATATAAGCTTTTATACCTTTTAGATATTTGTAGCAATGAGTCAGAGTATCCTACTGCTCCACCGCCTACGATGGCATATGGGGATTTAGGCCATTTCCACTTTTCTAAATTATATATAGTTTGTAAACCAGTACTTATTTTTTTACTTTTTAGGATATTTGTAACAGAAGTGCCTAAAGCAATATCTCCTAAATTAACTCCATGATATCCACCAATTACTCCAACCCTTACAGGTTTAAGGACTTGGCTTAAATATCTACTGGCATGCTGTACTTGCGCTAAAGTTATAGCCATTTTATTTTTAAACTTTAAACGATTTATTTAGAATAAAATGTTTCCTTTTTGTTTCGAAACAATTCGATAAAATAAAAACCCAATCAAAAATGAAGAATTGTTTAATTTATATAAAATATTTAAATACTTATCACTCACTATAGGTGTTTTAAACCTAAATAATATTTTACGTATTTTTTTTGCTGCACTTATATTCTTTTGAGAAACTGCTTTATAAGAGAATGATAAAATTTTTTTGTAAAATGCTTCTATAAATTTAGGGTCTATATTTTGAAGTGTTTCTAAATCTTTATACATCTCATTGACTAATACTGCAGTTTGATTTGCATATACTTTTGGATCTTTATTAGATATTCTATATTTTGAATTCGTGGTTCTAATCTTTGCCACAGGAATGTCTTGATAGTAAAATGAATATCCACGGATGTAGCATTGAAAAAGTAAAAAAAACTCTTGCCCAGATTGTAAGTTTTCGTTCCATCTTATATGTGACAAAACTCTTTTACTAATCATAAAGCTAGAAGTAATTGGAAAATATTTAAAAAAAGTTTCAGGCTTCTGTTTGGATATTTCACCACCTCGTGTCTTTATAATATTATTTTCCTCTAGTGTATTTTCAAAATAATACTCTTTGCCATGTACAATGTCAATATTGTCATCTGTAATAAATTTTATTTGATTTTCTAAAATACTATTATCAAATAAAACATCGTCAGAATCGAGAAATTTTATATAATCGCCTTTTGATAGTTGAACACCATAATTTCTCGCAGAACATGCTCCTTTCTTATGGTTTACATATTTTTTTATTTTTTGTGGATATGCTTCTGAATATTCTTGTATTATACTTTGTGAATTGTCTTTAGAGTGGTCATCTATTATTATACACTCCCAGTGTGAATATGTTTGTATAACAATCGATTGTAGTGTTTCTGCTAATGTAGCAGATGAATTATAGCATGGAACGATTATTGAAATTAAAGGATTTTTTTTTGGGTTTTTATCTTTAGTAATCATATTATAATAAAAACAATTTTAGTTGTAATGCTATTATTATTATGCAAATATATATAGTTGCCATTATCAACAAAAGCAACTCCTAATAACTTTGCTCATAGAAGATAATTATTTGCTTTATATAACAGCTCTATTTAATTGTTTTATCTTTATTAAAGAGAATACAATTGTTCTAATAGCTTGTATCGTTGAAATAAAAATATTGAAGAGTAAAATTCCTTTTAAAGTTGAAATGTCAATGAAAGAAACTCCAATTAGGATTGAACCTATACTAATTAAAATGGGGATTAAAGGCATATATAACCAACCTCTAGTAGAATGTAATGAATATGTTACGCCAGCGATCATACTTATAATACTACCAATAGAGCTTAATAACAATTCTTCATTAAGAGTTATGTATCTTTTCCCTAAAACTATTAGTATTTGTGAGGAAAATAAGTAGACAATTCCTATTAATATTATAGAGAGAAAAGTTAATAAAATTAATATTAGCAAAAATCGATTTAAGAGAATTTTATAGCTGTTTGGTAGCCTTGAAAATCTAGGTACTAATGTTAAACTAATGACGCTAGTGAATAGTGTTAAGACAATTGATATTCGGCTAAGTGCTCCTACTTGAGCAATTGAGGATACATTACCAAATATGGACACTAACCATATTGTTATTTGGCTAGATAAACAATAGTATACCGCTCCAGGTAAAACACGCCTTACTACTTTTAATATTTCTTTTTTTGTGGATAAATCGATCTTGCTATTTTCAGTTATAAAATTTCCAGCAATCTTTTTTAATTGAATGTTTCCATAAATTCTCGGGATACCGTTTGCTATAATAGCTACAAAGGTCCATGGGAACAGGTATAGCGTAAAGCCTGAAACTAATCGTAATAGGCTTACTTTTAATTGGTTTTTTTGTAAGGGTATTATTTCTTGATTTAATTTAGAGGGTATACCTAGGATAGAATCAGACAAAGCTGCAAAAAATGCAGGAGTCAATGATACTATGATAGCAACAGTAGTAATCCAGTTAGCACCATTTTTAGTTAATAAATAATATAATATTGGTAGACATACTACTAAACTGCCTAATGCAAATTTTTTTCTCAAGTCAAGCCCAGTTGCTAGTACAGTTCCTAATTTATGTTTATCATTCCATACCTTTCCACCTTGTGCCATTATACTAGTAGATATACCTCCGTCAGCTAGTAAGGTCATTGTGCCTAGCATTGTGTTTGCAATTGTATAGTAAGCATATTCTTTTACAGGTAATAAACGAATGAAGAGAATACCTGAAATTAAACCACTCGCTTGGACTATAGCTTGTGCTCCCCCTGTTACTGATATTAATTTTGTCCAATATTTTATTTTAATATAAATTTGTTTACTTTTAAATTTAGTAATATTTTGAATCAACATCTTTGAAGATTTTAGTCTTTTAAGTTATTTATTACTGATCGTTAATTTATGGCTTCGCCCGGTCAGTCCCATATGGGACCTATTACCCTTTTATTAAATATATTAATAAGAATTTGAGTAAACACTTAGTCGCTTATTACGCCTTTATTTTAATTCACATGTTCTTTATTTAGTTGTTCTGTCAACTCTTTTTAGCTGAGCGAATGGTTTTTAATTAGTTAATTATTTTCTAACATTTTTGCGCTTTTTCTATTTTCAATCATTATTAAGTTGCGAAGCTTGAAAGTACTATGTTCTGGTGTATTGCTAGTGCCAATCTTTATACTGGGATTTTTTATAAAAGTATTTCGCTCATCCATCCTTGAATACTAATCGCTACATAAAATACATACAGTAAACTGTACAAACTGGCGATGCCTTTTATTTAGTCTTATTAGACGAAATTTAACAAGTAGACACTATACTTTTTATTGATTTTTTGCCCTGCTATTATAAATTTATTATAACAAGCACGGTATACAGGAAATTGAAATATATTGAAGATTGCTTCTAACTAAATTTATGCGATTTATAACGAAGTTTTACAACTTCCTGATTTTGTTTATTTTGACATCAGTTAAGGTGTAAATTTACCAATTGGGAAGTTTATTACACATAATAACCTTTACCTTTACCATATCCATAACCGTAACCATACCCATAGCCGTAACCGTATTCATTACTATTCCTGTAATTTACTCCATTAAATATAATATTTAATGATTTAAACTTTTTAGTTTCTTTTAATTCTGCTAACAAACGTAAATAGGTTTTTGGAGTGTACTCATGCCTTACTAAATAAAACGCTGCGTCAACATAAGCGCCTAGTAAGGTTGCATCAGCTACTAATCCTACTGGCGGTGTATCTAAAACAATATAATCAAATTGTTTACGCAGCTCAATTAATAGTAATTCAAGACGGCCATTTGATAATAATTCAGACGGATTGGGTGGTATAGGTCCGCTGGAAATCATGAATAAGTTGGGATTAGGTGCCGTTACTTTTATCAATTCATCGACATCAGACTGACCAATCAAATAATTTGTGATGCCTTTGTCTTTAGTTACACCAAGATAGGTAGCTATTTTAGGCTTCCTCAAATCTAATTCTAAAACAACCACTTTTTTATCTAACAAAGCAAGACTTAGGGCTAAGTTAATACTTACAAAACTTTTGCCTTCTCCGCTAATCGAAGAAGTAATGAGAATAACTTTTCCTGCATTTTGCTCGCGAGTACCAATTGTATATTGTAAGTTGGCTCTAAGTATTTTGAATTGCTCGGATATTACGCTATTACTAATTGGGTCAACTATATTATCCTTCATTTCTTTAGGCTTTTTCATGATTTCCCCAAATATTGCTAAACCAGTTTCAACTTCTATTTCTTTCCGAGATTGAATGGTATCATTTAATATGCCTTTAACAGCGACAAAGCCCACTGGAATAAGTAAGCCTGCAAGGAATGCTACCAAATAAATATTAATTTTATTTGGCTTTATAGGGAAAGTTGCACCATATGGTGCATCTACCATGCGACTATCCGTCACTGTTGATGCATAGGAAATAGCTGTTTCTTCCTTTTTTTGTAATAAGAGCAGGTATAAACTTTCTTTTATCCCCTGTTGACGTTTTATATTGATAAATTCTCTTTCTTTTCTTGGGATTGTCTTTGCAGTAGATTCTAGATTTTTAATTTGACCTCGCAGGCTTGTACGGGCAAGTAATAAATTATTTTTTTGGTTCGAGATGTTTTCTTTTATTGAGCTTTTCGTGCTTGTTATTTGGGCGTTTATCGTTTGAAGAAAAGGGCTATCTGGCTGTGTTGAGCGCTCATATTTTTCCTGTTGTGCTTCCAGGTCATTTAATTTAGTGAGTAGGTTTATCAGAATGGGATCACTTACCATCAGCGTAGCAGGTGCAACGCCGGTTTGACTACTTTTAAGGTAATTTTCAACTCCTTCCAGTACTTTCAGTTGGATATCCAGTTCGTTTAGTTTTGCGTCATTTTCACTAACCTTTCCCAGATACAGCGTTGCCTGCTGACTTAAATCACTAATGCCTTGAGCAGTTTTATAAGATTCTACGTCGCGCTCTACCGTTCCTAGTTCGTTTGTGATTAACCCCAATCGTTCATCAATGAATCGTATTGTATTAGACGCTTCCCGGTTTTTGTCCGTTAGTGTCGTATAATTATAAGCTACAAGTAAGCTATTCAAAATAGCTTTTCCTTTTTTAGGTACAGCATCTTCCAGGGTTAACTTTAGAACTGTACTTTTAGGATTCACTAATTGAATTTGTAAGCCAGATTTGTAGCGTTCAGCTATATCTTCTCTATTATAGATGAGAACTTTGACAAGAGCATTGTCTTTATGGTAAAGCGAGTCATTTAAAAATACCCGGAAGCTACCATAGCCGCTTTGAGCTAATTGCCCAAAATTAAATTTCCCCTTAGAGGCTCCTTCCTCATCTTCCAATTCAAATTGATTATGATTTAAGATTTTTATGAGGAGCCCTTTATTTGCTAGCGAATTTAGTTGAAGAGGTTGTAGACGGATGGGGGAAGAGCTGTAGATTTCCTTGTCGCTTCGTCCTTGGCTCTGTTGAAAATAGGCAACGGTTAAGTTCAAGTCATCAACTACACGCAACATCAAACTGCGAGACTTTAAAACTTCAATTTCATTTTCAACTACCTTATCTGTAGAAGAGGGTTCTAATTCTTTCAATATCTCATTCGAGATTGAATTCTGATTTTTAATCAATAGGGTTGCACTCACCTGGTAAATAGGTGTAGCGTAGCGAAGATAGACATAGGCTATACTTAAACAAATAGCTAATGAAAGAAGAAACCAATACCAATAACGCAGGTACTTTATAAATACTGCACGGAGATTAAATGGGGTTTCTTTCTCTCCAAACAATTCAGAACTCGAATCGGTCATTTGATAGTAGATCGGCTATTAAAAAATATCTTAATAAATCCTGTCAATTTATAGAAGTCTAAATTAACCGACAGTCAATTATAGATTATCTTCTGATGAAATTTAGAATGACTAGCAAAGTAGAAGTGACACCCAGAAAAATTGGTGCAAGCTGAAGGGTACGGTCAGTTGATGTAATTCTCCCTGGTCTTGGTTCTACGTAAATTATATCATCTTGTCTGATATAATAATAGGGTGAATTAAGTATGTCTCGTTTTGTTAGGTCAACTTTTACTATTTCTCGTTTTTCATTAATAGTGCGGATAATCATTACATTATCTCGACGACCATACGTTGTTAAATCCCCTACAGAACTGATTATCTGCGGGAGTGTAGTACGATCATTAAGTAGGTTGTATACACCTGGCCTTCCCACTTCGCCAAATACAGTAAACCGGCGATTCAGATTTCTTATACTAACGGTTACTTCTTTTAAATACTTATCGAGTTTATCTTTAACCAGTTGTTCAGCTTCAGTATTTGTTAGGCCAGCTAGTTTCACTTTTCCCGCAAGAGGTAGATTTGTATACCCAGACGAATCTATTAAATATCCCAATGGCTGTGAATTATTGCCTCCACCTCCTGCAGAGGGAAACCGACTCATTGTAACGGTATTGATATTGGGAAAATTGAAGAGTTCATTTGATTCTGGGCTCAAACTACTTACAACAATTGCCAGGATATCATCAGGCTGAATTCGAGAGACTGGGGGAGTGATAGTAGCTAGTGTAGCATACCGGGCCGTGTCGAGGGTTCCATCACCCTGAAAATAAGTAATAGATTTTGTCGATGCACAGGAATAAAATAAGGAAACTAACAGTAGCAAAGCACCCAGGTGAAAACTATGCTTATTCCGAATTAAGTTTATTAAAGATATCGTCATACAATAGACCCTGTGACACGTACAAATATTCCGCAGAACAAAGTTAGCATTTGTTCTTTTCTGTACAACAGGAAGTATACATGAATTAAGTAGTTGGTTTGATTGCTTAGTATAACTTAACGGATGATGGACTTTAGATAAGTATTCTGCTCTAAATATTCCATTCTGTATTCTACAGGACGGAATATTTATTTACTACTACCAAGCATTCACATCCCCTTTGAACATCAACTTTACTGTTCGGAAACAAATTTTCATATCCAGTAGGAATGTTTGGCGGGGAATATATAAATGATCGTAGCGAACTCGGTGTTCCATTTGGTGTTTTGCGCCCGTTGCTCCACGTGAACCACGGACCTGGGCTAGGCCCGTAATTCCAGGACGAACCCAGTAGCGCTCTCTATAGGCGGGAGATGACCAATGTTGTACATCATGTTGTACCGCATGGGGGCGCGGGCCAACTAGGCTCATATCACCTAATAGGACATTAATGAACTGGGGCATTTCATCGAGATTGGTTCTACGGAGAAAACGGCCCAGGGCAGTTACCCGGTTATCATTCCGGGCGGTTTGGCGAAATGCTCCCTGTTGTGCAGGAACATGTACCATTGTACGAAACTTAAAACATCGAAAGGCTTGTCCCCGACGTCCCGAGCGGGCCTGAATAAAAAAAACAGAGCCAGGCGATTCAAGGACAATCAGGAGCCCAATGAGGGGTACAAGCCAGGATAGTACAAAGACAAGAACGAAGGTGGCAACCACTACATCGAAAATCCGCTTTCCAATACGTGTATAGAGAGAACGTTGGGGTAATGAAACGACTTGCTGATCAGGCGTCCATTGAAGGAAAATATTCGATACTGGTTGTTTATCCCGATGAACCGTTTTTTCGGGTATTGTAAATTCAATAGGAGCGTAACCTACTGTGAAATCTGTTGAAACAAAGTCCGATTCATTACGCTGAAATAAGTTGGAAAGTTGATTCATAGAGGTATGGGGATAATGTTAATGATTGAACAGCTTATAGTATGGAGGTGAAAAAGAATCTGTTTTCTGTTTTTAACCAGTTGCCAATTTAGTGTTAACTCTAACCGGCAACTACTACGTTCATCTTCTGTTAATGCAATAATAGCTATGTTTACCGAAGGGTCGGACATTATACTATTTGTATTTATTAAACGGCGAAGCGGGCAATTAGGGCTATAAATTGCCCGTATTTAGTACATAATCAGGCAAAATGATGACAGCTAGCTTCCATTAGAAAGTTTATATATTCGTATTGATTTAAGATAAATTTAACTGATTATAATTTAGTATTTGTTGCTTCTACCTGCAAGTTGTTATCAATATGCTGTTTGATGGCTAATAGTAAATTCATTAAACTATTATATATGACTATAAATAGTGAACGTTTTTTGCTAATTTTAGGCTGATAAAATCGCTTTTCCTTATCGTACTACTTAAGTAGTTCTAACCAAATAGGCCATCCTGTTTTTATGCAATGTAATGATTCGCTACAGTCAGGCTCAACATGACGTTGATCCCAAGAAGGTTCTTTAGTTAATCGGTGATCGTAATTATTGTTCCAAATACCTACGTACAGGTGAGCATGTCTTGTCAAGCCGAGCCTTAAAGGGATGGAGCAAGGGCCTTACTTTATCCGTATTCATACAGGCAACTTTGTTTAGGGTTAAAACGCAAAGACGCGAGGGATAGGCGCTAAGGTCGCAAAGGCAGTTTACCTACTTTTTGCGATCCTTGCGCCTATGCTTTGCGCCTTTGCGTTTTAACTACGTTGTACCGTTTAAAAGAAAAAGTTGCCTTTCGATTTTCTATTTGTCACTTTTGGACTATTGGGCTCTTTTTTATAATCTTACTGAGATAAGGCTCTCGATTCCACATAAAACACGATACCCTATGAAACGACTCCCCGGAAAGCGCGGTGAGCATCATTACGATCCGCAACAGGTATTGTACCTGATTGGTAATATCAATTATTGTTATCTGTATATGGTGAACGGCGAGGTGATCTTATCCTGTCGCACCTTAAAATGGTTCGCCGATCAGTGGCCCTGTTTTTTACGGGTGCACAAAAAGGCGCTGATTAACCAGGCGTACATTACCTTCTGCAAACCCGCTGGCAACTCCACCGATACAAACTATGTTATCATGGCTGATCAGACCCAGTTTGAGATTGCCCGTCGGCGCGTTCCGGCTGTTCTTCCGGTACTCTCGGAGCTTCGGTTGGTGAGTTGATGAGAGTCACCGCTCTCGTTTCGTCCGGCCTACTTTCTCCACTTTGTTCTTATTCAGATCGACGGATACGTAGACTTGTAGCGATTCAAGTTTGACCACGATGGTTTTACCCTGAGTCGACATGACTTCACCTTCCTGATCCATAAAGGCACCGGAGGTAATTTTAAGTCGGTCGGCGGTTTTAAAATCGAGGAGTTCCAGGGCGTCGTGATCAAAGTCATTCAGCATGTCCTTAATCAGGTCGATCTCTTTTTGCTTCACGATGGCTGGTTTCTGTAGCCAGTACAGATAGCCCACCACCCCCGGCACTCCGTATACGGCCTGACGTTCGTTCTCTTCCAGATTCACGAAGCAATAGGAGCGGAACAACGGTTCTTCCACCATTTTGACCCGGTCAGACCATTGACGTTTTACTTTTAGAAGCGGGCAATAGACGTCAACGCCCCGCTTGCGGAGTTCATTAGCGGCCAGCTTTTCAGATCGGGATTTCGTATAAATAACAAACCACGGCATAGGTACTTGATAATTAATGGTATAGAGGAGGTTGTTCGATAACGTCAATTCTAACGAATACGTTTACCCGAATCGTGTTTTAAAGGACACAGATTTGGTATTGAATTGTGAGATGTAGGTTGATTTAAGGCGCATATCTGCCAATAAAGAGTTATCGAACGGTGGGAGTTTGAAACAGCGTATAGGGGGGAGGGGAGGAGGCCATGTCGTACCCACGGGCTTTAGCCTGTGTTTTAATTCAACCTATATACGGGCTGAAGCCCGTGGGTACAACATGACCTCCTCCCGAAACCGCTTCCGAAAATACACAAACGAACCAATCACCAGCAGTACATACAGCCCAGCCATGATATAGGCTCCATACATAAAGAACTCGCGGTAGCTGATATTGGCGTGTCCGAAATTCTTGTAGAGCAACACCGATACACTCCCAAGGTACCCGTACCAATCGGCCAGGGTGACGATGAATCCTACTGTACTGACGTAGCGGAAGGAGGCAATCAACCGCTCAAAATAGAGGCCATTGCAGGGGACATACGCCATGTACAAGCCTAAGCCCGTTAGCAGAAACCAGTTGCCCGGCGATAGGATACCGGTCGAGTAGGCATAGGTGCTTAGGCCAACGAGGGCTCCACCCGCGAGCATCAGCCCGTTGAGTAACGCAAACGCCCGGAAATTATCGGTTACCCGCTGGAGCAGCGCCATCACGATCAGGATACCGACCGCCACCATCGTTTCGGTTTTAGCGAAAATGCCGGGGTTGTCGACACCCGCGTCTTTCAGGATTTCAGGGCCGAAGTTGTCCCGGAAGTCGCGGAAGGCGGAAAGGAGTACGTAGGAGAGGATCAGTAGGATCAGGCCGGGCCGGAAGTTCCGGACAAAGGCTTGTCGTTCGGTGCTGTCCATCGGTTTGCGTTCGGTACGGAGGGCGCGGTCTTCGGCGGTAGGCGGGGGGAGTAGGGTCATCGCGTAGATCGACACCAGCATGGGCAATACAAATAAGCTTCCTGTGACGAAGGGTAACCAGAATTCGGTGACACCCCAGTCGCTTTTGATCGTGAGGGCCACCGTTTTCACAAATCCCGAGGCAAAAATGAACGAAGCGGTCAGTCCGGCTACGAGGGCATCGGTCTGCCGACGGCCTTCCAGAAAACCTAACATCGTTCCATAGACTAATCCCAATGGCAGGCCGTTCAGAAAGAGAAAGACAATATTATAGGGGGCCGGAACCAGCGCGAAGGCTAATAAGGCCAGCAAGGCAACCCCCACAAAAAAGAGAATATTGATCGCCCTTCGCCCCGGCGACATCTCGGAAACCACTTTCACGCCAATACCTTTCGATACGGCATAACCGAATACCTGCGCCGTAACGAGCCAGATTTTATAACTGATTCCCGCAAAGAACATGCCTTCGAACGTAACGGCCGTAATACCCCGGCGAAAGGCGTACATGCAGGCGTAGGTACAAAAGGCGGCTGTGGCACCGAAAATAACAAAGGTCGTTGGGTTTCGCAGGAAAGCGGGAGAGCGCATAGCGTTTAGATTACAGTTCGCCGATGGCTTCGAGCACTTCTTTCACGATTTTCAGGTGAAGGCTCTTTCCGGCGTGATAAGGCAGAACAACTCGTGTATCGTCTTTCTGATAAATTCAGTGGCTACCTTTCGTGCGTATCCACAAAAAGCCGTGCTTCAGCAAAAGTCGCTCAGCTTCTTTCGCGTCTAAAACGGGTAATTTAGGCAATGGCGATTTCGAGCGATGAGGTGATTACTTCGTGCGACAGGCGTTCGATTATTTCTTCGGGCGTTAGTGTTTCCAGATATAATTCGATTGCTTCCTGAATGTTCGTTCGAGCCTCTTCAAACGTGTCTCCCTGCGATTGACAGCCCGCCAACTGTGGGCAAAAGACGTAATAGCCCTGTTCGTCTTTCTCGTAAATAACGTTGACTGTATACTTCATTTAGGGATTTCTTTTTCTGGCAATATAACAAAATTTTACTTCTCCTGTTGTTGCCGATAATGTTCTGCGCGCTGGTCGGCCCGGTCGTCCATTTCGGGTCCTTTCTCGATTTTCCGCCAGTCGAACGACTTCTTGTAGGGCTTCATGGCTGCCTGCGGATCAAATACACGTGCGTCGGGCAATACGGCATTGTAGGGCCGGAAATCGGGTTTATCGGTGAAGAAATCCTGCAACAGCGAGGCCGTCTGATCGTACTGATTCACATACGGAACACCCAGGATATTGTACATCACCTTCAGAATAGAACCGAAATTGGCGTGCGTATGCGATACATAACCCCGCTTCACATACGGCCCGGCCATCATCAGAATGGAACGGTGCGCATCGATGTGGTCAACGCCCCCCTGCGGATCGTCTTCGGTAATGATGACGAGCATGTTTTTCCAGTATTTCGTGCGTGACAGAAAATGCAGGACCCGGCCCACGGCCAGGTCGTTATCGGCCATATAGGAATGTAAAAACGGATAGCCGAAATCGGGACGAGGTCCGGCACCGTGGTCATTCGGAATCTGCATCGTTACAAACTGCGGCAGTTTCTCCTTCCCCTTAATCCATTTGGCCGTAAACTCCCGCTCAAATTGTTCCATGCGGTATTGATCGGGCACGTTGGTGTTATAGCCTGCAAAATCACGCGATGTGTGTGGGTACACGGCTTTCGGCATTGGAAACACGACGGATTGAGCTGCCCCAAACTGCGTGGTCGTCCACTCTTCTACGTTTCCGGCAAACTCGTTAACCTGACCGAAATTATACAGCGAAATCCTGTTGCGTTCGAAGGCTTCCCAGAGCCCGCCGATTTCATTGTAATCTTCGGGATCTATAGCGCCCGACGCTTTAGGAAACCGCCGACCGGGCGCTTTCGAATCCGGATCGAACCGACCTGCCGAGGCCGCATTGGCTTCAACCCACTCATTCGGGATGGTGCCCAGCATCCAGTGGTGACCGTGAATGCTGGCGTCCGAATCGCAGTAAAAGTTATCGGAGAAGGCGAACTGCCGGGCTACCCGCACATGGTTCGGCATAATATCGGCGGCAGTAATGCGCACGGTATCCCCCGAACGGTCTGTAGTCCGACCGCTCGTTCCCCGGCTGGTCGATACGCGGCTTTTAATCGTAACGCCTACCCCAAAGCGAGCCAGTGTCGAATCGCCTTTGCCGGTGCTTACCTGACCCAACACCTCGTCGTAGGTGCGGTTTTCTTTGGTGATGTACACAACATGTTTTATGGGCGATTGCCGCGTTTTGGGCAATACCGGCAACGGATTTTTTCCATTGTCGGTGAGTGCGACGGTCTGGTAGGTGTTCGCCAGAACCTGTTTCGTATAGGTGGCCAACTGGGCCGCATCGGGAACGGCAACGGACTGAAACGTAGCTAATTGAATATCACCGATGTACGTTCCCTGAGGTGGTTTCACGAAGGAGGCTCCTCCATTTGGTCCGGCTCCATACCCTCGTGCAGACGTTATAAACAACGTTTTCTGATCGGGCGATAAGGCAACGCGCGTTGGGCCCCAGCCCGTTGGAATCAGGCCCCGAACGTTTCGCGTCGCTACGTCGACAACTGCCACGGCGTTGAAGGCCAGCAGGGCAACGTATAGCGTCTTTTCATCGGCAGTCAACGCCAGCCCAAAGGGCATCAGTCCCCGGTAGCGGTCGAGTTTAGGGTCGACTTTCAGCGATATTGTGCCTGCCAGTTTTCGGTTTCGGTAATCGATGAGCGAAATATTGTCGTTCGTCGCATTGGAGACAAAGGCATAGTTACGTCCAGCCACAACCGAGTTTGGCGATGCCCCGCCCACAACTTCCGCTTCTTCGATCATCTCGCCAATCTGAACGCCCGTTTTAAACCGCTTAAGGATTTTGTTCGTTGTCAAGTCGACTATCCAGACACTCATGGCTTCATCGGCCAGGGGGCTACCCAGACCCGGAATCCGTCGTCCTTCCACTTCCACACCTTCTGCCGATTCTTTGGTATGGGCTGCATAAGGTGGAAACTTCAGGGCCATAGTGTCTTTATTGGTTTTGGTCACGCCCGGCACTTTCGGATACGCGTATAAGCCCACATTAGCTACAAAGGCCAGCTTTTTATTGGGGCTAATCGATAAGCCAAACGGTTGCCGACCCGTTGGAATAGAGGCTGTAATGCGTTTGGTAGCGACATCAATGCGAACCATCCGGAAATTAGCCCGATCGAGAACCAACAGTTCGTTTCCATTCAGAAGCAGATCGGAGGTAAAGCTGTCGGTGTAGCCGTTGCCGTCGAGACTGATGCTATCGATGGTTTTGAGTTGGTCGGTGTCGAAAATTAACACCCGCCCTTTGTCGCCATTGCTCAGATAAGCGATCCGGTTATCGGGGGCAAAGGCAACGCCCAAAAAGGAGCCGTCTTTTAAAACAGCAGAGATTTTACCCGCATAATCGGGAACGCGGGTTGCCGTCAACTCCGCCAGATTCAATAGCGTAAGTACACCATCGTGCAACGATACCGCCCGTTGTCCATTGGGCGAGAGTGCCAGCCCGAAGGGATCGTTGGTGATTCGGATGGTTTGGCCCGCTGGCGTTACGTAACGACCACTTGGCAAGACCGATTTTCCGGTAGGATTAATGGTACAATAGTCTGTCCGGCCCGGAACCTGTAAGGTCGTGTACGTTCGCTGGGCGAGCGTTTGCTGGACAAAGAAAAGAAGAGAAAACCAGCACAGATGCTTCATAACTGGACGTAAAAGCCGAAGACAGGGTTGAACCGCAAGTTAGGAGTCGACTCCATCCAGTAGTCTGTTCGCAATTGTCAGATAATAGGCCATATCGGGCGTAGGAAAGCCGGGTATTTTAGCCTGTTCATCCCAACCGCGTACCTGCAGGATTTCACGAAAATAGGGATTCGTTTCAAACGCCAGCGCTTCGCCTGCTTTCATAGGCCCACCCTGAAATTCCAGCGTTTTTAAACTTGCTTCCGATAATCGGGCAAAATACGCCGGGTTCTTGTAGACCAGATACCGTTTGGCATTGACGTGATGCTCAATTAGTTGACCTATTTTTTCTGAAAAACCCATCTCGCGTAGATAGTCGGCCCCAAGTTTCTCGTGATCGACCGTGCCGTAGCCATCCATATAACCACCGGCTAATTCGGGCGGTAGCAAATGGCCGATGTCGTGCAGGAAAGCCGCGACAATGGTCTCGTTATCAGCCCCTGCTTTTTCGGCTAAGTAGGCACATTGGAGGGCGTGTTCAAGCTGGGTTACGGGTTCACCGTAGTAAGCGTCCTGGCCGCTTTCGGCGAAGAGATTAATAATGGTTTGCATTGTCGTTTCTTGGGATCGTCCGGAAGGACATGTTTATTCTTTTTGACAGGATTTACAGGATGAACAGGATTTTTATGTCTAAAATTAATCCTGTTCATCCTGTAAATCCTGTCAAAGAAAAACCTGTCTTACATCCGGACTACGTGTAGTGTAAATAAGTTCGTTCTACGGTTCCGTCGTCGTACAAGTCAATGAGCGCATAGCCCGCTTTGGTTTGCTGATAGACCTCACTTCTCCACCAGTTACCACTAACGGCTCCATTGCAAAAATAAGTAACCCCATTGTAGTCGACCCGGTCGAGCAGGTGCATATGGCCGCTCAGAGCCGTTTTTATGTTCGGATATTGATAAAACAATTTCAGCAATTCTGGCGTGTTCGACAAAACTAAACCCGCCGGAATCGTCCAGGTTCCATCTTTGATATTCGTCTCGCTAAAGAAACCGGTAGGGCTGAAAATGGGGATGTGCGACAGAATCAGGATTGGTGTTTTTGTGCCCGTTTTGGCCAGATCCTGTTTCAGCCAGTCCAACTGTTCAGCATCAATGTTGCCCGTATACCACTTGCCATCGGGCTTGGGTTGCACACTGTCCAGAACAATAAAATGCCAGCCATTTCGATCAAACGACCGATACCGACCACTGATTTTCATTTGATCGATTGCCCATTTTTTGCCGTAGAGCGGCTCCGATTTAGCCGCGTCGACACCCCAGATATCGTGGTTGCCGATGCAGTATTCAATAGGCAAAGAATTGTTCGCTTTCACGACTGTGTTCCAGGCATCCCATTGTTTCTGCACATCGGCCCGATCTTTGGCCAGCGCATCCATGATCACATCGCCCCCGTGCAGGATAAATGCTGGTTTATCCGCATGGTTTTGTGCATGATGAAAGCACCTGGCGATCGATTCCATCGGCATACTATCGGGTGTAATATGCGTATCGCCGAGGTAGGCAAAACGAACAGCGCGTTTGCGGGCCGTGGGTGCCGATGTGATCAGACCATCGGCAGCAGACGCCAACGGCAGCAGCGTTGCTGATTTAAGAAGGGTTCTACGGTTCATCATAGCAGATTAAGTCGGTTCGGGTACAAATCTATCACCGATTTGCGCCCGAAATCGGGTCAATGGGTTTACCAACCGGATGATCTGTTTTAAAATCAAACCCCAGCAACTGAGCCAGGGTAGCGGCTATCTGATTCTGAAAGAGGACAGGGCCGTTTTTCTGCTCACCCGTCGCCGAAATTCCTGGTCCCATAGCCGCCATCCAGATCTGATAGGAGTCGGCTGTTTTGGTGCCGTGATCTTTCCAGCGGGCTTTGGGCGTATGGCCCCGGCCATGATCAGTCGTGATGAGAATCGTCGTTTTTCCGGCATACTGCGGCATGTTCTGAATCAGTTGCCACAAATTGGCCAGGTACCCATCAATCGACTGAAGCATCCGGAGGTGATCCAGATAGCGTCCGGCATGGGCCAGATCATCCGTTTCATCGAACGACAAAAACAGTACCCGTGGCTGGTTTTGCTTAACGTATTGCCGGGCCGCAAAATACGTCAGGAAATCAGCCCGAACGCCATCGCCGTTTTCTCGTGGATATAAGGCCGTAATATCGCTCAACAACGAGTCGGTAGCGGTGCGCGGCTGACTGGGCTCGTTAGCCGAACTGGCGTAGATTCCGGTTTTGGTTTCATTGACGGCCGCTTCAATCACGTCCCAGGATGAAAATACGGCCACTTTTCCGGCGAAACCGGGTTGCTTGTTCAGAAACTCCAGCACCGTGACGTTTGGGTTGTCGATTTTATCGTTCGACTTGATCCGATCATCGGCGTACCCACTCAGGATTTCGTTATAACCGGGATAACTAAACCAGTGCGGGTTGGACACATTCATTCGACTGCCCAGTTGACGGTTGCCGTAGAGTTGCCCCTGTTGCGCAATGGTATTCCAGACAAAGGGCGTGAGCCGCTTCCGCCGTTCGACAGGGCTAGCCGCCCAGAACTGTTTATGGGCACTGGCCGTATCGCGACTGAATACTGGATCAAACAAAAGGGTTGAATCGGCCCCGTTGAAAATCTCCTGCCAGCGCACGCCATCCAGTGTTACCAGAATGATGTTCTGAGCTGGTTGAGCCCGTGCGGAGGAGCCGATCAAAAAAACAATGAGATAAGCGAAAAGGCGCATAGATAGTAGATAAGGTGTTTAAACTTTCATTTTCTAGCTAGAATTAGCGCGTTTTTTGTCATTCCGACGCAGGAGGAATCTCAAGCTTCCATATTAATCAAGCTTGAGATTCCTCCTGCGTCGGAATGACAAAAAACGGTTCAGTTTTAAAGAAATTCAGTAAGTTTAAATAGTGACAGAACAAACTAAGACAACTATTGCAAAATCCACATGGTAGCATTGATATCATCAGTACCGCCATACTGAGTAGTCAGGGCCGATTTCAGATTATCGGCATTAGTTGTCCGCTCGTTGGTCGGATACTGCCAGCGTTTCGGAATCCGGGCGCTGTTGCCCGTACCCACACCCGTCAGGAAGGCAGGGACGCCCGTCCGACGTTGGTTGTAAAACGCTTCCAATCCTGAATTCTGGAAGAAAGCAATATATTTCTGAGTTAAAATCTGGGTTAGACCCGTGGCATTGTTACCGGCATATTTTACGGAAGCCTGCGACAGGTAATCGCTCATACTCACCTTAACGGTATAGGTATCGAAGTTGGCAATACCACCATCACGCGAGAACGTAACCGTGTTATCGCCATCTTTCAAACCATAAAAACCCATCGATGCGGCAATGCCTTTCTGGTAATAATCATCGGCGCTGCCTGTTGCCCAGCCCCGGTTAATTCCTTCAGCAATGGTAAACATCAGTTCGGGATAACCGATGATGAAGACAGGTTCGCCCACATAGGATGTGTAGTAATGCTTCCGGTTCTGGAATGAGTACTGTCCTTTCAATACTTCAGTAGCCATATCCTGCTGGTCTTCGCCCGATGACGCGCCGACAAAAGCGGCATAATCAGTTGGTTTTAAACCCGCAGCAATTTTTGCCGAAGCCGGTTCGGCCACTACGAAAATGCGGGGGTCTTTACGATCTACCAGCAAATCGACGTAGGTTTTGGCCATATTTTCCCGCGTTGCATTCTGACCAAAGTTATCCTGATTGCGGGGATACTTATTCTGCGTGCTGTTATGGATAAATTGCAGATTATCGGCCATACCCGTCAGGATTGGGTACTTCGTTGGGTTGCCAATCATATCGGCAAACTTCTGCTTAATAGCCAGGTCGGCATCACTCTCTTTCTTGCTCAGGCTGATCAGCACCCGTAGCCGGTACGTATTCACGACTTTCTGCCACTGACGCAGGTTGTTATTGAAGTAAAAATCACCTCCCAGGGTATTGTCGCCTTTGGCGATGATGGCCGCCATATCCGTATTGGCGTCATCGAGCCATTTCAGAATCTGGATGTAAACGGCTTTCTGTGAGTCGTATTTAGGCGTCAGGTTGGCCTGGTCTTTCAAGGCATCTGTCAGCGGAACATCGCCTACCCGACGGGTCATGTTTTCGTAGAAATACGCCCGAAAGAATTTTCCCAGTGCTGAATAGGGGTTCACATCGGCAGCGCCCGCCCGTTTGGCTTCGGCCTCCATTTTCAACACGTCTTTCAACGTGTAGAAATTCAGGTTCGTAGTTGTCCAGCTGTATTCGTTGGTTGCGTAGTAGTTGTAATTACTGGCGAAAAACTGGTTGAAGCGTTGCTCTGATCCCCAGGGTGCGTAAGTTACTCCCGAAAAACCAGACGGACTGTTGCCCGAATCGTACATATCGTTCAGGATTCCTTTCAGTACTAACGAAGCGGGTGCATTGACCGCCCGGTTCGGATCTTTTTCGAGTTCGTCGAATGGCTTCTCACAGGCTGACAAGGTCAGGAAGAGAGCCAGTAGTGGTAGAATGTATTTGTTCAGTTTCATAAATTTATGTCATTAAGTTGCCAGTCGTAGTCATTCGCTGTCATTATTTGCTATCTGCCGCTTACACGACAAATGACAATACCTGACAATCAATGACTACGACTGACGATTAATTAGAATGTCAGATTCAAATTAAACCCGTACCGGCGTGTGGTTGGCGTTTGCAGGTCCGAACGGCCATTGCCTGTAAACTGATCGATATCAATGTCTTTCTTCTCGGCAAAGTAGAGCAGGTTACGACCCACGAAGGATACCGATGCCTGCTTGATGCCCAAGCGGCTGACAAACGATTGTGGCAGTGTGTAGCCAATGACCACTTCGCGGAGTTTGGCAAACGAACGGCTGATGATATTGCCGCCGTCGAAGCCATAGCGCTTGGCGATGTAATCCTGCAAATAGGCTTTCGTCGTGTTTGGCGCAAACTTCAGCTCGCTGTAGTTGGTCACGTAGCCATCGGCATCGTAGTTGATGCTAGCATTGTTACTCACCTGAACCCCCTCGCCTAGGTACGACTTAATACCCTTCGTATCATTCAACCGGGCAATACCCATATCACCCTCAACCGTGTTGATGATCCGACCACCCGCGTAGGTTTTCTGCTGTACATAATCGGAGATAACCCCGCCCACGCGTCCATCGAACTGGAAGCTGAACGTGAAATCTTTGTAGCTGAACCGGTTGTTCAAACCCCACACCCAGTCCGGGTTGATGTTGCCTACGTACTGAGCCACCGTCGTTTGAAGCGGACGTCCACCGGCATCATTAATGATCTGACCATCGGGGGTGCGGACAAACGTTTTGGTGTAATACTTATCCGTCCGGTCGCCGATTTTGAAGAATGTATTCAAGGCCGTTACACCCGGATAAAAGTCCTTGTACACCTCTTTGTAAGTCGACCAGTTGGCCAATACATCCCAGTTAAATCCGTTGGCGTTGCGAATTACTTTACCTGTCAGGGACAGTTCAACCCCTTTTTTCTGGGTTTTGATACCGTTCACCAGCGCGGCCGAATAACCCGTTGTTTCTGAAATCGGCAGGCTGAAAATACGCGGACCATCGTCGCTGATGTAATAAGCCGCATCGAAGGCGAGTCGGTTGTTCAGAAAACGCGCGTCTAAGCCCACTTCGGTTTGCGACGTACTGTTCGGCTTGATATTCGGGTTGTTGAGCGTGTTGGTAAAATAGGCCGTTGACGTGTTACTAACTGTATAAGGTGTTCCATAAACAGCTGAGTTCTGGTACGTTGGGCCATCATACGACGACAAATACTGCTGACCATACCCCAGCGGGAACGATGGCACACCAATGGTCGATTGGGTAAGACCGTCTTTCACATTGGCATAGGAGGCCCGTACTTTCAGGAAAGAAATTGCCTGGGGCAGGTGCAGGTAATCCGACAACACCGTGCTCAACGCCACCGATGGATAGAAGAACGTGTTGTTACCCTTTGGCAAGGTGGACAGTTTATCCATCCGGCCCGTTGTGGACAACGTCACAAAATCTTTCAGGGTGAAGTCCGCCGAATAATAGGCCGACAGTACGCGCATATCGGCGTTGAAGTTCGACGCAATGACCGGGTTGAGCGAGTTCGAGAAGTTATACACGCCCGGTACGTTCAGGTAGTTGGTGGTCGTGTAGTTCGAGTTGTAGTTGTAAATACGCATGTTACCCCCGGCAATGGCATTCACATTCAGGAGTGGATTGATTCGCTTGTTGTATTTAAGTAACAGATCGGTGTTGTTATCCAGCAAATTCCGGCGGTCTTCGCGGTAGTCACCTTTGGCTTCTTCCCGACCATAGACCGTTGCCGAGTATGGAAACTTCTCCGTCCGCAGCAGGTTCCAGGTCGATACCTGGGTGCGTAGTTGAAAGTCCAGCCCATCGGCAATGTTGTATTTGAGGGATGTTTGCCCAACGATGTCTGTTTTGTAGTGACCCCGCAACCATTCTTTGGTGATGAACCAGGGGTTGTTATAGCGCTGATATTCAGCATAAATCTGTTGTGTACCTTCTTTACCCGGCTGCCAGTAGTTTTTCATGTCGTCGATATTCCAATCGGCTCCACCCCAGATAGCGATATTGTAAATCATGGAGTTCGGGCCGTAATCAACGTCAGGAATATTCGGCGTATACTGACGGTTTACCTGAATGTCTCCCTCAAATCGTAGTCGGTTCGTGAAGTTGTAGCCCGTCGTTACTTTAAAGGTCGTGCTGTTCAGTTTGGTGTTGGGCACCAGACCCCGCTGGTAGTTGTGCGAGATCGAAAAACGCAGGTCGTATTTCTCGCCCGATGCCGATACCGCAATGTTGTTGGTCGAGAGAATACCCGCCTGCAGGAACCGCTTCAGGTTATCTTTACCCCGAGCCACCCAGGGCGTACCGGAGCGTTTGCCCGTAGCCGGATCGACCGGGCTGTCGTACTGCGGAATCAACTGGCCTTCGAAACGGGGTCCCCAGATATCGTAGTCACCATCGTTTTTACCACCACCTTTACCATCCACAAATTCATACACACCGTGATCACCGGGGCCGTATTCGTCCTGTACTTTCGGAATGGCCAGGAAGCCATTGTCCACCATCTGGCTGGTATTCACGTCCACGGCAAACCCGCGTTTATCTTTCGTACCACGTTTGGTCGTGATCAGGATGGCACCGTTCTTCCCCCGGAAACCATATAGCGCCGAAGCCGATGCCCCTTTCAGAACGGAGTAGGTTTCGATATCGTCGGCACTGATGTTCCAGGTATCGGAGTTAATGGGCACGCCATCGACCACAAACAGGACATCGGTATTACCCCGCAGAATCACGTTGGGCCGACGTAGCAGTTCGGCAGAGGCTCCGATTGTTAAACCAGCTACTTTACCCACCAATGAGTTGATCGGGTTGGGTTCACGGGCCTTGATGAGTTGGGCACCTTCAACGGTCTGGATAGCCACCCCCGTTTGCCGAATGTCCTTTTTAATACCGAGCGCCGTTACAACGACTTCGTTCAGCGTACGGTCGCCCGCCAGCATCGTTATATCTAACGTTGTCCGATTGCCGACAGCAATTTCTTGTGTGGCGTAGCCGATGAAGGAGAAGGTGAGTGTGCTTTTCGATGAAGTGTTAATGGAATAGGTACCATCGGCGCGGGACGTTGTCCCGGCATTGGTGCCTTTTACAACGATAGATACGCCCGGTAGTGGCTGATTATCGTCGCCGGACAGGATTCGACCTGTGACCGTTTGGGCCAGCGCAGATAGGCCTGGCAGTAGACAAAACAAACATGCCACAACTACCTGGCGCAGAGCAAGAATCGAGGTTCTCGATCGGGGCGATTGTTGTGGCACTGAGTTGGGTAAAATAGGTTTCATACGTTAACAGGTTAGTATTACTTAAGTAATTACCCGCAAAAGTACGTTCCTGGTATTACGCCAATATGTATTGAATATCAATCGTTTGTGAATAGCTCTCTACCGATTTTACATAAAATTAACAGACAGTTGATGGGTAGTTTGCCAGGTTCATTGTACCAGGGGACCTACCGCCAGCATTCCACGTTGCTTGTGTGAGCTATTCCGCCAACGTTATTTCCACCGCGCCCATCCTGGCTATATCGCCATATTTTTCCAGGGCTTCTGCCTGGGTTAATTTGATCAGGCTATAGCTCTTATCCGAAAGCTGTATGGTGTCATTTATATGCATGGGATTGCCATTGACAACCAAATAGCTTATTTTATTCAGGAAGGAAAATTGACCGCTTCCCGTAAATTTTTGCGTGTTAAGACTAACTTTTACGTGCTTTCCCCTGACGTAGAGTTCATTGTTTTCTGCCGACCAAAACAGCTCCGACGCATAAAACGTACCGAAAATTTTTTTAGAATTTGGTTTAGTGTCCGACTGAGTTTGGCCAATCGGCCTTACTCTTTCCGTTAACTTGTTGTCAACCACAGGCGGATTGATAAACCGGATAGGTAATTGGGAAGGAGTCAATAGAGCTGTTGAATCAAATGCCAGCGCTGAGCCCGTAAGCAGCAGCGCATTTAGGGTGTTTACCTTTTTCATCATTTCGCTATTTTCTGTTTGTTTTCTAGCTATGATGGTATTTCTGGAAAAGGTGGCAGTTGGATGCGGCATAGAAACCTGCTTAGTATCTGTATTCATTGTTGACTGCACCTTATTCCCCAACAGGTTGGCAGAAGGCGCTGCTATCATTGGCGCTTTCATGGGCTTATATGCGTTCAGCTGGAGGTATGAAACAATGGCTAGCGTAAGCATCAGGGCTAATTCTGCCAGATCTGTCTTTATTAAGATTTGTGGAATAAAGACAGACGGTTTAGTTTTTAGGCCTGAAACATCCCTACCATTGGCAGTGTGAATAGGCAATGCCTGTTGAGGCTGTAGCTCGAACGCGTTCAAGTGGCGTCTGAACAACTGATCCATACCGCCAAGCCGATTCGGAAGCAACAACAGGAGTAGTAACTGCTTTCGTTTCGGGTGCTGGTTTGCTTTCTGAGTAAGGATTCCCCGAATTTTCTTGCGAGCCCTTGCCAAATGGGACTTTGAGGTCCCTTCGCTGATGCCCAACTCGGCTCCGATCTGGGCATGGGTGAACTCATCAAATACGTACAGATTAAACACCAGTCGATGGTGGTGGGGCAGAAGGCTAATGGCCTCTAACAGTTCAGTTTCTGAAAATGAATAGGCTGGATTGGAGTTGCTTTCCTCGTCAGATTCAAGGGAGGGAATCTGAAACGCTGTCCTTATCCTGTCTTGATGGTCCTTCTGTTTTTTCTGCTCCCGAACGTGTTGCAAGGCTACATTGATGACAATACGCCTTAACCAGGCTTCAAAAGGGCCTTTGTTTTCAAAGCTTGACGCTTTATCAATCGCTAGTAAAAACGCATCATGGGCTAAGTCTTCTGCCGTTTGCCGATCATAGGTATACCGATAGCAAAGGCCAATCATTTTGGCAATGCACTGCTTATAAGTAGCTTCCCAAAAGCCTTTCGTTCCCTCATTCATAAGGGCAATGATGCTTTTTTGTCAAAAGGTGGCAGTTTACCAGCGCTAATTTAAGCCATCTCGGGTTTTAGCTCATTACGCAAGGTTAGTAATTGAATGCGGACCAAAGTGCCTTTATTCAATTTACTTTCGATAGACAAACGTCCGCCCTGACGGGCTAGCATTTCGCGACAGATCCGTAAGCCAAGCCCTATGCCGCTTTCTCCCATTGTTCCCTTGCGTACTTCTGGCCATGTCGATAAAGCAGCTATCTGCTCAACTGACATACCAATACCTGTATCTCGGATCTGTAATTCAACAACGTCTTCGTAGCCAATTGATTGAATACGAATATAGCCGCCTGGGTGGGTAAACTTAATGGCGTTCGTAAGAATATTGTGTACGACCACGCCTAACTGCTGTTTATCGACCATTGCCGAATGCGTTTTGTCAACATGATTAATGACTGTCAACTGCTTTTGCTGTAGTTGCTCGCTGGCCAGACTGAGTATTTCGTCAATGAGTGGATAGAGAAGCAGCGATTCTGAAAAGGTATGGAAGCCATTTAACTGAATCATTGACCAATCTAATAAGTTAGTCAGCAACCCCAGCATATTATCTACCTGTCTTTCCAGACGATCCACCAGGAGCCGGGCGGCCTGAAATGAATCGCCGTTTTCCTGGATTTGTCGAATAGTAACCTTCACACTGGCCAGGGGACTCCGCAAATCATGACCAATAAGGGAAAATAGTTTGTTTTTGACCGCATTCGCTTCGGTCAATTCATTGGCTGTTTGTTGGAGAAGCGCTTGCTGATGAGTTAAAGCGGAATAAGCGCGCTGGGATTTGCGCAGAAAGAAATAGACTGTGCCTATGAGTGTGAGTAATAGCCCGATTATAGCGGCTGCGGCCAGTTGTGTTTGCCTGGCTAGGGTAAGCTGTTGTTGTTGACGAAGCGTTTTTAGTAGATTAATCTGCGCGTTTTTTTGTAGTAGTTTAATCGTTTTTTCTTTTGTTTCGATGTCAAATACGGCCTGCATATAGGCTAGTTTCTGCGCATTTCTTTCAGAGTAGGTGTTTTCCTTTAGGTGCTGTTGCTCTTCATAAATCTCTAAGGCCTCCTGATACTGGCCATTCGCTTTCAATACGGCCGTTAAGGTACCCAGCGAGTTGATGATACCATCAGGTTGTTTATTTTGCCTGAATAAGTACAGGGCATACCGAGCCTCCGGCAAGGCGTCTTTGGGTCGTTGAGAGGCCAAATAAGTCATGGCTAATTCCCGTTTGGCACTTGCCATCACGGCTCTGCTCTTTAACGCACGTGCCTTGCGAAATTGCGCATCAAATAGCTGGATGGCCAACTTATAGCGCTGCTGATTGCGTAAATTGATCCCTACAACTTCAAGCGCATCAATCACCCTAAAGGGACTATTTGTCAGCCGTGCATACCGCAAGCTTTCCTGGTACGCCACCTCTGCCTTCTTGAACTGGCCTTTTTGTTCCAGGATTTCCCCCTCTAGTATCGATGCGTACATACGATCAACGGCTGGCCAGTTTCGTTTATCCAGGGCAAAATATTTTTGGGTGTAGGCTTTCTCCAGCGAGGGGTTCTTCAATTCCCGGTACAGGGCAATTATCAGGAGGTAATTTGCTGCGAGTGTCGGTATATCCTCATGGGTGGCCAGATACCTTATATTCCTCCCAATCTGATCGATCGCTCTTGATAGATCACCGGCATCTGAATAGATCACAGCTAACGTATACTGGAACTCAACGATCTTTTTAACCGCGTTGGCTGTTTGGGCATACTCGATTGCCTGTCGGGTAAACGTGATTGCCTGGCTATACAAACCACGTTGACGATAATAGCGGGCCAAAAAATAGTGTAAATCGCCACTATAATCACGGCTCTTGTTCACCAGCCGGAGTCCTTCCTTCGTGTATGTATATAGACTATCGTATTGGTCGACGTCAAAATAATACTGGGCGATTGCTATATACCCTTGTAAACGAGCGTTGTCGCTTTGCTGTACACGCAGTTGAGCTTTGAGCGTAGCAACAGGTGGTTTTGTTGACTGAGCTCCTGCGGTCGACCAGAGAAGAACCAATACCTGAACAAAATGGAGCAAACGCATAGACTGAGTCAATCACAACGTAAAGCGAAGTAAAACCTGGTTTTAACGTTATGACAGAAACAGATAGGCATGTTGTTCGAATACCTTAGCTTTATACTGAGCTAATAAATTTTTAAATTTTAAGTGCTCAAGCTCATTCGATGTAATGAGACTGCCAGGTTGATCATTGCCAGGTGAATAGAAATCAGAGACTGGTTTATCCGTGCATGTCTCAGCTAGTTCTTTATCGTCCATTTTGTGCACTTACAGGTTAATAACACAGTAAATTTATTAACAGTAAAGATACCTGCATGCGTAAACGATATGAACATCTGTTTTTTTGATATGAACGACATAGTTCATGCTTTAAGCCGTTGATTTGCCCCTGAAGTTGATTGACTGGTTTAGCTATAAGGCGCCCGGACAAGGATCGTACCTGTTCAGTAAGCTTGTGCCAGCAATTTGTAGAGTCTGCTCATGAACATCCATTGTTAAGGCTCTTCATTACTATTCGTATCAAATACCGATAATAACCCTTCCAGGCTAGGCCGAAACGAACGGCCAATGGGGATTTTTGTTTGACCTAACCAGATCGTATGCCGATCGTAGCTTGTTATTTTATTGATATTGATAACGTATGATTTATGGACCCGAATAAACAGGCGGGCCGGTAGTTGATCAATTAGTAACGCGAGTCCTTCATTCACCAGATACATCTGATTGTCTGCATACACTTTAGAATAAATTCCAAACGCTTCGATGTGATCAATCGATTGGAAGACAAAGCGTTGCGCTTTGCGGCCCATCTTTAAGAAAATCTCATTTTTTTCAATAACGGTTGGTTGATTTTGCCATTGAAGAGCCCGCGTAAGGGAAATTTGCAGCCGTTCTAACGTAAAAGGTTTCAACAAATAATCAGCTGCCTTCCCAATTTCATAGCTTTCCAGGGCATAATCCGGATAAGCGCTGGTAATAATTACAGGGGGTAAGGTCATGCCTGTTTTAAGGAGGCTTAGCCCCAATTGCCCATCAAGGCTAATATCGAGGAAGATCAGATCAATTGATTGGGAAGACAAAAACTGAACCGCCGACTCAATCGTTGGCGCAATGCCAACCAAATTAAAAAACGTGAACCGGCTTAACAAACCTTTTAAGTAAAACGCATCGGGCTCCGAATCGTCGATTATCAGATATTGTTTTACTACCATGAGTGTTTCAGTTAATTGATTCTAATCGTCAACGATAAGTTGCCAGGTATTTAGGCTTTTAGAGGTACATTCCCTCAGCGCCATACGTCAGTATCGAGTCAACTTCATGTCTACTGAACGAATGGAGTTGCTGGCTAAAGTAAAGAAAGGTAAAACTTCGTCCAAAATTAGTCAAAAAGCCCTGGGTCTTTTAGCAGGTGCTAACGCAGTTGAAAGGTATACGGAGAGGGGCATTGCCGCCACTTATCCACTCCTGGGGAGTTAACGCTGCAGGGCCGTTAAGTTCTGAACTTTCCTTACTTAATCAGCCTCTTTTATTGGCTTATTTTACCCCCACCCCCTAAAGGGGGAGAAAATCCACTTCGGAGTACTCCCCCTTTAGGGGGTGGGGGTAAAGACGATAGCACTTAACAGCCCTGATTAACGCTGGGAGTGGTTTGCCGTACGAAACGGCCGCTGCGGTTGAATCAAGGCGTTAGGGAATCACAATGGCCTGTATACAACAAACGGCATTGCCCTGAAATAGCTTGACACGAGTCGTGTCAAGCTATTTCAGGGCAATGCCGTTCACAAAACCTTAGCTTAGTAAACTCCCGCCGGGGTCATTTTAGCTGACTAGTTGGGTTAGCCGAACCACTGCTTGATGTTTTGTTCGGCATAGCCAGCGCTGGAACTCATGCCTTTGCCGCCAATACCCGTTATTAGCTGGATGGCTGGGTCTATAGCGTGCTCAAAAATTTCAGCCTTAGTTTGGCTGTAAAAACCCGCCCAGGTTTTTCGGATGGTTAACGGAAAGGTAACAATCCGGCGAGCCTCGGCCAGCATCAGGTCGTTAATAAAATCCTGCGTATGATAGCCTAGATCCTCCGCCTGGGTAGCCTGGGCATATTCGTGCGAATCGCCCACAATGATGGAGCCATCGACGGCTTGTTTAAACAGGATATGGATGCCCCACTTTTTCAGCTCGATCAGGTGTTCGGGATACTGGGCTGTCAGGCTGGCATAGGACGGGCATTCCTGAAAAGCTTCGTACCGACGAATACTCAGACCGGTTAGGATGTTACCCGGTAAGCGTAAGCCAGCAACGGGCTCAGCTAGTAACATTTGCAGCTTACTGACTACCAGACCGGCATTGGCCAGTACATCCGGGAACAGCAACCGTACCTCATGTCCTCCGCAAATGAGTACCCGTTTTGCCTGGAAATGCTCCCGATTGCTCAGCGTAACAACCGCACCCGAACTGTTCGGCTGGCAGTCGATCACAACCGAACCCGGGCGATAATCAATTCCGTATTTTCGTTGGCTGTAGGCAATCAGTCGGTGAATCATCTGCTCCGGCTCTACGCTAAGCTCATCCGGGAAGAACAGACCGCCCACAACGTAGTTGGGTTGCAGGCTGGGGTATTTGTCGAGACACTGTGCCTTCGTGAGTAACTCGCTGCCATAGCCAAGTCGTTGGTATCGGTCGTGGAGTTCGTTGGCCAGCGTCCACTCGTCGGGATCGGAGGCTATATAAATCGTACCATTGGCCCGTACCGTAATATCTGTTTCCTGTTGAATGGTGCGGTAGATATCCAGGCTCCGTCGCCCGTAGTCGAACCACCGGCCAGCCAGCCCTGACGGCACCACCTGGCCGAAATTCCGCACCGTGGCACCAATTGGATAGCGATCTTTTTCGAGCAGCAACACGCGTAGCCCGGCCTGAGCAGCCTGAAGTGCGTGGAAGGTGCCGAGTGCACCTGCGCCCACAATAAGTAAATCGTAAGAAGTCATAAGGGAGAATGAAAAATGGATAATAAATAATGAATAATAAATAATGAATAATGCAGGTAATCGATTTTAAGCCGATCATTATGCATTATCCATTGTGCATTACCCATTATGCATTACCCATTATGCATTATGCATTATCCATGAGTGGTCATTACTTCGCGAGCGTCTAGCAAGGCGGGCAATTCCCGGAGCGAATTAATCAGTAAATCGTGTGGGTAGGCTTCCAACTGATCGCGGGAGTGCGTACCGTTGGTGACACCCAGATTGAGGGCTACGCCAGCGGCCCGGCCCGATAGTAAATCGGAAGGGGTATCGCCGATGTTTATGACGGCTTTGGGATTACTAACACCCAGTAGATGCATGGCTCGCTCAATCATGTGCGGGTAGGGGCGACCCCGTTCCACTTCGTCACTGGCAATGGACACCTGAATCAGACTTTCTGCGGTACCAACCCGGCGACCATCGAGCCCTTTGAGCCAGCCGAGCTTTTCCAGAATAATATCGGTTACAACCCGATAAAATCCGGTTGTGAGCGCAATGGCGATTCCCCGTTCGTACAGGTAGGCAAAGGTATCCAGGCAGCCTTCGGTGGGTGTTGCTCCCTGAGTGAGGTAATGGTTTTCGAGAATGCGCTGGAAACTTGCGTACGATACATCAACCTGCCGCTGTATATCACTATTGTGTTCGCCCAGTTGTTCTTTCCAAAGCGTTTCAAATACATACCGTTTGGCAAGGCCCTGCATGGCCAGAATACGCTCGTCGGTAACAAATAGGCCTGTTTCAGCGGCTGCTTCGGCAAAACACCGCTCTACTTCATGGTGGTCGGTCACGGTAGTGCCCGCCATGTCAAATACCACTAATTCAATCGGTTGCATGTCTGGAGATGTCTGAGGAGTCGTAAAGCAACAGAAAAGTTTGATACAAAGTGATTAGACGAGTGTTAAGAAATCAAGAAGTTACCAGCTACTATTAAGCGAACGGCCTACTATCCTTTCGTTCCGTTACGCGGCTCTTCATTGGCCTCCCTAAGTTTAAGGATCAACTCTGTTTTCAACTCGTGCAGGCTCTTTTCCAGCCCGACCGGATAGGTGTGGGGGTTTACGAATCGCTTTACACCCGGATGAAGGCCCGCCAGTTGGGTTTGGACCCGCGCCCGTACGGCATGAATGTCGGGGAGATTGTAGACGCACTTGCCCTCCTGAAAAACAGGCACTAATAAATCTTCGTAGGACTGCGTTGCCTCAAAACGCCGACGCTTGGTAAAGTCCATCGGGTCAATCATGGTCGTTGGTCGATCCGATCCACTCATTTCTTCTGTGTTGTAGATCATATCGGCCAGAAACCCCCGTTCATCCCGAAATCGGCGCACCTGCTGAATCCCCGGTGTCGAAATTTTAATGGCCTGCTCCGATAGCTTCAACTTGTAGGCCCATTTTGCCGCTCCATTTCCCGCTGTTTCATTTTGAAGCGCTGCCAGTTTATAAACGCCACCAAGCGCGGGCTGATCGAAGGCGGTAACGAGTTTCGTACCTACACCCCAGGTATTTATTTTTGCTCCCTGCTGTTTCAAACTGCTGATAATGGTCTCATCGAGATCGTTACTGGCCACAATGGCGGTATGCTGGAAACCGGCTTCGTCCAGTAGTTTGCGGGCTTCAATACTTAAATAAGCCAAATCGCCGGAATCGAGCCGGATGCCCGCCAGTGTATGCCCCTGGGCTTCCAGCTTTCGCCCCGTTTCAATGGCGTGCCGGACGCCCTGTAAGGTATCGTACGTATCGACCAGCAAGGTTACGTTGTTGGGCAATACCTGGGCATAAGTATCAAAAGCCTGCTGTTCATCATCGAACGACATAACCCAACTGTGGGCGTGCGTGCCCCGAACGGGAATGTCGTAGAGTTTGCCTGCCAGCACATTCGAGGTGGCATCGCAGCCGCCAATGTAAGCCGCCCGGCTGGCGGTCATGCCACCATCTACGCCCTGCGCCCGGCGTAAACCAAACTCCAGCAGTTGATCGATATCGGCTACTAAGCGCAAGCGAGCTGCTTTGGTAGCAATCAACGACTCGAAGTTAATGAGGTTCAGCAGGGGCGTTTCGAGGAGCTGACACTGTAAAATTGGGCCGCGAACCCGTACCAATGGCTCGTTTGGGAACACGACCGTGCCTTCTGGAATGGCCTCGATACTACAGCTGAGCTTCAGATTGGCGAGATAATCCAGAAACGCATCGTCAAACAATGGCTTTTTGTCATTGCCTGTCAGTGTGCGGAGGTAGCGCAAATCTTTTTTTGAGAATCCGAAGTGAGTAATGTAGCCGATGATATTGGCCAGCCCGCAGGCTATGGTAAACCCCCCATTGAATGGGTTCTTTCGGAAGTACAGGTTAAAAACTGCTTCTTTCTCAGCCGTTTCTGATTTCCAGTAACCGTAGGCCATTGTTACCTGATACAGGTCGGTCAGTAGGCTCAGCGAAGTGTCGTAAAGCTTATTCGTCATAGCCACGAAGGTACTATGTCTAAACCTCACAGAAAATTTATCTCGATAAAAACAAAAAACTGATTATTTTGGTCTGATAATTGTGAGGGGCAGTTTTACATCCAACTTAACCGCTCAACATTACGGATACATTTTACCGCTCATAGTACCACCATGCAGAAGTTAAGCCTATCCCAATCTCTTCAGCAAAAGTTATCTCCGCAGCAGATTCAGTTTATTAAACTGCTACAGATTCCTACGGCTGAATTAGACACACGAATTGAAGAAGAACTGGAAATTAATCCGGCTCTTGAAGAAGGCATGGATGAAGAGTATGATCAAAAAGATGATGACTCATACGACGAAGCAGATGACTATAAAGAACGGGACGATGATCTGGATATAGACAGTTATATCAAGGACGAAGATTATGCCGGGTATAAAATGCAGGGCGATGGTAATTATGCCGAAGAAGACCGCGATATGCCATTGGCCACTAGTTCGAGCCTGACCGATTCGCTTCTTCAACAGTTTGGCTACCTGAACCTGACCGAGCAGCAGCGTATTGTGGGTCTTCAGCTCATTGGCAGCATTGAAGCGGATGGCTACATTCGGCGTTCGTTGCAGGCCATTGTCAATGATCTCGCCTTTGCCCAGAACGTGTTTACCGATACCGAAGAGATTGAAAGCATCCTGCACAAAATCCAGTCGTTCGATCCGCCAGGTATTGGGGCGCGTACCCTTCAGGAATGCCTGATTTTGCAACTGCAACGCAAAGACGCATCTGACCCCTATAACATTCTGGCGATTCGGATCATCGACGAATTCTTCGATGAATTTTCCAAGAAACACTACGACAAGATTCAGCGACGACTGAATATCAGCGACGACTCCCTCAAGAAAGTCATTGATATTATTATTAAACTGAATCCTAAACCGGGCTCTGTTGAAGGCGAATCCGGCACCGCCCAATACCTGGTTCCTGATTTTATTCTGACTAACAACGGCGGTAAGCTTGAGTTAACCCTGAACTCGAAAAATGCGCCTGAACTACGCATCAGCCGTTCCTTTGCCGACATGCTCGATACTTACGACAAGAGCAAAAAGCAGAACAAGAACCTGAAAGAAACGGTCACGTTTGTAAAACAGAAACTGGATGCGGCCAAGTGGTTCATTGATGCCATCAAGCAACGCCAGCAAACGCTGCTCCGAACCATGAACGCCATCGTACGCTTCCAGTATGATTTCTTTCTGAACGGTGACGAGTCCCGACTCAGGCCGATGATTCTGAAAGACATTGCTACCCTGATTGATATGGATGTGTCGACGGTATCGAGGGTGGCCAATAGTAAAGCGGTGCAGACCGAATTCGGGATTTACCCGCTTAAATATTTCTTCTCGGAGGGTATTTCGACCGATACGGGTGAGGATGTCAGCAGCCGCGAAGTGAAAAACATTCTGAAAGATCTGATCGATGCCGAACCCAAGCTTCACCCGCTATCGGACGATAAGCTCGAGAAGATCCTGAACGATCGGGGCTACAACATCGCCCGCCGAACCGTAGCCAAATACCGCGAGCAGCTTAATATTCCGGTAGCCCGGCTTAGAAAACAGTTATAATAATGAATAATGGATAATGTAAAATGTAAAATGCTAAAAACATAGAGCGTATTTTTACAGCGTTATTCATTCTACATTGTTCATTATCCATTATTCCTGTTCCATTGACCACTAGTCTCGCCCGTTTCCTTTCGGTCGTTCTCCATCCGTTGCTCATGCCGACATTGCTGTTCGGTGTGTTGCTGTTTCAGGTGCCCAGCGTGTTGGGCATGGATGCTTTTTCCAGCTCATTACGGCTTAGTTTACTCGTACTGATTTTTGTTGGTACGTTTGCTGTGCCTTCCCTGCTGATTTATTACCTCTTCCGTAGCGGGTATGTCCAGAGTCTGCAACTGCATACGTTGGCGGACCGTCGGTTGCCGTATTTTCTGACGGCCAGTGTCTATTTGTTTCTGGCCTACCTGTTCACCTTCCGGATGCAGCTTGTATCGACGGTTGCGCCTGAGATTGGCATCCTGATAGGAGGTATTGCGGTTTCCATTTTGTTGGTTGGTCTTATCAGTCTATCCTGGCAAATTAGCGCCCACGGCGTTGGGATTGGGGGCGTGGTTGGGATCATTGCCAGCATCATGCTTAGGTTCAGCATATCCGATTTATTCTTTTCGCTGATTTTGCTGGTACTGCTGGCGGGTCTGGTAGCCAGTGCCCGGTTAAAACTCAATGCCCATACACCCGCTCAGATGGGGGCTGGATTCGTACTGGGCCTGGTCGTTAGTGTGCTGACTGTGTACTGGCTACTCTGATTTTTTTTAAACACGCAGATAACGGAGATTTGCACAGAGGCCACCGAGATATAGGCTTCGTGTTCTCTGCGTAAACCCCCGTTCCCTCTGTGTTTAATTGTCAACCTTATGTACGAAAATCTCCTTTACGACGTCACCGATTCGGTTTGCCGGATTACCCTCAACCGACCACAGGTCTACAATGCCCTTAGTCCGGGGTTGATTGGGGACATTACGGCAGCCATCGAAGCCGCCGGTACTGATGAGCAGGTTCGGGTCGTGGTGATTACAGGTGCGGGCGATAAAGCTTTTTCGTCCGGGGCCGATCTGAAAGAAGGCGTTACCCAGGCTGCGTCTTCGGGTGGGCAACTTACCCTCGGCGATTCATTACGAGAGACATACCACCCCATGATTCGGGCCATCCGCAACCTGCCCAAGCCTGTTATTGGCCGTGTGAATGGCGTTGCCGCTGGCGCAGGTTGTTCATTGGCGCTAGCCTGCGATGTGATCATTTGTGCCGATGAGGCCTACTTCAGTCAGATATTTGTCAACATCGGTCTGATGCCCGATGCGGGCTCTACCTTTTTTCTACCCCGGCTTCTTGGCCCACAACGGGCATTTGAGCTATGCAGCACCGGCCGACGCGTATACGGCCCGGAAGCAGCTCAACTAGGTATGGTAAGTCGGTCGGTACCGATGGCGGATCTGGATACGGCTGTGGATGCTGTAGTGGGGTATTATGCCGGAGCGGCTACTCGGGCAATTGGTGCCATGAAAAAAGTACTCAACCAATCACTCTATTCCGACCTCGATCATCAACTCGATCAGGAGGCTGATAATCAGGATCTATTGGGCCGATCGGCGGATGCGATGGAAGGTATTGGTGCTTTTCTTATGAAGCGAAAAGCAAATTTTTTAGGGAAATAGGTTGACAGGGCCGTTTTTTCTACCTACTTTTGCACTCCCAATCAACGGGAACGCCATCTGGCAATGCATTCGTAGCTCAATTGGATAGAGCACCTGACTACGGATCAGGAGGTTTGGGGTTCGAATCCCTACGAGTGCACCAAGAAATACTCTTATAGTCTTAAAAGCCTGCTCCAGATAGCAGGCTTTTGCTTTTTCCCCCTATCTCTCCTGCAATTTTGTCCCTGATTGCGAAAGCACCCTGATTAACTCGAAACGACCTCATAATGAGTCCGTTTTGAGTTTCTACCCCCCATCTCTGATCTTTTTTGCTCTTTTGACCCCGCCCTTTAGCATTTTGGAACTTTCCAAAATTTTCCAGCACGAATATATGAAAGCAGGTTTGTGGAAAGTTTGAATTAGAAATAGTCCAGGTCGAAATCAATTTCTGATCTTATACGGCCTCCCTTTAGTTTCCAAAAAACATAATAGTCCACTGTATCACTTAAGTGGGTAGCTCGCTCCTGGTCTATGTTGCTGCTCTCACTTGCCTTACTCTTCGTGTAGTCGGTGTTCAATGGTAAGTTGTCTAATGAGATCACCGTGGCCTTACTGTACGTCGTCAACCAAAAGACGAAGTGATCGTTTGGAAACTTGGGTCGACTGGGCAGGTTTTTAAGAAGGTGATGTGTGTAAACTATTGATGAGTAGTACAGTATAAAAATTAAAAGCGCCATTACACCCTAGTAATGGCGCTTTTTGTGTCTTTATAAAACTCAATTGAATCTAGAAACGTACATATGACATTTTCTATTTTTCCACTCCATTCAATAATCCCTTAATGAGACGGGTATATGCTGCTCAGGTTCAGCACAGGTTTGATCCGAATAAAGTGCTTTATTTATCAGGAGACATTAACTATAGCACAGTTTACCTGATTGATGGTAAACATATTTTAACCAGTCGAACACTAAAATGGTATACTAGTCAGTGGCCTCACTTTATGCGCATCCATAAAAACAGTCTGGTAAATCCTGAGCATATCTATAGCTGCATTCTGGCTTCGTCAATCGAAGGCTATCTAATTATGAAAAATGGGGCACGACTGACGATTGGCCGTCGGCGAATTAATGAAGTAGCTATTCAATTAGGCATTGACCGCTCTAAGAATTCAGGCAAAGGTAGCTATTACGTGAATCCTTCAGAGCATGAATAACTCAAGCCAGCTCAATATCACCAAAATAGCCTGGCCATTTTGACCAGGCATCAACGTTGCCAGATCTGAAAGTGCTGGCGTTCGGCCACCATCACCAGGTACACCTTATCGAGCACGTCGTGCTTTTCAGCCACGCGCACCAGCGATTCATTCTTTTTGCGGGGATAACCTCACGTTCTCACTCGGCATAGCCAAGAGAGAACGTGAGACTTTGCAAGTACTTGGAGAAAGTTCCCTTTCAGAGTTTTATAGGCTTATGATCTGTTTGTTTGCTATAATCCTAACACCTCCTTGGGCTTAAAAACTAGCGCTTAACAGCCCTGTCCTGTCCCTTCAGGAAATTTAGATCGGGCGGCTGATACTGGTAAAAAAGCTGCCCAACGCTCCTCTATTGTAGGCAAGGTTGATAGGCACGACCCGCTAATTGCTGAAGCAAAGTCGACTCTGTTTTATAGCCCCATGCGTCAGAATCAGCCCCCGATCCGGACGAAAGAACGGCACTGCGAGTGAGCCGACCCGCTCGTTGAGGGTATAAAGATGGCTTTACATCGGCTGCTCATTTACGGCGGTTACGCACCGCCAAATCGTCCTCTTCACCTAGGAGTACGTTTAGGGTCGTTCTAACTATAAAAGGGGGAGAGTAACTGTAAAATAACCGTCGGCTTCGTCGATATGGATTTCCAATGGAGTTGCGTATTGTTGAGCCATCAGTCGGTAGCGGGCCTGAATGTTACTCAACCCAATCTGATTACTTAGTACCCGACGGATTGGCTTGCGCTGTAGGTTGTTACGGATCATCAGATGACCGCTGGGCGTCGATTTAATTTCAATGATCAGAGGTCTGCTTACGTGAATAACATTGTGCTTCACCGCGTTTTCTACCAGCATTTGCAGCGAGAGGGGAGGCAGCAGCCGGTTTTTGTCGTTCTCGTTAATGGCTACGTCTACCTGAATGCCTGGCCCGTAGCGGGTCTTGAGCAAATGAAAATACGAATGGATAAAGGTCAGTTCAGTGTCCAGAAGCGTCAATTCACCACCTGAAGCCGAAGCGTCGGACCGCGAACTATCAGGGCTGGCGTCGGCTCCCCGGTTGGTCTGGAGTAAGTAGCGATAAACGTTGGCCATTTCGTTGACAAACTCTTCTGCCCGTTCTGGCTCATCGGCAATTAGAGAGGAAAGCGAGTTTAGGGTATTGAACAGAAAGTGCGGGTTGACCTGGTTCTTGAGGCTCTCGTACTGACTTTGCAGATTCACTTTTTTTAACTGCTCTTTTTCGAGGATGTTCTCGCGCCATTTGGTCAGCGAATAAATACTCTCGTAAGCCCCCAGCGAAATCAGATTCACGATTACATTAAACAAGAGAATGCGGCTAACTACTCCTGGTTGGTACACATAACCAAACAGGTGGAACTGCGTGTATAGCCATAAGCCCCCCAGGATGACAAGCAGGGAGATGCTCATGAACGCCAGCAGCAACAGGATGAGTCGAGAGGCTGTTTGCCCCAGACCAGGATACCGGTTGGTGACCCGTCTGGTAACCTGATCGAGCAGCCATTGGCACCCCACACCCAGCGCCAGATTCAGTCCGGTAGCACCCACAAACGTAGACCAGTTACTGAAGTAACGCGGTCCCAGCAACAGGTAGGTTACCAGAGGAATGAACCATGGGAACAGCAATACGATCTGCCACCCAAGTTGTTTCGACGGCCAGTACCAGGGCCTGGTTATGCCAGGTTGCGTTGGGTTATCGGGTAAGATGGGCCTATTAATCGACATCATACAAATCACACAACTTCATACCTAAAGTAAGGAAATTGGGGGCAACTTAGTGGGTATACTCCTTAATTCCCGGTCAATGCTGTTTCAACTGTTAGTTGGATTGTCTGGGATGCCAGAATTCGTGCTGGAATTGGCGTGAGGCCTATCAGGCATTCAGGCACGACTTAGACTTCGGCGAGCAGCGGTAGCGAAACGATAAACTGTGTGGCTGTTTCTTCGGCAACGGGTTTGGGTAAACCCAACAGTCGGTAATTGTCCATCAGTGTCGATAATCCCGTTGAACTGGTCTCTACGCGGATCGTCTTCCGCTGAAGATTATTCCTGATGAGTAACCGATCTCCCTGGGCTTCTACCTGAATAACCAGCGGTCGTGCGGGCGTCATAGCATTATACTTGATGGCATTGTCGATAAGCGTCTGGAGTGTTAACGGGGGGAGTTGGCCCCGCCGACAGTCGGGCGAGATGCAAGGTTCCAGGCGCAGCGAGCTCCCGTAGCGAACACGCAGTAGGTCGGTGTAAATGGCCAGAAAATCCAGCTCCGATTCCAGGGGTACTAAACTGTGGGTATTTGCCTGGAGCATGTACCGATACACCCTGGACAACTGATCGACAAAACGTTCGGCATGGGCAGGGTCTTCGCCAATGAGCGACGAGACGGAGTTTAGGGAGTTAAATAAAAAATGAGGATTGACCCGATCTTTCAACGCATCGTATTGCTGCTGAAGGGCTTCACGCTTCAATTGCTCATTTTCGGTCTGCCGATCATGCCACTGCGAGTACACATAAAACATGCCCAGGGTCAGGCAAAAAATTGGGCTGGCCACGCTGCCGAATAGCCAGAGTGGCACCACGGCTTCCCAGGAAAACCGGACCCCTGTGCCGGGCACCAGGCTAAAGAGCCAGAGGTCGAGGACGGCGGTGGTGGCCATGATGAACCCCACTACTAAGAGCATACTCACAAACCGAACGCCCGCCTGCTGAATGAGGGGAAACTGCCGGATTACCCACCGCACGGCCAGTGTGAACAACGTTACGGTATACCCATACACAAACACGTTCACGATAGTGCCTACCGTGAACGTGATGGGGTCCCGAAAGTACCGTTCGCCCATGATGAAGTAAGCGCCAATGGGAAGCAGTATTGGCATAGATGCCAGATGAAACCACCACTCAATACGGGAAAGCAATACCGGACGATACCGATCAACAAAACGAGTCAATCTATGAAGCGGACTGGACAAAGTCATACCGGATAAAAACCGAAAATAAGCGCTAAATCCGAAAAAACCGCGTGTTTACTACATCGTTCAGAGCATAATTTTCCTGGTGATAAAGGAGCCGTGCATCGGTGTAAACCGCTTTTCTATTCCCGGACTACGACCGTTAATCGGCCACTTACCGGCATGGTTTTGTGTTCGCTGACAACGCAGGTTTCTGCATTGTAGCTATGCTTTGTCACTACCCGCCCGCTTAGCTGGAGCATTACCTTTACGGTGCCATTCGCTCGCTCAACCTTAACTACCTGAATAGCTCCTGATTCGGTTTTGGGGGCGAGACACGTTGAATAAAAAGATGAGCCGTCTATATTATCTCCTTTGCCTGCACCATCCAGAACATTGATAGAGGTTCCTTCTGTGAGATCAATATCATCTGAAAACGGATGTGCACCTATAGAAAGGCTGTTCAGAAATAAGGATATACTGCCGCTCTTTCCTGTCGAATCGAGTCCCACAGCCGTAACCGTAAGATGCCCATTCATCAAACTCCCACTAGGAGTTACGTTATCGAATGAATGGCCGTTTATAACTAAACTACTCTCGCCAACAACCTTTATTGCCGAGGGGCGATGGATTACCGGGATTAATGGCATCCGTTGGCTTTTGGCAGGCTAGTACACTGCCTAACAGCAAAACGGGTAAAAATTTACTGAGTTTCATGGTTAATGTGAGGTATGTTGAAACAGACCTGAGGTCGTTGTGGGCTATGTGGATCAGTGCCGATTGGTATACCCTACGCACATGCTGTTGTAACGTACGGCTGACTCAGTACCTAAGAAGTCCATTGTGACCGACGGCTGGTAAACAATATCACTGTCGAAGTCCCAGGCATTGCGAACCAGCAGTTGCTCACCCGTGGGTTTATACACCGCCGTGACTTTGTAGCGTCCCATTGGCACATCCTTAATCGCGTCGTTGTAACGCTTCTTTGCCTGTACTTTCAGCACCTTACCCGTTGAGCCGTCGATCAGTGGGCCGACTGGCGTTAACGTAAATTCGATGTTCTCGTTATCCCGAAGGTCATCCGCGTTCAGGTCGCGGGACATTTCCATGGTGCCCCCGTAGTAAAGATCCAGGCTCAGATCAGGAATGTGGCCCGTGAGTTTCCACTGAAAATTACGGACGGCTTTTTCGTTGCTCGTAAAGGGGCTGTCGTCTTCAGTATCAAGGTTAATCTTATAGACCCGATCATTATACTGCTTCAGTAGGTAACCTTTGGCAATCCATTCGCCCGCGAAGTCGGTCATTTGAACCTTGTAGGTGCCATCGGCGGCTGTTTTTACTTCCGGACCATCGCCTGTCAATACAGTATGATCAACAAAGACCGTAGCCTTTGGCAGTGGCTTGCCCTGTGGATCGATCACCTTACCCACCAAATAGCCCGCCTGGCCTGGTGTGCCGGGATCGGTCGGCATAGGTCCGTTGGGATCAACCGGTTTTTTGTCGCAGGCGGTCAGGGCAAATAGGCTACCCAGTAGAAGTAGGGCGGTGCCGGTTAATGAGCGGAAGGCTTGTAGATTCTTCATAGCATTTGTTTGTGTTTGTTTACGACACAAAAATGCCTCCTCAGCGTGGCGGATTTCAATGACAATTAGCGCCGATTGGCAGAAACGACGGGTCAATTGTAGAAAAGCGCGATTGGTTTGCGTACCGACTATAGAGGGGTAGCAGGCCTAGCTAACTGCCGTTCAGCCAGTGGGGGTCTTGTATACTACCTGCCATCTTACCACCAGGTACTTCCACGGCTAGTGCTGTTTGAGCAAGGGTAATAAAACGGTGAAATGCCCGTCTTCCTCCTTTATAACAATGTCGGTAGGGGTTAACATACGGTATTTGGCAATGATGTTGGTTAAGCCAACGCCATTACTGATTGCCCGTATATTTTTAGGCTGAAGGTTGTTGCGTACCCGTAACTGGCCAGATGCGGTTGTGCCGATTTCAATCAACAAGGGACGGCTGGCCAGCACAATGTTATGTTTGACGGCATTTTCGACGAGTAGTTGCAAGGTTAACGGGGGGAGCGGACTCGCCAGGTGATCTTCGGGCACCATCATCTGAATGAGAACCCCAGTGCCGTGCCGGGTTTGCAGCAGGTGCGCGTAAGACTCAATGAACGCTAATTCTGTTTCCAGTGAAACTAACTCCTGGTCATTGGCTTGGAGCAGATACCGATACATCTTCGACAACTCGTCGACAAACTGACTGGCCTGCGCTGGCGACTCTTCAATCAGGGCTGAAAGGGCGTTCAATGAGTTAAACAAAAAATGGGAGTTAACCTGACCCTTTAAGGCATTGAAGCGGGTTTGCCACTGAACTTTTATGAGTTCTTCCTTTTCCTGAAAGGTATGTTTCCACTGGCGTAATACGTATCCGCCTTCGTAAATACTGACATACACTACCTGATAAAATAATTGAATGCCTAAAGACATAACGTAGTCGACCAGGCCAAGCCAAAGCGTCTGCCTCGAACCTAGCAGGATATGCAGCCCGAAGCGTGAAAAGACAGCTGCATTTACGAGTAGGGGAGTTAGTACCAACAATAGCCGGAGTCGTTTGGGTGTGCGCTCCAGACCTGGAAACCTGCGTTGTAAATAGCGGGCAATGCCACGGTTCAACTGCCAAAACAAAAATCCCGCGCCCAGGCCGACCGCTGTAGAATGGATGAGTGCAGGCGGACTGGCTTGTAGCCAAAAGGAAAGCCGGAAGAATATATTCCCGAACAAAAACAGGCCAATTGGGCCCAGCCAACGCAGACGGGAGTCGTTGCCAGTTATCATAGCTCAACGCTAGAAAAGACATGCCGATACATCAACAGAATTAGCCCAGCCGCCAGATGTATACTGCGAGATATAAGTAGAAAAAAGACGAACATAACGGGCTCTGTATCAAAGCTTGGATATAAAGCGTAGCAGTCATTATAATCAAGCAATTTCTACTGGTATCGTTACTGATACAGATGAACGATACTAGTAGAAATTAGCAAACGACCTATTTTTACTGATCGTTTTTGGGTCTTTGCCAACAGTTGATGCCCCAGTTTCCTAAACTGTTCACTAAAACTGGGGCATCAACTGTTGGTAAGGACCTATGAAGACTTAGAACGTGATTTTTAATAGGGTTCCGTCTCCCATACTGGTTAAGTAAGCAGTGTGGCTATCAATCAGTTTTAGATCCGTTGGCATGTTCAGCTTGTCGATCAGCAAGTCGCTGCTGGTTCCCTTAGCCCGTAGCAACCGGCCTGTTTTAGGTGTAAAACCTGTTGGACCAAAGATGGCAAATTCAAGCGCCAGGTAGTTACCATTCCCATCGTTCTCAATATCGACCATACTGTTGAAGGTCTGCTGAAACACGTTGAGTTTTCCTGCCAGGTCCATCTGATAAATGATAGCCTTGCCCGCCGGAAACGGGAATCCCAGCAATGTACTGATGGCAAACTGTTTACCATCATACGTAATTCCCGTTGGTACCGACTCAATAAAAGGCGGTCCCGGTGGTGGACCAGCCGGATTTGGGTTGGCAATGCCTGGCACGGCCGTCACCACACTTAACTGGCCGGTTTTGGATCGGCGAATAATCGCGTTGGCGGCTGCATCGGACATGTAGAGCGCACCATCGGGTCCAAGGGTCATATTATACAGATGTGATTCACCCGTGTCTTCGGTAAAAGCATAGTCGATGACGAACTTCTGAATGTTTTCTGGAGTCAGACTGGCGGCCGGAATCGGGGCATCACCGGTTTTGAACGAGGCCAGATTAAGGGTGTAAAGCCCTTTGGCATTCAATACATAAAGCATACCATCGGCCGCCAGCAGGTGATCGGTGGCGTCCAGTTCATTGTCGGGGCGCTTGAAGGAATACAAGCCTGTAATAACCGGATGTACTTTCCCATCGGGTGTGATTTCTGATACGCGGCCATCGTTAATTCCCGTACCCTGTTCGGTAACAAAGACTCGACCACTGGCGTCGGCCTCTACACCGATAGGCGCTACCAGACCCGTAGCCAGGGTACTTATTGTAGGCTGAACGGGTGCGGGAACCCGGTGATCCTGACATCCTGTAAGTAGACTGCCAGCCAGAAAAAAAGAGAGTACAGATCGTTTGTAATGCATAACATGAGTTGTTTAACGGATAATAAGCCACTATTCGTGTCCCCACCAGAGTTGCGAACGGACAGTGGACAATTGCCTTTTGGGCGGATTGTTTTTTTTGAGTTTTAACTTTTTGAACAGGCGTTTCATGGGGTTGACTATGGGTTATACCAGCTCCAGTGCCGCATGCACTTTCGTCAGTCGCTCAGACGGTAATTCCTCTTTGGCCATTTGCAGGAAGGTATCGAATACGGCTACCGGCGCACCTTGTCTAACACCCATTAGCCACTCAACCACTTCTTTGTCATTGATGGAGCGCATCATCCAGCGACTCTCGGCCATCAGGGTCTGGGGCGGAATTGCTTTCAGAATCTCCCCTTCCATTTCCCTGATTTCTGCATCGGTGTAATGCTTCCAGAGCAAATAGATCAGTACATTCTCTTCTTTGTTCATATGGTAAAGATTGAACGCGATGAACTCGCTAAAGGCGAACAAGATCCATTGACCAATGGCTTCTCGCTGATTATCCGAACTAACCGTTTTCCATTCCTGAATATGATCAAAAAGCGTCTGGGTAAGGCGGTGATCGATCTCATGATCTTTTTCCAGCTCATCAATGAGTTGTGCGTCGTGCTTGCGGATGTGGGGTAGAATAAACCGATCCTCATGTTCGGCGTGGTCATCGAAAAAGAGGAGTACCTGCGCTAACTGGTCAACAGCCTCGCTTGCTCCTGATTGTGAAAAATCGGTTTGCTGTAAACGGGTGGCTGTATCATACAGCATGCCCCGCAGGCCTTTATGAATTTGATTGAATACGTTGTAACGTTGGTTTTGCATGGTCTTTTTGGCGTTTAAAAGGTGATATAGTTGGTTGATAATCTGACGTCAGTACGATTGATGATTCAGGTTGCAGAGGTCTCTCGACCTGGTTACTGGTGCACATGTGTTTGCGAAGGCACAGGTTGCAAGGCACAGGAATACGTTTGCTGGCTCGGCACATAAGATGAAGTCGTTTAGTTGGCGGCTGGAAATGGCCACCTGGCTATCGGCAATGAAGGGCTTAAACTAGGAAGCAAAAGCCTTCTGTTGTTCAGGCGCATAGCGTTGGTAACTACCGGGTGCATAGCCAATGGGCAGCTGATTCACTTCGTATGAATACAGCTCGTGTACTGTCGTATCCGTTCCGGTTGTGAATTGAACCCGGCAATAATTCAGGTCGGCCTGTGTGGTTGAAAAGAGCCAATTGCGGCCTTGTTGCGCTAGAATGAAGAGGCCATTGTCGTCCCCCAGCGCATTGAAATCCGGTTTTGGTGTCGTTTTGCTAAACTGATCTATCCGGAAACGGCGTTGAATCTCGTAGGTTGTGTAGGCTACATCCTGGGTCGTCAGGCCAATCTCGCTAACCCCCTGAAACAGATCCGAGAAGGTCAGGTTTGGGTTATCCAGATTAAGGTCCGTCCGGGCAATGAACTCCAGGAGATTCCCGCACGTATCGTAGAAATAACAGGCTTTGGCCCGCCAGTCGGGAAAATAGGCAATCGTTTGGCCAGGTGCCTGTGTCGGCAGGTAATCCAGGTCGTAGTAATACATCAGCACATCGAGCGAGTCGCGTGGTACGTTGATGGCAATATGATAGGGTGCCACCGGTTGAGCAACGAGCCGAAAGGTTAGGCGGGTATAACCAACCAGGATGGTAAGTTGGGAGGCTGTACGTGCCAGCAGAGGCAGTCCAAGCTGGCTGACATAAAAAAGACGTACAGCCTCCAGATTAGTCGTGTACAGATCAAGTTCGAGAATTTTCATAAAAAAGAGGGTAATGGAATGGACGATTGATGGATCAACTGTTGTCCTGATTACGTAGCCAAAACTAGTTGGCCCAATTACCAAAACATAGGCAACTGTGTATGAACCGACATAAGGAGTGGATGAACTGCCTATTCGTCATTTGAAGTGCCAAGCCCATTCGTTCGTGTAAGCCTATGATTCAACCTTTTAGGCCTGCGGACGAACTCTCTGAAGGTTGAGATCACTGTATTTTCAAGCAATCTGGTATTCGTTGTCTCAACGGCGTGAGACAGTGGATGAGCAGGAATTGGATCACTATCAGGAGTTGACTGTTGAGCTATCGTTCGTCGGTTTGTTTTCATCAGGCAAAGTTGACGGCAATACCTGGCTAGCTGAACTGTATTTTATCTAAAGAGCTAATTCGGTGTTTTAAACTGACGAATTAGCGCTACGAGTTAATTGCCGCTAGTTCACAGCCGTACTTCCTGTACTTGAATTGTAAGGCGCTGTTAGCGAGCAACTGTCATTCGAAATTCACCCTGAATCAGGGTATGAGGACTTTGACGAATTATTCGTTTATTAGGTCCTTAAAACGGTAATAGGCCAATCTGATTCATAGATTCGTAACCCCTAACCAGTTCCCATGTGAATCGATTACTCTATCGCGCAGCCCTACCACTCGTTCTGTTTTTGTTAGCGTCTGGCACTATCGGACATGCACTGCCGATGGGGCGAATGACTATTCGGGTAGTGGATGATAAAACCGGCAAACCAACCCCGGCTCGAATTCGAATTACACAGGCAGGAAAGCCCGTTCCGGCCATGCCAGCCGAGTCGATAGCCGTTTCCTATGGCTTGTGGGATCATGCGGATGGGTACGCGCTTCAGCCAGATAGCTCTTTTTATGTGGCGGGTAGTTTCACCATGACCTTACGGCCTGGCACCTATACGGTAACCATCTCAAAGGGGAATGAGTATCTCCGTCAGGTGCACCCAATACGGCTAACGTCTGGACAGGTGTATCGGCAAACCTACCGGATAAAACGCTGGATCAATCAGGCTGCCCGTGGCTGGTATTCAGCAGACGGACATGTTCACATTCGTCGGTCGCCACGAGACAATGAACCTCTGCTTGATTGGATGCAGGCAGAAGACGTCAACGTCGGTGTCCTGTTGAAAATGGGCGATTTCTGGGAAACCTATTATCCACAATATGCTTTCGGAGAGAAAGGCGTTTATCAGCAGGGGAACTATTTGCTGACCCCAGGTCAGGAAGATCCGCGAACACCTGAACTAGGCCATGCGCTGGGTTTTGGCGCTTCAACGTCCGTTCGCGATGGCCGGAATTATTATTACTACGATCAGGTGTTTGATGAGTTGCACAAACGGGGTGGTCTCACCGGCTATGCTCATCAAGCGGAGTCATTTCATGGGTATCGGGGGCTTACTCTGGATGGGTTGCGGGATAAAGTTGATGTACTGGAAGTTATTCAGTACTGTGTTTCAGCGCAACCGCTGCACACGGAGCATTATTATCGTCTGTTGGATCTGGGATTTCCACTTACGGCCACCGCAGGTTCTGATTTTCCCTGGTGTGGCCATGACCACGATCATGGGCCGCCTGAACGGAATGCCCAAATTGGTAATGCCCGGTTTTATACCTATATCAACGCTCCCTTTACCCAAACGGCCTGGTTGGCAAGTGTTGCAGCGGGGCACACGGTTGCGACGAGTGGCCCGATCCTGGACTTTAGCGTCAATAAAGCGATACCCGGCGACCATCTGGCAATAAAAAAAGGGGATAAGCTCACCATAACCGCTGAGGCTTATGGCCATTTACAGCAGCTTCCTCTTGAGGTTCTGGAGCTGGTTGCACACGGTCGGGTTCTGGGGCGTGTTACTAAACATGATCTGGGGCAGTCTTCCAGCCATCTGGCTATCAAACTGGATGTGAACGATGTGACGCAAGGTATGTGGATTGCCGCCCGGTGTTATGGTGATTCGACGCAGGCTGCTCACACCACGCCTGTTTACGTGACCGTTGATGGGGGAGGCTTCCACAATCCCAAATCGGTTAACACCTATTTATCGCAGTGTGAACACTACCTGCAGGAACTGGAACAAGAATTGGAAACACACCACGATACGCCTGAATTTCGGGCCTGGTATTATAAAAAGGGGCTTAAAACCCGCATTGAGGAGACCCGGCAAGTACTTGCCGGATTAAGGCGTAGGTTGGCTACCCCGTGAACTCTTCTTAGGGAGGCCGCGTCTTTTACCATAAAAAGAGGGTGCCTGGCCAAAATCAATGGGTCAATTCTGTGGACACGGACTTCTTTCGTTTTACATGGCGATAAAATTGATACATACCCCCGCACAGGATCAACCCACCCAAGACCAGAATAAGTACCTGTGGGTGATTCGGTAGCTTTTCGGCCATCTGAACAAGACTACCTCCCGCCAGCCCCACCAGTAGCGCCCAGAGTAAAGCACCCATAGCATTAAGTCCAATAAACACCAGGCGTGAGTAATCCGCTAACCCGATAGCGGCTGGAATAATACCCCGTAAGCCATAGATAACCCGGAAACCGAGTACCAGGCCGACGCCAAAACGGTTCATCAATCGCTGTACCCGGCTAAATCGCAGCTGCCAGGTTGGGCGCTTCACTAAAAACGTCGCCCCATAGCGGTGGCCAATAAAGAAACAAAGCTGAGCGGCCACAAAGGAAGAAAAAGCCGCTACGCCAATAACAGTCGGAAGGGAAAAATACCCTTGCTGGGCCAAATAAACGCCGATCAACAATACGGCTTCGCTTTCAATCAAGACGCCTACAAATAGCATCGGGTAGCCGTAGGTTAGTATCAACTCCTGGAATGACATGACTAAGCTAGTTGGTATAGACTAATAACTGATTGAGATCTCAATAGTTAGTGGATCATCAGCCTTCTTATCTGCCGGTTTTGTACCCGAGTTAATCTCCTTCAATTTGAGCAAAGAGCCTTCGTAGTAGACACGTTGATATACCACCGCTTCATTACCGCTCTCCATTCGATAGGCACACCATCCAACCGATGTTGAAGAAACAAGCTTGTTCAAGCCATCAAGACCTACTGGGCTGCATAGGGTTGATTTTAGGGTCCTGCGAGCGAATACTTCCCGTTACGCGGCTATCAATAAAATGGTAGGCTAAATAGCAGTAGGCCAGAATAACGATAGCCTGGCAAACGGCTTCCAGTGGATCGCTGTCATAGTTGCCTGTTTTCATATCCTGTACCCAATCCAGTAGCAGCCAGCCATAGGCTGCGCAGCCCACAAGGCCAGCCAGAATCAGGCTTAAGTTTAAAAGGGGGTGTTTCATACCAATTCGGGAAAAAGGCCTGAGGTGGGAAAAGCGTAGTTGGGCACTTTAGCCAACCGATTAGAGAACTGGTTGAGTTTAGCTACTACCTGTTCCAAACGCCTGCGAGAAACCTTAGCTTTATACTCATTAACCAAACAAACTGTTGTTTGCAGGGAGTCATCGAGCGCCACGGCCCGAATGAACGCCGGGTTGATTATCTCTGATTTATGAACCCGTACAAAGCCCGGTAGCTGATCCTCAAACCATTTAAGTGTTAGCGCGGCCAGGATAGGCTTAGGTTGCGTACTGAGGTGTACCCAGGTATAATTGCCGTACCCTTGCAGGCGCACAATGGATTTTAGGGCTAGGGGTAGGCTCTGGCCGGGCAGCTTGATTGAGCCAGCCGCCCGATTGACAGGATGCTTCATAAAGTTACTAGTTGCTTGACTAATTAGTTAGGTAGTGTTGATGGAACTGGAAAGCCGCTTGTACAGCCGTGACTAACCTCAAACGATTGACCAGTGCATCGTTTGAGTATAAAAATGACTATAGCCTATCTGTAAGGAAAATCGCCTGACAGAGATTGCCCTAGGCAGGAACCACCAACGCGTCGGTTGACGGATGATTTTTCCTGGTAACAGGTTATAAAAGAAGTGAAGTAATCCCTACGACGAGGTGGGGTGATCGTTCAGGCGTTTAAGCCGAAGGGGAGAATAGAGAGTCAGACTAGTAGAAGCCTGAGAAAACGAGCCGCTATGCGCGTGCTGGGGAGAGGAATGCGCCTGGGCGCGTGGCAGGTTGCCAATTGAGTTTAGTGCGGGGGTAGGCTGTCCGGAGAAAGCCAATGGCTGAGAGCTTTTCTGTCGATCCTGGATCGAGGGAGAGGTCTGTCCCAAAGCCAGGGCGGACCTTCTGAAAGCACCACTAAAACGATTCATTCGAGTTGAGTTTATTAATGATAATTATACCTAGTAGTTGTGTGGAAAGAGGTTAACGTCAGAAAAGGTCAAAATCCTTTTCTGGTTGATAAACTGTTAAACGCAACATTCCCTAAAATGTTTATTATGTACTATGTACAGAAAGAAAATGGCACACCTATACGAAATTTATAGTATCGCTGACAGCTGTTAGTACGCGCTTCAACGTGTTCAGTACTACATGCAATTCGGTCTGTTTCAGGGTATTTATCCTTAATTAGGCTTGGCAGATGGTTGTATCTTTCCCTGCTAAACTCAATCCAACGTTTTTTTGAATTAGTTCTAGTAGGAGCGGACTATCCTTACAACACGATGATCCATAGCGTGATCGAACAAATTCCTGGATTCTCGTTTCTTTAAAAAGTAAAAAGTGTTAAAAAACAGTCAGTATTTGTTAAAAAATATAAATACGCTATAATTATATTGTTGTAGAATTGTATTCTGTTTAAGTGGACTAGCCCGTATTCGCTCTAGCCTAGTTCCTGCTTATAGCAAAGGTTTTGCTACAGCTCTCATTTGTCAGACTCTTATCATTAAACGGCAATTAACAAGTATAGTGGCAGAGCCCTAATAAGACCTTAGTTCACAATCAAAAAAGTGTCTATCGGACACTTTTTGCTAAAATTAAGGTTTAGAGATGAGTACAGAACGGGTTGGGTCGGCGAGACGAGTGAGACGTTGACATGTATAGATTAACGAGTTTTTCAAAGGTCAACCTCCGTAACGTATAAGCTGCTCTAGCTTTTAAAGTTGATTCCGGGAAGTAAGATCTTGTAAACGTGGTCGTGGTCTCATCAATGTAGTGTTAAGCAACGTTTATGAACACTAAATAGAACGGTATAATTTTTCACTAAAATATAGTTAAGTGAACGCCAAGCCCTCACAAATTCCAGACCAAGCGTTGTGGCAATCCTATCGGCAGGGAGATAAACAGGCATTAGGTCAATTGGCCGAACGCTATTATCGCGTGTTGAAGCACTATGGGCTAAAATTTATGATCGATGGGGTAGTCGTTGAGGATTGTATCCAGGAACTGTTTTTACAGCTTTGGCAGAATCGCTTGCAGATTAATGAGACCGACTCAATCAAACACTACCTGTTAAAGGCGTTAAGACATCATATACTACACTATATACGAACACAACAACGAATCACTTTTCAGGAACTAGACTGGGACACCTCAGTAGCTGAGGATATAGATTCAGAAACATTGATGATTCGGCAGGAGTCATTAGCTATCTTAACAACGACAATACAGACCCAATTAGCTGTTTTACCGGCTCGCGAACGGGAAGCATTATACCTGCGCTACTACGAAAACTTGTCTGTACCCGAGATTGCCGAGGTCATGAATGTGAACCGGCAATCGGTTTCCAACTTTTTACAGAAGGCACTGCGAAAGTTGCGTGAACGATGGCTTGTACCGTTGGTTTGGGCAATGTGTATGTGTTTCTAATAGCCATACGCTTCGTTGCCAATAGCTTATCCCCTGATTTTAGGCAATTTGTATTTTTTTTCTAAAAAATTACTCTTTTAGGAGGGTATCTGTAGAGCAATACTTCATACTATCAATAAACTAGTAGAAAAGTACCAATGCGCCTTCCTGAAAATCTTATAACCGTTGAGGATTTTTTAGAAAACGACGCCTTTCGGACCTGGGTCATGGAACGGCGTCCGGAAGATCAGCTATACTGGCAGGAATGGTTGGCTCAGAATCCCCATAAAAGAGATATTTATGAACAGGCGGTCGCTACATTCTTAGTTATCCAGGGAAAAAATGTTGACCTGTCAAACCAGCAGATAGTAAATAAGGCCGAAAAAATAATTGAGACTATTTCGGATACACCACCAGTCATGAAGACGCTATTGTACTGGGGGCGTTGGGTTGCTGCGGCAGCAGTAGTTGGTCTGATTCTTTATTGGCAGTTTGATAAACCCATTGCCAGTCAATTTGCCCTATCCGATAAAAGAACAGAGCAACCAGTAGTGGGTGAAAGCTGGAAACTAGTGAAGAATGTAACGGGGCAACCTGTTGTCGTACTATTGCCAGATAACTCCTCAGTTCTGCTGACAACGGGTAGCCAACTGCGTTTTCGCAAACAGGCAAACCAGCGGGTTCGGGAGGTTTTCCTTCAGGGAGAGGGTTTTTTTGAAGTGACCAAAAATCCGGCGAAACCATTTATCGTCTACACCACCAATCTGACCACTAAAGTACTGGGAACCAGTTTTCAGGTACGTTCTTTTGACAATGAAGCCACTGCCTTTGTTAAAGTAAAGACGGGTAAAGTAACCGTTACGCCCGCTAGCTCTCCCGATAAATCGGTATTACTTACGGTAAACCAGGAGCTTAAGCTAGAGGCTGGTTCTGAACCTATAGTTAAGCATAAAAACTTTTTGCTGGATGGGAATGCATCGGCGATTATCACGGAGTCATTTGCGTTCAACTACACGCCCATTCCTGAAGTACTTGACGAGCTTGCCCAAAGCTACCATATGCCAATTCAATATGACCGGGAATTGCTTGCCAATTGCACGTTTACCGGGCAACTCAATGATCAACCATATCTGGAAAAGATCAGACTAATTTGCCTTACCATTGAGTCTACTTTTGAGGTCATTGATAATCAAATAGTTATTCATAGCCGTGGCTGTAAATAAATGTTCAGTTAACCTTTATCAAACCGAATGCCTATGCCATAAATACGCTCCTGTATTTACAAAAAACAGGCGATAGTGCTACCAACACCACCGCCTGCGAAGTACCCAGCTCATGTGCCTCAACAACACAGTACCCCTTTTAGGAGGGGAGAGGGATTTTTTTGCCATTTCCTTTTACAGGAAGAAAAACAAAACACACAAACATATGCATTACCCTTTACTTAACCGCAATGTGTGGGTCAGGATTATGAAAATTTCAAGCCTGCAAATCTTACTTGCACTTACCCTGGCTAATATAAGCTTAGCCTTCGATGGCAGAGCCCAGGAACTCTTGAATCGACGAGTCAGTATCTCCGCTCAAAATGAGGATGTCGAGGTAACGTTCAAGCGAATTGAAAAACTGGCTAATGTGCAATTCTTATTTAGCCGGGAAGTCATTCAGTCGAAACGGAAAATCAACTACCAGGCTAAAAATGAGGAGCTTTCTCAGGTGTTGAGTCATATTCTGACTCCGCTCAATTTGAGTTATGAAGTAGTTGGTCAGCAAATTATCATAAAAAGAGACCTCGCTCCCTTGGCCTCACCGCAGGACAAAACCTCCGCAGAGATCAAAGTTGACCAGGCGTTGGATAAACAACTAACTGGCCGGGTCACGGCTGAAAACGGCGAGGGGTTACCGGGCGTTAATATTCAGATAAAGGGCACGACGCGTGGTACAACTACGGATGGGAACGGTAATTTTAGGCTGGCCATTCCCGACGAAGCTGGCACCGTACTCGTTTTTTCTTTCATTGGCTATACCACGCAGGAGGTAGCCGTTGGGGCTCGCTCGGTCGTTAATACTACGCTGGTTGCCGATGACAAAACCCTTAGCGAAGTTGTGGTTGTGGGCTATGGTACCCAGCGAAAACGGGATGTTACAGGTTCAGTAGTTTCTGTGAATGAAACAACCTTGAAGGAGGTCCCCGCCCCAAACATCGTTAACCAGTTAAAAGGCCGTGCGGCTGGTGTTTCAATTATCAGTAACGGATCTACACCCGGTTCGCAGGGGCAGATCAGAATCCGGGGAAACAGAACCTTAACCACCAGTTCGAGCGGAAGTGATGGGCTGGATGGTCCGTTAGTGGTTGTCGATGGCATACCATATGGCGGGCTCAATGATATAAACCCGGATGATATCGCTAACCTCGAAATCCTGAAAGATGCCTCCGCTACAGCCATTTACGGGTCGAGAGGCTCAGGGGGCGTTATCCTGATTACTACAAAGCGGGGTAAAATCGGGAAGCCGGTATTCAGCTATGACGGTTATCATGGCGTGACCAACATTATGGGCAAATTCAATGTGATGAATGGCCCGGAATATGCTCAGTTTAAAGACGACGCGACCAAATATAACCGCACCAGTCCTGGCACGACCGCCTATCCGCTTACGCAGAAAGAAAAGGATGCTTTAGCCGCTGGTATTTCAACCGACTGGCAGGATTTACTCTATAAAACCGGCTTCAATACCAACCATCAGTTAAGTATGGTGGGCGGAGTGGAAAATACGCAGTATTCGATGGGCCTGGGGTATTTCAATGAGACCGGTATTATTCCCAGTCAGAAGTTTGAACGCTACACCATCCGGGCCACGATCGACCAACGTATTGGCAAACGGATTAAGGTGGGATTGAACACGCTGAATACCCTTACGTATACCAATACGCCGGGTGGTGGGGGTATTCCGGGCGGTTTGGTGCGTACTACACCCCTGGCAGCGCCGTATAATGCCGACGGTACGGTAAACCTGTTCCCGGCAGAAGGCTCCATTGATGCCGCCGGAGTAAGCCCCTTAACGATCATCACCAAAACCGATTCGTATCTGGGTCGTACCCGTTCATTACGGACATTCAATAGTATATATGCTGAGGTGAATATTTTGCCTGGCCTGCGGTATCGGATGAATGCGGGGCTGAACTATAGCCAGTCGAGCTACAATGGCTATAATGGGCCACTGACCTATTTTAACTCGGCCACAGTTCAGTCGTCTTCCAATGCTGAAATTAGCAATACGGAATACTGGGACATCAACCTCCAGCACCTGTTGTATTATGACAAGACGTTTGGAAAACATAGACTGGGCTTTACCGGGCTGTATGAAATCACGAAAAACCATTCATTGGGTAGCCGATTTACAATAACGGGAGTTCCGGCCGATTACATTAAGACGTCTAATTTCTCCCTGGCTTCCGGGACACCCGTTGCCAATTCGGACTTTGGTAACTCCTTTTCAGAACTCGGTCTGCTTTCCTATATGGGTCGGGTGAATTATAGCTACAATGATCGCTACCTGTTAACCCTGACGTTGCGTCGTGATGGCTCGTCTACCTTATCGCCCGGTAATCAGTACTTTAACTATCCGGCAATAGGCGCTGGCTGGAACATTATCGAGGAAGGCTTTATGAAAGCAGCCCCTGTCGTATCGAACCTGAAACTGCGGGGTAGTTGGGGATTGTCTGGGAATAGAAACGTAGGTGCTTATTCCACACTGGGGGCCTTATCGGCTGGCTATTACAATTTTGGAACGGGTACCGCCGGTCAGCAGCTCGCCTACACGGTTACCAGTCTGCCAGCTACGGGTCTGGGGTGGCAGTCGACCTCCCAGATCGATCTTGGGATTGACTTTGGTTTCCTGAACAACCGAATTACGGGTTCGGTCGATTGGTATCACCAGCAAACCAAAGATATTCTGTTGTCGGTGCCGCTGCCGCCCAGTAATGGAGCTGGTTCGACCCTGAAAAACCTGGGGCGAACGGAAGGCAAAGGGCTGGAGACCGCCCTGACAGTCGATATTTTCAGAAATCCAAAAGGCTTCAACTGGAGCGCCGATCTAACGTATTTCTTTAACCGGGAGAAAATCACCCAGCTCACAACCCCGACTGAACTGTCCAATTTAGGGGCAGGCTGGTTTGTGGGACAACCCCTTTCGGTGATTTTCGACTACAAAAAAATTGGTATCTGGCAAACCTCAGATAAAGAGAACGGGACGTTGGCCAAACAAACCTCACCGGTTCAGTTCCCAGGCCAAATTCGGGTGGAAGACGTGAATGGCGATGGAAAGATTGATCCGTCTGACCGGCAGATTCTGGGCAATTTTCAACCCAACTGGGAGGGAGGCATTACGAACCGGTTCAGCTTCAAAAACTTTGATCTGTCTATCGTAACCTTTGCCCGCATGGGAATGAAAGTAATCGTGCCCTACCTAACCGGTAACTCTACGGGTTCGGGCGGGTTTGCATTCTACAATCAGGGCCGGGTAAACCAGGTCAAAACCGATTACTGGACAGAAACAAACCCGACCAATGCCTTCCCAGCGCCCGATGCCGGTAGTGCTGTCGCCTATTTCGGCTCTACCTTAGGCTATTACGACGGTTCGTTCATTAAAGTTAGAAGTATCAATCTGGGCTACACCTTTTCCAGCGCAGCAATCCGGAAAATCGGGATGAGTTCGGCCCGGATTTACTTCAATGCAACCAATCCGCTAATTCTTTACTCGCCATTGGTTAGCCAGAAACTGGCTGTCGATCCGGAAGGAAACAGCTATGCCAGTGGCCAGTCGACCCTGAACCCGCAGGGTGCCAGCGAGCGCGGTACGCCAGAGCGTCAGATTTCTGTGAACCTGAACAACCCACCCGTACGACAATTCACGCTGGGGGTAAATCTTAAATTTTAATCATTGACAGACAATGAAGACAATAAAAGTTTGGTCCATACTTGGCCTGGTAGCCTTATTCAACCTGGGCTGCGAAAAAATATTACAGGAGAATCCGCAATCCCAAATTGTCCCTTCCTATTTCAATAGTCCGTCTGGCGTTTTAGGTGGTATTGCTGGTGTTTACAACGACATCCGGGGCCAGTGGGGTACGGAAGGATTTACGGTAGAAATGCAGGCTGGCACCGATGAGTTTCTACAGGGGGCCAGTAGTGGAGGAGTTCCACCCTATACTTATAATGGGCTGAACGGGAGTAACTTCGGTTCGGCCTGGGGTGTCGCTTTTCAGGACATCAACACGTTGAACGGCGTACTCAAATATGGCCAAACGATCGATCTGCCGGAGGCTACCCGCAAGCAGTACCTGGCACAGGCTAAGTTTTTACGGGCGTTCTGGTACTTTTATCTGGTGCAGACCTGGGGCGATGTGCCGCTCAGTACGGAATTTATAACCACCCCGTCTCAGGCAGCTTCCCGTCAACCAGTGGCTCAGGTGTATGAGTTAATTATCAAGGACCTGACCGAATCAGCCGCTGATTTACCCAACCAGCCCACAGCCCCATTTTTGGGTAAAGCCGCTACCAAACCCGTAGCGCAACTGCTGCTGGCCAAGGCCTATCTGACCCGTGGATGGCTCAACAATACGGCTGCTGATTTTACGCAGGCGGCTTCGATCTGTGCTGATATTATTGCCAATAAATCAGCGTACGGCCTCGATCTATGGCAGGATTATGGCGATGCGTTTGTGCCCGCTAACGACTATGGGAAAGAGACCATGTTTGTCAGCGATCACATGCTCGACCCGAAATATGGCTATTATAAGGTAGGCGCTGCCGAAGGTGGTGGAGCGGCCAATAATCTCACCCCCTGGTTTACGAACTGGAATTACCCCAACAATAGCGGTATCAATTCCTTCAAAAGTGCTGCGGGAGCCTATGTAAATAGTGGCACCTCGTTAATGATCCGGGATTCGCAGTATGGACGGCCTTATACCCGTATGCGCCCGAATAGCTACAAATGGCCTTCCGGTACTAATACCGGGAAGAATTACTTCCTGGATCAGGCATTTACCAGGCGGGATGTGGATTCGCGATTTATAAATTCATTCTATACGGTTTATATTTCCAATACGTCTGTTACCAATACGCCTACGGCTGCCAATAATAAACGGGGCATCGGTTATACGACTGTGGTAGGGGCGGACACGGCCGTTTGGTTGCCCGACTTTGAAGTAGAAGGCGCGCCACAGTTCATTGGTACAAGACCCTTTAAAGGGCTTGTTGTACCGCCCAGCTTATGGGACAATGGAATTTTTCCGGCTCTGAAGAAATTCATGGACCCCAGCCGGGGTGCCAATTTCAATGACCCATCGACCCGCCCTTGTGTGCTGTACCGTTTTTCGGATGTGTACCTGACAGGGGCCGAAGCCTATCTGAAAGCAGGTGATGCCACAAAAGCAGCTACGCTACTCAATGTGGTTCGCCAACGGTCTGCTTACCGCAAAACGAACACGGCGGCTCAAAATGTAGCGGCTGCAACGGCCATGACGATTACCGCCGACGACGTAACGGTAGACTTCATTCTGGATGAACGAACCCGCGAATTGTTTGGCGAATGGCAACGCTGGCACGATCTGGTTCGTACCCGTTCGCTGGTGCGTCGCGTGAAAGCCTGGAATCCGGAAGCGGCTCCGTATATTCAGGATTTTCATATGCTGAGGCCCATTCCGCAAACGCAGATAGACCGGGTTGTTGATGGACCTAAGTTCCCGCAGAATCCGGGCTATTAAGTACGTAACTGATAATCGAGACCACCGAAACGGTCTCGATTATCAGTTTATAGTAAATAGCATCCGATGCCTTCTTACTATACTGGTTAACGTGAATGATCGACCTTAGTCAATGAGATACCTTCTCTTCTTGTTATTACTAACCCTAACAACGGTTAGCTTTTCACAGAACAAATCTGGTTTGAAGCTTTGGTATTCAACGCCCGCCGGGCAAACCTGGGAAAATGCCTTACCCATTGGCAACGGCAGGTTAGGTGCTATGGTCTATGGAAACGTTGGGAAGGAAACCATCCAGCTTAATGAGCATACCCTTTGGTCTGGGGGGCCGAACCGGAACGATAATCCGGCTGCGCTGGCATCGTTGCCCGAAATCAGGCAGTTGATCTTTGCCAATAAGCAGAAGGAAGCTGAGAATCTGGCCAATAAAACGATCATTACCAAAAAGGCGCACGGACAGATGTTCCAGCCCGTGGGTAGTTTCCACCTGACCTTCGAGGGGCACGAAAACTATACCAAGTATTACCGGGAACTGGACATTGAACGCGCCATTGCCAAAACGACCTACACCGTTGCGGGAGTGACCTACACCCGGGAGATACTGGCCTCTTTCCCGGATCAGGTAATAGTGATGCGATTAACCGCCAGTAAACCAGGCCGCCTTACGTTTTCCGCTTCTTTCTCCACACCACAAATTAAAGCTGAAGTTAAGACCACGTCCGCTAATGACTTGACCATTGCCGGTACCGCTTCTGATCACGAAGGGGTCAAAGGCATGGTTAGGTTCAAAGGCATTACCCGGATCAAAACAGAGGGCGGAAGTCTGTCGTCCACTGACACAACCCTTACCGTAAAAGGAGCGAATGCCGCTACGATCTATATCTCCATTGCCACCAACTTTATCAAGTACAACGACATCAGCGGAGACGAAAATGCACGGGCGACCGCGTATCTGACAAAAGCGTACCCCAAATCATACGCAGTCATTTTAACGCCACACGTTGCGGCTTACCAAAAATACTTCAACCGGGTTAAGCTTGATCTGGGAAGCACAGAAGCCGCGAAACTTCCTACCGACGAGCGACTGAAGAATTTCCGTACAGCCAATGACCCGCAGATGGTCACGTTGTACTATCAATATGGCCGCTATCTGCTGATTTCGTCCTCACAACCGAACGGGCAACCCGCCAACTTACAGGGCATCTGGAACAACAAAATGCGGCCCCCCTGGGACAGTAAGTACACCATTAACATCAACGCCCAGATGAACTACTGGCCCGCCGAAAAAACGAACCTGGCCGAACTCCATGAGCCGTTTCTGCGGATGGTGAAAGAGCTGTCGGAGACCGGGCAGGAAACGGCGCGGGTCATGTATGGCGCACGCGGCTGGATGGCCCACCACAACACCGACATCTGGCGGGCAACCGGCGCTATCGACGGGGCTTTCTGGGGCATGTGGATTGCCGGTGGCGGCTGGACCAGTCAACACCTTTGGGACCATTATCTGTACAGTGGCGACAAGACCTATCTGGCAACCATTTACCCAATCCTGAAAGGGGCCGCTACCTTCTACGTCGATTTTTTAGTGGAGCATCCCACCTATCACTGGCTGGTGGTGAACCCCGGCAGCTCGCCCGAAAATGCACCGAAAGCCCACGGAGGCTCGTCACTGGATGCGGGGACGACCATGGACAATCAGATCGCGTTTGACGTGTTTAGCAGCACAATTCGGGCCGCGCAGATCTTGAAAAAAGATGCTGCCTTTGTGGATACATTGACGCAGATGCGCAGCAAACTCCCCCCCATGCACGTGGGGCAATACGGCCAGTTGCAGGAGTGGCTGGATGATGTCGATGACCCGAATGACCATCACCGGCACGTATCGCATCTGTATGGCTTATTCCCGGCGGTACAGATTTCGCCGTACCGGACTCCCGAATTATTCAATGCCGCCCGAACAACCCTGACCCATCGGGGCGATGTATCGACCGGCTGGAGCATGGGCTGGAAAGTAAACTGGTGGGCGCGATTACAGGATGGCAATCATGCCTACACACTCATCCAAAATCAACTCACTCCGCTGGGGGTTACCAAAGAGGGTGGAGGTACGTACAACAACCTGTTCGATGCCCACCCGCCCTTTCAGATCGACGGCAACTTCGGCTGTACGTCGGGCATTACGGAAATGCTGATGCAAAGTGCCGATGGAGCCGTTCATCTTCTGCCCGCCCTGCCCGACGTCTGGCAAGCTGGTAGCATCAGCGGTTTGCGGGCCATTGGCGGATTTGAGGTAGTGAATATGGAGTGGAAAGGCGGGAAATTGGCCAAACTTGACATTAAGTCGAACCTGGGTGGAAATCTGCGGATACGGACACCCAATGCGCTAACAGCCAGCAAAGGGATAGCCCTGAAACCGGCAGCTGGGCAGAACCCGAATCCGTTTTACGTAACCGAAAATACACTGACGCCGATAATATCCACCAAAGCCAACCTGACGGCATCGGCACTGAAAGAGACGATGCTCTATGATATCGAAACCCAGCCGGGCAAGGTGTATACGCTGGTGGGGCAATAGTTTTTTGTCATCCCGAGGTATGACAAAAAAAACGCTGATGAAAACGTGAAAATATAACTACTAATGAAAAAACAAATTGTCTCTTTTGCTCTGATTCTGTGCTGTTTAGCCTGGAGTTTCACCCTGTTCGCCCAAACCACACTCGTCAACCCCATTCTGACCGGGTTTTACCCCGACCCAAGCATTGTTAAAGTGGGGGCTGATTATTATTCAGTACATTCTACATTTTCCTATTTCCCCGGCTTGCCGATCATGCACAGCCGCGACCTGAAAAACTGGAAGCAAATCGGAAATGTAATCAATCGCCCGTCGCAAATGGAGTTCATGGGCGAGCGGATGACTCGTGGGCTGTTTGCCCCGGCCATCAGTTATTACAAGGGGACGTACTATGTGACTTGCACGGATATTGACCATGATGGAAATTTTGTTGTAACGTCCAAAAATCCTGCAGGCCCTTACAGCAATCCAGTGAAAATTCCGGAGGTAAAAGGCATCGATCCATCCATCTATTTTGATGAAAGTACCGACAAAGCCTACATCATCTACAATAGCGATGCTCCCGACCGTAAGCCGCTTTATTCGGGTCACCGCACCATCAGAATGTATGCGTTTGATTACCGGAATCTAAAGGTAGTGGGTGAAGAAAAACAGCTGGTGAATGGCGGGGTCGATTTGTCTAAAAAACCCGTTTGGATTGAAGGCCCGCATATTTTGAAACATAACGATTGGTACATCCTGTATGCTGCCGAAGGGGGAACGTCCGTGAATCACTCGCAGGTGGCACTGCGCAGCAAAGATATTTGGGGACCTTATGTACCGTTTGAGGGAAATCCAGTGCTTACGCAACGAAACTTGCCCGCCGACAGACCCAACCCGATCACGTCGGCCGGACACGCTCAGTTTATTGAAGGTCCCGATGGCAATTGGTATTCGATTTTCCTGGCAGTGCGACCCTATGAAGGCGATTTTTATAATACAGGCCGTGAAATGTTTATTGCCCCGCTAACCTGGGTAAACGATTGGCCGATGATTGAACACGGCGAACAAGCCATTGAATACAACTACAAAACCAACATCAAAGAAGTAAAACAAAAAGGTGCTTTGCCGCAAAACGGTAACTTTGCGTATACCATGACGTTCGATAAAGGGCTTGATCTGTCGATGCTTTTTTTGAGAACAGTGGATAGCAGTTCGTTTAAAACGTCGAAAGCAACTGGACTGACGCTTACACTCAAACCGGAAACGATTTCAGAAATGGGAAATCCGTCGTTTGTTGGCAAGCGTCAACAACATTTAACCAGCACCGCCGAAACGGAAGTAATTTTTACCCCAAAAGCGGACAATGAAAAAGCAGGTTTGGTGATTTTTCAGGACGAACGCCATTTCTACTTCGTGGCCAAATCAAAAAAAGAAGGGAAAGGGGTTATTCAACTCTTTAAGAGTAAAGACAAGACACTCGAATTGGTTACCGAAGTACCTTTAACGTCGACCGCTGCCAGGGTAAATTTCAAAATACAGTCAGAAGGTGCTTTGTATAGCTTCTACTATTCGACCGATGGAAAAAACTGGAATTTGTTAAAAGACCAGGTGGACGGTAAGTTTCTAAGCACCAAAGTGGCCAATAGCTTCATTGGCTGCGTGTATGGCCTGTATGCCACTTCATCAGGGGAAAAAACCGAGAATTCGGCCTCATTTACCTTCCTGAAATACAAAGGCGACGACTTGATGTATAAGAAGTAAACATCCCGAGGCTTTTGTCATCCAAGTCTCTTGTTTTGTCATCCCGAGGAACGAGGGATCTTCGGATGAGGCTGAAAAACTTCCTGCTACCGAAGATCCCTCGTTCCTCGGGATGACAAAAACTCAATAAAAACAGCGTTACCCTTTGAAAACGACTCTACTCCATATCGCCCTTCTCCTTCTGACCAGCCTTTCCTCACTGGCGCAGATGCAGCCGTTTACGTTGCAGGAGGTAAAGCTGACGGGCGGCCCCTTCAAGAATGCCCAGGATGTTGACCTGAAGTATATTCTGGCCCTGAACCTGGATAAGCTGCTGGCCCCGTACATGATCGATGCTGGACTACCAGTTAAAGCCCCGCGCTATGGCAACTGGGAAAGCTCAGGACTGGACGGGCATATCGGTGGACATTACCTGTCGGCACTGGCCATGATGTATGCCTCGACTGGGGATGCCGAACTGAAAAAACGACTCGACTACATGGTCGACCAATTGGCGCAGTGCCAGGCTAAAAATGGCAATGGGTACGTGGGCGGCATTCCGCAAGGGAAGGTGTTCTGGGAGCGGATTCACAAAGGCGATATCGACGGCAGCAGTTTCGGACTCAACAACACCTGGGTGCCACTGTACAACATTCACAAGCTGTTTGCGGGCCTGCGGGATGCCTATGAATACGCCGGAAACCAACAGGCCAGACAGGTGCTGATTGGCTTGGGCGATTGGTTTGTGGAGTTGATAAACCCCCTGTCCGACGAGCAGATTCAGCAGGTCTTGCGTACCGAACATGGTGGTATCAACGAAACCTTTGCCGATCTGTACATCCTCACGAAAGACAACAAATACCTCGAAACGGCGCAACGGATTTCGCACTGGGCCATTCTGGAACCGCTGCTGGCGAAACAGGACAAACTGACGGGATTGCACGCCAACACGCAGATTCCGAAGGTAATTGGGTTCGAGAAAATCGCCACGCTCACGGGTAAGGCCGACTGGTCGGAAGCGGCCCGGTATTTCTGGCAGAACGTGTCGCAGACGCGCAGTGTGGCGTTTGGTGGCAACAGCGTGCGGGAGCATTTCAACCCAACAACCGATTTCAGTCAGGTACTCCGCTCGAATCAGGGGCCGGAGACCTGCAACTCGTTCAATATGCTGCGTCTGAGCAAAGCCCTGTTTCTGGATAAAAACGACGTGAGCTACCTGGATTTCTACGAACGGACGCTCTATAACCATATCCTGTCGAGTCAGCATCCCGAAAAAGGCGGATTTGTGTATTTCACGCCCATTCGGCCTAACCACTACCGGGTGTATTCGCAGCCCGAAACCAGCATGTGGTGCTGCGTGGGGTCGGGGATCGAAAACCATACCAAATACGGCGAATTGATCTTTAGCCACTCGGCCAACGATCTGTTCGTCAACCTGTTCATTCCATCGACGGTGAACTGGACGGACAAAAGTGTAAAACTCACCCAGCGCACGGAATTTCCGTACCAAAACCAGTCTGAACTGGTCATAGAGACAACAAAACCACAGGAATTTTCTGTACAGATCCGTTATCCGAAATGGGCCGAAAACTTCACCGTTCTGGTGAATGGCAAGGTTCAATCGGTCGACGGAAAACCGGCGAGCTACGTGGCCGTTCGCCGGAAATGGAAGTCGGGCGATAAAGTGACGGTACGCTTCAACACCTCGACGCGGCTGGAGTATTTGCCAGACGGCTCGAACTGGGCGGCCTTTGTCAATGGGCCCATTGTGCTGGCCGCCAAAACGTCGACAAACGACCTGACCGGGCTCTTTGCCGACGATAGCCGGATGGGGCACGAAACAAAAGGCAAACTGTACCCACTCACCAACGCTTATGCGCTCGTAGGCAACCCTGCCACGTACCTGACACAGCTCAAGCCCGCAAACAGGCTCCGCTTCAAGCTGGACTCGCTGACACTACAGCCGTTTTACGAGGTACACGATGCACGGTACCAGATGTATTTTCCAATGTTCACCCAAGCGGCCTTCGACGAGCAGAAAGCCCGCTTGAAGCAGCAGGAAGCCGAGTCCCTTGCCCTTGACGCCAGCACGGTTGATAAGGTAAATTGTGGCGAACAGCAACCCGAAGTTGACCACCAGTACAAAGGTGAAAAGAGCGATTCAGGCTACGACGACGAGCAGTTCTGGCGACGTACCCGGTCCTATATCACGTACCAGCTACAGAACAAAAACCAGACGGGTAAGTACGTTGACATCCGTGCTTTAGATACTATCAAGCTGGACAATTTGAACTTCCTAATCAATGACAAACCAGCCGATATTCTTTCGTCAGAGGGGAAAACGATCCGGCTCAAAGCTGATAGTCAGGATGTGATTTCACTGAAAATCACGGCTATAAATGGAACGACTACTCCTCGCTTTAATCAAATTAGACTTATAACGCAGTAACGTATGATTCACTTTAGCCGGAACAGAAGAACAATGATTACCCATAAATGTGTCACAACAACACTATTGGTGTTTTGCTGTGTATTGAGCGCTCTGGCACAGTCTAATTTTACCAGTAAAACCATTGGCGTGGGGGTGGTAGTCGCCGACATCGAACGCTCGCTTGACTTTTACGTAAATGGCATCGGCATGGTCAAAACTGGCAGCTTTACCATCAACGAAGAGTTCGGAAAACGCTCTGGCCTGACCAATGGTGTAGCCACGAACGTAACCATCCTGAAACTCGAAAACAGCCCCGAAGCCACCGACTGGAAACTGATGAGCTTCGGCAAGAAGGCATCACACCCGAAGCCAACCTACATTCAGGATGATACGGGCATGCAGTACATCACCATTCAGGTGAAAGCGCTACAACCCATCATTGACCGGCTGACGCAGATGAAGGTGAAGTTTTTGGGTAGTACGCCCACACCCCTGAACGACAAGGCGCAGTTCGTTTTTGTGCAGGATCCTGATGGAAATTTTATTGAACTGATTGGTCCGCTGGAATAAACCGTTTTGTCTTGTCATCGGGTGTTTTTGTCATCCCGCTTTTGTCATCCCGACGAAGGAGGGATCTTCGGGAATAGCAATACATTCTAGCACCCGAAGATCCCTCCTTCGTCGGGATGACAAAAAAAGGTCACGATAATGCCTTCGTAGAATAGCGTAAAACTTTTATAATAAGGTGATTACATGAAAAACATGCTTTCCCGATATGGTTTGCTTGTGCTTCTGCTGATTCAATTCTCAGCGATAGCACAAACCGCCCATAACCCCATTCTTTTTGCCGACGTACCCGACATGGCCATGATCCGCGTAGGCAATACCTACTATATGAGCAGCACGACCATGCACCTGAGTCCGGGCCTGCCGATCATGAAATCGAACGACCTGGTGAACTGGCAGATGGTCGGCTACGCCTACGATACGCTGGCGAGTGTAGATGCGCTGAACCTGACCAATGGCAAAAGCACCTACGGTCGTGGGTCATGGGCCAGCAGTCTGCGCTACCACAATGGCACTTATTATGTGACCACCTTCGCCCAGACAACGGGGAAAACGTATATCTACACGACGAAGAATATTGAAAAAGGCCCCTGGAAAGCCACTTCGTTTTCGCCGTCGTACCACGACCATAGTCTGTTTTTTGATGACGACGGGCGGGTTTACCTCATTTATGGAGCGGGGAAGCTCAAACTGGTTGAGCTTGCAGCCGATGCGTCGGGCGTAAAACCCGGCACCACCGAGCAGGTTATTATTGAAAACGCCAGCACGCCATCGGGAACGGGCGGTGGCCTGCCTGCTGAGGGATCACAACTGTTCAAGGTGAACGGTAAGTATTATCTCTTCAATATCACCTGGCCCAAAGGCGGTATGCGGACGGTGGTCATTCACCGTGCCGACAAAATCACCGGCCCCTGGGAAGGCAAAATAGGGCTCCAGGATTTAGGGGTCGCACAGGGCGGGCTGATCGATACGCCCGATGGAAAATGGTATTCGTACCTGTTCCGCGACTTCGGCGGGGTGGGCCGGATTCCGTATCTGGTGCCGGTACGCTGGGAGGATGGCTGGCCTGTGCTGGGCGACAACGGCAAAGTGCCCCAAACGCTCAACCTGCCCGCCAGCAAAGGACTGATTCCCGGCATTGTAAACGCCGATGAGTTTGCCCGTAAAAAAGGTGAGCCCGCTCTACCACTCGTATGGCAGTGGAACCACAACCCCGACAACAGCCTCTGGTCGGTGACGGAACGGAAAGGTTACCTGCGCCTGAAAACGGGCCGCACGGACACCTCATTCGTGATGGCCCACAACACCCTTACCCAGCGCACCATCGGTCCCGAATGTTCGGGGTCGACCATGCTTGATGTCTCGAATCTGAAAGACGGTGACTTTGCCGGGCTGAGCCTCCTTCAGAAGAATTATGGGCTGGTGGGCGTGAAGGTCGATAACGGAACGAAATCGATTGTCATGGTGAGTGCCAGTTCGGGGAAACCAGTTGAGATACAGCGCGTTCCGCTGAACCAGAAAACGGTCTACCTGAAAGCGGAATGCGATTTCCGCGACCGCAAAGACACAGCCCATTTCTTCTACAGCCTCGACGGTACAGCCTGGACACCAATTGGTGAACCGCTAAAGATGCCGTACACTATCCCGCATTTTATGGGCTATCGCTTTGGGTTGTTTACCTACGCCACCAAGCAAACGGGCGGTTTCGCCGACTTCGATTACTTCCGAATCATAAATACAATCGTAGCTAAACAATGAAGGCAGTGAATAGGATAGAGAGTTGTCTTTCAGTATAAAATTTTGATTAGTAGTGGATTATTGAAGATGCGCCGTTTTTGTCATGCTGACGAAGGAAGCATCTTCGGTAATTTAAAAAGAGTCTCATCCGAAGATGCTTCCTTCGTCAGCATGACAAAAACGGCGCTTGAATGTATTATACGTTACCAAATGACTATGAATCGAATCTGTTTACTACTACTTTTTGTCTGTATCGGCTTTAGCGGATACGCTCAGGACAAAAACTTCTACATTTTCCTCTGTTTCGGGCAATCCAACATGGAGGGGAACGCCAAAATTGAACCGCAGGACACCGTCAATGTGAACCCTCGGTTTCAGGTTATGGAAGCGGTTGACTGCCCAGCTATCAACCGAACAAAAGGGAATTGGTACACCGCTGTGCCGCCTTTGTGCCGCTGCAAAACCGGGCTTACCCCCGCTGATTATTTTGGCCGGGAACTGGTTGCCAATCTTCCCGATAAAGTCCGGGTAGGCGTCATCAACGTGGCCGTAGGTGGCTGCAAAATCGAGCTGTTCGATAAAGATCAGTACGAAGCATACGTCACGACGGTGCCGGGCTGGATGAAAAACTTTATCAAGGAATACGACGGAAATCCATACGCCCGACTGGTCGAGATGGCGAAGCTGGCGCAGAAAGACGGCGTCATAAAAGGCATTTTGCTTCATCAGGGCGAGTCGAATACGAATGACACACTCTGGACGAAAAAGGTGAAGGTGGTGTACGATAACCTGATGAACGACCTGGACCTGAAACCCAGAAAAGTGCCGTTGCTGGCGGGCGAAACGGTCAACGCGGATCAGGGTGGCATTTGTGCGAGTATGAATAAGATCATTGCCACGTTGCCGCAAACAATCAAAAATGCCCACGTAATTTCATCGGCGGGCTGTACCGATTCGGCCGATAACCTGCACTTTAATGCCGCCGGTTATCGGGAGTTAGGCAAACGATACGCCACGCAAATGCTGTCGTTGCTGGGCTATAAACCAACCGCAACTAATTGATGAAGAACCCTCTGGTGAAAGTTGTCGCCACCGGTAAAACCACGCTAACTTTTTGACCTGGTAATTCTTACGTATTACTACCTATGCTTAAATCTTTTTTCATTCCACTAGCACTTTGTTTGCTAACAGGTCTTGCCGGATTTACCCAGCCAACATCTCCTCAACCCGTTGGACCGCTGCCCAGCGAAAACCAGTTGCGTTGGCAGAAAATGGAATATTATGCCTTCATCCATTTTTCGATCAACACCTATACCGATATGGCCTGGGGCCTGGGTAACGAAGACCCGAAGCTGTTTAACCCCACTAAACTGGATTGCCGGCAATGGGCGCGGATCTGTAAAGAGGCTGGTATGAAAGGCATCATTTTTACAGCCAAGCACCACAGTGGATTCTGCCTCTGGCCGTCGAAATACACCGACTACTCCGTGAAAAATATTCCTTGGCGCAATGGAAAAGCCGATATTGTGCGGGAGCTGGCCGATGCCTGCAAAGAATATGGGTTGAAGTTCGGTGTGTATCTCTCGCCCTGGGATCGGAACCATGCCGACTACGGAAAACCCGAATACATTACCTATTTCCGCAATCAGTTGACAGAACTGCTGACCAACTACGGCGACATTTTTGAAGTCTGGTTCGATGGTGCCAACGGCGGGTCAGGTTATTATGGCGGGGCTAACGAAACCCGTAAAATTGATTCGAAAACGTATTACGACTGGCCGAACACGTACAAACTCGTGCGGAAGCTCCAGCCCAAGATCGTCATCTGGAACGACGGTGGGGATCGGGCTGACCTGCGCTGGGTGGGTACCGAAGCCGGGTATGTGGGCGAAACCAACTGGAGTCTGTTGAATGCGACCGGCGATGTGCCCGAAGAACAATTGCGCCACGGCGTAGAAAACGGCAATGCCTGGGTACCAGGCGAAGTAAACACCTCCATTCGACCTGAGTGGTTTTACCACGAGCGCGAAGATAGAAAGGTAAAGACGTTGACACAACTAATGGATACGTACTACAATTCCATCGGTCGAAACGCGACGCTACTGCTCAATTTTCCGATCATGCCCAACGGCCTGATTCATGAAAAAGACGAAAAAGCCGTGCAGGCATTTGCCAAAGCGACCAAAGAAGCGTTCGCCTTGAATCTGGCTAAGAATGCTAGTGTTACGGCCTCGCAGACAAGGGGGAAAAGCTCGGCCTACGACGCCAGCAAAGCCATTGATGCCGACAAAGAAAGCTATTGGGCTACAGATGATAACGTTCGTAATGCATCGTTGACGCTGAAATTTGCCAAACCCACCGCTTTTAATCGATTTCTGGTGCAGGAGCCCATCCGCCTGGGGCAACGGGTCAAATCGTTTACTGTAGAAGCTTTGGTCGATGGTAGCTGGAAAGAAATTGCCAAAGAAACGACCATCGGCTATAAACGCATTCTTCGATTTCCGACCGTTGACGCCACGCAACTGCGCCTGACGATTCTGGACGCCAAAGGCTGCCCCTTAATTTCAAACCTCGAAGTTTATAAAGCCCCACTGATTCTAACACCCCCCGTCATCACCCGCGACCAGGCCGGGGCTATTCACCTCAAACCCGGTGATACCGAATCGGAATTGTATTATACCCTCGACGGAAGCTCGCCCACCGCAACCGCTACCAAATACACGGCTCCCGTAAAAACCGGCAACGGCAAAGTTGACCTAAAGGCGATTGCCTATAATCCGTTCACGAAACAAAGCAGCATCGTCAGCGAAGAAAAGTTTGACATAGCCCGCACGAACTGGAAAATCTTAAGTACAGACGCCAAATCGGCGTACCAGATTTTAGATGGAAATCCGGCGACCTCATGGCACCAAAGCAAGGGCCAACCGATGCCTGCCGACTTACTCATTGATCTGGGTAAAGAAGAAAATCTGACGGGTTTCCGGTATTTGCCTGCTCAAAACTGGTGGGAAGAGGCCAGCATCATCACCCACTACCAATTTGAGGTATCCGCCGATAACACCAACTGGAAACGGGTCAGTGAAGGTGAGTTTTCGAACATCAAGAACAGCCCAGTTTGGCAAATCAAAACCTTTGAACCCACCAAAGCCCGATACATCAAATTACGTGCGTTGAAAAACACGCAGGAAGGGTCTGGATCGGGCTATGCCGAAATTGATGTCATTACCCAGTGAGTATGTTTTACCCCCAACCCCCTAAAGGGGGCTTAAGTTGAGAATAGTCAAGTAAAGCCCCCTTTAGGCCAGGGCTGTTAAGTTCTGAATTTTCTTTACTTAACCAGCCTCTTTTGTTGGCTTATTTATACCCCCCAACCCCCTGAAGGGGGAGAAAATCCACTTCGGAGTACTCCCCCTTCAGGGGGTTGGGGGTAATATCCAAAATACAGAAAAACCTGCTTTACGTAGAATTTACCCTAAACCTTGATAAACGATGAACCAACAACAAATCCGTCGATTTTGGCTTATCTGGGCCATAATCTGCCTGTACAACATGGCGCTGGCCCAGCCGCCCCGTGGCCCACTGGTGGTGTCGCCCCAGGTGAACGCCGACAAAACCGTTACATTCCGCTATCAGGCTCCGCAGGCCAAATCGGTAGAACTAAGTGCGCAGTTTGAGAAAGGCCCCGTGCCCATGACCAAAGATGCGCAGGGCATCTGGAGCGTGACGGTTGGCCCCGTCAAGCCCGACATTTACCCCTACAACTTTCGGGTGGATGGCATATCGGTGATGGACCCTGCCAACGTAGCGTTCTTCCCCAACGAGCGGTTCAAGGCCAGCCTCGTCGACGTGCCCGCCGATCAGCCCCTGATCCATGCCATGCGCGATGTGCCCCACGGTTCGATCAACTACGAATATTACCCGTCGATGGAAGGGACAACGGGCTCGCTGGTCGTGTATACGCCACCGGGTTATGACCAGAAGTCAAAACAGAAATACCCGGTCTACTACCTCATCAGTGGTACCACCGATACCGAAGAAACGTTCTTCAAAGTCGGCAAAACCAACCTGATCCTGGATAATCTGCTGGCCGAAGGCAAAGTGAAACCCATGATCATTGTGATGCCCTATGGCAACATTGCCGCCCGGGTGGCCGAGCAAAAAGGCGGCTCAAAACCCGCCGACCCAACCGTTCGCGACGGAGCCGATGCGGTGAAACGCGCCAACGATTTCGCGACGGATCTGGTGAGCAACATCATTCCGTACGTCGAGGCAACCTACCGGGTGATTCCCAACCGCGAGAATCGGGCCATTGGTGGATTTTCGCGTGGGGGTGGGCAAACGCTACGGACAGCCTTTAGCAATATGGACAAGTTTGCCTGGGTGTGTGCCTACAGTTCGTACTTATCGCCCCAGGAAATGGATGGTAACTTCAGCCAGATCGTGGCCAAACCCGACCAGACCAATAAGCAACTCAAACTGCTATGGGTGAGCGTCGGTAGCGACGACTTTCTGTACAAAGGCACCGTGGAGTTTATGGACTACCTGAAGGCGAAAAAGGTAAACTACAAAAGCCTGATCACCGACGGCGGCCATACCTGGATGAATGTGAAAACGTACGTTGCTGCCACCACGCCACTACTCTTCCGCTAAACCTCCACCGACCATGAAGACCTTAAAACCGACCGGGGCTGATTCCACGCTTTGCCGAGCGCGGCCCGACCAAACGTGGCCCGCACTCTTTCACTCTTTCACTCTTTATGTTAGCCTGTTGCTTTCGTCCCTGACGATGCTGGCCCAGCAACGACCACCAGCCATCAGTTCGCCCGATGTGCATCCCGACCACAGCATTACGTTCCGGTATTTCTCCCGAAACGCGAAAAAGGTGATGGTTTCCGGCGAGTTTTTGAAAGCGCCCGTTGCCATGACCAAAGATACCTCAGGCATCTGGAGCGTGACGGTGCCGCCAGTGAAGCCGGACATTTACCCGTATAGCTTTACCGTGGATAGCGTTCAACTGGCCGATCCCAGCAACACCTACATATTCGCCAACGAGCGGTTTAAGCGTAGCATCGTGGACATACCCGGCGATCAGCCCCTGGTGCATTCCTTGCAGAACGTACCCCACGGCAAGATCAGCTACCGCTATTATAAGTCCGGTACGTTGGGCACCACCCGTCAGTTGCTGGTGTACACCCCGCCTGGTTTCAACGCAAACAGCAAAACCAATTACCCGGTGCTGTATCTGATTCACGGCGGCTCCGACACCGAAGAAACCTGGACGAAAGTAGGTCGCGCTAACCTGATTGCGGATAACCTGATTGCGCAGGGCAAAGCTAAACCCATGCTCATCGTGATGCCTTACGGCAACGTTCGTCCGGCCCCCATGCCCGACTTTACCAAAGACATGATTAACGACATTGTTCCGTTTGTAGAAGCTAACTACCCCGTCATCAAGGAGAGTACAGGCCGGGCGGTGGCGGGCTTTTCGGTGGGGGGTGGCCAGACGCTCAACATCGGCCTGACCAACCCCTCTACGTTTGCTTACGTGTGCTCGTATGCGCCCTATACAGCCACCGACGAATTCAAAGCGAATTTTTCGAACTGGTCGCCCAATGCCGAACAGATGAACAAACAGCTGAAACTGTTTACGATCAGCGTCGGTACGGAAGACTTTTTGTATGAGCCGGTGAAGCAGAATATAGCGATGTTCAACGAGAAGAAAATCAACGTCAAACCACTCATCGTACCGGGTGGACATACCTGGATGAACTGCAAGCTGTACCTCGCCAACACGTTGCCGCAGCTTTTTAGGTGATGATTTTTTTTGTCGTTCATCGGAATGACAAAAACGCGCTGACAAGAACAAGATCAAAACCAATCACAATCAACCCCCTAAACCCAATGACTTTCAAAACACTAGCTGCATTCGTGGGAGCCACGTTAATCAGCGCAAGTAGTTATTCGCAAATGGCGTCGGCCATCGCGGAAGATTTTAAACCGTCCTCGCTCAACCAGCCGGGGCAGGAATACCCGCAGGTAAATTCGCAGGGTTACGCCCGGTTCCGGATACTGGCCCCCAAAGCCGATAGTGTCCGGGTGAGCCTGGGGCTGGGCGGACGGGGCGGAACCATCCTAACCAAAGGGGCCGACGGCTTCTGGACTGGCACGACGGAAGGCCCGATGGACGAAGGCTTTCATTACTATAACGTTAAGATCGACGGCGGGAAGTTCAACGATCCGGGTGCCCTGAATTACTACGGGTCCGTGCGTTGGGAAAGCGGCATTGAAATACCGGCCCATGATCAGGATTTTTATGCCCTGAAAGACGTACCTCATGGGAATGTGCAGCAGATTCTGTTCCCTTCTAAAAGCACCGGTACATCCCGCCGGGCGTTTGTGTACACGCCACCGGGCTACGAAAAAGATAAATCGAAAAAATACCCGGTGCTGTATCTGCAACACGGTTGGGGCGAAGACGAAACGGCCTGGAGCAATCAGGGGCACGCGAACCTGATTATGGATAACCTGATCGCCGACGGTAAAATCAAGCCGTTCATAATCGTGATGACTTATGGTATGACCAATGAAGTGAAATTTGGGAAGATCAGAGAATTCAAGATTGACCCCTTCCAGACGGTTCTCGTCGATGAACTGATTCCGTACGTGGATGCTAATTTCCGCAGCCTTGCCAACCGGGATAATCGGGCTATGGCGGGTCTGTCGATGGGGGGCATGGAAACCAAAATGATTACCCTCAATAAGCCGGATGTGTTTGGGTACTACGGCCTGCTCAGCGGTGGTCTATACACGCCAGACGACATCAACGGCAAGCCAAAGGCGAAGCTGATTTTCATTAGCTGCGGGAGCAAAGAAAAACCCGATGGGGTAACCAAAGCGGTGACTGACCTGAAAGGTGCCGGGTACAATGCCGTCTCGTACGTTTCAGAGAAAACGGGGCACGAATTTCAAACCTGGCGTCGGAGTCTGCACGAGCTTGCCCCGCTGCTGTTTAAGTAGGCAATTTGTCTACCCTTAAATAGGAAGGTTTTTTGTCATCCCGAGGAACGAGGGATCTTCGGGTGAGGCTGATAACACCTCCTGCTACCGAAGATCCCTCGTTCCTCGGGATGACAAAAAACCTCAAAAATTAATTGGTATTAACGAAAAACGATAGACACGAATGAAACGATTCGTATTTGTAGTGGCCGCCATCAGCCTGTTGAGCTTCGGCAGTTACGCCCAAAAAATCGAGAAAGAAGCGCCCAAAGGCTTCGATCAGGTACGCTCGGGCATTGCCACGGGTAAACTGGATTCGGTTCAGTATGCCTCAAAAACCGTTGGTACTACCCGGAAAGCACTGGTGTACACACCGCCGGGCTTCAATAAAAAGAAAAAATACCCGGTGCTGTATCTCCTGCACGGCATTGGGGGCGATGAAAAAGAATGGCTCAAGGGCGGGAATCCGCAGGTTATTCTGGACAATCTGTATGCCGAGGGCAAGCTGGAACCCATGATCGTAGTAATGCCCAACGGCCGCGCCATGAAAGACGACCGGGCGGTAGGTAATATCTTCGACAAAGACAAGGTCGAAGCCTTTGCCACTTTTGAAAAAGACCTGTTAACGGACCTCATACCGTTCATCGAGAAAAAATACCCCACCCTGACCGACCGCGAGCACCGCGCTATTGCCGGGCTGTCGATGGGAGGAGGGCAATCGTTGAATTTCGGGTTGGGCAATCTGGACAAGTTCGCCTGGGTGGGTGGGTTCTCGTCGGCTCCCAACACCAAGCGGCCTGAGGAACTGGTACCCAACCCCGAAGCCTCTAAAAAACAGTTGAAACTGCTCTGGATTTCCTGCGGAGATCAGGATGGGCTCATCAGCTTCAGCAAACGGACCCATGACTACCTCTACCAGCACGACGTGCCGCATATTTATTACATCGAGCCGGGCGTCCACGATTTCAAGGTTTGGAAAAATGGCCTGTACATGTTCTCACAGTTTTTGTTCAAGCCGGTCGATGGGGCCTCGTTGACTAAGTACAGCATTCTGGGAACGCCCGCAGCCACCAACGCCCGCAACGCCAAATACCCGCAAATTCTGCCCAACAACCGCGTGGTTTTCCGCGTCAAAGCGCCCGACGCCCAAAAAGTACAGGTCGATTTGGGTAAGAAATACGATATGGTGAAAGACACGAGTGGTTTCTGGACGGCCACCACCGATTCCATCAGCCGGGGTTTTCATTATTACTCGCTGCTGATCGACGGGGTAACCATTGCAGATCCGGCCAGTGAAGCCTTCTATGGCATGGGACGTATGGCCAGTGGCATCGAAATCCCAGACAAAGACGGCGGCTTTTACGCCATGAAGGACGTACCCCACGGCGACATTCGCATCAAACGCTACCTCTCCAAAGCCACCAACAGCTGGCGCGAAATGTACGTGTACACGCCACCGGGCTATGACAAATCGACCGAAAAATACCCGGTATTGTATCTGCTGCACGGCGGTGGCGAAGATCAGCGTGGCTGGGCGACGCAGGGTAAAACGGATATGATTCTGGATAACCTGATTGCCGACAACAAGGCCAAACCGATGATCATTGCCATGCTCGACGGCAACGTGGGCAATGCGGGTGGTCTGGCTGGTTTCAACGAAAACGTGTTGAAAGCCTTTGAAAACGAACTGAAACTAGGTGCGATTCCCTTTGTGGAAAGCAACTTCCGGGTCGAAGCCGACGCCAAGAGCCGGGCATTGGCGGGCCTGTCGATGGGTGGATTACAGACGTTGTATGCCGGTATCAAAAACAACGACCTGTTTTCGTCATTGGGCGTGTTCAGCTCGGGCTGGTTTGCCAACAACGCAAAACTATCTGATCCGCAGTATGACTTTATGAAAGCCAATGCCGCTACCATCAACTCAAATCTAAAACCGTTGTGGATTTCGATGGGAGGGAAGGAAGATATCGCCTACCAGAATTGCCAGGTGATGATGAAGAAGTTTGATGAACTAGGTGTCAAGTACCAATATAGCGAGTACGCCGGAGGCCATACGTGGCCGGTGTGGCGACACGATTTGTTCCAGTATGCGCAGGTGCTGTTCAGGTAAAAGAAAGACTCAACTAAAAATCGTTACTGCATATGCTACTGAAAAAACAGGCCATCGCCATCAGCACGATTGCACTTTTACATACGCTCAACCTGCCCAATGCCGCGTTCGCCCAATCGATTCCTTCGCTGAAAGACACGTTCAAAAAGGACTTTGGCATTGGCACGGCGCTGAATAACGCACAGATCGATGAGCGGGACCCTCAGATGACAGCCTTCATTGTGCGTCAGTTCAATAGGGCTACGCCGGAGAACATCATGAAGTCGGCACTGATTCATCCCGGCTGGGACACCTACAATTTCGAGATGGCGGACAAACTGGTTGCCTTCGGCCAGAAGCACAACATCAAAATCAACGGGCATACATTGGTCTGGCACAGTCAGTTGCCGTCGTTCATCCGGGGTATTCATAGTGCCGACTCCATCCGAACGTTTTTTACCAATCACATCAAAACCGTCGCTGGTCGCTACGAAGGGAAAGTGCTTTCATGGGATGTTGTCAATGAAGCGCTGAACGAAGATGGGACCATGCGAAAATCGGTGTTCCTGCAATACCTCGGCGATGATTTTGTCACGGAAGCGTTCCGGCTGGCCCAGCAGGCTGCCCCTAAAACGGAGCTGTACTATAACGATTATAACAACGAACAACCGGCCAAGCGGGCGGGCTGCATCGACCTTGTGAAAAAGATCAAGGCCGCCGGGGTACGTATCGACGGCGTAGGCATTCAGGGGCACTGGCACGTTGGCAAAATACCTCTGAAAGACATTGAAGAGAGCATCCTTCAGTATTCGGCTCTGGGGGTGAAGGTCATGTTTACCGAACTGGACATCGAAGTACTGCCCCGCAATTTTCAGGGCGCCGACGTCGGCCAGCGCATGACCGCTAACGCCCAGTCGAACCCGTACCCTGATGCCTTACCCGACAGTGTTCAAACCCAGCTGGCTGCTGATTACGAAGCTCTGTTTAAGTTGTTCCTCAAGCATAAAGACAAAGTCACCCGTGTAACGTTCTGGGGTGTAAACGATGGCAATAGCTGGTTGAACAACTGGCCCATACGCGGCCGAACCAGTTACCCGCTTCTCTTCGACCGGAACAGCCAACCTAAACCTGCTTTTGAAAAGGTGATTGCCCTGAAGAAATAAGGGTTCTGGGAGATCTGTTTGTAAATGTTGACGATCTTTCCAACTGCATTAATACAAAACCAGGAAGACATAGTTAATCCTGCAATAAATATACACAGCCCTATATGGGGTGGTCAAGTGCAACGCTGGAACGGCAATTATTACAATCCGGAAGGCGCATTGAATCAAAAAGAGGAGGTCGCGTATCTGCCCCATGTTGCCCGGTTAAGTGCCGATAGGAAAAGCGTCGCTGAGCTGGTTCGGGGGCAGATACTAGATGAGAATGGGAAACCCTTTCTGGTGAATCCGTTCTAGGTTAATTTTCTCATCTACAGTAGATTAGAAAGGAAAGCACGTCAGCAGAACGCCTGACAACATGAGTAAGCCATCGAAATAAATATAATAGATATAATCTGATGGCTGAGTTGCCATACGCTGTGCCGTTAGGCCCAACAGAATCATTGGGACACTCAGGCAAATAATAGTCCAGGTATGAAGACCTTGTTCGTATAAACTGACAACCGTTAGCCCAAAGCAGACGATGATACTGTAGAAAAACCAACGAATCTGATTTTCAGGCAGCATCGACGCCATTGTTAACCATCTGGATTGCCGATCAATGGCCCGGTCTCGATAATCGAACCAGAGGGCAATGCTATAAATAAACAAAAACCGATTCAGGAGCCAGATTCCAATAAATACCCAACCTGGTAATTCAAAAGGTTTTGCTACTATCAATGGGATGGCCGCTGTAACATAGGTCCACACCAGGGCAAGATAAACAGATTTTAAGACGGCAATGCGACGCAGGATGTTAAAGATTCTCCAGTCAATTTTGGGCGCGGTGTACAAAAACGTCAGGAAGACAACAGGTAATAAATCAAGTAAAAAAGGTCGTAAATAATTTAATAGCCAAAGACCTAATCCTGAAGTACAGATAAACAGGAGCAGTAACGTTGTCTTGTGATGTTGATTCCAGCGACCCCGGTTGGAATAATCTCCTGACGAATCAGTTAAATACCAATGTAGTGAGTAACTACCCAGCGTTCCCATAAATATGAACGAAAGGAAATACACAGGTAACGTAAATCGGAACAGATAAGCCGTGGTCTGGCACATGATGACCGCACAAACCGCAATGTACATATTGCTGAAGAGTACGAATTGAAGAAGATCGTCAGAAAATTTAGCGATTCGGTTAAGCATACCTAAAACAACTCAGAAGATCGGCGATGAAAATTTTGATGATCTTTTCGCGGTGCCGCACAAAAATCCGGTCACCTCATAGCCAAGTTCGCTGAGTTGCAGGGCGATGTTAGCCGCAATAATCAGGTTGTCCTCTACGACGAGCAACTTCACGGGGGTGTCCATGGCAGTAAGTGGGCTTTCGTCAAAAAAATAGGCCAAAGTAGCGAATCCGAAACGAAGTAAACTTAATTTTTAATAGTTGTGAAGATCAATGGTCTAATCAAGTGAAGCCATTCGGGAATGGGATGGTTAGTTACAGGCAGTAAACCTTTTTAAGTAGGAAAAGGGCTGGATTAATTTTACTAACAGGTTACCCCAAGTTTCTCTGGAACTACTAGTTTGCTGCCAATGAACCGTAGAGATTTTCTTGCCCTGACCACCAGTGCTTCCGCTGGGCTCCCCTTGTTGCAGTGGGGAGAAGATACCCCAATCCCAATTATTGACACACACATTCACCTGTTCGACACGACTCGCCCACAAGGTGTGCCCTGGCCGACCCCCAAAGACCGTCTTCTATACCAGCCCGCCCTTCCAGACCGCTATCGAAAGATAGCAGCGCCCCTCGGAATTGTGGGTGCAATTGCCGTGGAAGCCAGCCCCTGGCTTGAAGACAATCAGTGGGTACTTGATGTAGCTGCCAGGGATAAGATCATCGTTGGAACCGTGGGTAATCTGGAGCCGGGTAAGCCGGATTTCCGCCAACAGCTCGGACGCTTCCAACGTAATCCTTTGTTTCGCGGCATCCGGTACGGAAATCTTTGGGATCGGGATCTGCCTGGCCAACTGTCGAATCCTAAGGTTGTAGCGGATCTTGGATTTTTAGCCCAGGCAGGCCTTGTGTTGGATACGGCGAATCCGAATCCTGCTCTACTGGCGGCCATCGTGCGGGTCACGGATCAAGTACCAGCGCTGCGGGTAGTTATTGATCATCTTCCCCAAATGGCAACGCCGGCAGAGGCTGTGGCCCGGAAGGCTTACGAAGCCCATTTACAGGAATTGGGTAAGCGGCCTCAGGTTTATGTGAAGGTCTCGGAAGTGCTGCGTCGAGTGGACGGAAAAATTCCGCAGACACTCAGCTTCTACCGGGCACGATTGGATGAGATCTTTGGCATCTTCGGTGAAGATCGGGTGCTGTACGGGAGCGACTGGCCGAACAGCGATCAGTGGTTACCTGTTGACGTAGGGCTGAGCTTAGTGCGTGAATACGTCACGGCAAAAGGTAGACCCGTGGCCGAAAAGTACTTCTGGAAGAATTCAGTTGCTGCGTATCACTGGCGGAAGCGCGTTCCGTCACAGCCTGGGTAGCGCCAGTGATCAGCTAACCAAATCAGCTTCTTAAGTACTGAGACTTATTTAAATGAATAATGAATAATGAATAATGAATAATGAATAATGGGTGGTTAGTTGATTGATAATCAATGGCATGTTAGTATTAATTATTCATTTTACATTGTTCATTATCCATTGTTCATTTACTTACTTGTTGAAATGAACGGTGGCAAACTTTATGAAATTGTTCCAATCGTAGGCCGTTAAGTTATGCTCCCCTTCCCGAATATGATAGCCTAACGACGCGTTACTAATGGGTTGGTTTATACCTGGCGGATTAGCGGGGAGATTGGCGTCAATTCCGTATAACGTATACACACGGCTGGCAGTTTTCAACGATAAATAGGTTCCTCTGGGGTCAGCCCACAGATCCTTCGATGCATTGGTCACATACAGCGGTCTTGGGGCAATTGCGGCAAGCAGCATATGCTGATCTACGGGTAATGAATCTTCGTTGTTATTGAATTTTTTGTAATTTTTGGCAAACCAGTGCGGAAAAACGGTATTGATACGGCTGATCGTTTCGCCAAATCGCCTGCGGGATAAGGCCGCCCCGGTATTCCCCGAACAATTAGAAAAACACATGGCAAACCGTTGGTCCTCGGCAGCTGCCCACAGGGATGCTTTCCCACCACGGGAATGGCCAACAATAGCCACCTTTCTGGCGTCAATAGCTGGATCTTTTTCAAAATAATCCAGTACCCGGCTAGCTCCCCAGGCCCAGGCGCCAATGGCCCGCATGCCGTTAGCAGCGGTTACTTGCTCGGGGTAAAGCTGAAGCACGCCATTTACATACCTGGCCGTATCATCAGGAGCCAGATCGCTAACATGAAAAGCTGCAATGGCATACCCACTGTCGATTGCCATTTCGGCTGGCCAGAAATCGCTTTTATGGGCTCGGGTGGGGTCCGTATTTTCTTTCCCCCGGTTGTTAATCAGCAGGAAAACCGGCGCTGGTACCTTTAACTTAGTCGGCACAAAAAGAACAAGGTTTATTTTTACCAGCTTCTGGTTATGAACCACCTCAATCAATACTTCTTTCAGCGTTGCTTTGCCAGCCATGGCGCTGGCAGTTTCACGGGTTACCGAGTAGGTAAGGCGGTCAACGGCTTTGGGCATCTGGCCGTATACATTTTCTTCAAACAGTTTAATGATTTCGGGCCGTCTTACCTGTTCCCATGTTGTCTTCGTACGAACGTCCAGATTAGCGGTTGTTTTTAAAACGTCCGGTAAGGTATAAGCCGGTACTTTTGATTCATCATAATTTGCCTCCCCCGTATGTTGGGCCTGTAGCTTGAGTAGAGCACCCAAAAAGAGGAAGAACAGGACAAAACGTCGTACGTATAGCATGAGAAGGGTTTACTGAAAAAATGACTTACGCTTAGTTATATCCTGCGAGGGAGTATTGACAGGTACTCAAATGTACGATCTCAACGCCAATTTGAATCAGGTCTGATTCAGATGAACGCCTTGATTGCAGGAGAGGTAACGATTTAATCCCTGGCCATCCCAATCAGTCGTATCGGTAATGTGACTTGACCTCAGGGCTCGTTCACATACTCCAGCAAATCACCTGGCTGGCAGTCCAATGCTTTACAAATGACCTCGAGGGTCGTAAATCGTATGGCTTTGGCTTTCCCGGTTTTGAGTACCGAAAGATTGGCCAGGGTGATGTCTACTTTTTCTGATAATTCATTCAATGACATTTTACGCTTGGCCATCATCACGTCCAGGTTTACAGTAATCGGCATGAGTTATACAGTTAATTCATTTTCTGATTGAATTTCCACACCACGTTTAAAGACTTGCGAGATAATGAACACCAGGCCAGCCATAAATAAGAAGTTGTCAGTGGCCCCGCTGTCAAAAATCTCGCCGGTTCGTTTTAGTAACCAGGAGGTGTAGGCATTGCTCAACAGGCCGACAATCCAGGTTCCGAATAAGACATAGCTGACCTTTTCGAGGATATTCGCTACTTCTATTTTGAAGGGGTTCGCCAGGGTTATCTTTGATAAGATCCTGGTTACCAGATAAAAGACGTGTGCTTTCATCATCAAAATCACAACCATGAAGGAGACAAGGCAGACATAGTAGCCGAAGTTTAATTGTCGGAGGCTGTCCAGATCTAGGCCCTTGTAAAGGTTTTTGGCGGCCTCGGGATTTACAAAGCTTACACCAAAGGAAATCAGAATGGCACCCGTTTTTATACAAAGCCCAATATAGGCTATCCAGGTAATGATTTGCATCACACTCAGGATCTGACTTGTGTTTGTTGGTTTGAGTTTCATTTTATTGATTTTGGCTAATTTTTGATCAAATATAGATAATTATTTATTGATAAACGATAAAAATAAAAAAATAATGAGTTGCCCTTACTTAGAGCAGCTGCTGCTAGGATTGAAATATATGACAGCGTGGGTTGCCTCATCTCGGATGGCAGACGCGAACGAGTAGGATGATTGGTTGCAAGGGACCTGCTGAAAAAACAGAAATAAGGCCGGTGCAAGCCTGCGATAATTCACAAAAGCTTAATGTACGTTTGGCTGTTTAGTGCGCCACCCATGCCAATTTTGTGGCTATGTCTGAGCAAGCGCTGAGTGACGACGAACTAGTAGCCCTGCTTCGTTATGACAACGAGGAGGCATTCCAAACGCTGTACAAACGCCATTGGTACGACTTTTTTGCAATGGCCAACCGCAAACTCCGCGATGAAGACCTGGCCGCCGATGTTGCCCAGGAATTGTTTCTCCGGCTCTGGCAAAAGCGCAAAACACTGCTGGTCAGTAACCTGAAGGCCTATCTCACCACGTCTCTCAAACACCTGATTATTGACCACGTTCGCACCCAATTACACGGCGAACAGTATGCCAGCCACTTCCTCTATACCGCGCCCATTGGTACCCTCGATACGGCCAATACGGTTCAGTTTACTGAACTCACCGAATCGCTCAATCAGGCGTTGTTGCAGTTACCCGACAAAACGCGCGAAGTGTTTATCCTGAATCGCTTCGAACAACTACCCATTCGCGAAATTGCCCTCCGGCTTGGTCTCTCCGAAAAAGCCATTGAATACCACCTGGCCCGCTCCCTTACCTTCCTGCGGGCTCACCTGCACGATTACGCTACGGCCGTTGTGCTGACCCTTGTGCTGGGTCGTTAACAAAAGCATAACATTGGGAGCTTAGGGAATTTTTCGACTTGATCGTCTCTCTTACTGAAGGCGGTTCAACAACAGGGCTGCTGCCAACTGATTCCATGGACCCATTACAACTCCGGGCCTTATTGACCAAATACCAAAACGGCGACGCATCCGCCAGCGAACGGGCGCAGGTTGACGCCTGGTACGACGCGCTGGATGCTGAAACTGAATTGACCCGAGCGGCTTCCGATAAGCAGACGTTTATCGAACGCCACTGGCAACAGGTAGCCGGACAAATCAGTCCGTCGAATACCATTAGGCCGATGCCCACCGTCGTTTATCGCCTGGCTGCTGCGGCTGTTGTTGTATTGGGGATTGGATTGGGGTGGTACTTTCTGATGAATCCGGCGCGCGAAGCGGATTCCGCTCGCCTGACTGCGCAGACAGGCAAGCGGGAGTTGGTGAGCAAAACAAATGAGTCCAGCCAACCACTTCGGGTAGCGCTATCCGATGGTAGTATCATTACACTAAAGCCAGGCAGTCATGTACAGTACCCTCCGAGGTTTACTGGCAATCGGCGGGAGGTTCAGTTGGTGGGGGAGGCATTTTTTGAGGTCACTAAAAATCCGGAGCGTCCGTTTATTGTCTATGCCAATGGGCTGGTTACGAAGGTGCTGGGAACGAGTTTTACCATTGTGGCCGATGCCGGTAAGCCCACCGCCGAGGTAGTGGTTCGAACGGGTCGGGTGGCCGTTTACCGACAAACGGATAAACAGGAAAACGAGTCCGATCTGGTGCTGAAACCCAATGAGAAGGCGACCTTTTTTCGGACTGACAGCCGCCTTGTGAAATCGCTGGCCGACCATCCCATCGTACTACGGCCAGCGGCTATTAAAACGCATTTTGTATTCGACGATACGCCCGTTGCCAGGGTGTTTCGGGAGTTGGACGATGTGTATGGCATACATATCTCCTTCGACGAGCAGGCACTCGTCAATTGCACGCTAACGGCCAATCTGGCTAATCAACCCCTATCGGCCCAACTGGATATGATTTGCTTATCCATTGGGGCTACCTACCAAATTAACGGTACCCGTATCCAAGTCAGCAGTCGGGGCTGTCCTTAAAAACCGAGAACTACTCAATCAATTAAGTAAATGAACAATGTAAAATGAATAATGATCAATGGGTTGTCTATTGATTACCAGCGACCTAATTATTCATTTCACATTGTTCATTATTCATTTAAATAAGTCCAATTACTTACATTGTATGAAACGTTTACTTTCGCTAGTGTTCAGCATCCTGCTGAGCGGTAGTCTAGTCCAGGCTGTGCCCATTTCGGCGCAGGACCTGATGAACCGGTCCGTTTCCATTACCATAGAAGGGGAGACGGTACGGACTGTGTTACAGCAACTCGAGAAGGCTGTCGATGTGCGATTTGTGTACAGTCCCCGCGTAATTGGGGCCGATAAACGCATCTCCATCAGCGCACGCAACGAACGCCTGGCCAGTGTGCTCCAGCGGTTATTTACCTCGCTGGATGTGGCCTGGGAGGTTGTAAACGGGCAGATTATCCTGAAAAAGGTCAATGCCCAAACGAGCCTGTTGTCTGTGCCCGTTTTCCGAATCAACGTACCCGTAGTGTTTGAACAACCCCGGCGACTGTTGTCGGGCGTGGTCAACGATTTCGCGAGTAACCAGCCGTTGCCGGGGGTGAGCATTATTGTGAAAGGCACCACAAGAGGCACCACTACCGATGCCGACGGTCGTTTTTCGCTCAACATCCCCGACACGGGCGACAATCTGACCCTTTCGTTTTCCTTCATTGGGTACGAAACGCTGGAGGTGCCGGTGAAGACGAACCAGACAGCCCTCAACGTAGCCCTAAAAGAAACCCATAACTCACTGAGTGAAGTCGTGGTGGTGGGCTACGGAACGCAAAAGAAGGTAAACCTGACCGGGGCGGTTACGCAGGTGCTGGCCAAAGAGCTGGAAAACCGACCCCTGAACAATATGTCCCAGATTCTTCAGGGCATGGTGCCCAACCTGAACATTACGTTCAGTACGGGCCAGCCAGGGCAGGGCGGAAACCTGAACGTTCGTGGCGAAACGTCCATCAACGGGGGCGGGCCGCTGGTGCTGATCGATGGGATTCCAGGCGATATCAACCGGATCAATCCCGCCGATGTGGAATCGGTATCGGTCCTGAAAGATGCGGCTGCTTCGGCCATTTATGGCGCGCGGGGTGCCTTCGGCGTTATTCTGGTAACGACCAAAACAGCCAAGAATGGTAAAACAACCATCTCGTACAGCAACAACTTCGGCTGGTCGGCTCCCACCGTCAGTACTAAATTTCTGACCAATGGGTACGAGTATGTCCGGATGAATGACGAAGCGTTTACCCGGGCTACCGGCAATAGCTACACGCGGTATTCGGAAGAAGATTACAAAGAACTGGAAGCCCGTCGGTACGATAAAGTTGAGAATCCGGCCCGCCCCTGGACCGTGGTTAAGAATGTAAATGGCAAAGACATTTACAATTATTACGGCAATTACGATTGGTGGAACACGCTCTTCAACACCACCGAGCCGTCCAAACAGCACAACATCAACTTGTCGGGTGGAACGGATAAGGTGAATTACTTCCTGTCGGGGTCGATTTTTGAGAAGGACGGGATCATGAAAATCAATACGGATAAATTCACGTCCTACACGCTGCGCAGCAAGATCAATGCGCAACTGACGCCCTGGCTCAAAGTGGGGAGTAATATCCAGTACTTCGATTCCAGATACACCTATCCGGGTCTGGAAGGCGGTGCCAACGCCAATTTCGTTGGTATCACGGTGCACGCGTTGCCCGCCTACGCCCCCACGAATCCAGATGGCACGGCCACCTATAATACGCTGAAAAACAATTACTCCATTGGCGATGGCTTATACGCGAACCTGTTGAAAGGTGTAGCCGGTGGGGAGAAAAAAGTACACGAGTTGACGGCCATTAATTCGGTTACTATTGATTTTACCAAGAACTGGAATCTGGTCGCCAATTACTCTTATTCCTTTTATATCGCTGATGACTGGTACCGTTCTGCCGTGGCGCAGTACTCCATTCAGCCGGGCATCCTGGCCACGGTGCCTAACTACAATACCGATCAGTACCGAAAAACCATGTGGTTTGATCCCACGAACGTAACCAACCTGTACTCATCGTATAACCAGACATTTGGCAAGCACTATGTTGGGGCCACGGCTGGGATCAACTACGAGTCCCGGAAGCACCAGCGCCTATTTGGCGCCCGGAAAAATCTGCTCTCCGAAAGTCTCAACGATCTGAACCTGGGTACCGGCGAACAGCTCTCTTCCGGGGATTCGTATCAGTACTCGTTGTTTGGCGCGTTCTATCGCCTGAATTATGACTACGTCGGCAAGTATCTGCTGGAGGTGAATGGCCGCTACGACGGAACGTCCCGCTTTGGTGAAGGTCGGCGTTACGGTTTCTTTCCGTCAGTTTCGGCCGGCTGGCGGCTTAGTGAAGAAAGTTTCTTCGAGCCCCTCAAACACGTTGTGGACAACCTGAAAATCAGGGCTTCGTATGGTACGCTGGGGAACCAGTTACCGTCCAATACCAACTCGGCCAGCTTTTACCCTTATATCCCCATCATGCCAACGGCTCAATCGAGCTGGATAACCAACGGGCAAAAGCTGACGTATGTCAATAACCCCAACCCGATTTCGCCCGATCTTACCTGGGAAAAAGCCACCACGTCCAACCTGGGTCTGGATGCGGGTTTGTTGAAAAATCGGCTGAATTTATCCCTGGATGCCTATATCCGGAATACAACGGGCATGCTGGTGCCGGGTCAAGTGCTGCCATCGGTGTATGGCGCAACCGTGCCCACCAAAAACGCCGGTGATTTGCAAACCAAAGGGTTCGAACTCTCCATCGGCTGGCGCGATCAGGTTAAAGTGGCAGGTAAAGCCCTGGCGTACAATGCCTCCTTTATTCTCTCCGATTCTAAATCGACCATCACTAAATACGATAACCCGAATAAAATCCTGTCGAGCCGCTATGAGGGCCAGACGATTGGCGACATCTGGGGCTATTCGATTGCGGGCTTCTTTAAAACCAACGAGGAAGCACAGGCTTATACCGTCGATCAAACCATTGTCAATAAGCAACGCCTGAGCGCTCCCGGCGACTGGAGCAAATTGCAGGCCGGTGATCTTAAGTTTATCGATGTCGATGGCAATGGTAAAATAGATCAGGGTGCCAATACGCTGGCGAATCATGGCGACCTGAAAGTGATTGGGAATGACCGTGCCCGCTATCGGTATGGCATCAATCTTGGCGCTACCTGGAATGGAATAGATGTATCGGTGCTGGCGCAGGGTATTTTACGGAAGAACTGGTACCCGGGCAACAATGCCGATAAATTCTGGGGGCCGTATTCACGGCCGTATTATTCGTTCATTCCCGAGAATTTTGAAGCCGATGTCTGGACGCCCACCAATACCGATGCGTATTTTCCGGTCCTGAGAGGCTATACTGCCCTGAATGGCGGTGGGGATTTGAACGCCCCCAATGACCGGTACATCCAGAATGTAGGGTATCTGCGTCTGAAAAATGTGGTGATCGGCTACACCTTTCCCGAAAGTCTCACCAAGAAAATCTGGATACCCAGAGCCCGTATTTACGTCAGTGGCGAAAATCTGCTGACCTACACGCCCCTTCGCTCCAAATACATTGACCCTGAGCAACTGGATGGCGATGCCACCAACGGCAGAACGTACCCCTTATCGAAAACAATTTCTGCTGGCCTGAACATCACGTTCTAAACTGATTTACTCCGTAAGTAGATGAAAAAAATACTAAGTCTCCTGGCCGTAGCCATTGGTCTGGCCGCCTGCGATCTGAACCTGGTACCTCAGGATGCCATTTCGCCGGAAACGTTTTTCAAGACTGAAAATGACCTCCTGCTCTATACAAATTCGTTTTACAACGCCCTGCCTTCTGCCGAGGATGTGTATAATGAGGACGTAGACAATGTGGTGAAGAATAGCCTTCGCGACGAATTACAGGGAACGCGCGTTGTACCCACCAGTGGGGGAGGCTGGAGCTGGACTCCGTTACGAAATATCAACTATTTTCTGGCCAACTCAGCGAAATGTCCCGATGCTAAAGCGGTCGCCAAATACAATGGATTGGCCCGTTTCTTTCGCGCCTACTTTTACTTTGGGATGGTAAAACGGTTTGGCGATGTGCCCTGGTATTCGAAAACGATTGAGGTATCGGATCAGGACATGCTGACCAAAGCGCGCGATCCCCGTACGATAGTTATGGACTCGGTTATGGCGGATATCGATTACGCTATTGCCAACCTCGATGGCTCCCGACAGGTGAACACCATTACCAAATGGACCGCCCTTGCCCTGAAGTCCAGAATGGCTTTATACGAAGGAACCTTTCGGAAGTACCATCCCGAATTCAATCTGCCGGGAGCCGATAAATTTCTGGATGAATGCATTGCCGCATCGGAGAATCTAATGACGAACAGTGGGTATACGATCTACAAAGCCACGCCAGCTACGGCCTACGGCAAACTGTTCTCGTCCGACAATGCCATTCCCGATGAAGTTATTCTGGCGCGGGATTTCAGCGATGAATTGCAGGTTTATCATAACCTGAACTACTACACCATGACGGCATCGTACGGAAAGCCCGGTCTGGAGAAGAAGTTGGTAAACAGCTACTTAATGGCCGATGGGTCGCGGTTCACGGATATCAAGGGGTACGAAACCATGCAGTTTTATGAGGAAGTACAAAACCGCGATCCCCGGTTGTCGCAAACCATCCGAACACCAGGCTATACCCGGATTGGTGAAACTGCCCAGTTGACTCCGGAGTTTGGTGCGACGGTGACGGGCTATCAACTGATCAAGTTCGTATCGGCTCCAAAGTGGGATACCTTCAGCAAGGACATTACCGACATGCCCATTTTTCGGTATGCCGAAGTGCTCCTGAATTTCGCGGAGGCCAAAGCCGAACGCGGCACCTTAACCCAGGCCGATCTGGACCGATCCACCAAACTTACCCGCGACCGGGTGGGCATGCCCAATATCAATCTGACTACTGCCAACGCAAACCCCGATCCGTATCAGGCGCAACAGTACACCCAGTTAAGCGGGAGTAATACAGGCGTAATTCTGGAAATTCGGCGGGAACGGCGCGTTGAACTGGTCATGGAAAATTTCTTCCGCTGGGATGATATCATTCGCTGGAAGGAAGGCCAACTGCTAACCAAAACCTTCAAGGGTATGTATTTTCCGGGTCCCGGAAATTACGATCTGGACAAAAATGGGAAAGTCGATCTGGTTATCTACGAGGGAACGAAGCCAGCCGTAGCGGGTGCGCAGTTTCTCAAATTGGGTAGCGAAATACTGCTGGAAAATGGCAACAGAGGGGGCAATATCGTCGTGAACGGACACATCAACAAGAAATTCAACGAAGCCCGTGATTACCTGTATCCCATTCCCACCCAGGAGCGTTTACTGAACCCCAAACTGACGCAGAATCCAAACTGGGAGTAATCAGCTCAGTAAAACCACTTTCGTATAGAATTATAAGTATCCAGTTTGTGGGTTTACCTGCAAACTGGATATAGTTAACCAGGTTCCCGTTCACGCTTATGTTCCCTGTTCTCGCTCGGCTTTGCCGAGTGAGGGGTATTTTTTTTACGGCCTCTGGCCGGCGAATTATATCCAAAACGGGCCAGAGGCCCTTGAACTAATACCCCTCACTCGGCATAGCCAAGCGAGAACGGGGAACATAAGCCTCTGATACGACAACCGATTTTTGATTTCACCCCATCCCATATCTACCTTAGTTATTAACTGCCAACTCCCTTAACCTCTTCATATACCATGCTTTCGGATAGACGATTGTTTCTTGAAAAAATGGCGCAGCTTGGCACGCTTAGCCTGATGCCTATTGCGCCAAGTTTAGCGAATGACGCAGTTGCCGCACCAGTGGAAGAGAAAAATCAGTTCGTGGCGGGGCCTTATCTTCAGAACATGGGTACGCATGAGGTGACAATCATGTGGATTACGCACAAAAACTGCTTCAGTTGGGTTGAATATGGGGTCGGAACCTATACCAGTAAGCGGGAATTTGGCTATAATAATGGGTTGATCGAAGCCAATAACCGCATTAATAAAATTACGCTGTCGGGCCTGAATCCGGGTACCGATCACAAATACAAGATCGTTTCGACCGAGATCCTGGGCTACAAAGGCTCGAAGGTTGAGTTTGGGGAGACCATTAGCAGCCCGCTGTACGGCTTTAAAACACCGGCCGAAAGTGAAGAGGAATTCAGGATGGTGGTGTTCAACGATATTCACGATCGGCCGCAGATCATCCCTCAACTGCTTTACCGACACGGCTATACGGGCAACAAACGGGACTATGATTTCGTCGTGTTCAACGGCGACTGCTTCGATTGGGTTACCGACGAAAGTCAGGTCATCGATCACCTGATTAAACCGTCGGTCGATATTTTTGCGGCCGAACTTCCCTTCATTCTGACGCAGGGGAATCATGAATGCCGGGGCAGTTTTTCCCGACATCTGCCCGCCTACTTTGCTTATCCTGACGAGAAGTACTATTATGCATTTACCCGTGGACCAGTCCGGTTCGTTATCCTGGACTCGGGCGAGGATAAAGGCGATGATAGCGTTGAATATGGTGGCTTGTCGGCCTTTGATCGGTACCGGGAAACGCAGAAAAAGTGGCTGGAAAAGGAAATTGACAGCGCCGAGTTTAAAAAAGCGCCCTTCCGAATTGTTCTGATTCATATCTCGCCCTACCATTCCGGCGACTGGCATGGACCGATGCACGGTCGTGAAGTGTTCGGGCCGTTGTTGAACAAAGCCAAAATCGATCTTCAGATTTCGGGGCATACGCATCGCTATGGCACGCACGATCCTGATGCAATGCATAATTACCCCATCGTTATTGGGGGTGGGCCGCTGGAAGGCAACCGGACGTTGATCAAGCTACACGCTACGGCCAAAGAACTGAATCTGAAAATGATTCGCGACGATGGGGAAGTGGTCGGCAAGTATGTAATTCCCAAAAAGGCGAGGGCATAAATAAAAATGCAAAACTTAGTAAACACAGAGCCACGGAGAACACAGAGAAATCCCCAAAATCAATACCTTAAATCTCTGCGTTCTCCGTGGCTCTGTGTTTAATACCCTTTGCTCAATTACTTAACGAGAAGAACGAAATCAACTTACTCACAACACGATCTGTATGAAAACCCTTATTGGTTTGCTCTTTATCCTCATTGCAAATGGTACCTACGCCAGCGAAGGGCCTTCTGCACAGAAGCTCAAAAAGCTCAGGGTGATGACCTACAACATTCATCATTGTAATCCACCATCGGCCGGAGCTAAAATTGATGTGGAGGCCGTTGCCCGCGTGATCACGAAGGAAAAACCAGATTTCGTGGCCCTACAGGAAGTTGATGTAAATACCGAGCGATCGGGGAAAGGACTCCATCAGGCAAAAGAACTCGCTCGATTAACGGGAATGCATTACTTTTTTTCGAAGGCCATCGACCACCAGGGGGGCGATTATGGCGTGGCGGTCCTGTCCAGATTCCCCATTCTCGACTCAACACGATTGATCCTGCCGATCGACCCGGCCATTGGTGGGGAAACCAGAACGATAGCCGCCATAACCGTAGAGGTATCGAACGGAAAAAAAATCATCTTTGCCAGCACCCATCTCGATTTGAAAGAACCCAACCGACTCACGCAGTCGGAGTTGATCATAAAGCTGTTTAAGGAGTCCGGTCTGCCCGTGATTCTGGGGGGTGATTTTAATGCCCAGCCTGATAGCAAAGTTATTGGCCTGCTGGATCAGAATTTTACCCGAAGTTGTCAGGAGTGCAAGCCCACCATTCCGGTTAAAGAGCCAAATCGTGTGATTGATTTTATCATGTTCAAACCCGATGGTACGTTTAAAAGCCTGTCAACTCACGTGATTGACGAGCAATACGCATCAGACCACCTGCCGGTTGTGGCAGAGTTGCAGGTAAACGAATAGTGAGGCCGTTCCAGGAAGGACCACCCACTGAGAAAAATGACCTAATCAGACCATTGAAATGGAAATTGAACAACTATCAAAAGCCAATCTAACTGACTTGGTTAGACTGGTTCTAGAGCTTTGGACTGACTGTGTGTTTGAGGAGGAATATGATAACTACGAACGAATGTTGATATCGGATACTGAAATTTGTTATCTCATTAAAGAGCAGGAAACATACATCGCCTTTATCCATCTAACCAGTCGCACAGACTATGTTGAAGGCGCAACCGACTATCCAGTTGCGTACATTGAAGCCCTATATGTAAAACCTACGTATCAACAGCTTGGCATTGGTAAAAAATTAGTAAGCGCAGGCGAAAATTGGAGTAGACAAAAAGGGTGTAAGCAACTTGCCTCGGATACTGAATTAACTAATTCAAGTGCTATCGACTTTCATAAGCGTATCGGATTTGATGAGGTAAATCGTATCGTTTGCTTTGTTAAAGAGCTATGATAAAAACGGCTTAGTCAATACTAGCCTGGTTAGAAGCACCTAATGTAGGTGAGTAAAAGGCAGATGCCTCTGTGGTAGTTATCTCTTCTGATAATCAGCAATAAATCTCTCGGTCAGGAATAGTAAAAATGCCCCATTATGTCCCTTTTACGGTAAGCTCATCAGTGAGATTTTCCTTACCTTCTAACAGATAGTCGAAGATGAAACCGTCAAGACGAAATTTTCTACAATCACTCGGAGTTGGCGTGGCCAGTTTGGGTGTAGCTCAGCCAACTACCGCTGCTGGTTTGAAACCGCCTAAAACGGCAAAGCCAGCAGGAGACGACCAGGTTTTATTAGTGGGAGACAAGATCGCCATTGCCAATACGGAATATGGGAAAGTCAGAGGGTTTATTCTTCGGGGTATTCACCAGTTCCTGGGCATACCTTACGGTGCAGATACGTCAGGGAAAAACCGGTTCATGCCTCCCCAAAAACCAACCGCCTGGACCGATATTCGCCCGGCCCTTTGGTGGGGGAACTCCGCGCCCCAGATCATGGAAAAGCGGTACGCTAATGTCTATGCCTCATTTGTTGACCACTGGAACTATGACGACGTATCGGAAGACTGCCTGAAACTGAATGTCTGGACGCCAGCCCCGGATACCCAGAAACGGCCCGTCATCGTCTGGCTGCACGGGGGCGGATTTGTAAATGGGAATGCTATTGAACAGGATGGTTATCACGGCGAGAATATCTCCCGACTGGGTAATGTCGTTTTCTGTTCGATCAACCACCGTCTCGGCTCCCTGGGCTACAGTGATCTGAAAGCGGCTGGTGGCCACGCAGCATCCGGTAATGTAGGCAATCTGGATATGGTGGCAGCCCTCGAATGGGTCAAAAACAATATTGCCAATTTCGGTGGCGATCCAAACAATGTAACGATCATTGGTCAGTCGGGGGGAGGAGCCAAAGTGACTACTCTGATGAATATGCCCTCTGCTAAAGGGCTGTTTCATAAGGCTGTTGCGTTGAGCGGTAGTTCGCTGGCTGGCACCAATAAGGAATACGCCGAAAAATTAGGGCTGAAAGTTATGGAAGAGGCTGGCCTCAAGCCCGGCGAAATCGACAAGCTTCAGCAGATTCCCTGGCGGGAGTACATCGACATCGCCAATAGAGCGGTCGAGAAAATGGCCGACGACGCCAAAAAGATGGGTATCCAGCGGGGAGGCTATTCGCCCGTGGCCGACGGAACGTACCTGAGCCAGGGCACGTTTTTCACGGACCCGAATCACTTCTCGGCCAACATTCCGCTGATGATCTGCTCCACCTTTCATGAGCAAAATCCCGACCGGACAGATGCCTCTCTGGAAAGCATTTCGCTGGAGGGCGTGAAGGAGAAAATCAAGCCGCGTTTTGGCGACAAGACCAGCGACATCGTGGATGCCTACGCAAAGAACTTCCCGAAGGCGCGTCCCATCGAGATTTGGGCCTTAATTGTGTCTAACCGAAAGAATGCCATTGCCACCGCCGATGCGAAAGCGTCGGGGCAAAAGGCACCTGTTTATGTGGCCTGGTTTGGCTGGCAACCCCCGCTGTTCGATGGTCGGATGCGGGCGTTCCACTGCGACGATATCTGCTTCTGGTTCTACAATACCGATCTGATGCTGACCCACACAGGTGGCGGCAAACGACCCCGAGCCTTATCGGAAAAGATGGCAGGTTCCTTCCTGAATTTTGTGAAAACCGGCAACCCAAACGGGGGCGGTTTACCCAACTGGAAACCCTATACCGTTCAAAACGGCGAAACCATGATTCTGGATGATACCTCCGCGCTGGTCAATGATCCCGACCGGGAAGCCCGCAAAGCGTTGACGTAGCCGCTAGAATAGTTGTGTGCTAAACGCAGCGCAGACTACTAGTTAAGAAACCAGCCAGTCTGTTGACCACCGCATTGCAAGAGCGGCAACAGACTGGCTGGCTTAGTATACCACCAAATAACCGGGGCCTGTGAAGCGGATACCTGGAGTCCCAGCCTCAAGTCGCCATTTGTTTTATAGATTCATTCGTGTTCAGCGTTTCACCCAAAATGGCATTCCTTTCTGTAGGCTCGATTCGGTTGCTACGCCATCTCCAGACACGATAAATACGTTCCCGTCTGCTGCTTCAGGCCATTGCCTGGACAAGGCCACAACGGCCTGCGCAACCTCTTCTTTGGTCTGGGCCAACGTCATGCTGGCAACAAATTCGACTTCAGAAATGCCCAGAAAGTCCGCGTATTTGGGTATTACAAGTTCCCCGGTGCCGGTTCCTTTCATTAGGCGCCAGGGGACGAGGGTCAGGAAGCGAAGACCAAGCGCAAGCCGATTTGAGGCTAGCTGGGCGTAGTTTGCCAAAAACATCTGCATTCGTTTGGCTCCCGCATAACCGCCCGAAATGGGGGAGCCCCCAATGCCTGCTCCACTGGAAATGAACAGGATCATAGTCTCTGGCTTGACCGGAGTCGTTAGTGCGTATTGCGTAATCAGAAACGACGCTTTTACATCGGTAGTCCAATTCGTGCTGAAGGTGTCCCAGTCCAGTTCATACACAGGCTGGGTCGGTGGTACTGCGCCTGCTGCCAATACCACCACATCGGGTGACTCTTGAAATACCAGCTCAATTGTAGCCTTATCCGTTGTGTCGGCGTTAAGCGTGCGCACGGTCGGAAAGGTACTCACAAGGTCGGTGAGCGATTGCGGGTTTCTTCCTACTACGAGCACATCGGCGGACTCCTGAACAAGAGCCGCAACGATGGCATGGCCCGTGCCACGGCTACCGCCAATGACCACCACTTTTTTTCCTGTTAAATTTTCCATAAACAATAGGGGGTTATAAACCAGGGGTTCCTTTTCCTTCTGTTAGTAAGCTGAACAGACTTCCTTTGACGTAGTAATCCCAACCTTTGGTGCAGCCAGTATAACATTGCACACTGGGAACCAGTCCGAAATGGGTAAACTGGAGATGGGTTTTGTTGTCGAGGGTAGACAGTTCGAAAGAAATTGTCGTGTTCGTCCATTCGTGTTGTTGTTCCACGAACGTAAGCTTGCTGTCCGTGACGAGCCATGTCACTTTCTGATCCGGAATAAGCTCCACTACTTTTTGAGTAGATACATGGATATCGTCAAAACGCACGGTGAATTCATCATTCAGTTGATGCGAATGGCCTTCCAGATCGTCCGTCCACCAGGCGGTAACGTTGTTAATGTGTTCGAATACGTCGTGTGGTGTTGCATTCAGGGTTAAGGATGCTGTGTAATCCTGTTCGTTCATGGTCGTGTTGTGTTTACAAGGTTGTTTTCGTCGTCAGGTGTCTACTCTCACTAGCTGGTCATCCGGGTTGACGGGCCAAAATTACTGTCTGGTTTTGGTATCGACAGGGTGTTAAATAGACATTCTGGCGGGTTGATTTGGTCAGAATTGCCCTGTACATTTACCCTAAAAAAACAGCCATGAAGCAGGTAGTAATAGTTGTTCCCAAAGAGAGTGTTAACCTGAGTAGCATAACCGGTTCGTTGGAAATACTGACTCAGGCAAATGCGTATTGGCAACTGATCGGCAACAAACCCATGCTTTCTATTCAGATAGCCGGTTTAGAGGAAGAGTTAAAATTGGAGGGCGGTCTCTTTTCGATTCATCCGGTGCCTATTCGGGACATCAGGAAAGCAGATCTGTTGATTATTCCTTCGCTTTCCAGCGATTATGATCGGATACTTAGCGAAAATGCCGAGCTTATTGCCTGGATTAACGAGCAGTATAAACGGGGTGCTGAACTGGCGAGTATTTGCACCGGCGCTTTTTTGGTAGCGGCTACCGGCTTGCTGGAAGGCAAAACCTGTTCTACACATTGGAATGCGGCCGCTGATTTCAGACGGCTTTTTCCCGGTATTCACCTTCAAATCAATAAACTGATTACCGTTGGACCTGGGATCTATACCAATGGAGGTGCTTACTCATTCCTGCATCTGATGCTGTTCCTGATTGAAAAATACTTTGACCGCCAGACGGCTATTTTCTGCTCAAAGGTCTTTCAGATTGATATGGACCGAACATCGCAGTCTCCCTTTTTCATTTTTCAGGCTCAGAAGACCCATGGGGATGAACTGGTGTGCAAGGCACAAAGCTATATTGAGGAAAATTTGAGCGAGCGGATTTCGTTTGAAGAACTGGCCTCGCAACTGGCCATCAGCCGACGAAATTTCGACAGACGGTTTATCAAAGCCACCGGCAATACACCAGTAGAGTATTTGCAGCGTGTAAAAGTGGAAGTAGCCAAAAGCACCCTGGAAAAAGGCCGAAAAACCATTTTCGAAGTTATGAATGACGTGGGCTATTCGGATGACAAAGCGTTCCGGGAGGTTTTTAAGCGGATAACGGGCGTATCGCCATTGGATTACAGAGCCAAGTATACTAAAGAAGCGCTTTGGGCCTAGAGAGACTGATTCATCGGTTTCCAACAGACGTACTTTGGAGATGCTTCTGGATGATAACTCCGCACGGGTTGGGAACAAATCCTTGTTTTGACTACAACAACGATAGATACGATTACATCTGGCTGGTCGTAGCTATGGACCTTTGTAGGAAAAAACAGAACTATGAAAATTGTAGTAACAGGTTCATTAGGACATATCAGCCAGCCACTGGCAATCGAGTTAGTGCAGAAGGGACATGCTGTTACGGTAGTTAGCAGCAAACCCGAAAAGCAAAAGAATATTGAAGCCCTCGGCGCTACGGCCGCTATCGGCTCATTGGATGACGTTGACTTTCTGACGTCTACCTTTACCGGAGCTGATGCCGTGTATGCCATGGTGCCACCCAACTATGCCGAGTCTGATGTGCGGGCTTATTACGGGCGAATAGGTCGCAACTATGCACAAGCCATTGAGCAGGCACGCGTACGGCGTGTGGTTTACCTAAGCAGTTACGGCGCGGATCTGGCTACTGGTACTGGACTTATCCTCGGTGCGCACGACGTAGAAGGGATACTGGGTGAGCTGTCGGAGGTGGTTATTACGTATCTGCGCCCTACGTACTTTTATTACAATCTGTACGCCTTTGTTAACATGATAAAAGGAGCCGGTCATATTGCGGCCAACTATGGTGGCAAGGATAAGCTGATCATGGTTGCCCCAACTGATATTGCGGCTGTTGCTGCGGAAGAGATCGAAACAATGGCGAGCAATCACAGCATACGCTACATAGCCAGTGATGAACGTACGGGTACCGATGTTGCCCGTATTCTGGGAACTGCCATTGGTAAGCCGGATTTGACATGGACTATTATTACGGACGAACAGATGCAAAGCGGGCTGGAAACGAATGGTGTACCCCCGCAATTGGCCGCTGATTTCGTGGATATGTTTGCCAGTGTTCGCAGCGGGGCCTTGTCAAAGGATTATTACCTGCATCCGCCAACAACGCTGGGTAGTGTAAAACTGGTAGATTTTGCCCGTGAGTTTGCGGCTGTTTATAAAAGCTGATTGCCTCTGGCCAAACGCAGGCTACGTCAGATGAATAGCCGTTATTCACACTCTTTCATTCCCAAACGAACAAACATGATTCTTGTAACCGGTGCAACCGGCCATCTCGGCCTGGCCACACTAAATTCCCTTTTGAAAAATAGACCCTCTTCCCAGGTTGCGGCTTTTGTCCGTGATGAGAGCAAAGCCACTGCCTTAATCGAAAGCGGAGTTGCTCTCCGGGTCGGTACATACGATGATACAGCTTCCCTCGATAAGGCTATGCAGGGCGTAGAAAAGGTTTTGCTGATTGCGGGGACGGATGAAAAGAAACGCCTTCAGCAACATAAAAATGTCATAGATGCGGCCCAAAAAGCGGGTGTTTCGTTTATTGCCTATACCAGTCGCACGTTGAAGGATAGACGTACAATGGCCAACCAGTTGATGGAAGGCCATTTCCAGACGGAAGACTACATTATAGCGAGTGGATTGACCTATGCTCTGTTTCGTAATGTGCTGTATATGGATGCCATTCCGCAGTTTGTAGGGCCTACCGTTTTCGATACCGGAATTTATCTGCCAGCTGGTCAGGGAAGAGTCCCCTTTGCCCTTAGAAACGAAATGGGGGAAGCTATGGCGAATGTATTAGCAGCCAACAGCAGCGACAGTAGCGTTTACAAACTCACCGGAAGTGAGGCTTATTCCTTTGCCGATGTTGCGGCTGCATTAACCGATTTATCCGGCAAAAACGTAACCTACACACCGGCTGAGCAATCAGCCTTTGAAACACAGCTGAAAGGACGCGGTGTACCTGATCAAATTATTCAGCGTGTAATCGGGTTTATTACTGATATTAAAAATGGGCAGGAAGATGAGGTGAGCCCTGACCTGGAAAATCTGCTCGGGCGAAAGCCTGCGTCGCTCAAAGAAGGGTTAAAAATGCTCTATCCTCTTTCGTGAAATTGCCAGGTAACACCCCAACAAACGGTCTTTATTCGTAAGCCAATGAAAAATTTACAGCCACTTCGTATTAAAACGATCACTGATTACCATCAACTCAGGAGTTTACCAAAACCAGAGCATCCGTTAATCAGTGTCGTGAATTTTGAAGCGATCAAGCGGCTATCCTGCGATCAGTCGACCAGTATCATTCAGGATTTCTATACCATCGCACTCAAACGAAACTTCAATGGCAAGATGAAGTATGGGCAGCAGGAATACGACTTTGACGAAGGCCTGCTGATCTTTATTGCACCTGGTCAGGTTTTTACCATTGAGGCAGATAATGACTTAACACATACGGGATGGCTGCTACTTATCCATCCCGATTTTTTATGGAATACGCCCTTAGCCAAAAGGATAAAGCAATATGAATACTTCAGCTATTCGGTCCACGAGGCACTGCATCTTTCAGAGAAAGAGGAAACGATTGTTACGGGTATTATACAGAATCTGAACCAGGAATACTGCTCGAACATCGATACATTCAGTCAGGACGTCCTGATTGCTCAGCTTGAGTTATTGCTGACGTACGCTGACCGGTTTTACCATCGTCAGTTCATCACCCGAAAAATTACCAACCACAAACTCCTCAATCGGTTGGAAGATATCCTTACGGACTATTTCAACAGCGATACAGTAGCCCAAAAAGGCTTGCCCACGGTTCAGTACATTGCCGATGCCTTAAACGTATCCCCTAATTATTTGAGCGCTTTGTTAAAGATGCTGACGGGCCAAAGTACCCAGCAGCATATACACGCCAAATTGATTGACAAAGCAAAAGAACGATTGTCCACTACCAATCTTACCGTCAATGAAATTGCCTATGCCCTGGGCTTTGAACATTCGCAGTCGTTCAGCAAATTATTCAAAACAAAAACCAACGTTTCTCCCCTGGAATTCAGGCAGTCGTTTAATTGAGAAGAACGCTGCCCACACTAAATCCCTGCCCGTCTGGACTCTGCAATATAAGCCTGTTTATCCGTTCAGATGGCTATACGAAGCAATTGGTTGATGGAATGCCGTCGGTTACGCGCCTTCATAAGCGAGGGAAGTCGATAGCTCACGGTAGGCGTTGATTTGCTGCTGAAGTACGGTAATCACCTGCTCGGCGGTTCCAATGGCATCGGCACCGGCAATGAAACGTCGTGGTGGCTTTTCCTGATCCGATATCATCAGCAGTGCTTTAGCGAGCTTGGCCGGGTCGCCAGACTGCTGACCATTCGCCCCTTTCCAGAAGTGCATTTGCTGTGTTCTACGCTCGTTGTAGTCTTCTATGGAAGGCTCGGCATAATTCGTTGACTCTTCGGTGAGAAGCTCAGTCCGAAAAAAGCCCGGATTAACAAGGATAGTATCGATACCAAAGAGTTCGACCTCCGCCTGTAATGACTCCATCCATCCCTCAAGGCCGAATTTCGACGCGGCATAGGCGGTACAGAATTCAAACCCTGCAAGACCCGCACTCGATGAGATCGAAATAATCTGCCCCGAATGTTGTTTGCGCATGATTGGCAGAACGGCGCGCGTGACATTCATGGGACCAAATAGACTCGTTGCTAATTGCCGTTCGATTTGCTCTGGCGTCAGTTCCTCGAAGTAACCGGCATAAAAGCTGGCTGCATTATTGACCAGCACATCTATTTTTCCAAACCGCCCGACCGCAGCTTTCACGGCGGCCTCAGCGTCGGCAGGGTTGGTAACGTCCAGCTTCACGATTAGTAGGTCCAACGATTCTTCTCCGATGGCCTGGGCCACTTTATCGGTATTACGGCCTGTAGCGACCACTTGATGGCCACTAGCCAGAGCCGCCTTAGCGATATCAAGACCCATACCACGACCCGCCCCGGTGATGAACCAAACTTTAGTGTTACTCATATCTCTTTTCTTCTTCGTTGTTAAATGACGCTACAAAGTTCTGATGTACGCATTTCTGGTTTTAATGAAAAACAAAGAGAAACGTAAGAATTTCAAAGGGGGATATTCCTTATCGATTTGGGATTCTGTCCTGTCTTCTTTTTGAAAAAGTTATTGAAGTAGGTAGGATAGTCAAAGCCAAGGGCATACGCGATGTCAGCAATGTTCCAATTTGTGTGCTGTAGGAGTGCTTTAGCCTCATTGATAATTCGTTCGGCAATGTGAGCAGTAGTTGGTTTGCCGGTAACTTCCTTTACCGAACTATTCAAATGATTGACGTGTACAGATAAGTGTTTTGCAAAGTCCTGTGCTGTTTTCAACTCTAGTGGCTGGTCGATATTTTCGATCGGAAACTGTCGCTCTAAAAGCTCAAGAAATACGGAGGTGATTCGCACAGCCGCATTTTTATGTTCAGGCTGATTTTCTGACGGTTGCAATTTCAGTGCTTCGTGAATAATCAGGTTGATGTAGTTGCGAATCAGCTCATCTTTAAACACATAGTCGGAATCCTGCTCGGCTACCATCTTGTTGAAAATAATAGCGATGGTATCTTTCTGCTCCTTATGTAACGTTAAAATGGGTGTACCCCCTAATTTAAATAGGGGCGATTGCAGGAGGCTTTCAGAGCGGTCGCTCAGCTTTAAAAAGTCCTCGGTAAACAGACAGGCGTAGCCATCAATGGTTGGGGTAATAATCTCACAGGAGTATGGGATGCGAGGATTGCCAAAAAACAAGATGGGCTCATTTGTCTCAAAGCTCCGGTCAGCATAATGAAATACGTACTTTCCAGACGTCAGGCTGATTTTGTAAAAGTCTTTACGGCTGTAGTTATGCCCACTCGCCTTGTTGTCTACTTCATAGACTTTAAATCCCTTTAGCTTTAGTTCAGTATTAAAATCTGGCGCTTGAATATGTCCCTGATTAATCATAACACAAAATTAAGAAAATCAAAGCTCGTTACTGCATGCTTGGCTATACGCGTTGCCAGAAGTACAATAAGTACCCATCAATAAGTCTGTGGTCGCTTTCGCAACTTTGCCCGGAAATAATAGGCGAAAGGCATGCACAACTGATACGAGAATGGATATGGCAATGAGTACCCTGCAACAAAACTGGGTTTGAAAGTGGGTGCTTTACCTGCTGCTAAACAGAAGCTAGTGCTCAATGCCATCAAGTTATATGTCAACGATCTGGACCCCGCTACAGCCGCTCCAGTTCTGACTAAATATACCGCCGAGTTAGCCGATACTTACATCGCTTACGCAGGTAGTGGCACTATGAGCCAGTCAAATGACTATGTACGAATTGATGGACCAGGTGTCTGGATTGAGTATTCAGGACAACCCAGCCGTGATTTTCCCGGTACCATCCATTAGCACTCTGTCTGGTGCGATCATCGGACGGATTACGGAAGTAAGTAGAGCTAGTTTTCCAGTAGGTGATGGAAGATAGCTGGCAAAAGCGATGGGTGATGACCAAGCATTCGTCACGGAAAAATCCACATTCGTCTACCAGATTTAAACGCTCATCGCCTTTGATTTTCAGAGCCGTATTCTTCATGGCAACTTTGTTTCATCAAAAAAGGAACAAACCACTACTTACTAAAAAAGCCATGAAAAAAGTACTTATTCTGATGTTGGGTCTGGTAGCCAGTACCGCATCGTTCGCTACCGTATCGACTCCTCAAACGGCAGCTGCTCAGACCCGCGTCGTAATGACTCCCGAGCGTAAAATCAAGCTCTACGTTCAACCGCTTCAAGCCAAAGGCCAGGTGGCTATTCTGGATGCCAGTGGCCAGGCCGTTTACACCCAGCATGTAGCCTTAGCAAAAGGACTCAGTGAGCAATTCGATGTATCAAGCCTGGGCACTGGTACCTTTCGGCTGACACTAACAACAGACAACGAAACGGTCGTTAAAACATTTGTGGTGCAGGCCAATCCCAATGAGAGTTTTGTGGTGCAGGACTAAGTTTATTGTTATTATTGGTCATTGCTTGTCATTCGTAGTCATTGGTTGTACTAGTTCATCAATGAATGACAAGCGACTAGTAAATGACAACAAACTTAATACGTATGCACGATTCCCTGCTTCAACGCATCCTCATAGGCTTCCTTCTCAAACTGATATAGATAAGGAGACCTATGGGGGCCAATTGACCGCTGTTCGTTTAGTTTTTTGATCATGCCAAGCGCTACGAGTTTTTTAGAAAAATTACGCTGATCGAGCTCTTTGCCTAAAATCGTTTCGTATAGCGAGTGGATTTCCGGTAACGTGAATTTTTCGGGTAACAGATTATACCCGATCGGCTGATGATAGATCTGAAGCCGGAGGGTTACCAGGGCTTTTTCTACGGCCTCGTTATGATCGAATAGTAGCCTGGGAATGGCGTTCACATCCCACCATTCGTAATCTTCGGTGAAAAAGTCCGTTCTGACATTCACCTTCGAATAATCCACCAGAGCAAAATAGCCAATGGATAAGGTCCGTTCAAACAGCCAGTTATCATCATCAACGTCGAGGCCGTATTTTTCTTTAAACTCCCCGACACTTCGCTCCTGAAGCCGATAGGGTGAATCGCCAAAAATGTGAAACTGCTGAAGAAATAGGTCTTCCAAACCCGTTCGCTCTTGTAAGATACGATGGGCGGCCTCGCTTAGGGGTTCTCTTCGCTTAATAAAACCACCCGGCAATCCCCAACCATTCTGCCCTTTCCACTTGAGGAGTAAAATCTTTAGCTGCTGATCGTGGTAGCCAAAAATGACCGGGTCGATGCTGAGGTGAGGCAGGTACTGCTGATGGCCGTTCTTTATAAAGTCGAGTACGTCTTCTTCTGAGTTCATAGATCAAATATAAAAAAAACTATTCCGTACGTCTTACGAATTAGATAAAAGTGCCTTATCTTTATTCCGTAAAATTTACGTTATTGATTTTAATTCAATTTTTTCGCTAAATAGTCTAGCCTATTTTGATGGTACAGTTTATCCCTAATTCCCTGCGCTGGTTGGTCGGAACGGCCTTAGTTGGCTTGGCGTCCATTGGACTTTGGTCCTACGTGGGTGCCAATGAGCCACCCCGCATACTGGTGTTTAGCAAAACAGCCGCCTTTCGGCATGCCTCTATCGGGGCTGGTCAAAAGGCCCTCTTTCAACTGGGTAGAGAGAAGGGGTTCTCCGTTGATACCACGGAGAATGCCGCTCGCTTTACCGAGGAAAACCTGAAACGTTACCGGGCGGTCGTGTTTTTGAGTACCACCGGCGACGTACTCAATGCCGCACAGCAAAATGCCTTTGAACGCTACATTCAGGCTGGCGGAGGCTATGTAGGCATTCATGCCGCTACGGATACCGAATACGACTGGCCCTGGTATAATAAACTGGCGGGTGCCTGGTTTTCCAACCATCCCATGCCCAACAATGTACAGAAAGGAACCTTTGTGGTGGCTGATAAAAACAACCCGGCAACGAGTTTTTTGCCGGAACGCTGGGAGCGTGAAGATGAATTCTATTCCTTCAAAAACATCAGCCCTGCCTTGCATGTTCTCCTGACCATCGACGAAAAAACCTATCAGGGCGGCACCAACGGCGACAATCACCCCATGGCCTGGTACCAGGAGTTTGAGGGAGGTCGTTCATTCTACACCGCAGGCGGGCACACGGATGCAACCTTCTCGGAACCGCTGTTTTTGCGGCACCTGGGAGCCGGGTTACACTACGTAATGGGGGGCGATTCACCTAAGCCACTAGATTACACAAAGGCAAAAACGAAACGACTACCCGAAGAAAACCGGTTCTCAAAAGTTGTGCTGGCCGAAAAACTCGACGAGCCCATGGAACTGGCCGTACTGCCGGATAGCCGCGTGCTGGTGGTTGAACGGAAGGGCAATGTTAAACTCTTCAACCCATCAACCGGTAAGCTGAAAGTTATTAACCACATTCCGGTGAATACCAAAGTTACCAACAAGAAAGGGGAAGTAGGAGAGGACGAAGGTGGTCTGCTGGGAATAGCCAAAGACCCGCATTTTACCCAAAATCACTGGATTTATCTGTATTACTCGCCCGAAGGTAAAGAGGCAAAGAATAGTGTGGTTCGTTACGAATTTATCGGCGATGAACTGGTAATGAGTTCCAAAAAAGCCATCCTGGATGTAGCTACCCAACGCGAAATCAGTGGCCATGCCGGGGGCTCGATGACCTTCGATAATCACGGAAATTTATACATCTCGACCGGTGATAATATAAACCCGCAGGAATCCAATGGGTTCAGCCCGTCCGATGAGCGCCCGGGCCGGGAACCCTTCGATGCCCAGATGACCTCGGCCAACACCAATGACCTGCGTGGTAAAGTCCTGCGTATTCACCCTGAAGCTGATGGTTCTTATACAATCCCAGAAGGGAATCTGTTTCCTAAAGGAACTGCCAAAACCCGTCCTGAAATTTACACGATGGGCCACCGGAATCCGTTCCGGATTTCGGTAGATCCAAAAACTGGTTATATGTACTGGGGAGACATTGGTCCCGACGCGGCCTCTGCGAAGGATGAACGCGGACCCGCCGGACAGGATGAAGTAGGACAGGCCAGGAAAGCGGGTAATTATGGCTGGCCTTATTTCGTGGGCGATAACAAAGCGTATCATCAGTATGACTTTGCCACCGGTCAGTCGGGGCCGTTATACGATCCGGCACAACCGGTCAACAAATCAGTCAATAACACAGGACTAAACCAGTTGCCGCCCGCTCAGAAAGCCTTTATCTGGTATCCATACGCCGAATCGAAGGAGTTTCCGCTGGTGGGTTCGGGTGGTCGCTCGGCTATGGCTGGGCCCGTGTATTATAAGGATCAGTTTGCGCAGGCCAAGCGCCCTTTCCCGGATTATTACGATGGTAAACTTCTCATCTATGAATGGATGCGGGGCTGGCTGATGGCTGTTACAATGGACGCGAATGGCAATTATGCCTCCATGGAGCGGGTGATGCCCAGCTATAAATTCTCGAACCCCATGGACATGGAGTTTGGCCCGGAAGGTGATTTGTATATGCTGGAATATGGCAGTGGCTGGTTCACCCAAAATGACGATGCCCGACTGGTACGTATTGAGTACAACGGTGGCAACCGCAAGCCTCAGGTTCAGGTAGCCACCTCCAAAAAAGGCGGATCAATTCCTTTTAAAGCTCAACTTTCGTCGGCTGGTACGAAGGATTTTGACAATGATGCCCTGACGTATGTTTGGACGATTAACCCTAAAGCCGGAGGTGCTACCCGAACCTTCAAAGAAGCGAACCCGACCGTTTCCTTCGATAAGCCTGGAATTTACAAAGCCACGCTGACCGTAACCGATGGTAAAGGAGGCAGCAGCAATCGGACGATCGAGATTATGGCTGGGAATGAGGAGCCCGTATTGACGTTCGAAACCAAAAACAGTAACCAGACCTTTTTCTTTCCCGGTCAGCCGTTTGCCTATGACGTGAAGGTTCAGGATAAGGAAGATGGTAGCCTGACCAATGGAAAGATTAAACCGAACGAAGTGGCTGTCAATATCGATTATCTGGCTGAAGGCTACGATCTGGCGGCTATTGCTCAGGGGCACCGTAGCGCCGATGCGACCGCTCAGGTAGGCAAAGGACTTACGCTGATTGAGGCCAATGACTGCAAAGCCTGCCATAGCATCGAGAAAAAATCGGTAGGGCCTGCTTATCAGCAGGTGGCTCTTAAATACAAAGGCGATGCCGGTGCAGCCGAACGCTTAGCGAAAAAGGTTATTTCGGGCGGAAGCGGTGCCTGGGGTGAAGTGGCCATGAGCGCCCACCCTCAGTTATCATCGACCGATGCGCAGGAAATGGTTGGCTATATTCTGAGTCTGGCCGAAAAGAAACAGGCAGCGCCATCGCTACCGGTTAAGGGCAGCTATACTATGAACCTGCCCAAGGGCGACAAAGGTGAAGGCCGATATCTGGTTCGGGCCGCGTATACCGATAAGGGTAACCAGGGTATTCCGCCAATTACAGCCGAAAAAACACTGTTACTACGGAGTGCCAAGATGCCAGCCGCAAAAGCGGAGAAGACGGATGGTGTGATGAAGTACGGTACCATTATTATTGCCTCGGTGAAAGGGGGTAATATTGGGTTCAGCAACATAGACCTGACAGGCATTGAGCAGCTTAAGTTTACCGCTTCGGCCCCAAAATCCCAGTTAAATGCAGCCGGTGGAATAATCGAAGTCCGACTGGATGAACCAACGGGCAAACTAATTGGCCAAACCGACTTTATTGGGCCTGCCGATGGTGCCAGTTTAACCAATATGCCACCGCCAGTAGTGGCTAAACTATCGGGCGCAACGGGTGTGCATGACGTGTATCTGGTCTTTAAAAATGATAAAGCTCCCGCTGGTCAGGCCTTGTTCGTCCTGATGGATCTGGAATTTCAGACGAGTCAGTCAGCGAGTGCAAGTCTTAATCCAGCCCCGGCTCAGGCTACTTCAGGAAGCCCATCGGCGCAGGATCTGAATGACTATGCGGGCAAGTATAAGATGACTGGTCTTCCGTTTGAGTACATTGACATTATGGCTAAAGACGGTAAACTATTTATAAAGGCAGGTACTAACGAAGGAGAACTCACACCCGGCACGGAAGCCGATGAGTTTAAAGGAGGCAGTAATACTGTGCTCACCTTCGGCCGGGATACCGACAAAAAGGTCACGTCAATCACGCTCAACGCGCAGGGGATGACCTTTAAAGGGAGTAAGTAATCCGCGTTACAACTAAAAATTTCACGTTTAAACCAATTCTAACAATGAAAAAAGTAAGTCTGTTTCTGTTCATTTTTCTTCTGGGTGTTTGTGTCAAAGGGTTTTCTCAGGCAACGCCACCAACTGACTTTTTTGCTGGCAAATGGGAAATCACCATTATGGGTACACCCGAAGGTGACGCCAAAATGGTGACTGAACTGATCCGGAAAGACGGTAAACTGACGGGTGAACTGAAAGATCCATCGGGGACAAGACCCGTTACGCCAATCACTAAAATTGTGGAAGAGGGCACTAAACTGACCATCTATTTCGACACGGCGCAGGCTGGAGAAATTCCGGTTGAACTGACCAAAGTGGATGATGACCATTTGAAAGGCTCGCTGATGAATATGTTTGAGTCTACCGCTCTGCGGGTCAAGTAATTTATTGACAGACGGCTGTGTAGTTTGTCAGACACGTAGGGGGCGGTTGTTTTGACCGCCCCTACGTTAGTTCCGGATTTTACTGTAGGGGTTAGTCACTCATCACGGAAAAATCCACATTCAGCGATCTAATTCGCGTACTCATCACCTTTGATTTTCAGAGAAGTAGCATTCATGGCAACTTTGTTTCATCAAAAAAGGAACAAACCACTACTTACTAAAAAAGCCATGAAAAAAGTACTTATTCTGATGTTGGGTCTGGTAGCCAGTACCGCGTCGTTCGCCAATGTATCAACTCCACAAACCTCTGCTTCCGGCACACGGGTAGTGATGACGGCCGATCATAAAATCAGGCTCTACGTACCAGCTAATCCAACCAAAGGCCAACTGGCTATTCTGGATGCCAATGGCCAGGCCGTCTATACTACAACGGTAGCGCTTCAAAAAGGGTTGAGCCAGCAATTCGATGTGTCGGGCTTAGGCACGGGCACTTACCGACTGACGCTGACAACAGACCAGGAAACGGTCATAAAGACATTTGTGGTGCAGGCTAATCCCAATGAAAGCTTTGTGGTTCAGGAATCGTAATCGTATTGCTAACGAACGGGAAGCACATTGAGAATCCGCCATCAATCACGAATCCGACGAGCCAATTCAGAATGGTTTGTCGGATTTTTAGGTATGAGTCAATTCATTAAACGAGGAATGGTACGGGGTTCAAATTCGGCTGGCATACTGATACAAAGGCCACACCAATAACGCTTAGCGTTTAGGTAATTTCTGCGGTAAAGAGAACAAGTAATAATGAGCTAGTATGGGCTTCTTTGGGAGCTAAACGAGTCAATCCTAAACACCTACGACTACTTTCATCATGAAGAAGATCACCTTTCTGGCCTGGCTGCTACCGGCGTTAGCGTTTGCGCAGCCTTCGCCCCTTCAAAAGGGCTTTCAGGTCCCCCCTAATTCGGCCAAGCCCCGCGTGTGGTGGCACTGGATGAACGGCAACATCACTAAAGAGGGTATTACCAAAGACCTTGAATGGATGAACCGCGTTGGCATTGGCGGGTTTCAAAACTTCGACGCCAGCCTGTTTACGCCAGCCGTGACGCCCAAAAAGCTGGTGTTCATGACCCCCGACTGGAAAGATGCCTTTAAACACACCACTGATCTGGCTGAAAAGCTTGGCCTTGAAATGGCCATTGCCGGTTCGCCGGGCTGGAGCGTAACGGGTGGTCCCTGGGTGCCCGCCAGCGATGCCATGAAAAAGTACGTCTGGTCTGAAACACGGATAACAGGTGGTCAGGCCTTCTCGGGTAAACTGCCCCAGCCGCCAACCACAACAGGCAAATTCCAGAATGTGGCGCTAGCTCCCGATATGCTCAGCCAATCAGCAGGTAAGTTGTCAGAATACTATGCTGATGCCGCCGTAATTGCTTATCGCTTGCCAGCCTCTGAGAAACCTGTGGCGTCACTGAATCCGAAAATTACATCGAGTGGCGGTGCGTTCAGCCTGGCCGAATTGACCGACGGTGACCTGGCTACGGCTAAATTACTTCCACCCATGGAAGTTGGGCAGGATATGTGGCTGCAATACGAATTTGAGAGCCCACAAACGATTAAGGCGTTTACTATTGTAGGCTCTGCTGCAGCCGGTGAACTGGCTGAATTCAGAGGCATGCCCGACAACCGGATGCTGAAGGTGAGCGATGATGGAGTCAACTTTCGGGATGTTGTCATTATCCGGGGCAGTACAATTCCTCAAAGCACCATGGGAATCCTGCCTACCACGGCCAAATACTTCCGGTTTACATTTAAAACCGAGAAGCCCGAAGGGAATGGGTTTGCGGCCATGATGGGCGGTAGTGCTGAACCCGGCAAACCGCAGGGCGTACCCGTAGCTGAACTAGTATTGCACAATACCGACCGCATAGATTTATTCGAGCAAAAAGCGGGCTTCAGCCCCTGGAAAGAAAGTACTCACTCACTGGTAAAACCCGGAGCGGATGCCATTCCTACGCAGGATGTAGTGGATTTGACGTCGAAAATGGGCGCTGACGGTACGTTGAACTGGACCGCCCCCGCCGGTAACTGGATTGTGATGCGACTAGGCTATTCGATTACGGGTCGGAAAAACCACCCTGCTTCGCCCGAAGCTACAGGGCTGGAAGTTGATAAGCTCGATAAAGTGGCTGTCAGAAAATACATCGACACCTATCTGGACATGTACAAAGATGCCACCGGAGGCCAAATGGGTGCCAAGGGGCTTCAATATATGGTTCTGGATAGCTACGAAGCGGGTCATATGACCTGGACCAAGGCCATGCCCGACGAGTTCCAGAAACGACGCGGTTATGACATCAAGCCCTGGCTTCCAGTGCTGACGGGCCGTGTTGTGAAGAGCGCTGAAGACAGTGAGAAATTTCTATGGGATTTTCGCAAGACCATTGGCGAACTGATCGTCGAAAATCATTATGAAGTAATCGGCGATGCACTGTACGCACGGGGTATGAAACGCTACACCGAGTCGCATGAAAACGGCCGAATTTATTTAGCCGACGGCATGGACGTGAAGCGCAAGGCCGATATTCCCATGTCGGCCATGTGGACGCCGGGTAGCCTGGCTGGTGGTGCCAACGAGGAAGTTCGCAGCGAAGCCGACATTCGGGAAGCCGCTTCGGTGGCGCACATCTATGGGCAGAACCTGGTAGCGGCTGAGTCGATGACATCCATTCAAAATGCGTTTAGCTGGCATCCCGAGAAACTAAAACGCACCGCCGATCTGGAAATGGCGTCGGGTCTGAATCGTTTTGTGGTACATACGTCGGTACACCAGCCGCTGGACGATAAGAAGCCCGGCTTTTCGCTCGGGCCCTTTGGTCAGTACTTTACCCGGCAGGAAACCTGGGCTGAACAGGCCAGCGCCTGGACGGGCTACCTGGGCCGAAGCTGCTTTTTACTACAACAGGGCAAACCCGTTGTCGATGTACTGTATTACTATGGCGAGAACAACAACATTACACAGGCGTTTGCCCAAAAATTACCTGCCATCCCGGCTGGTTATGAGTTTGACTTTGCCAATTCCACCGTTGTAAAGAGTGCCCTGCGCATAGAAGGAGGAAAGATTATAACGCCAAGTGGGCAGCAATACCGTTTGTTCGTGCTGGATTCATCGGCGAGAACAATGACCCTGCCTGTTCTGAAAAAACTGGCCGAGCTGGTTAAGTCTGGTATGAAAGTGGCTGGTGTTAAACCCGAACGCTCGCCCAGCCTGACCGACAATGCATCGGAGTTTACGTCGCTGGTGAACCAGATCTGGAGCAACCCGAACGTATCGACCAAGCCCGTGGAGACTGTATTACAGGGCATGAGTATCCCGAAAGATGTAGACATATCCGGCGCGAAAGCAAAGATACTGTACGTACACCGCCAAACCACCGACCGCGACGGCGGACCGTCGGATCTTTACTGGCTTGACAACCGCAGCGAAAACCCAAATGAAGCTACGATTAGCTTCCGGGTAACAGGTAAAGTGCCGGAGTTATGGAACCCTGAAACGGGCAAAACGGAAACGGTATCGTATCAGATCAAAGACAGACGAACGACTATACCGCTCAAGTTTGAGTCGTGGGGGGCTTACTTTATCGTCTTCCGTAACAAGGCAACGGTCGCTTCGTACACCAAACTTGTCGTTACAGAATCACCTGTAGCCAGTGTAGCTGGTGCCTGGAAGGTTAATTTTCAGGAGGGACGAGGTGCCCCTCAACAGACCACGTTGAACACACTTGGGTCATTGACCGACAATGCCGACCCAGGTATTAAATACTTCTCCGGTACAGCCGCTTACGACAACACGTTTGAGGTCCCTAAGGTGACTAAAAATGCGTCCTACATTCTTGATCTGGGCGAGGTGAAGAATATCGCTGAGGTGATCATCAATGGTAAAAAAGTGGGTACTGTCTGGAAGAAGCCCTTCCGTATCGACATCACGGAGGCTTTGAAAGCAGGCAACAACACGGTTCAGGTGAAGGTCACGAACCTGTGGGTCAATCGCCTGATTGGGGATGCCCAGCCCGGTGTAATCAATAAAATTACGTTCACCACTATGCCGTTCTATAGGGCAGACTCGTCTTTACTGCCATCGGGTCTGCTAGGACCCGTTCGCGTGCTGGAAGCGACGCCAGCTACCGTAACGGCGCAGGTAAAACGATAAGTGGATGCTTACGTAGTCAACTAAAATTAATAACCACAGAGGCACAGAGAGCACAACGTTTTAATAAGACGATAAAAACTCTGTGCTCTCTGTGCCTCTGTGGTTAAAAAATTGTTTGCATCATACCAATTGAACAGAAGGCTGTTGAGTCGAATATATTCAACAGTCTTCTGTGTTAAAGAATAAGAAGCAGGCTAACCGGAAAAAGTACAAATTGCATCATCTACTCTGAGAACGGTATGGTAACCCGTTTTTCAGGGTAGATGATGCTTGTTTATAGGCGAGTCTCAGTTTATGAATACGTTTGTAAATGGCTGAAAAGGAATAACACATGAAAAAAGTTCTCATCTTGGTTGGTCTGAGTGGAAGCGGCAAAACAACCTTTGCCCGCCAATTCTGCACCGAAAACCCGAACTGGTTACGCGTAAACAGGGATGACCTTCGCCGAAGTCTATTGTCTGTTGCACTCGACGAATACTGGCAAACCTGGCCTGAGCGCGAAAAAGACCGGATTGAAAACCTCGTTAATGAGCTACAGAAAACGGCGATCCTGGACGGTTTGGCACGGGGCTGGCATATATTGATCGACAATACAAACCTGAAACTGAGTTACATCAATCAATTCCGAAAATTGCTCGCCAGCCATTTCGATGAAGTTGAAATCCAGTACCGACTAATGGAAACGTCTATAGACGAATGCATCCAGCGCGACCAGAACCGATTTGGCGTAGTAGGAGAGGCTGTCATTCGCAAACAGGCAGAACGACTTGTAGCCCTGAAACGAAATTTCAAATTCCAGACCGAAGTTCTGACGCGAGATCCTGTTTTTCAACGGCTTCAGGACGAGTCTTTACCCCGTTGCGTATTGGTGGATATTGATGGCACAGTAGCTACCATGAGAGACCGAATCCACAGCGGTCGCTATCCCTTTGACTGGCATCGCGTAGGGGAGGATCTACCCAAATGGCCGATTATAAACTTAGTGAAAGCCTTGCGGGCATCGGGGTATACGATTGTATTCTTTTCGGGCCGGGATGCTGTTTGTCGCACTGAAACAATGGCGTGGATTAATCAATATTTTGGCTGGCAGTTTCCTGACTACGAGTTATTTATGCGCCCCCAGGGCAACAATAGCAAAGACTCCGTCGTCAAATATGAACTGTTTGAACAGCACATCTTGAGCCGTTACTACGTCGAACTTGTGGTAGATGACCGCCAGCAAGTAGTGGATATGTGGCGACGTCAGTTGGGTTTAACTTGTGTGCAGGTGAATTATGGGGATTTTTAGGAGACTAAGTAATTTGTAATCAACTAGTTATCTTGCCTAGCTCGAACTTTTGACATAACCTGCGTTGCTTTCTCGATTTTTTCTGAGAATAAGGATGGAGATCTGGATGCTCTTTCAGACTGTCATCGATCTGTAAAATGGGTCGAGCGGTATAAAGAAAGGACATTACTGTTAAAATAACTCCACTAGACCATATTCGTCGGACTCGTTCAATTTTTGAAGATCATCAACATGCTTTTGCAGGGTGTCCAGGACACTGGCTGACGACTGATTGCCCATTCGTAATAAAATAACTTTCGGAGGAAAGCCATACGTATTGGCCAGATTGTAGTAGTTGTCATCATTCGTGACGATGGTTCGGTTGTTGATCCGTGCCCATTGCCAGATTGCTATATCTTCAGCAGGGATTGGCAGACCTATTCGGGTAACGTGTAAACAATCGGGGAATATACCCGCTAATTTCTTTACTAATCGATAAGACAGGTTAGCGTCAAGCAGGATTTGTATTAGGCAGCTATCAAACGGGTACGGCGCTCGCTATCAGCGGCAAAGGCTAGTGCTGCCCGAATGTGATCGAGTGTTAATTCTGGGAAGTCGTCCAGAATCTCGTCATTCGTCATGCCCGACGCTAGCCAGCCTAGGATATCCTGCACAGTGATACGAGTACCTTTGATACAGGGTTTGCCGAAACGAATTTCGGGATTCAAACTAATATACTCCTGATAATTAAGCATACCCAAAGATAGAAAATTCTACCGTTATCAATCTGGTATTAAGCGGCTTGTTCGGTAAAGTGTAACTCCGCCCGGATTTTGCCTTTGGCTTCAAGAAGGTGGGATAAAGTCGCCAAATTAGCTTCACGCAAATCAATATATTGTTGCACATAAGACCCAGAATCGCCAATTGAGCGGTGACGATTAATAATGTCGCTGTCTCGTTCAATCAATGTCAACAGTCGTGCTATAGCTCCAGCCCTTAGTTCAGTATCCTCCAGAATTTGCTCTAATTCATTCATGAGTTTAAAAATTAAGTTGAACTATTCCTTTTTTTCGTCCTGCCAAACTAGTGCCAAAATCCTGTAGCCAACGCAGTCGATCAGATTCGTACCAATTACGCTGTCGATGATCTTCTGGATAAACCTGCACAAAATAACCATTTATAAGTTTATTGGGCAGAAAGCGCTGCTGCCGAAAAAAAGCAGCTTGTTCTTCATGACGTGTGTAACAATCAGCATCAAGAAAAATAATGAAATCAATATCGGATGGGTTTGTTTTTCGAGTTATAAACTACCGTCAACCCAGACAAAAAACTCTTCATTTGTGGTTATTCTGAGATTGGTTACATGCATTAGAAATGAGTTAAACAACAGACTTCTTCTCTCCGAATCAGGAAACGCTGTCACAAACGCTTGTTTAAACTCTACCATAGTGAGCGTAATGACGGTAAGGTTGCAGATTTCCATGAACATCAAATTCGATAGAGGGCATAAAAATAGTTTGAAACACAACAGTCAAGTATCTATTTAAAGATAGCAAAACTTATGGCCGATGTACCAATAAGCCATCTTTAGTTTCATTAACCCAGTTTCTGGCAAACTAAATCTATTTTCGCCCCATCTTTGTTATCTGAATAGAATCATAATTCATGCTAAACTGAGCGTTGAGAAAACCACTGTCATTAGGGCAATTCGCTCAGTCGCTCCGGTCCGGCGTTCCGGTTCGCTCTTTCACTCATTGTCATACATGAAACTCCTTAAAGTAGCCGCTGGTGTCCTGAATCAAATCCCACTTGCCTGGGATCATAACAAGCAAAATATTATCAATGCCATCGAGGAAGCCCAGAAACAGAACGTCAGCTTGCTGTGTCTGACCGAGTTATGTATTTCGGGTTACGGTTGCGAGGATGCGTTTTTTGCTCAGAACACCATCGATCAATCCATTGCCTCCCTGCTGGATATTGTTCAGTATACCAATGACATCGCCGTAGCCGTGGGCTTGCCGCTACGCCATAACAACCGCACCTACGACACCGCCTGCCTGATCGCCAACAAGCGAATTCTGGGCTTTGCGGTGAAGCAGAACCTGGCCAATAACGGTGTTCATTACGAAACGCGCTGGTTTCAGCCCTGGAACCCCTACGTGCGGGATGAGATCAAAATCGGCGATTTCTCCTATCCATTCGGCGATCTGGTCTTCGACCTGTCGGGTATCCGGGTTGGGTTTGAGATTTGCGAAGATGCCTGGGTGGCTAACCGGCCGGGCCGAATGTTGTATGAGCGGGGGATCGATATTATCCTGAATCCGACCGCCAGCCACTTTGCGTTCCTGAAATCGCAGGTGCGCGAACGGTTCGTGGTCGATGCCTCGCGGGCCTTTGGCGTTAGCTACGTGTACAGCAACATGCTGGGTAATGAAGCCGGTCGGATGATTTACGATGGCGATGCCATGGTAGCGTCCAATGGCGAATTACTGGTGTCAGGGCCGCGCTTGAGTTACGAGGATTTTCTGATTGTTCCGGCCGTTGTTGATGTTGAACTCACGCGCCTGAATCAGACACAAAGTCGTGGGAATATCGCCCTTGCTTACCCGAATCTACGCGTATCAGACCGGTTCGATTGGCCCGACATTTCGCCCGTTATCCAGAAAGCGGAACTCGAAGCCTGGGAGCGGGGTGGTTACCTCAAAGAAGAAGAGTTTGCCCGAGCGGTTGCCTTGGGTCTGTTCGATTACCTACGGAAGAGTCGCTCGCAGGGCTACGTACTGTCGCTGAGTGGAGGAGCTGACTCGTCGGCCATTGCTGCGCTGGTTTTCCTGATGATTCGGATGGCAGAACAGAACCTTGGGCTGGAAGGCGTTAAGAAAAAACTCAGCTACATCAAAGCCATTCAAAAGTGCGAATCGCCGGAAGCGATGGTGGGTAAACTGCTGACGGTTATGTATCAGGGCACCGAAAACTCGTCGGACGATACGTTCAACTCGGCCAAAGAACTGGCTGATGACATCGGGGCAACCTTCATGAATATCAACATCAACGGCCTGGTTGAAACCTACCGGGAGCTGATTGAGGCTCAGCTAGGGCGAAAACTGTCGTGGGATACCGATGATCTGGCGCTGCAAAATATACAGGCGCGGGTGCGGGCTCCGGGTATCTGGATGATGGCGAACCTCAACAATGCGTTGTTACTGAGTACGTCGAATCGCTCCGAAGCCGCTGTTGGCTATGCTACCATGGACGGCGACACTGCGGGGAGTATTTCGCCCATTACGGGAATCGACAAGCATTTTCTGCGGGGCTGGCTGCGCTGGCTCGAAACGGTTGGCCTGAACGTGAAAAACGAATCGACCCCCGCCGACCGCACTGGTTCGGTGATGGAGCCAACCGCATCCGATCACTTAATCAAAGTGAAGGGCCTGCACGCCGTTAATAACCTGCAACCCACCGCCGAACTCCGTCCGTTAGACAAAAAGCAAACCGACGAAGACGACCTGATGGCCTACGATGTGTTGAACTCCATCGAAGAAGCCGCCATTCGGGATAAACAGCCGCCGGTAGAGGTATTGAAACTGGTCGAAGTTCGGTACGCAGGCCGTTATGATCGGGAGAAGTTGTTGGTCTGGGTTGAGCGCTTTTTCAAACTGTGGAGCCGCAACCAGTGGAAGCGCGAACGCTACGCCCCCTCGTTCCACCTCGACGATCACAACCTCGATCCCCGTTCGTGGTGCCGTTTCCCGATTCTATCGGGCGGTTTCGAGAAAGAACTCGCCGACATGCGCGACTGGGCAAATGAGCAGAAGCCAAGTGGACGAAAGGGGAAGATTGGGTTTTAGCCGTATCTTTGCCCTGTTGTAAATCCCCGTTTTCGCTACATGGCTCAATCGCTTTTCGATCAGTTTCGACGGCATCCGACAACCTCCCAATTCGCGCCAGCCGCCAAAGTTGAAGCCCTGCGTGTGCAGCTTTGTTTCGATGCCGATGGGAGCTACATCTGGATTGTCAATGAGAAGGGAGAGGCTGTCGAACCCGATTATCAGGGGTACAGCGGGGCGTTGCGAAACTTGCTCCGCGCCATGCAGCAACTCCGCGAACGAAACGGATTTGTGATCGACTGGGAGAACCCGTCGGCCGAGTTGTACCTGCATCAGTACGACTACCTGCTCGATTATGTGCGCCACTGCCCCATAGTGGTCGATGAACGAAATCGACCCATTACGTTTGTTAACTCCTCAGATGAATCTAGTTTAGGGGAGTTGCGACTCCAGATCAAATCAAACGCAGAGGACGGAGCCACCGATAAGCCAACTGCTGAAACGCTGGAGGCCAGCGTTCGGCTGTTTGTCGATGGGCAGTATGAAGATGATTTTCTGCTGATTAACGAGCGAAATGTCCTGTCGGCGGGCCGCGTAATTGAGATTAGCGAAGTAGGCCCTGCCTTCAACCGGGTGACGCTGTTCGATACGTCGCTGGCGGTTTCTGACCTGACCAAATACCTCTCGCTGGCCCTGTCGAACCTCGATAATGTGCAGGTTGAGTACGAGGACTATCGGTTGCTCACAACGGGTACGGAGCCGATTATGGCCCAACCTTGTCTGATTTTTGAGAAAATCGACGCCGACCAGTCGCTTTATGTTCGCGTAATACAGCAACTGCCGCAGACCGATGCCGGATTCCTGGATGAGTTTGACTTGTATCGGTACGCCGATATTAACCCGTTGGAGCGAACCATTTCTGTTCGGATTGTGGAGCGCCAGCCACTCAATCGACTTATCGATACAGTTAGTCAACTGATTGAGAAGCATACGGTTAAGGAGAAGGGTCGGAGGAAATCGCAGGGGCAGTACATTGTAGAGGGTAACTTGTTTGTGTTGCCGCAGGATGTAGCCGGTGCGTTTATCTACCAGGAATTGCCCCAACTACTGGAAACCTTTCAGCTGTTTGGGGCCGAGAAACTGAAACAATATCGGATTAGTACCTATCCGCCCAGGTTGAATCTGAACCTGAGTCACGGCATCGACTTTCTGGAAGGCGACGCTACCGTTAGCTTTGGCGAACAGCAACTCGGCTTGCTCGATGTGATTCGGCAATACAACCAGCAGCGGTACGTACAACTGTCCGACGGAAGCCACGCGCTTGTCAACGAAACCTATATTCGTAAGCTCGAACGGCTATTTCAGAAAAGTAAAAAAGATAAAGTTAAACTCTCGTTTTTCGATTTGCCACTGGCCGAAGGGCTTCTGGATGAAGCCGTTGCCGACGCAACATTCAGAAAATCCCGCGCCTTTTTTGCGGGTTTCAACGAACTGGCCGACAAGAAACCCCGGCTGGCTTCGGTAAATGCTACCTTGCGACCCTACCAGAAACGGGGCGTTCAGTGGCTCGAACATCTGCATGAGTATCAGCTCAATGGCTGTCTGGCCGATGATATGGGACTGGGTAAAACCCTGCAAACCATCACCTTACTTTCGCGATTTTATCCGAAAGAATCGCTACCCACGCTGGTCATAATGCCCAAAAGTTTGCTCTTCAACTGGCAGAAGGAAGTGGAGCGGTTCAATCCTCAACTGACCACCTACACCTACTACGCCGACCACCGCGATCTGGACGTAGCCTGCGAACATCAGCTTATTTTTACGACCTACGCCCTGCTGCGGAACGACATCGAAAAGTTTCGGGAGCGGGCTTTCTTTTACGTGATTCTGGATGAGTCGCAGAATATCAAAAACCTACAGTCGCAGGCGAGCCGGGCGGTGGTGTTGCTCCAGGCCAAACACCGGCTGGCCCTCAGCGGTACGCCCATCGAAAATAACCTGTCGGAACTCTATTCGCTGTTTCGGTTTCTGAATCCGGCCATGTTCGGGTCGGCGGAACAGTTTGGACATAATTACCTGACACCCATTCAGAAACACAACGACCCCGACGTCATCGACGAACTCCGCAAGAAGATTTACCCCTTTGTTCTTCGGCGATTAAAGAAGAACGTACTGACCGAATTGCCCGACAAAATCGAACAGGTATTGTACATCGAAATGTCGGATGCGCAGCGGAGATTCTACGAGCAGCGACGGCAGTTTTACAAAGAAAATATTGAGAAGCAGATTGCCGAAAAAGGACTGGAGCAAAGTCAGTTTTTTGTGTTTCAGGCTTTTAATGAACTCCGCCAGATTGCCAGCATCCCCGAAGCCAAATCGGGCGGGAACATTGAATCGCCCAAAATAGAAATGCTGGTGGAGCAACTGACCGATGCCGCTGCCAACGGCCATAAAATGCTGGTCTTTGTGAATTACCTGGCCGCCCTCGAACGCATCGGCGAACAGTTGGATGCGCAGGGAATCGACTACGTAAGCATGAGCGGCTCCACCCGCGACCGGCAGCGACTGGTAGAGCGGTTCCAGACCGATTCGACCTGTAAAGTGTTTTTGATGACCCTCAAAACGGGCGGCACCGGTCTCAACCTCACGGCGGCCGATATGGTGTTTATTTTTGACCCGTGGTGGAATAAAGCCGCCGAAAATCAGGCGATTGACCGGAGTCACCGGATTGGGCAGAACCGAAAAGTGATGGCCTACAAGATGATTACGCAGGGCACCATCGAGGAGAAAATCATGGAATTGCAGCAGAAGAAAGCCGAACTGTTCAACGCTGTTATCAGTGCGGATGCGTCGGCATTGAAATCGTTTAGCGAATCCGACATCACATTCATGTTGGGGTAATTAAGTAAATGGGCAATGGATAATGTACAATGGATAATGGATAATGGATATGATTATTAGCGTGTTGATTATTATTCATTATCCATTAACTTACTATGGAGCAAACACAACTGATTACTAAGTTAGATGCGCTCATCAAAGGGAATACCAGTAATGAGCGTAACCGGAATAATATTGCCAGCGAGATTACAAAAGCCTATATCAAGCAAACGGGTGCTCGTATTGCTCCGGCCATCATTGCCGATCTTGATCAGAACTATAACAAAGAGGGGTTGCAGGCTCTGGCCAGCTATGCGCGTAGGGTGGTCTTGAATCACCTGGATTTTCTCGATGGCTTGTCGCTCAATCTGCCCTACACACTTCTCACAACGTCGGAGACGAGTACGCCCAACAAAGCCCGGTTGGTCTGGAGCGTCGCGTTTATCTTTAGCAATGCCGATGTGTACCGGCTGTTTCGGGATACGTTACCACCCGAACTTCAAAAAGCGGCCGAGCAACTGACCTGGCTACCCAGAGTATCTGCCGAGGTGCTGGGGCAGGCGATTGGCTCGGACATGATCGTTCGGGAAGGGAGACATCAGTTTTTTGGGGGCGACGTTAAGCTCAACAAGAAGTTTAAACTGTTACCGCACAAGGGCGAAGGCTGGAACGGTTCGATCGTGCTGGAGTGGCCGTCGACCATCCGGGCTTTTCTGCAAAACACCTATCCGCAGCCCGAAAACTACCAGCTCAGAACATCCCCGGAACCGTTGGCGGGTTTACTACGCTGGGAAGATGGCGAACTGATCATTTTTGAAGAAATTCAGAAACTGCTGGCGTATCGAATGCAGGATAGTATTGCCGTCAATAACTCAGGCAAAGTGGCTGCCAATGGGTTGAAGAAGATGCGGAAGCTGCTGGGCATACGGGAGTTCTTTCCCGATAATGACGCGTTCTCGCTGATTCGTACAACCTGCCTGGCGCAGATGCTGGTCTCCTATCAGCCCAAAAAAAGCCAGATCAACCCCGATTCGCTGGATTCGCTTCGTCAGTTCAGAAAAACGCTGGATAAAACCTTCGCGGTATTATTCCTGCTCAACGACCTGAAAAACCACGGGTACGTTAGCTTTTATTACTATAAACAGGAAGCCGAACTGGCGCTGGTGGAATGGATGAACCGGCTGCCTATAGGCGAGTGGGTGTCTACCGAAAATTTACTGGCCTACGGGCAGATCCACGACTTACAGGTGCGCCCCTGTCGGCCGGGTGAATATTCGTCGTTAACGTACGAAGCCGAGTCGCCCTGGCGGGCTGGGTTCATGAATAAGGAAAGCGTGACGAGTGCCAATGCGTACCTCTTTGTGGAGCGTCCCGCCTTGCTGGCTGGATTCTTCCTGTTTGCCGCTTTAGGCTGGCTCGATATTGCTTACGAAGCACCGACGGGGAAATTCGCCAAGGACTACTATTCCGCCTACGACGGATTGCGCTATGTAAAGCTCAATAACCTCGGTGCATCAATCTTCGGGCGGACTACCGACACCTATGTACCTAAAGTAAACACAGCCACGCAGGAGCTTCGGTTCGATGACCAGTCGCTGCTCATCTTCTGCGATCCCGAACATGTGGTGGCCGAAACCATTCTGGCCAACTATGCCGAACGAGTCAGCCCGACGCGGTTCCGGGTTACGCCCGACACGTTTTTGAAAGACTGTAAAACCAAACAGCAATTGCTCTCAAAAATCAATTTATTCTGCAAGTCGGTTGCCCCGAACCTGCCCCCCAACTGGAAGGCGTTCTTCGATGAGTTGACCAGCAAAGCCGACCCACTGACGGCCGTTACGGACATGGTGACCTATCGTATATCGCCCGATAATCAGCCGCTGATTCGGGTGCTGGCGCAGGATGCTGTTCTGAAAACAATGGTTGTAAAAGCCGAAGGGTTTCGTATACTGGTGGCCAATGATCAACTCCCCCGTTTTCGAAGCCGACTACGTGAATTGGGCTATCTGGTGGGGTAATTTAAGCTATATTTGTCAAAAATAGTAAGTTATGATAGATGTGAAATGGCAGGATTATATCACCGCTGACCCCGCTATTATGGTTGGTAAGCCTATTGTTAAAGGTACCCGAATTACGGTAGAGCTGGTTGTTGAAAAGTTGGGCTATGGAGAAAGTGTTGAAGAGATACTCGAAGATTATCCACACCTCACTCGTGAAGCTATCTATGCTTGCCTGCGGTTTGCAGCGCACACGGTCCATACGAAACGAAGTCGTAAATCAGTCGCATGATCGAGTTGCTGGCTGACGAAAATGTAGAAGGCAGAGTTATCCGCCTATTGCGTTCTGAAGGGTATACGGTAACATCGATTCAGGAAACACAAGGTGGGGTTGCTGATGAAACTGTACTTAAAACAGCTGTTTCGTCGGCAACTGTTTTATTGACCGGCGATAGTGATTTTGGTAAACTACATTTTCAAAAAGGGCATATTCATAGTGGTATTCTGTTTTATCGCTTGCCCAAAACAACATCCGAAGAAAAAGGGCAAATTATTTTGAGAACATTGCGAGACTACAGTGATAAATTAATCAACGCATTCACTGTTGTAACAGCTAAAAAAGTACGTATTCGGAAATTATAGCTGTGAAACAACTTATTCCTGCCGGCGCGCTGGCCGGCCTCCTCTTTGCTGCTTTATGGGCTTCGGCCTCGGTTGCTACCAAGTTTGGCGTGCAGTCGGTACATCCGCTTATTCTGGCTAACGTTCGATTTTTTATCGCTGGGGGCGGTATGCTTCTGTTTGCGTATGGCATTCAGCGTACGCAAAATGCCTGGCCTACGCGTGTGGAGTGGCGTCAATTAGCCATTTTCTCGCTGCTTAATACGACTATTTATCTTGGGGCATTTGTACTGGCACTGAAGCAGGTATCGGCCGGAATTGGTAGTTTATCAACGGCTACCAACCCGTTATTTATCGCCCTGTTATCGGCCCTGTGGTTGCGCCGGATGCCCCGCTGGAATGAACTGGGTGGGTTATTGCTCGGACTTCTGGGAGTAGGTATAGCCACTTATCCACTCCTTCAGAACAGTTACGCCACGGTAGAGGGATTACTGATTTTGTTAATCGGTGTGGTTTCCATATCGCTGGCCACGGTCTATTACGCCAACATCAACTGGCGGTTACCGAATCTGGTTATCAATGGGTGGCAGGTGTTGCTGGGCGGATTTCAACTGCTTCCGTTTACTATACTTGTAGCTGTACTTGATCCAACGGCCTTTAGTACATCGCACTATGATCTGCGGTTTTGGATGTCGGTATTGTGGCTGATTTTGCCGGTATCGGTGGGAGCCCTGCAACTTTGGTTCTATCTGGTCAAGCAGGATGCCATCCGGGCTTCGTTATGGCTGTTTCTTTGCCCAATCTTCGGTTTTGCGTATTCCTACCTGCTCATGGGCGAACCCATTTCGCTCTATACCGCTACTGGCACCGGATTGGTGATTGGTGGGCTGTGGTTGGGGAGGAAATAATAGTCGGTTTACGGTATTCGGTTTACGGTTGGCTGACGCACAACTAGCTGACGCGTCAGCCAACCGTAAACCAAATACCGTAACCTATAAACCTTCATTTACTCCTTCAACACCGTCATTTCAACCCGTCGGTTGAGTTTTCGGGTGGTTTCCGAGTTATTGCTCGCAATAGGGCGCGTAGGACCGTAGCCACGAGTGGTTACCCGGTTGGCCGCGATGCCATTCTTCACTAAATAGTCTTTCACCAGCTCTACCCGTTGCTTCGAGAGCTTGAGGTTCTCGTCAAAATCACCCTGATTGTCGGTATGGCCTGCCAGTTCTATTTCGGCGGTGGCATGGTCACGCATAAAGGCCAGGAGTTGTTCTAAAGCGGGTTGGGCGTCGGGTAGTAGTTCTGCTTTGCTCTGTACAAACTGAAGAGCCTGTAACTGGGTCGTTTTGCCTGCCGCTGCTGCAATAGGAGGAGGTGTATAAGTCACCTTGGCATCGAGCGTTTTTGGGGGCGTTACGCGAGATGTATGAACGGCAGACGTGTTACTAACAGCGGGTTGCTCAGATACAGGGGGTGTGGTTGCCGGGCGTGCGGCTGGGGGCGCAATTGTTGTTGATGTTACCGTATGAGTTGGAGAGGCTACAGGCGATTTAGGCGGCTTTGTGTTTATCCGATACAACAGAATGGTTTTTCCAAATAATCGATTTGTACTCCCCGATGTAAAGGCTAATTGTTCATCAACCGTACCATACCCTTCCGCTTTAGTTGAAATAATATACGGTAGCTTCGGATCAAGCTTAAGTTGAAAGCTTCCATCAGCATTTGTCAGCTGTTGTGTGTAGATCACACCTGCCTGGTTTTTTGCCATAACAATAGCTCCCGCAATGCTTTTTTGCGTTTGGCCATCCTGCACAGTCCCTTCCAGAGAGGCTGTGCCATCGGTCGGAGCTACCTGATGTTGAGGTTGTCCCCAAACTAAAACCGGGGCTAAGTTGCTTAGGCACAGGCCGCCGGAAATCACTATATATTTTGTCCACTTCATGCTCTAAGGGCAACGTAAAAGAGTGCCTCAAAAGTACGTTTAAATACCCAAAAGTTACCTATTGGTCCTGCCTGCTAGTGCTAAATTTTAAGGCATTTTTTAGAGGTAAAAATTAATGTATAATATATTGATTTACAGTAGTTTGTGTAGTGATAATTGTGCATGAAAAATGAACTCGAAAATGCCCTTTTTCGTTACTATTGTATGACACAGAAAACCAACGCAACGATGCATTCCCCGAACGCTCAGGCACCCCTTGCACAGGCTTCAGCGGGCAATTTGCCGCTCGACGATAACTGGCGGAAATCTATTCCGGCGCAGGTGTTTCTGAACCACTTCTTTGCGATGGATTACCACATCCATCATCAGAACGACTTCTTCGATCTGGCCAAGTTTCCCATCTTTCAGCAGTTCTATGGACGTGTGACAGATGGAAGTCAGAAAGCGTTGGAGAAGTTATTGCTAAATAGCTGGAGTGCCGAATATGCCCTGAGAATTACGCCGGTTGTCAACGATGAGCAATATTTACAAAGTTCGTTGCATTGGACCTTCCCTCAGGCGTATTACAGTGCCCTGTTCAGTGCACGGGCATTTCTGGCTGTGCAGGGCATTAACGTGAGTAATGAAGAGCTGATTCGGAAGCGAATCGGCAATATGGTTGTACGAGGCTATTATCCGGCTTCGATTGGCTACTATGCCCTCGGACCGATCAATAGCTACCGTATCCAGCGCCTGCCGATGGCGAAACGGTTTAGCGTAGCGGCTAAAACCGATCTGTTATTGCCTTCGCGCGAAGGTTCGGTGCAGGTTGAACTGGCTCAGTTTCTGAAAACCACGCGCGATCAACGTGTGCGGGCGTTACGCAATGCGATTCAGACAAATCCGAAAACGGCATTACGTAGCCCCAAAACGGGCGAAATTCTACAGAAGTTTAGCGTCGAACAGTACAAGCAACTGGCCAAGCAAATCGGCTATACGACCTACTTCGATATGTTGAGCCGCCTGCGGATTTCGTCGACAAACCGGGAAATAGAACGGTTTGTTGATTCTGAAATTGATGTGAAGCTGTTTCACCAGAGTTTGGTGAATATCGTATCGCACGTAAACTCCGTGCATGAAGCGTATATCGCGAAGGCGTTGGGTATGCAGGCATATCGTCAGTTGGTGGCTAAGTTGCCGTCTTACCTGCAGGAGAGCTTTGTTCGGGAGCGGATGAATACCGTTATCGCGCCCATGCTGGAAGAACCACAATCGGGGCAGGAACCGTATTTAAGCATGGCGGCCTAGCCGTCAAAACATAGTTTTACCTAAAAAGCCCGATGAGAAAATACTCATCGGGCTTTTTCATGCGTATTGGTAAAATTATAATTTGTATGTTTTCAATTAATTGCATTATTCTTTAAAGAATATAAACTGGCAATAGAGATGTTCTACTAGCATAGCTGCCTGAATATCACTATGATTCCCTAAAAGAGATAGATTTTATCTATGCGGTGATTGATAAAAATCATGTATCAAGTGCATAATGCTTCCTTACTTTGCACTTGATCAAGATAATGGTCGCACTACAATCTCAATATATTCCATGAAAAATCATATTTTATCGGTAGGATCGCAATTTCCGGATTTCAAGAAACTGGCTGTTGTATCGCTTGAAAAAGACAAAGAGTTCTACGAAATCTCGTCGGATGATCACAAGAATGCGGGTCAATGGCTGGTTATGTTCTGGTGGCCAAAAGATTTCACCTTCGTTTGTCCAACGGAAATTGCTGAGTTCAACAAGAAATTCGAGGATTTTCAGGATCGCGATACGATGATGATTGGTGCTTCGACAGATAGCGAATTTGTGCACCTGGCTTGGCGTAAAAACCACGACGATCTGCGTGGATTGAAATTCCCGATGCTGGCCGATACATCGAAGTCACTAGCCGAAGAGTTAGGCATTCTGGAAGCCAATGAGAAAGTGGCCTATCGGGTAACCTATATCATTGATCCACAAGGTATCGTACGTTGGGTAGCGGTGAACGACCTATCAGTTGGCCGGAACGTGAATGAAGTAATTCGTGTGTTAGACGCGCTGCAAACCGACGAACTTTGCCCCTGCAACTGGGTAAAAGGCGAAGCAACACTAACGGCTTAATTTAATGGCGAAAGAGCGAAAGAGCGGTGCTATCCGGCAGTTTTTCACTCATTAACTCTTTCGCTCTTTCACTCTTTAAAAAGATGACAACCACACAAAACGAAACCGTTGTATCGCTGCTGAATCTGGTGGGGATGAATGTAGAAGCTGACTATCCAGCATTGGAGGCTCTGGCGAAAGCTGATCACCGCTATTTGCGCGATCTGAAAATTAACGTTGGCAATGTGTTGAACAGCAGCCAGACGCTGACGAAGAAAGAAGCTTTACTGCTGGCTTTGTCGGTAGCGGTCAATGAAAAACTACAGCCGCTGGTTGATTCACTGACCAATGCTGCCCAGCAGGAAGGGGCAACCGATGCCGAGGTGGCGGAGACCATTGCCTGTACATCGCTGCTGAGCACCAATAACGTGTTTTATCGGTTCCGGCACTTTGTTAGCAAAGAGTATTACCAGCAAACGCAGCCCGGTATTCGCATGAGTATCATGATGAATCCGATCTTGGGGAAAGAGTTTTTTGAACTGATGAGTCTAGTCGTTTCGGCTGTGAATGGGTGCGAACTCTGCGTTCGGTCGCACGAAGAAAGCGTGTTGAAACACGGAGCCAGCGAAGCCCGTATTTTTGATGCTATCCGTTTAGGTTCAGTTATTAAAGGTCTGATTACGTTGCTATAACTCGATAGTTCTATCTGGTTACCCTGATGGATTAAAATAACTTCAGGAAAACATTAGTACATGAAGATGCGTTTAGAAAATAGAACGCATATATAGGCTGGCGCCAGCTATAAGAAATTAGCGTATGTTGCTGCTGTACTACCTGTTGCAATAGATTGCCTCTTATACTCTCAGTGCTGTATCTGCCGTAATGTAAAGCCCGCTTTCTCTAAACAAGAAGCGGGCTATTTTTATGAAAGAGTTTTAACCACAGAGGCACAGAGAACACAGAGTTTTGCTAATTAATTAAAACTCTGTGTTCTCTGTGCCTCTGTGGTTAAAATAAACAAAATAGTCTAAACATCGTCCCTATGCTGTTTTGACAAGATCGATCAGTGTTTCGATCCAGATGGGACTGTCGTTCAGACTCTCTACTAGTTGCCAGTGTCCACCGCCAGCCTGCTCAAATAATTCCTTGTATTCCACGCCTACTTCAATCGTTGTTTCCAGGCAGTCGGCCACAAAAGCAGGGGAAAAGGCGAGTACGCTTTTGATGCCTTTTCCAGGTAATTCCTTAATAATATCGTCAGTATAGGGTTTAATCCAGGGGTCGCTGCCCAGTCGTGACTGAAAGCAGGTTGTATATTTCCCTTCAGGAATGCCTAATGCCTTTACCAGCAGTCGGGTTGTTTCGAAGCATTGTGCCCGATAGCAATGCTGATTCAGGGCGTGGAAGGTACTACAGCATTCACCAAATTGACAAACCGTTTTCGTGATATCGCCTTTCCGAATCTGGCTTTGGGGTAGACCATGATAGCTGAACAGGAAATGGTCGTAATCATAAGCCGCCATGTATTTGCGGGCTATTTGAGCAAAGCCCTCAATAAATTTAGGGTGCTCCAGAAAACGATTAACGAACCGAATGGCCGGAATGACCTCCCAACTCCTGACAATGTCCATTACCTTTTCATAGACCGAACCCGTTGAGGCCGATGCATATTGCGGGAAAAATGGAACGACAACAATATCGGTTAGGCCAAGCTTCTGAAATTCGCTCAAGCCAGCGTCGATGCTGGGGCTTTGATAGCGCATCGCCAGTTTTACTACATATTCATCACCCAATTGCTTTTGAAGTTCCTGCTCCACTACATGACCATAATACTTCAATGGGGAACCCGTTTCTGTCCAGAGCTGCTTATAAATCTTTGCCGATTTAGGCGCCCGAAATGGGGCAATAATGCCATTGACAAGCAGAAAACGCGACACATATGAGATGTCAATGACCCGGCCATCCATTAAAAATTCGCGCAGGTATTTACGGACATCCGGAACAGCAGGGCTATCGGGTGTACCAAGATTAACAATTAAAACGCCCGTTTTACCCACCGATTTTGGGGTAGTAACGTGTGGCTGTAAAACAGAAACTTCCATGTAGAGGAAAACAGAGATTTAACTAGGTTGTTTTGATACTGGGTTACGGTAATTGGTATTCATTTGGCTGCGGGGTATCGGCTGAGATCAGTACGGGTGAAATCACTGAATACTTCACCGGGTAAGCCCGAAAAAATCATAATATCGGTTAGCTCATGGTCACCACGGTCTCCCGAAAGTAAAATGTTGCCGTGTTGCTGATAATCATCCCAGGGAAGTATGAAGGCGGGTTGTTGATCAACCGGTTTCTGAAAATGGGCCCACTGCGTTACCAGCCGGGATTTCTTATCGACCCAGATTTTATAGCGTGCACCGGGCATTGGGCTACCATTTTTAAATGTAACCTGTAGTACATCCGCCGGTTTGCCAATCTGGGTAGGTTCTGGGCCAAGATACTTGAGTGTTACGCCAGGATCTTTAAGCTTGAACGGCATGAATAGCCAGTAGGAGTCATTAATCCAGTTCCGTTTCCCCTGTCTGACGTATTTGACTACCGAATCAGCTGTTGTTAGTTCTTCCCCTTTTCGAAAAACACGCCCCATATCATTATTAATGTTCAGTAGGACGGTCTGATCGTCGTGCAGATTATCGACTCGAACATCGCCCGACCACTTGTCCCAGACGAGTTTCCGAACCCCGTCGAAATTCCAGGCAATGAGCTGGGTTTCATCCCAGGCCGCCCGGCCTCCCATAGCCGCCATAACCTCATCGGCAATTTGTACCGCTCGGGCGTCCGAACCCGCCAGATCGAAGCCAGGAGCGGGTGGATTCGTTGTTTTCTTTGACTGCGCTATGCTAAATGGTCCACTTACTAAGAGCAGCAATACGAAAAGTCGAACTTCTTTCATCGATGTGGGGGGTTAGATTGACAAAAATAGAACAACAACGGTTTGGTTTGGTTCTTCGGACTTTAGATTTGTTAACGAGAGAGGGTAGGATGTAATCCTTTCCCTGCATCGAATCATACACCATACATCCTATATCCTACATCTTACCTCATCCCCCTATATTTGTTGATGACCTTATCACAACTCGATTATATTGTTGCCGTAGATACGTATCGGCATTTTGCGACCGCAGCAGAAGCCTGTCATGTAACGCAGCCAACATTGAGCATGCAGATTCAAAAGCTGGAAGATGAACTGGGTATTCTGGTTTTTGACCGATCAAAGCAGCCTGTAGTACCAACCGAAACAGGGCAGGCTATTCTGGCTCAGGCACGGGATGTATTACGGGCTGCCCAGCGAATTCCTGAACTGGTCAGTGAATCGAAAGACGATTTTCGGGGTGATTTCAGAATTGGGATCATCCCAACGCTGGCTCCGTATCTGCTGCCCTATTTTATCGGCGAATTTATAGCCAAATACCCGGCCGTATCGGTACAAATTCAGGAGTTAGTGACAGAACAGGTTGTTGAACGACTTCGGAATGGATTAATTGATGTAGGCCTGGTTGTTACGCCCCTGGCAGAAAATGGCATTACTGAAATCCCGTTATTTCAGGAGCCTTTTGTCGTCTACGCTGCCGAATCAAACCCATTACTTGTCAACTCAACCATTGCTCCCGCTGATCTGGATACGGATGGACTTTGGCTGCTCACCGAAGGTCACTGCTTTCGTAACCAGGTTATGAACCTGTGCGGGGCAGATCGGCAAGCCAACGGGACAACGGCCCTGCGCTATGAAACAGGATCACTCGAAACATTGATCAAGCTAATTGACAAACAGGGAGGATTTACATTATTGCCCTATCTGGCTACACTGGATATGGATACCATCCGCCAGGCACGACTTCGCCCATTCGATCAGCCCCAACCGGTCCGGGAAGTAAGTCTTGTGATGCATCGAAGCTTCCTTAAGCGTAAACTTATTAACACATTCAGGGACGAAATTCTGGCTCATTTGCCAGATGAATTGGCTACAAAAGTAAAAAAAGGGAAACTGGTTGCCTTGACGTAACCATGATAAACAAGTAATAATAAACCCATACGCGTTTAAATTGGGTTATAAGAAAACATTTCCTTTTTCGAATAGGGTAATTGAGCGCTGAGTTACCGTTTACTATAAATCCGTCAATAGAGGTCTATATTTGCTCTGTTCATTGATTAATACCTAACCCATAGCCCGATCACTACATATGCCCTACCAGCTACCCTTTAAACACATCAGGCAACGTCTGCTGACAAGTCTATTCCTCCTTATTCAACTTGCCTGTGCCAGCCGTTTATCAGCACAAACGCTCGATACAGAGCCACTAAGCGTGACCGCAATTTGTCCAGGCGCGCAACTGGATGTCACTGGTTTTAGAACCACAGCTGCTGATGGCTACGCGATACAGCTATCTGACGGCGGAGCGACCTATACCGAAATTCCTTCAGTCTTTGTATCGGCATCGGGTCGTTATGAAATTGTATACAGGGCTACAATTCCAGTCGGCACACCCGCCGGAACAAATTACCGGATTCGGGTAGTATCAAAAAATCCAGATATCAATGGAAGCCCAAGCCCGACCATTCTGACCGTAAAGGCCGCACCAGCGGCACCAACGGCAATCAACTCCTATAGTTACTGCCAGCAAACAGCGGCTTTATCGCTTTCTGCTACGGGTACGGGGTTAAAATGGTACGATGCATCCGGAAAAACCTTCGCTACAGCGCCTACGCCGTCAACCGATATACCAGGGACGGTAAGCTATTTTGTGACTCAAACGACGGATAATTGTGAAAGCGCGCGGGCCGAAATTAAGGTAACCACCAAATCCACACCAGGTGCACCGGGCACTGTGGCACTGTCAGTCTGTCAGAACTCCCCAACTCAGTCACTTTCGGCCACTGGCCAGAACTTACGATGGTACACCACCGAAACAGGCGGTACTGGTATAACAACGTCGCCAATCTACAGTACCAGCCAGACGGGCCAGACAAGCTATTACGTTAGCCAAAGTCTGGAAGGTTGTGAAGGCCCTCGCGCCCTACTGGCGGTTGTGGTAAAGCCCATCCCATCTGCACCGGCTGTAACGCCAAAGACGATTTGTCAGTTTGCATCGGCTGAAGCCGTAACGGCCATAGGTGAGGGGCTAACCTGGTACAACACCGATGGAAACAAGTTTGGTGCCGCTCCGACAATCACCACCGACAAAGGGGGGTCGTTTTCGCTGCTGGTGACGCAAACCGTAAATGGCTGCGAAAGCCCAAAGTCTACGTTGGTTGTTACAATTTCAACAACACCTGTTCCAACTGTTAGTAAGGCAACGGTTGAACTTTGTCAGGGAACTACTGCGCAGCCGCTGGAGGCTACGGGTACAAATCTGAAATGGACCGACCCGAGTGGTAACGTGACAACAACAGCCCCAACACCACCCACGCTGACTGTTTCCTCCAATCCGAATGGGGATGTGTATTATGTGACGCAAACGGCCAATGGGTGCGAAAGTGCGAAAGTGGCCATCACCGTATTTGTTCAGGCGCTACCCGCTATGTCTATAACGGGCAGTACTACCGCCAATCTGGGATTAGAGGTGCCCCTGAAACTAACCTTTACGGGCATAGGGCCATACCGCTATAAATTGTCGACTGGGTTAACCGGAACCGCCATAAAAGACACAACCATTCTGGTTCTGCCAGAGAAAACGACTGTTTACCAAGTTACTGAAGTAAGCAATAAATGCGGAACCGGATTGCCCAACAATGGATCGTCAGCTACGGTCACTGTCCTTGTGCCTACTATTCAGACCTTAGCTCTTACCTCAACAACCCTCTGTGCGGGTGCTAGTTTGACAACGCGTTTCTCAACATCAGGGGTATTCAATTCGGGGAGCGTTTTTAAGCTTCAACTGGCTCGGATTGAAACAGATACGACAAAAGTATCTTATGTGGATGTACCGAATAGCCTGGCTACGGATGGGCAAGTGACCGGTACGATTCCCACCAATACAACGGGCGGTACCTACCGGGTGCGTGTTGTAGCAACGAATCCCAAAATCCCGGTTAATGGAAGCGTTAGTTCAACCTTACTGACCGTTCGACCGCTGGCCGCAGCCACACTTACCGGGAACCAGACCATTTACGAGGGACAACCTGCCAGTTTATCCGTCGTGTTTTCAGGCGATGCGCCCTGGAACTTCGCCTATCGTGACAGCACTGGAACTGGACTGGGTACGGTTCAGTCATTGACCGCCACCACAAACCCCTATGCCTTTGCCGTAAACCCCAGAAAAACCACGTCCTATTTTCTGACATCCGTTAGCAATGTATGTGGCGCAGGTACATTAACAGCTCGCGTGGTAACGGTGACGGTGAATCCACTATTGGGAATTGAGGACCAATTGCTGGCCGAAGCAGTGGAGGTCTATCCTGTTCCAGCCATCACAAGTCTGACGGTCCGAATCAACGGCTTATCGACGACACAAACGGCGTTTCTGGAAATTACGGATATGACTGGCTACACAACTACCCGGCAGGAAACCCGACAGGCTACATCGTCGGTTTCGCTCGATCAGCACCCAGCCGGTATGTATATTCTGACCATACGAGTTGGGGACCGGAAGACCTCCAGGCGAATTGTGAAGCAATAAAAAGAGCTAGTTGTCTCGAATTCGGGAACTCACCTTTTATCGGTAAAACTTATTAATAGTAGTTGGTTGGTTGTCAGAATTTAATCCCCAACTTACTTGTACGATGGCTCACTATTCGCGTTGGTCTAGTTTATTTGAATGCAATAGAAACGACTTACTAACAAGATTTATCACTCTTCTTGCCTGTCTATTGGCGATTCAGGCTGTAGCTCAATCTATTGACACAAATCCCTTGCCCTTCACATTCGTATGTGCGGGTTCACAAATGGATGTGACGGCTCGTCGTGTAGGTGTCACCGGCGATTTTGCTGTAGAAATATCGCCAGATGGTACTATCTATTCCCTCGTTCCATCGGTACCTTTATCGACATCGAGCAGTACCGAAGTAACGTATCGGGCTACTATTCCAGCTAATACGATCGCAGGAAGCAGTTATCGGGTTCGACTGGTATCAAATAATTCTACGGTTGTCAGTACACCCAGTTCAACCCTATTGAAAATAAAGGCTCGGCCTGATCCACCGATAGCGCCTGCTGAACTTATCGAATGCGAAAAACCGATTGGCTCACGTAATCCGTTTATGTCTGTTTCGTTAACGGCGACCTCACCCATGGCGGAGACCAAACTGTACAATCAGGATGGCAGCATACCCTACAACGATAGTTCAACTAAGAACTATTTTATAATCGTTAAAAGTGGGCCTGGCACAACATTCTATTATGCGACTCAGCAAATTGACGGTTGTGAAAGTGATAAGAGAGAAATTAAGGTAGTGGTTAAGCCAAAAGCGCCACTGGTAATTCCCATAAACATCTACAGTACCGGTGGAGACATTTGGGGAGCCATCAACTATAATCAGGGAGATAAAGCTGTTTCAATAAGAGAATATGGTCTTAGGCCGCTACCAGATAACGTAATTGTCTATTATCTCAGGGAGTCGGGCGATTTGCCTTTTACGGGACTTACGGATGCTATCGATGCTTACTCATCTAGTGGAACATCGTATCCAGTTATTCCCAAGACCGATAAACCGGGTAAAGCCATATTAACATTCCGGACGAGTTTAGATGGCTGCGCTGGGTCAATCTATAATCAGAACCATCTTGTTGTTACGGTAAATCCAGCGTTAGGCATTGAGGATCAAGTACTGGCAGATGCCATAGATGTCTATCCAATTCCTGCTACAACAAACCTAACCGTACATATCCCGGGATTGGCACCTACGCAGACAGCCTTCCTGGAGGTGGCTGATCTGAAAGGTCATATAACTACCCGGCAGGAGACCCGACAGCCTACGTCGTCGGTTTCGCTCGATCAATATCCAGCCGGTACGTATATTTTAAACATACGGGTCGGGGATAAGAAGGCATCTAAGCGAATTGTGAAGTTGTAAAAAGTAGTTCAAGTCTGGTATGGGGTGCCCGTGCGGTATACCCGCGCCAGCTTATAACTGGCTCTTTTTACCTCGCTCTAACCGGTGATATGCATCCGCGAAATCGTCGCCGTTTGCAATGGCATTGGATAAGGCTGGTACACCTGCCCGGCCCACTTTAGATAGCCAGCGGGCCACTTCATCGGCGGCTGTTTGATAGGCCAGCATGGTATGGGTAGGATTGTTTCCAAAAAAATCGTGGGTAGTTTCAAGGTCCGAGAGTTTTAACATCGGGCGTGGGCGAATGTGCATGGATCTTGTTTCAGGCCATTCTGATCTGTTGCGTGATGAACTATCTGGATGCTCCCATATCGTTGGGTTGCTGAATCGGTAATCCACCATTAAGGCAAGGCCTTCGTTGAACCATTGGGGAATCTGTCGTTTAACCCGCCACCAGCCCAGCCGGGTAAATAATTCATCGTGGCACAGTTCGTGGGCAATTACATCGGCATTGTTGCCATCTGGGCCCATCACTAAATACGAGTCTCCCCAGGGCATTCCCAAACTACAGCCAGCCCCTTCTCCACCAGCACAATATTGCTCGTAATCAGCTTGTTCAGGGCAATAAATCAGGATGGCTCGCCCACGTTGGGCTCCCCAGAAGCGTTTAATACGAAGCTGAGCTGTTCGAACATGTTGGCGGAGTTGTTTATGTTGCTGGCTTGTAGCGGCCTGATGCACATAAACCGTTGGCATACCCGTGAGTGGTCGAAAGTTTGCCGACTGGCTAACCCGAATACACTGAATCAGTTGTGGGTAAAGGAATAAAAAGCCAATTGGTAGAACAATCAGCAGGGGTAAACTATAACGGAGCAGTACGTTTCCACGCATGAAAAGGTCAACGGATCAGACCAGTTGTTTATTGGCTTCGCGATTTTTTGAGCAATATAACTGGTTTATTTAGCTGAACTAAATCGATACAGGAATGGAGCTTTATGAGCGCCCCCGCTGTATTGTTTATCCAGACGCTCCAGAATACCCAGACTTAGCATCTTGCGCTGAAAACCGGATCGATGTAGTTTCTGATCCAGAATGGTTTCGTACAGGCGTTGTAAATCAGCCATTGTAAAGATTTCGGAGAGTAGATTGAAGCCAATTAGTTTCCGATCAAGGTCGGTGCGCAACGTGTCTAATGCCTTCTGAACAATGGTTTGATGATCCTGCATAAGTGGAGGAAGATTGGCTAAATCGTACCAGCCACAACTATCCGACAGGGAGTCCGGAATGGGCACTGCTTTTGTAAAATCAACTAAGGCGTAATAGCCTACTGAAACGAACCGGCCGAGCAACCAATGATTCTCCCTGGGCGTTAATCCTTTAGCTGTCATGATAGCCCGCATCGGGCTTGGGTCGTGGCGATTGAGATCGCCAAAGACATAAAATTGCTCCAGGTAAATATCATGCAAACCTGTTCGCTCTGATAAAACCCGTCGGGCCGCATCGTTCAAATTTTCAGTTGTTAGAATAAATCCGCCCGGCAACGCCATCAACCCGGTGTTACGATACTCCAACAGAAGAATCTTCAACTGATTTTGGTGAAACCCAAAAATGACCGTGTCGATGGCCAGACCTGGTAAAAAACCTGAACCGTCTGTTTTGCTCTCTTCCGGGTGTAACTGATCATTCATGCCATTAAAATTTAGCCGCAAGTAACAAAAATTTTGGCCGTCTCACTCGAAGCGTCTATTATTGTATCAATTTGTTACAATAATAGAAATACTTCCTTATCTAATTGACTGATTAGGGAGTAAATAGATGTAAGCCAACCTTTTTTCACGATTACACAAAACTGATTGACATGAAAACCCTTTTTATGCTTTCATTGCTGACTGTGCCATTCGCCCATCTGGCCGTGGCTCAGTCGACTAATGCGCCCCAGGCTAAAACTGCCAATGGGATGGTGGAAGGCGTTACCGAAGCCAGCGGCATTCGCGCTTTCAAAGGAATTCCCTTTGCTCAACCGCCAGTTGGCGACTTGCGCTGGAAAGAGCCACAACCCACCAAAAACTGGACGGGGGTACGTAAAGCCGACCATTTTGGTCCACGTGCCATGCAGGGCAATATTTTTGGGGACATGGGTTTCCGCTCCGATGGGATGAGCGAAGATTGTCTCTATCTGAACGTGTGGACTCCTGCCAAATCATCCAATGAGAAACTCCCCGTATTAGTGTATTTCTATGGGGGGGGATTCGTAGCGGGCGATGGCTCTGAGTCACGTTATGACGGCGAAAGTATGGCCCGTAAAGGCATTGTGGCCCTCACGGTCAACTACCGGCTAGGCGTATTTGGCTTTATGGCCCATCCTGAGTTAACCAAAGAATCTCCCCACCACGCATCAAGCAACTATGGCTATCTGGACCAGGCGGCTGCTCTCAAATGGGTACAGCAAAACATTGCTGCCTTTGGTGGCGACCCCAAGCGGGTTACTATTGCTGGTGAATCGGCAGGCTCGGTTTCGGTCAGTGCGCAAATGGTCTCGCCTTTATCGAAGAACCTGATTGCAGGTGCTATTGGCGAAAGTGGTTCATTACTAGGAACACTGCCACCTGCGCCACTGGCTACTGCCGAGGCAATGGGCGTTAAGTTTGCAACCGGTGCCGGTGCTAATTCGCTGGCCGAGCTACGGGCAATGTCGGCAGAAAAGCTACTCGAAGCCACTACCAAGCCAGGTGTACCTTGGTTTACATCGGCTTTAGACGGCTATTTCTTCCCTAAATCGCCGGTTGAGCTATTCGCAGCTGGTGAACAGGCGCATGTGCCCTTGCTGGTTGGCTGGAATTCGGAGGAAATGAATTATCGGTCTGTACTGGGTAAAGAACAACCTACGGTAGATAATTATACGGCCGCCGTGAAGAAACTCTATCCTGAACGCGCTGAGGAAGTATTGAAATTATACCCAGCCAGTTCGGATGAGCAGGTGCTCCAGGCCGCTACGGATTTAGCCAGCGATCGTTTTATTGGCTACAGCACCTGGCGTTGGTCTGATCTACAGGCGAAAACGGGTGGTAAGCCTGTATACCGCTATCTATACGCACGGCCCCGCCCAGCTATGACGGCTGCTATGGGCGATGCTGCTCCTGGTTTAGCCGGTGGTGTTGTTAGAGGGGGTGATGCATCGGCTATGAAAATAGCTCCGGCACGTGGTGCCGTGCATTCTGCCGAAATCGAATACGCCATGGGTAATCTGGCCAGTAATAAAACCTATGCCTGGACGCCCGACGATTATAAGGTGTCGGAAGTGATGCAGAATTACTTCGCCAACTTTATAAAAACCGGGAATCCCAACGGAACCGGTTTGCCGAAATGGTCGGCAGTAAGCGGTGACAAAGAGGCTCCCTTCATGCTGATCGATGTAAACACCCACCCTGAAACGGAGAAAAATCGGGCGCGGTACCTGTTTCTGGATCAACTGAGTGCCAAACAGTAATTGGTTAATAGTGGGAGTCGTGTAGTGGTGCAGTAGTGTAGTAGTTCCTAAAACCTACTACACTACTGCACCACTACACGACTCCCACTATTATTTACTGATCATCTCCGCTACTTCCCGACCCGTTTGCATGGCTGCGTTGAGCGATGGATAGGCCGTTTGATCACCACACTGGTAGAGATTAGGACCTGGCTGGAGGGATTTACGAAGTGCGTCTTCGCCTGCCTGTTCTGGAGCATAGGCGGGTAACGCACGCGGAATCGAATAGGTGCGCAAATGGTGCCATGCCTGAACTCCCTGGCCGAACCAGCCAACAAGTTCCTGCTTAATCAGTTCGGCTAAGGCTGTTTCGCTGATGGGTTGTGGTCCTTGTGTACTTACTGAAATCAGGACCTTATAGGCAGGTGCATAGTCGGGGGCAACATCGCTCATAATGGCAATATTATGCACCACTGAATTCCGGTTCGTATTGAGAATCAACAACTTTTTCTGCTCAGGGCTGATCGTAAGTTGAGCGGGATCGGCTGAAAAGTAGGTGCAGGTAGTCTGGTTAAATGCCTGTTCAGTAGGAGCAGGGTTCCCTAACAACGTAGCCGCCTGAGCTGCATCGACGGCCAGCACAACGGCACGGGCTTTGATTGTCTCGCCAGTACGCAGGCGAACGGTATTGCCTGAAATTCCCTCCACCGGGCTGTTTAGCCGAATCTGTTCAGGGTTCAGGTGGCTCGCTACTTGATCGGCAATGGCTATGATGCCTTTTGCGGGTACGGCCCCATCGCCTGAGAAAAACATCCGGAAACAGAATTCGAAGAAATTGCTCGACGTCGTCAGGTTGTCTTCCAGAAACACACCGCCAAAAAACGGACGGAAAAACCGGTCAATGATTTGCTCTGAAAACCCAAATTCCTGTAAAAAAGCGAGGGTTGTTATGGGCGTTTGGCGGAATAATTCATCAAAGGTCAGGCTTTGGGTTCGGCGCATTAATTCCGCAATACGTAGTTTATCGCCTACGGTTCCCACCGAGGATGCCAGCGTTTGAAAAATTGATAGCGGCTCCTGAAGTGGATTCTGCAACGTTATCCAGTTCCCCTGATCACGAATGAGCGCACCTGATCGAAAAGGTTTCAAATCCAGCGCGCTGTAGTTGAGCAATCGCTGTGCTTCCGGATAGGCGGTTAATAAAATCTGAAATCCCCGATCAAGCTGGAACCCATCCACATAATCCGTACGAACGCGCCCACCCACACCGTCGCTGGCTTCGAGTACTAGTGCATCAATACCGGCTTGCTTCAGGTAAACGGCACAGGTAAGACCGGCTATGCCAGCGCCAATAATAACAACGGGTGAATCCACCGCAACGGCGGGCGGGCCGGGCAAATCAGCAGACATAATTAAATGAGTTGGAAACGTGAATAAAATTCAAAGTTAAATGACATGCTAACTGTAGCATAACAGAGATGGCAAAGTTGTAGTACTTTTTTTATAAAATTTGAATTATTTGAAGTTTAAAAAAGTTTAAAGCATTGACTATCAGTAGGTAATAATTGTGTATTGTTGTTTTTTTTTAGAAAATATTAATTTTGTGTCAACAAGTTGCGTTATAGCCGCATGAAACTGTTGGTTGTTGATAACTTTGACTCGTTTACGTACATGCTCGTAGATTATCTACAGCAGGCGGGTGCCGTTTGTCGGGTTGTTCGTACTAACGAATCATGGAGCCAACTGACCGACGAACCTGTCGATGCGGTTGTATTGTCGCCGGGTCCGGGCGTTCCGGGTCAGGCGGGGCGGCTTATGGATGTGATCGAGTATTATCATCAGCAGGTACCCATGTTGGGCGTTTGTTTGGGACATCAGGCTCTGGGTGAATTTTTCGGTGCAAAACTGATACCCGCCCATCGCCCAATGCATGGTAAAGTATCATTGACCCGCGTGATCGAAAAAGATGTGTTATGGCAAGGGTTACCGACTGAGTTTGATGTAACACGCTATCATTCGTTGGTGCTTACAGACATGCCTGATTCATTGGCCTGTACTGCTGTTACGCAACAGGATGAAGTAATGGCACTGCGCCATCAGACTTTGCCGATCTGGGGCATTCAGTTTCACCCTGAAGCTGCCTTAACACAATATGGATTACGAATTATTGAAAACTGGATTGAGTTTGTATTGTTTAGGAATAAAAAAACAGATTCTGCCACATCCTTAACCATTGAATACGCATGAACTATCGGATTCGGGAAGAAGCGGGCTTCCGCTATGTTGATGAAGGCCAGGGGGATGTATTACTCTTGCTGCATGGACTATTTGGAGCGCTCAGTAACTGGGATAGTGTAATCAGCACGTTTTCGGATCGCTACCGGGTTGTGATTCCACTGTTGCCCATTTATGAAATGCCACTTCGGCAGGCTAGCCTGGAAGGACTGGTGGCCTATATTGAAAAGTTTGTTGCTCAGAAAGAGCTGCACGGCATGACGTTGCTGGGCAACTCATTGGGAGGCCACTTAGCCATTCTGTATACGTTCAAAAATCCTGATCAGGTTCGGGGCTTAGTGCTCACGGGTAGTTCGGGCTTATTCGAGAATGGTATGGGTGGATCGTTTCCCAAGCGAGGAAGTTATGACTACATTGCCGAACGCGTTGCCTATACATTCTACGATCCGAAAGTAGCTTCCAAAGAGCTGATTGACGAAGTGTTTGAAATTACCAGCAGTATTCCTAAATGCATGAGCATTGTGGGTATTGCCAAGTCGGCTCAACGGAACAATGTGGCAAAAGATTTGCACAAGATTAATGTACCCACGCTGCTGGTTTGGGGTCTAAACGATACAATCACACCGGCAGAAGTAGGCCACGAGTTTAATCGACTCATTGCCAATTCGGAGCTTTACTTTATTGATAAATGCTGCCATGCACCCATGATGGAGTGCCCCGACCGGTTTAATGAATTACTGGATAGCTGGCTCGCCCGACATCTGGTTGGTGAGTTGGTGGAGTAAGTTAGTAAGTGGAGTTAGTGAAATGAGTTCGTTGTGGAGTTAGTGAAGTTGAGAATAGGTGAATTACGAGTTAAAACCCACTTCACTCACTGCACTAACTGCACTTATTTCACCTACTCCACCAACTAACCCAATAAGATTTGGAAACTATGGAGGAATTTCCGTAGTTTTCTGGTGAACAGATTTCTGTTTTATTTACTACACGTTATTACCTATGCTGGCTGCCGAACTAATAGACCCAATGCTTCCGGCTCTGAAGCCAACCGACTCGGTCGGGCAGGCACTGGACTGGATGCAGGAACACCGCGTCGGGCAACTCGTGCTGACTGATCAGGGCGATTACCGGGGTATAGTGAGCGAAGAACTGCTCCTGGATGTTGCCGACGATGAGCGCACAATCGGTAATGTGATGCGTCTGTTTGAGCAAACCTATGTTCAGGAAGACCAGCACTTATTTGAGGTACTCGGACTGGTGGTTCGGCATCAGATGGAAGTGGTTGCCGTGCTGAATGAAGGACAGGAATTTATTGGTACTATTGCTGTTAGTGAATTGCTCAAGCAATTTGCCCAGGAATTGGGTGTACAGGATGTGGGTGCCATTTTGATTCTGAATATGAACGAGCGTGATTATTCATTGACGGAGATCAGCCGACTTATCGAATCCAACAATGTTAAAGTCATCAGCAGTTATTTTTCCAGTGCTGCCTATGGCATGCCCGATCGCTCCCGGCTAACACTTAAACTCAATCGACGGGATATCTCGCCCGTTATTTCAACCCTTGAACGCTTCGGTTACCAAATTGAAGCTGCTTTTGCCAATGCTCCTGTCGAAAGTATCGATCAGGAACGGCTCGATTCGCTACTTCGTTACCTTAACACCTAGTTTTGAGGTTTACAGTTTACGGTTTACGGTTGGCTGTCGCACCGTTGTTCATGCGACAGCCAACTATAAACTGTAAACTGTAAACCGTAAACTTCTTCTTATGAAAATCGCCATTCACGGGCGCAACTTTCCCGAATCGGCCCGGCCTTACATCCAGTCCATGTTCGAGGAACTGGCCAGACGGCAAGCCGAACTGATTATCTCGCAAGGCTATCGAGAGTTCCTGGATAATGCGGGTGTTGCCCATTATAGTCAGGCTACCTATACGGTCGAGGAAGGAGTTACAGATGCTGATTTTATATTCAGTCTGGGGGGCGATGGCACACTGCTCGATGCCGTGACACATGTGGGTCCCCGGGAAATTCCAATTATTGGTATCAACATTGGCCGACTGGGTTTTCTGGCAACGGTTGCGCCTGCCTCCGTTCGGCTCATGATTGATGCGCTGTTCAATGATCAGTATAGTATTGATGAACGAACATTGGTAAGCGTTCGGTCGAGCCAGGACATTTTTGGAAGCCTGCCCTTTGGACTGAACGACTTTACGATTACCCGTACACAAACCTCGTCAATGATTACGGTGCATGCCTACCTTGACGGCGAATTCCTGAACTCATACTGGGCCGATGGGCTGATCGTGTCCACGCCATCGGGTTCTACGGGCTATTCGCTGAGTTGTGGGGGACCGGTTTTATTACCGCATACGGGTAGCCTGATTATTACACCAATTAGCCCGCATAACCTGAACGTTCGGCCAATGATAGTGATGGACACTTGCCAGTTTACGTTTGAGGTTGAAAGCCGGAGTGGTAACTTCCTTGCCGCACTGGATTCCCGCTCGTTTACCGTTGATACCTCCGTTCGGATCAGCCTTCAGAAAGAAACATTTAAGGCGCGGTTAGTTAAACTTAGCGACGATAACTTCCTGAACACGTTGCGTAGTAAACTTAATTGGGGTTGGGATATCCGTAATTAACGAACCAATACCGGAGATTGTATACAGTCTGCTTTAGTTTTCTCAAATTCTCTCCATTTCCCATTTGTGGCATAATTTTTACGGTATACTGCCAATAAAAGCGTCAATCCGGCCGTTTCGGAATTGGTTGGCTTATGAGCTCAATCAGGGTTGATTCACCTATTTAAAGAGTATGAATAACTACAAGCAGTTGGTAATAAGCGCTGCGGCAGTTTGGTTGCTGACAGGTTTACTTACAGAAAGCTGGGCACAGCGACGACCAAACACGCATTTCGTTCCGTATTCGTCGGTTACTTTTGGTGGAGGAACATCTACCTATTTTGGTGATCTGGCAGGCTATAGTCATCCGTTTAAATCATTATTTACGCTACCTCGCTGGAATCTGGGCATTGGGTATACGCGCCAGTTTACGCCCAATTTTGCGGCCCGGGCTACGTTTACCTGGGCTCGGATTACGGGTGATGACTATACATTCGGCAAAAGTGATCCGAATAAATTTGCTGCTCAGTATGCTCGAAACCTGCACTTCCGAAATGATTTAAAAGAGTTCGCGGTTACGGGGATTTATAATTTTATTGAGGATGGACGTAACTCAAGTGTTCGGGCAAAATTTACCCCCTACGTGTTTGGCGGTTTGGCCTTAGTGGCGCACAGCCCAGAAGCCCGAACACCTACCGCCAGTGATACCAGTAACCAATATGGCGCACGTACGTGGGTAAAACTCCAGCCATTGCATACAGAAGGGCAGGGGCAACCTGGCTATCAAAAGCCGTATTCGCTTGTAACCCTGGCCATTCCAGTTGGCATTGGCGCCCGATACAGACTTAATGAGAACTTTAATCTTGGTGTTGAAATAGGGTATCGGTATACATTTACCGACTACCTTGACGATGTGGGCGGACCTTATGCCTCTCCCGACGCCTTACAAGGCCTGGCAAAAACAATGTCAGATCGACGACTTGAGCCTGATGCCTCCCGTGTTAATGTTACGCGTAACCCGAGTGTGCAGGATTTCCGGCAGACGAACCCCGACCAATTTACCACGACTGCCATGCGTGGAGCCGATGGAATTTTTAATGATGGTTATTTACTGACTACTTTTTCAATTCAGTATATTATCCCCATAAAAATCAAGTGCCCACCTACCAAGTAAACTGTAGACAGAAAACATATAGGTTACTGTCATCGAATTTATGCATCGATACCGAATGAATATAGCCCGGCTGATTGTAGCTGGGCTTTTTATCAGTCTTAGCACGCAAGCGCAAAAAATTGAACTTGGAGCCACGTTAGGCGGAATGCTTTGCAAAGGCGATGTGAATCCGGCCTTGAACCCCCGGTTGATTAGTCCGGCTATTGGTGGTTTTTTTCGGTATAACGCAACCCGATCCTTTTCCATGCGGGCAGGCGGCTCTATTGGCTCTTTCCGGGGTGAAGACCGTTTCAGTAGCGATCCTCTTCAACTGGCTCGTGACTACTCTTATAAGACCAGTATTCAGGAATTATACATTGATTTTGAATACAATTTCCTGAATTACAAACCTCTGCCTAAAGCTAAAAACTGGACTCCGTACATATTTGGTGGAATAGGCTTATGTAGATTCAATAATGATGTTATTCGGGCAGGGGGCGTTGTTACGTACCCACTCGGTATAGGTGTTAAGTATGAAATAAAGCGCCCCTGGAGTGTTGGTCTGGAGTTCGGTACACGGTTTACGCGGAACGATTACCTGGACGGTCTGGGCGATTTGACATTTGGTAAGGCAGTTACCAAAACGTCGCAGGGAAATCCGGCTCTATCAGATAGTTATACCTATGCTGCTCTAACAGTGAGCTACACCTTTTACAAAATCGTTTGTCCGTAGCGAACGGATTGCTTTGTACATCGCTTAGCCTGCCTGCCCCCATAGATACATAAGTATAAGTAACCCAAGAATGAGCGCGACCCAGCTCATAATGGCTCGACTACCTGGCGTTGGGCCATCGCGTAACACCTTAACCCCAAGCGGTACCAGCGCTATGCAGAGACCAGTGGTAGCGATTACCGAGGCTACAGAACTGCCTTTGAGTACACCAAGCATTAGGGACGACATCATGCCTAAGGCCAACGAGCGTAGTAGGCCGAGCGTGCCTGAGCGGTAAGCGCCGATGGCTAATATGATCCAGCCAAAGAGAATTGCTGCTGATAGGGTCGCAATGATATGGAAGGCCCCGTATGAGTTGGCAATGGCCTTTGTTGCCTGTTGCAGGCCCTGAATGTTCACTAATTGAAAAGCTAAATGATTAATACCGTAGTGAAAGGTGCGGGCAAATAGGCCTAGTATAACCAAGGTTCCGCCCCAGATTCCCCAGGCAGGTTCTTTATCGCCAATCAGTTTGGCGAGGGTAGCAATAGCGGGCCATAGTACTATGTTACCTGCCAGAAACAGGCTATAAGATGTAGTGAGTAGCACTGGATGTTCCTGGTAAGCTTTGAGCTGTTGAGGAAAGAAAAAGTCGAACTGTAGGCGGAGGAGTGTTCCAGCCAAAAGCAAAATCGGGCCAAGTAGTAACGAGGCTCCACCAACCCAGCGGCCCGGAAACCAGAAAGCTTCAATCTCAGTTGAATCCGTTTTTGTCGATGCCATCTCTTTTTAAAAACAAGATACTTGCAATAGATAGTACTGTGTAATGCATACTATATAAGCGGGCCTATTTTTAAATAAATGGTAATCGATAGCCTGATCTGAGGAGTGAATAATGTTCTTTTACATACTTGGCTTAGACTAAAAAAGCACCGCTGTTATCGGCGATGCTTTCTTCAATTATCGAGTGTGCGACTTTATGCTATTTCAATATAGCTTTTTCGTATTACCCCCAACCCCCTGAAGGGGGCTTTGCTCGACTATTCTCAACTTAAGCCCCCTTCAGGGGGTTGGGGGTAATACGAAAAAGCTCATTGAAAGTGGTATTAAATGACTTGTACTTGTTTCTTTTCTGAAGTCGACCGGGTCCCTTTGTTAGTCGGGCGACGTACGATGATGACGGCAATAGCCAGGGCAATCACGATAATTGCCCCTAAAACTGCACCCATCAATCGTTTCATTTCATGAAAAGGCAAGGTTATGTCCTGAGAAGCAAAGACCCGGTATTTAAGCAGGTCGATCTGCAGGCCGTTCATGCCCGATACGTCAAACGCTTGCTTGTAATGAATATCCTGCCCGTGTTTATTTACATCGATTTGGATTGAAAGGGTTTGATTATCGTCAGAAATTCGCGTTTTCACTCTGGAATTGGATGACTGAGCCTGTACAGCCGTACTCAGACTGAGCATCAGGATGATTAATAGATGTTTCATGTGTATTGTTGTTTATGTTATTCACTTCGTAAACTCTTTACCGGATTCACGAGGGCGGCTTTTACCGTTTGGAAACTGACCGTTGCCAATGCAATCAGAACAGCCGCCAAGCCAACACCCGCGAAAACCCATACGCTGATTGTGATGTGTTCCAGGTAATTATCCAGCCACGTTTTCATTAAAAACCAGGCTAATGGCAAAGCAATCACCAGGGCAATGAGTACCAGTTTTACAAAGTCCTGCGATAACGTGACAATGATGTTGGCCAGACTGGCACCCATTACTTTCCGTATGCCAATCTCTTTTGTTCGTTGTTCGATGATCATCATGGCCACGGCGAACAGACCTAAGCAGGAGAGTAAAATGGCAATGCTAGAGGCCAGACTACAGATGCGCGACAATTGCTCTTCATTCTGATACCAGGCATCGACGTTCTCATCCAGAAACGTGCCGATAAATTCTGACTGCGGAGCTACTTCTTTCCACACATCTTTAAGCTTGTCCATTGTGCCCGCCAGGCTCTGCGGAGTAACGCGGACAAAAATGTACCGGATAGGCTCATCATGCGAAAGGTACATCGTAATGGGTTTGGCTTCGTCGGCCAGCGAATACAGGTGGAAATCGGGGACGACGCCAATAATCTGAGATTTTGTGTTCGACGAGTCGGCATCATCGCCCATCAATACGCCTACCGGGTTAGACTCGCCCATCATTTTGGCCATGCTCGCCGTAATAATCACACGCTTCACAGAGTCTGTTGCATAGGTACGGTCAAAATCGCGGCCAGCTATTGGCTTAATGCTCAGGGTTTTCAGGTAATCGAAGTCGATTAATAATAAATCGCTTGACACTTTTCTGCCTTTGTAGGAGAATCCCATAGTCGAACGGGAGCTGACGTGATCTTTGCCACGCCCCAAATTGACTCCGGTACCACTTATGGCCAATATCGAAGGATCGTTAGCCAGTGTATTACGCAGGCGACCGAGCACCTGCCGACCATTCACCTGATTGCCAACCGGAATGCTGATAACCTGTTCTTTTTGGAAACCAAGGGGTCTTGTACGCAGAAAATCCAATTGCTGCGACGCAATGATTGTACAACAGGCCAGCAGGCTCGACATAACAAATTGCGTAACAATCAGTGAGTTGCGTATGGCACCGGGTCGTTTGATAGACAGTTTGCCTTTCAGCACTTCTACCGCATTGAACTTTGCCATTTGCCAGGCTGGATAGCCCCCTGCCACGAACGTAACCGCCACAAATACGCCCAGAATGACGCCAATAAAACCTGGCTCAAGCATGTGCGCAAACTGGAGTTTGCCGTCAAAAGTGGCGTTGAACAGAGGTAGAAGCAGGTAGGTAAGGAGCACACCGACTGAAAACCCAACCAGGCAAATCAGGGTTGATTCACCCCAGATCTGGACAAAAAGCTGGTTTTTGAGCGCGCCCAACGCTTTTCGCACCCCCACCTCACGGGCACGGGTAAACGAACGGGCAATGCTTAAATTAATGAAGTTGATGCAGGCAATCAGCAGGATGAAAAAGGCGATACCCATTAGTGTATACACGATGGCAATTGGTGTACCACCGCCCCCCGCTATATCCCGATCAAAATGTACTCGGGAAAGATTCTGTAATCGCACCGCAAATAAATCGCCACGCTGGTCGGGTTGGGCTCCTTTCTTTTTGAGTTCATCCAGCGCAGAGCGGTAATACTTCTGTGCGAAGGGCTTCAGGCGATTTTCGAACGTAGCCTGATCGACATGGGGTGGTAATTTTATATAAACAGTGTGCGAATTAGCAGTCCAATTATCTTTGTCGTGCTGATAAGCGTATGAATTCTCGATCCGAATTAATGCGTCGTATTGAATTGTGGAATTGTACGGTGCATCGCTAATGATACCAGTTACGATGTATTGCTTTTTATTACTATCGTTGCCAATCAGCAGGGTTTTGCCTACAGGATCTTCGGTACCAAAGGCGGTTTTGGCCATGTTCTCGCTGATAACGACACTGCTTAAATTGTGAAGTGCGACTGCCCGATTTCCTTTAACGAGAGGAAACGAAAAGATTTTCAGGAAATCCTCATCGGTTTGCAGGACCAGTTTATCGAAATATTTGCCCTTTACTTCTACCAGACTTTTTCGCCCAGTTAAAATGCGGGCTGCGGCTTCCAGTTCCGGAAAATCAGCTTTTAAGGCTGGCGTGAGGGGCAAAGGCATGTTACCACTTCGGAGCGCTTTTTCTGGGTCATTTGAGAAGAAGTAGGTCTGAAAAATACGGTCGTCGTCCTGATGGAAGTTATCGAATGTCAGGTGCAAATACGATCTGAGAAACAGGAAAATACAGACAACGAAGGCCACTGAGAGGCCAACGACATTGATGGTCGCATAGCCTTTGCTTTTCCAGAGGGTACGGAGGGCTATTTTAATATAATTATGGAGCATGTCGGGTTGTAGAATAAAGGTGGTTCGCGGGTTCGGCTCGAATCGTCGGGTTGTTGATTTGTAATGATGGGTGTTTGCCGAAATAAGTTGAGCACTACCCGAAGCGCGTCGCTTCAGGAAATAAGGCCGACAGAATTTAATGACCTCCAGAGCGTAAAGCTGGCGGGCTTTCTTCTCGCCAACTTCCTCTACCTGTAATTCAAACTGTTCATGCAGATCGCCCAGCAGCTCTTCCAGCAGGTAGGGCGGACACAACCACGTGAGCAGGCGATCGGCCCAGGCCGGTGGGTGGGGATATACGTTCGGCTTATCCATGACTGATGATCGGGTAGGTGTTCGGAATCGAATCCCAGAGTTGATTGCGAACATCCCGCATCTCGCCCAAGGTTCGCTTCCCCAGGGCTGTAATACCGAACAGGCGTTTTCGCCGACCTCCCCGAGAGGCTGTGGCACCTCCCAGTTCAGAACTGACGAAGCCTTTTTCTTCTAAGCGATACAGGGCAATGTGTACCCCACTCAGGCTGATTGTTCGGTCAGTACGCTGCTTAAGTTCGGCGGCTATAGTGACGCCATAAGCCCCACCCTCCAGCACGGCTACGGTGAGTAAAACCAGCTCTTCGAATTCCCCTAAATACGATCTTCCCATTGGCATTACTGATTTGCTTATTATTTGCTAAACAAATGCCTTGCCAACTTGAGAAATGGTCTTTTATGGCCAAATAATGTCTATTTTTGACTTGAAGAGTTTTTTGAGATGTCCAGAAACGGACAGAAATTGTACAATTGCGGACATGTAGTGCCGACCGTCCCGGTCGGGCGGGAAATTCAAGCGTTGCCTCCTATTTTTTTCTTATTTCATACCACAGCTCTACCATTCCGGTTTTATAGGCGGTCACCTCCTTCAGGTGCAGCGCTTGTTCCTGGCCAAGTTGATCAAGAAACAATAGCCCATCTCCCAAAATAATAGGCAAAACGGATAGCCGGATTTCGTCTGCCAACTTCAACCGAATGAACTCGCTGGCAAGCATGGCTCCGCCTACAAGCCAGACATTGGTATAGTTTGGTGTTAGGTGTTCATTCACAAGTTTGTTGAGGTCGCCCGAATAAAGTTCAACGTTCTTTCTGTCAATTGGCAGGTTTCGGTGCGTGACGACAATTGTTGGCGTGTCCCCATACGCCCATCCATATGATTTCGACAGTTCTAAGGCGTGTTCATAGGTCCGGGCACCCATCACATAGCAATCTATTGTCTTAAGAAATTCCTCCGGGTCTTGCCCGGCAACTCCTTTCTCATAGCTGTCAGCCGTTTCAAACCAGGAAACGCTATTGTCTTTTTTAGCAATCATGCCGTCAAGACTGGAAACCATATGGATTGTGAGCGTAAAGGAGTCGGTTGGCATTGGGGAGATGGGATGTTGAACGGTTGACTTTAGTTCACTTGGCCTCCACCTAGTAAATAGATGAAGATTTGGCCTATACAGTAATCCGGCAGATTTAAACAAAAATATGTTTGTGTGACCCCGATGGGGTCACACAAAGCCTTACTAAGTTTTGCCTGATTAGATACATTACAAACATAGCGAATTGTTCCTTTTTCAATAACCATCAGCTACTGCTGTATAACCTCTATACAAAGTCCAATCTTGCCCTCGAATGCTACGGCATTCTCTTCGCCTGTGCCTCCAGAATCAATTGCAGGTTTGCGTTCTCTTTGGTGATGTGTGTGTAGCTGCCTTTGCCGGTTTGAGCTAATTTTTTGAGATTCTGACCGTTCACTTCCTTCTGGCCAAAGGTGAAAATTGTCAGATAAACATCCTGCGTACTGGCTTCGCTGACTAATTGAAACACCTCGTCACTCACTGGGAATTCGCCGTCGGTGGCCAGGATGATTCGGTTGTTGCCTGCCCGGATGTAATTCTTGTTGGCTACTTTGTAGGCTAAGCGAATACCGCCATTGCCATCCGTGTCGCCGTCGGACTGGAGCTGGTCGATTATACGGGCAATCTCGCTGGCGTTGCTACCCGAGGTGGGCTTGAGGGCCACTTTCGCCTTGCCGGAATAGACGATAACCGAAAGCTGATCTTCGGGCCGGAGGATACGCAGCAGCGATTTGATGGCTGTTTTTAATAGCGGCAGTTTATAAGGCGAATCCATGGAGCCTGATACATCCAAGAGCAACACCATGTTGTTAGCGGCAAACCCGGCCAGTGAGTTAACCACGTTTGGTTGACCGGGCCGGTCGATGTATACCGTATCGACTTTCGTTTGATTGACATACACCGTATCGTGCCGGATGGCCGTCTTTCCCATCGTGGTGGTTGGGCTACTTATGGGAGTTACATTGGTTGTATTTTGCGCAATTGGCTTCGTTTCGGCAATCGGCTCTTTTATTGGCGGGGTAACTTTTTCGGTTACCAGTAGGGGAGTTGTTGAGGAAACAGACCGTTGGAAGGCCAGAAAGTTTGGTTCATTGATGGTCTTCAGAACGCCCATAGTAGCCAACTCGCTGAACTTATTGTACGGGTAGGCGACCTCGTTGTTGAAGAAATAGTAAAAGGTTTCGTACGCCTGGCTCGCTGATTTTCCGGCAACTTTCTGGGCCATTTCGGCGAGCCGAAGTGAGTTCTCGGCAAGATCTTCATAAGGTGTGTACGGGCAAAGGCCATTGCTGCGTCCATACCGTTTTAAGCCCTTCAGATTTTGATATTCGTCCGTAATCAGGGTTCGGGCTTCGGCTTGCAGGGCATCGGTAGGTGGTACCTGAGTAGCTTCGCCTTTCAGATACGCTCGAATGCCAAATAGAATCTCTTTGTTCAGGTCGACAAGCTTCAGCATTGCTTTTCCCGATACGTTCCAGGGCGTGACTGGTTTCTTTACAGGATAACTCTCATGAATGCGCCGGACGTCCTGGTAAAGTTGTTCCTTTTTTTTGTCGAAGATGTCGAAGAGATAAGCGTATCGATCCAGAATAGCGTCGGAGCGTTTCAGGTGATCCTGTTCGTACTGTTTGGTACTGGTGTAGTTAATTAACTCAATACTTAATGCGTCCATTTCTTTCAGAATAGCCAGGAGCACATCGGCCTGCCCGTTGATAGACGCCCGATACGGTTGAGGAATCTGGGGTGTATTGATAACCAGCAACTGATGCTCAGATAAGGGGACGTTGTAGTCCTCATGCGAATACGTCAGATTGCTTCGCCGTTTGGCGGAGCCCGGTTCCCGATAGTACGCTGCCGACGATTGGTAATTACGTACCAGCAACTGCATCTGATTCATCTGTCGCAATGACTCGTTGATGAAGTCCACATACGCATTTAAAGCGGCAAAGGTTGCTGCACTGGCTGGGGCTGTGGCCGGTTTTACCGTAAAGGCAATGGGTTTACTATCCCGGAATGGCTCCGTCTGACTGGTAGTTGGAGCGGGAGCACTGGGAACATCAAACGCAAAAACAGGAGCATACTTAGGGTAATCCAGTAGTTGCCTGGTGGCTGCACTGTATTTGACGAAACTCTGATACCAGTTGAGCAGATCGTTGTTATACTGGTTGATGAATGACCGATAAAATTCGTTGTTGTGCCGGGCCGTTTGCTGAGCGGCAAAGGTATACTCATCGACACCCCGCTTCTTTACCGCCTGAATCGTTTGCAAACCGGCTTTGAACGACCCCACCATATCAGAAGCCGGATACTCAATAACGGACTTGCCTTTGCCAAACTCATTCAGCAGTTTTTCGTCGGCGACTATGCTTTGCTGGATGAACTTCACTGGCCAGTTTGACTTCCCATTCTCATTAAGGTAATAGGATAAGGTATCGAGCAATCGTTGCTGGCTGAGTAGCACCTGCTCCATTTCTTTCTCGGTGTAGAGGTAGGCATCCGACGAGCGGTATGGTTGGTATCGGCGATAGACCCGTTGGATCTGCTTATACAGCGTGTCTTTGTCGCGGCTAAACTGTGTTGTAAGGGATTGAAGGTCGGTGATGAGCGTGTTTGCTTTCTTGAAATTATCACGCTGATAATCTTTGAGTCGGTCATAGGTTTCTAAGGCTTTAGCCGTCTGGTCTATTTTGTTCACTAATTTCCAGAGTGACTGAGCGCCAGATTTTAGGCGTTGTTTCTCGGCATCCGTGAATGCATCGCCAGTGAGCGCTTTTTTATAATAGTAGTCCTCCAGCATTCCCGACGGCGACAATCGTAAGGGCAATTGCGAATGCCCTCGGGATTGATAGGCGCTCATATCAGTATAGTAAGCCTGTACGCGCTGGAATCGGTCACTCACTTCATCCACCGATTGATTCAGGAAGGCGACGTACTGGTTGAGTGCCTGCTGAGGTGTTTCGCGCAGTGCCTGACCAGATGCGAAATAGGCAAAGCAAATAAGAAATAAGCACAGGTAGGGATGCATAACTAGGGTGATTTTGCGCGATTACTTAATGGAAATTCTCGGTAGCCGGGACGAGTCGAAGTCGATACCGAAGCGTAAGTTTCTGTTGCACATCCGCAGGGATGACATACTCCTGATATTGCACTGGTGAAATCCAGCTCGACCAGTCTGTGGATTGAGTTGGCAACCGGGGTAAATCTAGTGGAAAGAGCAATGGTTTGTTGTGTAAAAACACCCGCATCTGCCACTTGTCGACATACATAGGTGCCGTAGCCCAGGGCAAAATAAGGAATTCACCTTCTTTCCGAACGGCTTCGGAGCGGGGGAAATTGCCGCTATTTTGGCCTCCGATATAGTCCATTGAAATCGCCGATGCAATGTCTGAGCCTGCCAATAGCGGTTTGGCCGCTTTTACTTCGATCTCCAGAGCCGCCCATTTGCCTTCATAACTCAGTCGCTGAGGTTGCTGAGCTGTGTTTATGGCCCAATAAACAAGCCACCCTACAATGAGTATAGCGTCGGCAATCTGAAGATAACGTAAAGAGTGCTGCACTAAAAAACGACTGCTAAGATACCAAAGAATAGCTATACCAATACCGGCTAGCGCAAGACCACCCAGCACGCCAAAGTAGCCATAGGCAATACGATCTTCTCCACCGCCACCTGCATCTTTAGTAAACCACCATACCATACCAAACCCCAGCCAAAAGAAGAGCGGTGCCAGACATAAACAGGCGATGCCTAACGTAAGTGTCCGTTCCATGGGTGTTATTCGGCACTTAGGTTCAGGATTTCGTTGATCAGCCAGTGGTTGTTCTGGCGTACCAAACGAAATTCATAGTCTTCAAATAGGAAAAATTTTACAGAGGCTCGATTTTGGTGAACCTTCACCGAATTGATTTTCAGTGCTTTCAGGGAGTTCAATTGCATATCTACATCCTGACTGAGCATAACCAGATCGTATTCAAATCCAGTAGGCGGGCCTTCATGTTGGGGGCTCAGTTGAAAACCCGCCTGCCGCTCTTTAAAATACGTTCGCCATTCATTCAGATAGGTGTCAGTTAGCTTATGACTGCTTTTCAGATACGCCAGGTACTGCTCTGTATTTTTCGTATTTACCGAATAGTTTTTACCCGCTTGCTGATTCACCAGAATGATCTTACTGGTTGAACTAATATGGGCTTTATACCAGCGCAGAAAATCCAATACAGTGCGAGTTGCTTCTTCAGGGTCGGTATGGTTGTTAACCGTATAGGATGGGTTCCTATTAGTTGCATTAAGTGGGCCAGCGGTTATAAGGACTAGCGCTGTCAAGATAATTGTCGATTTGATCATGGGTTTCGAAGACACGTGTCTGCCCTCTGCCGATAGAGCTAAGGAGTTTTAATACTCGAAGTTGCGGTTGAACCAACTGAGAATCTATTGGCAATGAATAACGGGTGGATTTAAGGCCATAACCTGTGGAGATGAAATGATAATCTGATACACCTGCCACGTAGATTATGTGGTTTACGCGTGAGCTAATCAGCCTGAATTGGTTGAGGTTGCATGCCTTTGCTTAGAAGAATTTCCGCTTAGTGCAGAGGCTAAAACACGTGAACTAATATACGAACAGAGAAATGGTATTTAATCTTTATATATTATAATTATTTAGGATAATATATCTATATATATGGTATTTGTAAAATATAAAATTGAAATTTAACTTAATATCAAAATTTAATTTGTTTGAATGCTGGGGTGGCTATACTTTTAAGTGTAACATTTAAGCACTCATCAAAGATGGTTCGAAAACTACTATTTAACCTTTTATTAATGCTATTGGGCGTAATGAGTTTCTCATATGCTCAGGATCGCGTTATTACAGGACGCGTCACCTCCAGCGATGACGGAGGTGCATTACCCGGAGCCAGTATATCGGTTAAGGGTACTACAAAAGGTACTACTGCTGATGCCAGTGGTAATTTTAGCCTGGCTATATCAGGTAAGCCAACACTAGTTGTTTCGTCGATTGGCTTTGCGCGTCTGGAAGTTGAAGTGGGTAACCGAAGCACGATTGCCATTCAATTGCAGAGCACGAATAGTGATCTGCAGGAAGTCATTGTTACGGGTTACGGTGGCGTTCTCAGCAAACGGGAAGTAACCGGAGCCGTTTCTAAAATTAAAGGCACCGATATTCAGAACGTTCCCGCTCAAAGTATTGACCGCGCTATGCAGGGACGTATTTCGGGCGTACAAATTTCCTCTGCCAATGGTGCTCCCGGCGGTGCCATGCAGGTACGTATCCGGGGCGTAGGTTCCATTACGGCTGGTAACGAACCACTTTACATTGTTGATGGTGTGCAGCTTAACACGCAGAATACCAACACATACGCCAGCTCAAATCCAATCAACTTCCTGAACCCAAATGACGTTGAGTCGATTGAGGTATTGAAGGATGCCGCGGCTGCGTCTATTTACGGGTCACAGGCGGCTAACGGGGTTGTCATCATCACCACGAAAAAAGGGAAAGCAGGCCGGACTCAGGTAAAACTCAACTACTACCAGGGTGTTATTGAGCCAATCAAATTTTTTGATGTCCTTAACTCGCAGCAATGGGTAAATGTGCGTACCGAGGCTTTTGCGAATGCTAACCCAACTCAGTCAAGAACCTGGGCACTTCAGCAGGTTTTGGGTATTCTTCGTTATCCGGCGGCAACTATAGCGAGCCTGGGCGAAAACCAGTTACAAGGTATTGTTGATACGCTGAAAACCTACGACTGGCAACGGGCGGCTATGCGCAGCGGGCGAGTACAGAATTACGAGGTCTCGCTCTCGGGTGGCAGTGAGCGGAATACCTTCCATTTTTCAACATCTTATAATACACAGGATGGTAACGTGGTTGGAATCAACTTCAAACGGTTTACAACGAGCTTACGGCTGGGCCAGAAACTGTCGGATAAACTACAATTTGAGCAGTCTATCAACCTGAGTACAACAACACAGGGCGGTCAGTATGCGTCGCCCAATGGGGGTGGGTTTCTGGGGTCAGCTGCGTTCGGAGGACCGGTAATGGTACCGACTAATGCGATTTATAACGCAGATGGAACGTACGCCAACACCCCTCTTACGGGCGGTGCTGTTGGGGTCGTTAGCCACAACTTTATTCTGTCGGCCGATTACGCTAAAATCATAGCAACCACAAATCAACTGGTGGGTAGTGCAGCGCTTGTGTATAAAATAACGCCCCAGTTAACGTTCCGGCCAACCGTCAACCTGGATTACCGGCTTATTAAAGGGAATTATTATGCCGATCCGCGTATTCAGGATGCGTTTAGTGTGCAGGGCCGCGACTCGTTCCAGAACGAAGAAAGCATCAACTTCCTCACAAACGGGGCCCTTTCCTATACCCACCAGTTTGGTGCACATTCAATCAATGCACTGGCTGGACTTGAGTATCGGAGCGACACCCGGAATGGAACCAGCGGTTCGGCTTATGGATTTCCAACATCGGCCTTTCAGTACATCTCGGCTGCTGCTAATTACCAGAGCATGTCAAGTTTCTGGACGGGCTACCACCGGGCTTCTGCCTTTGGTAAGATCGACTATAACTACAATAGCCGCTACTTCCTGTCGCTTATCGGGCGCTATGATGGTTCGTCTCGTTTCGGCGCTAACAACCTGTTCGGTTTTTTCCCTTCTATTTCGGGTAGCTGGTTAGTGTCGGATGAGAGTTTCCTGAAAGGCAACCCCGTATTGACCGAATTGAAAGTCCGGGCCAGCTTCGGATCAACGGGTAACGACCAGATCGGAAACTTTGATTCAAGAGGTTTGTATAATGGCGGTGCTAACTATAATGGTGGTAGCGGTATTAATGTCACTACGCTGTCGAACCCCGATTTGAAATGGGAGCGGAATACAGAAATTGCCGCAGGGCTGGAATATGGCATCTTTAATAACCGGATTCGTGGCCAATTTGATGTATATGATCGGACTAGTAACGACCTGTTGCTGCAACGGCAGGTGCCTAACACTAGTGGTTATACAACGATTACATTCAACGCGGGGCAGGTGAAAAACCGGGGTTTTGAAGCCGAGATTACGGTCGATGTCCTGAAAACCTCGTCGCTACGCTGGGAAAGTAGCTTTAACTTCTCGGTGATCGACAACAAGGTTACCAAGTTATATGATGGTATTTCGCCACAAGCCAACGTCGATAGCCTTGTGCTGTTAACGGCACCGGTGCAGGCGGGTAATACGACCGTTACGCGTAACTTCATTGTTGGTAAGCCTGTGTATGCCAACTATGCCCCTGTTTATGCTGGGGTGAATCCTGCTACGGGTCGGGCCATGTGGTACGACCAGAATGGCAACATCGTGTATACCTACCAAACGCCACGTGATTCTAAATACCTGGGATCAGACTTTGCCAATATTTACGGCGGCTGGCGTAACCAGATTTCGTACAGAGGCTTTGACCTGACGGCGTTTTTTCAGTACGAATTCGGTCGTCGCGTCAACAACTCGCAAGGGCTTACACTGATCGATGACGGATCTCGTAACGTGAATACGCTGCTAGATACCTATAACAATCGATGGACAACACCGGGCCAAATCACTGACGTTCCACGTCCCTATAATGGAGGTGCCGAAGTACTTGGGTCGTCATACGTATCCAGTACAAGTCGGTCCATTGAAGATGCTTCGTATATCCGCTTAAAGCAAGTACAGTTGGCTTATACCTTCCCGAAAGCACTGCTTACCCGTACCAAGTTGCTTCAGAACGTTCGCGTGTATGCGGTAGCAACGAACCTGCTTACCTGGACGAAATGGACAGGTTACGATCCAGAATTCCTGAACTTCGGGTCGGGTAACACGGGTGCTATTCCCCAATCGAAGACCTATACGTTCGGTGTCGAGATCGGTTTATAATTCACTTCATCCTCTGTTATTTAGTTTATGAAAACATATATGTTTAAGCGAGCGCTTGCCACGTCGGTCCTGACGTGTGGGCTCTTTGCCTGTAGTAGTTTGGTTGACGTAAAGCCAAAAACAGCCGTTGATTCATCGACGGCCCTTACCACACAGGAGGCCGTTAATGCCGCCGTCAATGCCGTTTATGATGCCTTGCAACATACGGATTTATATGGTCGGGATTTGATTGCCATCCCCGAAGTGCTTTCTGATAATGGGCGGGCAACCAACAACTCAAGCCGTCTGGTAGCAGAATATCAGAATCAGCCGGGTAATCACATGATCAACTGGACGCAGGATTATTATGGCATCAACCAGGCAAACCTCATACTGGCTGCGTTGCCTAAGGTGACGATGACAGATGCACAACGCAATTCGTACCTGGGTCAGTGTTCGTTTCTCAGAGCGTTGATGTACTTCGATTTGGTGAAGTCCTATGCGTATATGCCAACAGCCATTATTCCAGAATATAACCGGGGGGGCGTTCCGCTGTCGCTGACGGGTGTGTTGACGTTGCAACAGGTAGATTATCCAAGTCGACCAAGCATTGATGAGGTGTATACCCAGATCCTGGCCGATTTGACGGTAGCTATCGATAAACTGACAGGAACTGCTAATTCAAGAGGACCAGTTTATGCAACGAAGGGTGCGGCTCAGGCATTGTATTCCCGCGTAGCACTGTATGCCGGAAAATACCAGGAATCGGCCGACTTCGCAACTAGTGCGCTGGCGTCTGGTGTAGGCTCATTTCAGTCGAAAACCACCTATGTTGCTGGCTGGCGCACCGCTGTAAATCCAGAGTCGATGTTCGAAATTAATTTTCAGACAAATGAGAACATTGGCGTAAACCTCTCGTTGCAAACAACCTTTACAACGTTGGTAACGCTTGGAAATACGGCACAAACCGGCGGTTTCGGTGATGTTGTTCCAACGGCAGCCCTACTGGCCGATCTGGAGTCGGAGAAAGATGCGTCTGGCGCGGTGCTGGATATTCGTCGTCAATTGTATGAATTAGGAACGAAAGGGCGTGGTGCGCAGAACATCGAGACTACCAAATTTCTGGGTAAAAATGGGACTATCAACCTCGATAACGTTCCGGTTATCCGGATTTCGGAGATGTACCTGAACCGCGCCGAATCCTACTATCGCTTAGGAAGAGAAGCCGATGCAATCAAGGATTTGAATACCATCCGGACTCGATCGGGTCTGCCCGAAAAAACGGGTTTGACAGGAGCCGCATTGCTGGATGAAATTATCAAGCAGCGTCGTCTGGAGTTTGCGTTCGAAGGGCACCGTTTCTGGGATCTCAAACGCCTGGGCCGCGATATTGTCAAGACCACCAATCTGCCGTTTACAGATTACCGCGTTCTGGCCCGTATTCCGATCAGCGAGATCAATAATAACCGCAAACTGCAACAAAACTATAACTACTAAGCCAGTTACTATGAAAAGACTATTGCGTTTCGTGCTGATAGGCGTTGTCTTACTCGCACAAACTTCCTGTTTCAAGGAAAACGACTTTATCTATAAAAAAACGGTTGTTGAATTTCAGGCGACGGTGGTTACGTCCCTCGCCGTTGGAAAAACGTACCCGCTCCTGGCAATCAAGAACGGGGCCGGTACGCAAACTACCCAGGTGAATCTGGTAGGTGCCCAGCGGAACAATGATGAAGTCATCAAGTTCTCCGTCGATAAAGACAATACGACAGCCATAGAAGGGGTGCACTATAGCCTGAACGGAAATACGTTCACGATTCCGGCCAAATCCAGTTTCGGGAACTGCGCTGTCAATATATTAACGGGGGCTGCGCCAACGGGTACAATTAAAACGGTTGATCTGGTTTTGACACTGGAAGGAAACGGTTCGGACATCACCCCGAATGAAAATTACAAAAAGGTAGGTTATCGAATTTCGTTTTAAGACTCAAATGCCGCAGCCAGAACAGGTTGCGGCATTTTTTTATAAGCTATGTCATTTGTTTTCGATTTATCTTTATTACCCAATAACCTGAAACACTCGCTTACTTTATGCTTCACAACCTAACGACTCAAAAAAGCCGGTGGCTTTTGCTCATTTCCTGGTTTACGGTATCGCTTGGCGTACAGGCCCAGGATGCACCGGCCTATCAAACGCCCCCCAAAGCGTTAGCCGATTTAGTAACGATGCCGCCCACCCCGAACGTGAGCATGTCGGACAAGGGCGATATGATGCTCTTTCTCGAACAGGCAGGGGCTCCCGGCATTGACGAACTGGCTCAGCCTGAATTTAAACTGGCTGGATTGCGTCTGAATCCGGCAAATAATGGTCCTAGTCGGGCGCGCTACATCACGGGTCTGAAACTCAAAAAACTGACTGACAAAGACGAAAAAGCGATAACGGGCCTTCCGGCTACACCGCTACTTAGCTTCGTTCAATGGTCGCCCGATGGAACGAAGATCGCCTTTGCGAATTCGACCGACAGCCGGATCGATTTATACATTGCTGACGTAGCTACCGCAGCTGCTCAAAAAGTTGGTTCGATTGCCATCAATGCCACCCTCGGTGTACCCTATCACTGGGTATCCGACAGCAAGAGCCTGATTGTGAAAACCATTCCGGCCGGTCGCGGGTCAGCTCCTGAATTAAGCCGGGTTCCGGCTGGCCCGACTACGCAGGAGAACGTAAAAGGGTCGCGTGGACAAGCCCCAACGTATCAGGATTTGCTCAAAAATCCATCCGACGAAAAGCAGTTTGCCTATTACACCACGGCACAGGTTGCCCGGGTGGGTTTGGATGGAACGGTGACCAGCATTGGTCAGCCCGGGATTATTCTCTCCTCAGACCCGTCGCCAGATGGCAAGTACGTCATGATCGAGACCGTTCATACACCATTCTCGTATCTGGTGCCCGTAAATCGCTTCCCCCTCAAAACCGAAATTTATGCGATTGCTGGTTCGCTGGTTAAAACCCTGAACGATGGACCCTTGCAGGAAGCTGTTCCCTACAGTCGGGATGGCGCTCCTACCGGTCCGCGTGATTTTAACTGGCGGGCCGATGCGCCTGCTACGGCTTATTACACCGTAGCTCAGGACAGTGGCGATCCGAAAGTGAAAGCTGACATTCGGGATAAGGTTTTCCAGATTGACGCTCCTTTCTCGGCGCAACCCAAAGAAATTTATGCGGCTCAGTTCCGCTTCGAAAACTTCGATTGGGGCAATGAAACAACGGCACTGGCGAATGAACGCTGGTGGCAGAATCGAAAAACGATCACCAAAATCGTTAACCCAACCACCTGGCAAACGTCGGTTCTGTTTGATCGCTCGTACGAAGATCGGTACACCAATCCGGGCCAGCCCGATATGAAGCATAATCAGTATGGTCGCGAAGTGTTGAACATTTTACCAACCGGCGACATTCTGATGCTCAACGCGATCGGTTCGTCGCCCGAGGGTGATCGGCCATTTGTGAGCCTGTTGAACCTGAAAACAAAGCAGACAAAGGAGCTTTGGCGGTCGGCTGCTCCGTATTTCGAGCGACCAATTGCTATTCTGGACGCAACAAAACAGGCAATTCTGACCACCCGCGAAACGCCTGACGAAAATCCCAACTATTTCGTTCGGAACCTGAAAGCCAAAATTGCACCCATTCAGGCAACGTTCTTCCCGCATCCTTATCCGCAATTGAAAGGCGTGCAGAAGCAACAGCTTCGCTACAAGCGGACGGATGGTGTTGAACTGACGGCTACGCTTTATTTACCCGTGGGTTATAAGAAAGAACAGGGACCACTGCCAACCTTTTTGTGGGCGTATCCGGCCGAGTTCAAAAGTAAAGAAGCGGCCAGCCAAGTATCGGGATCGCCTTATCAGTTCAACCGGATTAGCTATTGGGGCGGTGCTGCCTTTGTAACCATGGGCTATGCCATTCTGGACAATGCCAGCATCCCCATCGTGGGCGAAGGCGATAAAGAACCGAACGATACGTATATAGAACAACTCGTATCGAGTGCGAAAGCGGCCATCGACGAAGGGGTTCGATTGGGTGTGGTCGATTCGAGCCGGGTGGGCGTGGGCGGTCACTCGTATGGTGCCTTCATGACTGCGAATTTACTCTCGCACAGTAAGTTGTTTAAGGGTGGTATTGCCCGGAGCGGTGCATACAACCGGACGCTGACTCCTTTTGGATTCCAGAACGAACAACGCAGCTACTGGCAGGCACCTGAGGTGTACAACAACATGTCGCCGTTCATGAATGCCGACAAAATGAAAACACCCCTGCTGTTAGTACACGGCGAAGCCGACAACAACACCGGTACGTTCCCAATCCAGTCGGAGCGTTATTACAACGCCCTGAAAGGCTTTGGTGCCACAACCCGGTTAGTATTCCTGCCCTACGAAAGCCACGGCTACACAGCCAAGGAGTCACTACTGCACATGCTGTGGGAAATGAACGGCTGGTTAGATAAGTACGTGAAAAACCCAGCCACTGCCGGACAGGCTAACAAAGCCGGAAAACTGGGTAGCGGAAATAATAAATAGCTTTCTGAACAATAGGACTAATTAATAGGCCATCAGCTATTCCAATAGCTTGATGGCCTTTTTTTGTTATGCTAGGCTTAGTGGGTAGAATTAGATAGATACATGACCATTCACGATCGCCGAAATGAAATTGGTTATCGCCTGCTCCTTTGCGACAAAATCCATATGGATAAATAACGAAGCCAACCGGGTTCCTTCTTCTTCAGTAAACTCAAAATCATGCTTTTCGATGTAGTCGACACCACTATCCTCGAACCAGCTCTCAAACTTTTTTCTACGGGCATGCTGGAGCCTATCCGAATCTTCATAGACGGCAATGATGATGTTGCTCATTTGCTCAAACCAGGTGGCGAATAGATATTGAACGGTAGCGGCAATACGAAGATCTTCTGGAGTGCCTTTGGGAGGCTTATACATGCCAACAGGAAAAAGATCGAAGGAGTAAAACTGGCATCCTATCTGGTCGGCTCCGAATAGGTACCCATAACTAGAAAAGTGCGCCACATAGGGCACTTTCCAATCGGTAGTAAAGAAAAAATCTGTCCCCGTAGGAGTATCTTCTCGTGTGCAACTATACGGATTGTAGGTGATCTGGCTTCTTTTCACTGGCACTCGTCCCGTTTTTTACGTTCGCCCAATGCTCCCTTAACGCCCGCTTATCGGCAAGAATTTTCTTGACAACCGGACTGTCCTTCGCAGAAGAAGGGATAGTATGTTTGATCGTTTTCATAGCTCAGCCCCTTTGAGTATGATAAGTTGTAGGTTCACTTTGATAACGGTGCAATTTAGAATAAAGTTTGACTACTAAAACACGTGTAGTAAAAGCATAGTGGTTTGGTTAATCCACCACATTAACCCGGTACAGCTGAGTGCGCTCACTACTTAGCGTACTGCCTTTGCGAAACGGGCCGATTACATCTACGGTTTTGGTTGATGTCAGCATCAGACTCAACGCATTGAACGTACGCTGTGGGCCATCGAAATACGTATCCGGAATCGTTGAAGACCCGCTGCCTGTACTGACGTTAAGGGTAATGTAATCTGCCTGATCGCCACTGCCCTCTTCCTGGATGATATGCCCCCATTTATCCCTGGTTTCGTTGATCTTGCTCACCAGCAGTTCACTTTGTGAGATTTCGCCCTGGTAGCGTTTCCAGAGGGCTGAAAAATAATTGCTCTCTCCAATAGTCTTCCAGCGGAGCAACAGAGGCTGATTACGGGGGTGACTCATGGGGAGCGCTAACTGGTCGGGGGTAAGATCAGGTTGGGTGCCAATGCTGCCAATGGTGTATTCGGTGCCATCACGTAAGGCCATTGTAAACGTGTAGGTTGTGCCGCCCTGTATGTCGGCTTCCGAACCTGTTGCTCGTTCGTAGTATGGGAAGGCGCCATAATAATTCGTCGACCCCCCGTTCAGACGCAAGGGTTGCCCATTTACGGTAATCTGAATGGCCGGATCTGCAACCGATTTGCCCGATTCATCTTTTACATAAGCCCGAATGAAATGACTAACATGACCATCCTCAAATAATCGTCTATGGATAACCGTATTTATCTGAAGATGGGCTGGGTCAGTTGCCGAACTGGCCTTTAAATCAGCTTTGTTACAACGCATCAGGAGCATGACGGAAACGGATAAAATCCAGTAACGTGCCAAGAATGGGCCTAGCAGAAACATAACGGAATGTAATTGTAAAGAGGGTCATATTTTTTCCAGTAAGCTGAGGAACTCCTGTTTTTTATTTCTGGAAACAGGTAGCGTTTTGTTATTCGCCATAACAACTTCTCCGCCATCGCCCCGTATGTAGCGCTGTACATACCGCAGGTTGATCAGGTAGCTATGGTGAACCCGGCAAAATCCCTTGCTTTCAAGTACTTCCTCTACCTCTTTTAACGTCTTGGAAATCAAGATGATCTGGCCGTTCTTTAGCGCAAAACGTGTATAGCCCCCGTCCGATTCGCAGTAATAGATTTCTTCGCTGTGGATGATTTGTAGCCCTTCCATGGTAGGCAGGGCAATCCGGTCACCGGCCCGTTGGGTTTGCAGATAAGTCAATAGCTGGTCAACGCGGGGCGGTGCCTGGCTGGCTAATTCCTGTTCAGCTTTTGACACCGCCCGGATCAGTTCATCTTTATCAACAGGTTTCAGGATATAGTCCAGCGCGTTGTGCTTGATCGCTTTAATGGCATACTCATTGAAGGCCGTTGTGAAAATGACCCGGAATTTACTGTACCGGCAGGCTTCCAGCATATCGAAACCGCTCATGCCGGGCATTTCAATATCCAGGAAAACCAGGTCTGGGTGCAGCGTTTCAATAGCCGCCTGACCTTCGGCTCCACTGGCGCAATTCGCCAGTATCTGAACATGGGGGCAATACCGCTTCAGGAGCAGGGTCAGCACATCGCGGCAGTGCTTTTCGTCATCAATTAGTAGTGCAGTCATTGAGGTTTGAGGTCCATGGTGAAGGTAATGCAGGTTCCGGCGGGCTGACCATCCAGCCCAATTAAATCAAGGCTATCAATTCGGGCGTCAACGGCATATAAGTCATTGACTAAGACCACCCGCTCTTCCGCAATTCGACTGCCGTGAAACTGGTGGGCCGTCAGGCTTTGAGGGCGACTGCTAATGGCCGCATCCCGCCCGATACCATTATCGGTGATAGAAATGGCTAAGCGGTTTCCAATTCGCTTACAGTCAATATGGAGAATTGCCCGATGATTGTGTAGCGGGAGCAGACCGTGCCGAATGGCGTTTTCTACATAGGGCTGAACCAGCAACGGTGGTACCTGAACCGAATCGGCATTCAGCTTCGGATCGACCCGGACCGTTACATCAAAATGGCCGTCAGAGCGCAGTTGCTCCAGCTCAATATAACTCTGTAAGGCCGTTAATTCGTCGCGCAGGGATACCCAATCGGTTTGGGTATTGGCCAGCACTTGTCGCACTAAGCGGGCGAATTTGGTCAGATAGAGTGACGCCTGTTCGCTGTCGTTTTGCAGAACAAATTTATTGATTGCGTTCAGGCTGTTGAAGACGAAATGCGGATTCATCTGCATACGAAGGGCCAGCAATTTGGCCTCGGCAATCCGTCGGTTATTGTCCGACAATTGTTGCTGAGCCTGCTGGTAAGCTAGCTCCGTTTCGACCCGGCGGATTTTCTGAGCGCAGAGGGCCGCTATTTTCGTCAGTACCGTTAGGTGATGAGGGCGGAAAAAGTTTCGCTTCGGATGCTCGGCATCTATAACCCCCCAAACGCACCCGTTAAGCCAGATAGGCACTGTAATTTCCGAGTAGCGTATGGCATCATCGGCAATGTAGCGTTTATCTTGGGTCGTGTTGCCAATCCGTTCGGGCTGGCCGGTTCGGGCTACTTCGCCAACAATGCCGTGGCCTACCGGTATTTCAATCGGATCATGAATAACCCCCATGGAAGGACTTTTGGGGCCGTGGGCGGCTTTCTGCACCAGTACGCTCCGTGCTTCGTCGAGCCTGTATACCACGCAGTCCACAAAATTCAACCGGGCAATGCAATTCTTCGCAACGTCCCACAGTACTTCCTCAACGGTGGTCTGATCTAAAAGCGACATGGCAAAAAAATTAATGACCCGTTCTACTTCCAGCTCATCTTTCAATGATTGCTGATAGGTAGGTCGAGATACGATTCGTTTGTCACTTGCCACTTGCCCGATTGCATTTAGGGGATAATTACCTTACAAAAGAATGCATAGTTTTGATCAGACAATAGCGTTAATGAATAATGGGTGGATTTAGCCCGATAACTGGTTGACTGTTTCTGCTTTCTGGCGATGCGTTTCCAGCCAACTTTTGGGCTGGGTAACCAATACGAACGTTCATCTGGCCCTAACGTACGTAAACTGGCTGTAAATCATCTATATTCGCTCCGGGGACTAACTAGAACAGTTAGGGGAGCCTGAAAGGGTATGATATGTAGCCAGATTAGCGATAATCGGATAAAAACGGGGGGTTATAGGCAAGCAAACTGGTTTTGTGGGTGGCGCGGGCCGCTTTTGCTAATTATGCTGCTTTTTTGCTGGGGCAAGGGAAAAGGGCAGGCTCCGGCTTTAGCGTTTCAACGACTTTCATTGCAACAGGGACTGGCTGCCAACTATACAGTAGCCATGGCCCAGGATAAACCTGGTTTTGTCTGGATTGCAACCGTCAGAGGCCTGACCCGGTTCGATGGGTTACGTTGCCAGACGTTCACCAATCAGCCGGGTAATCCTCGGTCCTTGTCGCACCGTATTGTTCGGTATGTGTTTACCGACAGAAACGGAACCCTTTGGGCGGGGGCGCAGGAGGGATTGAATCGGTTTGATCCAGCAACGCAGTCATTTCGGCGCTACTCGTTTACTCAGGTAGGGCCGGGCTGTAATTTTATTCGTTTGATAGCCGACGGCCAGAATGGTCGATTGTGGTTAGGCACTAAGGGGGGCGTAATTGACTTCGATCCAGCTACTGGCCACGCGGTCCTGCTTGCACTCACGGATGAGTCGACCCCGGCCGTTAAGTCGATCCGCCGACTGCTGCCCGATGGGCGTACACTTTGGATTGGTACCGAGGGCGGGCTTTTTGCCTATGATTTGCCAACGAAAAAGGTTCGCCAGTTCCAGCATGATCCAGCCAGTTCTACCTCATTACCCGATGAGCACATAACGGCCCTGGCCCGACACCCCCGAACGGGCGAGATTCTGGTAGGCACAAGGCAAGGGAAACTAACCAGGTTGAATCCAGCAACAGGCGTATTTAGTCCCATTGCGCAACTGGCAACCGATCAGCCCGTTGCGTCCCTGTTGTTTACCCGAACAGGCGATTTATGGGTGGGTATAACGGGGGGAGGGCTTTATCATTATGACCCTGCAACCAGCCGATTTTTCAGTTACCTCAGCAGTGAGCAGAATAAGCGAAGTCTGATCTCTAACTCGATCAGTGCGCTCGCCGAAGACCGGGCAGGTGTCATATGGGTGTTAACCGATGATGCCGGGGTATGTTGGTTCAATCCAACTGTAGAAAAATTTCATTCGCTTTACGATGAAGTAGGGTATCAGCCCGTTAAAACGGAGGGGCTGGATGCCGCAGGTTTATCTGTCGATAAAACGAACTCGGTGTGGGTTGCCACCCGGGATGGTGTGGCTTATATTGATCCAAAAACTAAATCGTATAAGCTTTACCGTCATCAACGGAACAACCCCGCTAGTTTAGCCAGTAACCTTACCTATTCTGTACTAAGCGATCGACTGGGGAAGGTGTGGGTAGGCACAATTGACGGTTTAGATTGGTTGAACCCTACCACTGGCCAGATAGAGCATGTGCCGAGCCTAGTTCCGCCCGAAGAATCGGTAAACAAGCCCGTCATCAATGCCGATAAGGGAGTTGCTGGTGAACGAGTGTTTGGCATTATCGACGCAGGAGATGGACGTTTGTTTATCGGGACAAACGAAAAACTGACGATCTATGACCCGAAAACGAACCGATTCATGCACCAGTTCAATGACGCACGGATTGCGAAATTGCCGGGTAAAAACTATAATACTCTTTACCTCGATAGCCACCAGAATCTGTGGGTTGGCGGGTTGGGGCCAGTGTATAAAATCAGCCCAGATTTACAACTGCTGGCTACATATATCCATAACGACGATCCAGCAAGCGTGCCTGATGAAGGGGTAACAGCCTTTGCCGAAGATCGGTTTGGACGGATGTGGCTTGGAACCGATAATGGTCTGGCTTGTCTTAATCAGAAAACGGGTAAATGTCAGGTATTTACCACCCGGCATGGATTGCCCCACGACGATATTGCGGGGATTTTCATGATGGGGGATACACTCTGGGTTAGCACCAGTAGCGGGCTGGCCAGCGTGGATGTGCGTCGACTTCGGTTTACGAGCTTCAATGAAGCGGATGGTACGTCCCCATCCGAGTTTGAGTCGGGTACCATTATTCGGGACTCAAACGGGCGGATCTATTTCGGAGCAATGACCAGCCTGGTGTACACACAACCTAACCAAATTCGGCTAAATCGGTTCGTGCCTCCTGTTTATCTGACGTCGTTTCGGGCGAATGGCCAGGAGATGATACAAGACCCATCGGCAGATCCGCCGAGTTTAGAACTCAAGCCTTCGCAGAACATGTTTAATTTCGAGATGGCCGCCCTGAGTTTCGACAATCCGGCTGATAATCGCTACTCCTATAAACTCGAAAATTTCGATACGGATTGGAATCAGGAAGGAAACCGACCGTTTGCCAGCTACACCAACGTGCCCCCCGGCGATTATGTCCTGCACGTTATAGCCGCCAATAACGATGGGGTCTGGAACCGGGAGGGCTATCGACTACCCATCACGATTCTGGCTCCTTTCTGGCAAACCTGGTGGTTTCGGTTGACTGCATTGATGACATTGTTAGCCGTGACGGCGTTAGGTGTTCGCTGGCGGGAAAAACAACGGGCCAGTCAGCAGCGCGAAAAAAGTGAACTTCGCGAACGGATTGCGGCTTCGGAAATGAAGGCACTACGCTCACAGATGAATCCGCATTTTCTGTACAATTCGCTGAACGCCATTCGGTTATTTATCCTGCAAAATGATAGTGATAATGCCGATAAATACCTCGTTAAATTTGCCCGACTGATGCGCCTGATTCTGGACAATTCGCGCCAGGAGTGGGTAACACTTGCCAGCGAACTAGAGCAACTAACGCTCTACCTGGAACTGGAACAGCTTCGCTTCGACTACCAGTTCGATTTTGTGGTCACTACCGACCCGTCGCTATCGCTGGAGAAAACGGCCATTCCGCCCATGATTATCCAGCCGTACATCGAGAATGCCATTCTGCACGGATTGGCGCATAAACAGAATAAAGGCTGTATTAAGCTCACTATAGAGCCCCAGGCCGACCATTTAGACTGTATGGTCGATGATGATGGTGTAGGCCGGGAGCGGGCGAAATCGCTCAAAAAGCAGACATCCTCACACCAGAGCGTCGGCCTACGCGTAACCGAAGACCGGCTCCAACTAATCGGGCAGCGCAGCGGTCAGGCAGCTGGCGTGACCATCATCGACAAATACGACGATCAACAGCAAGCTACTGGGACAAGGGCGGTGATTCAACTGCCGTTTATTAAGCAGTGAGTGTGGGTCTACTAGTCTGAATTGGCTTGTTATTGGAATAAGAATTACGGCGAGCGTTAAGGGGATAGAGTTACGTGCGGCAATTAAAGACTAGCTGGAAATTAGTAGTGATGAATGCGGATGAGGTAAATTAATGTCGCATGGATAAACTTTTAAAAGAAGGAATACGTATTATTGAGGGCAGTACTAAGTGTAACACTTAACTACTGCGGATACATACAAATTTCTGTTAGCAATTTTCTGCCTTAATCAAACCTCTATCAGAAGGAGTGATGAGCAAACCAAAAATGAGTACTGGAAGCCGGAGAGCATCTTGCACTCGCCGTTCATTTAGTCAGGGAACAAAGATTAATAATGCACCTATGGTTGCCGAAAAGCCAGATAGCCCCGTGACTATTGAGGTAGCCTCTTTGCCTTCTACTACCATAAACTTTCTTCAAATGGCTGAAGATGCGGCCAAAATGCAAGAGTATATAGCAAACGGGGGTAAACAAAGTGAAGCGAGTGGAGTCAAATTCATCAAGCCATCAGGGTTATTCAATAACTGGGTCGGAAGACGATAGTGAGTTCTCTTTTGTCACGAATCAGGGAATAAGATATTTAGTTTATTTTGCAGAAGCGGATGGTTACGTACCATCCGCTTCTTTTGCTCAAGACATTAAGATGTTTGGTTTTGGCCCAGTAAAAGAGACTCGGCCAGCAGGCAAATTACCTAAAGACCCGCAAGTAGGAATCGCGATAGTTGAGATTCTCTACTACTACATAGCCAAATACCCTGATAGGATTTTGGTATTTGTTTGCAGCGATGAAAGTGTTTGGCAGCCTGGGCCAGATAGCAGGAACCCTCGTTATGCCAAATGGCGAAGTGATACATTCTCAGAATGGTTTGAAGGCTGGCAGCAAACAGGGATAATGCCTGCCGAGAAAATAGACTATAATCTCTATGGCAAACTTTACTGCTCATGCATGTTTAGATCAGGTAATCCATATGAAGCAGAGGTTAGGCAGATCATCGACCAGACTGTTCTAGAAAAACTAATCTAAAAAATAACTTGCCAGAACGTTCATGCTCCATTGACCGTAGCCAACACTACACCAGCGCCGTCAAATCCTGAACGCCCAGCATTCGTTTGCTGATGAAGCCTTCGCCAAATTCGGCGCCAATCATGTGGCCATGCTCGCGGGTGCGGGATTCCAGAAACTTCATGAACGGTTCACCAGAAATATAGCTTTGTGGCTCAGGGCTTTCGGGGTTGAAAAACTGGCTTTTATAGGCTTTGATGGCAGCTAGTTTCTGTTCCCAGTAGGGTGTTATATCTACGATAAAGTCGGGCGTGAGCGACCGATCCTGGATGAAGTTATAGACATAAATAGGCCGATGGGCTTCCTGCGGCTGCCCATCTTTACCAACCGTTTTAATTTGACGTAGACCGGAATAGAAACACGCTTCGGCAACCAGTTCGGCAGCACGACCATGGTCGGGATGGCGGTCGTCGGGAGTATTGGTGAGTATGATTGTGGGTCTATAGTGCCGGATAATGGGAATCAGCGCCATCTGATGCTCTTCGTCATTTCGAAAGAACCCATCCCGGAAGCCCATATTTTCACGGGCCACTAATTTCATGATACGTGAACCTTCGGCAGCCTCCTGCGCCCGAATTTCGGGCGTGCCCCGCGTACCTAACTCGCCACGGGTCAGATCGACACCCGCTACGGTTTTTCCTCGGGCAACCAGCGAAAGAACGGTGCCGGCACAGGTCATTTCAATATCATCAGGATGGGCCGCAATGGCCAGAACATCGACAGGCATGTGGTTTTGATTGTATAGTGATTGTTGTTTAAGGTAGTGGTGTTTTGAGAATCCGACACCACGAATTGAATAATCAACCAGCTTGATAATTCGTTCCTCAAATTTCCCAAAATGGCCTCTTGGCGATTATTTCGCGGAAACGCCTTATTTTGGCGTCCCAACAACTAAATCACTTGACACTACTTAACCTATGTCTTACAAAGCCCTGGCCCTTCAAGTAACCTGTCAAACCGTTAATTCCTGCAAAACCCGCGATGAGGCTGAAGCCGTAATGCTCAAAACTATTGAGCGGATTGAACGACAACTAGCCGCATCAGTTGGCTTACTTGGGCGTGAGACACTGCTTGTGGTAGCACCGGAATCCTTTCTGACAGGGTCACCTATTGATGAAACGGTTGAGCAATGGAGAGAAAAGGCTGCACTGGAGATTGATGGGCACATCTATGAGGCCATCAGTGCTATGGTGCAACGGCAACAAGTTTACTTTTCGGGGAATGTGTACGAACAGGACCCATTCTTTCCGGAGCTATACTTCCAGACCAGTTTTATCATGGGGCCAAACGGTGACGTACTACTCCGTTATCGACGCCTGAATGCCCTATTTATCCCGACTCCGCATGACGTTTGGGACTTGTACTTAGACGCCTATGGATACGATTCCCTGTTTCCGGTGGTCAAAACCAACATTGGTCATCTGGCCTGCGTGGCCTCGGAGGATATCCTGTATCCTGAGGTAGCTCGTTGTTTATCCATGCGAGGGGCTGAAGTACTGATCCACTCGACTTCGGAGGCTAGTAGCCCGCTCATGACGCAGAAGAATATAGCAAAACTAGCCCGAGCCATTGAGAATATGGCCTATGTGGTGTCGGCTAATTCAGGTGGATTAGTGGGAAGCCCCATTCCGGGCGGTACGACCGATGGCGGCTCTAAAATTATTGATCCCAAAGGGATTGTACTGGCCGAAGCCGCTTATGGTGAAAGCATTGTGGCCAATGCCGATATTGACCTGGCAGCCCTGCGTGAATTCCGGCAACGACCAGCCATGGGAAATCTGCTGGCCCGCCAACGGTTTGAACTATACGCCGAAAGCTACGCAAATCACAGGAGCTATCCCCCCGATACACTCCTGGGCCAACCCGCCGAACGCCAACACTTTATGCGTACTCAACAGGAAGTGATTAAGAAACTATATAGTTGATATAGTCTGAAGTTCGATGTTTGAAGTTTGAAGTTGGCTGACGCACAGTTGCTTTCGCGTCAGCCAACTTCGAACTACGAACTACGAACCTATTCTTCAACCACCTTCGGCTTTCGTCGGCGCTTGGGTAGTCGAAACAGATTGCTACCCGTGTCTTCAGGTGTTTGATCGCCCAATAGAACACCCCAGGGACGTAGACTGTCGACCCGGTCAAATACGACTTTCATGATGGCAATGGCCGGGATCGATAGAAACATGCCCGAAACACCCGCCAGTGCTCCGCCAATGAGCACGCCCACAATAGAAACTAGGGCGTTGACCCGTACTTTAGAGGCTACAATAAGCGGTACGAACACGTTGTTGTCGATGAACTGTACGAGCAGAAAAATGCCGATAACGCCCAAAATGACCGATAGCTCTGGATTGTTGCTGAAGGTGATCAGCACAGTCAATAGCGTTGCGATTAAGCCACCGATGTAGGGGATTAAATTGAGGATAGCCGCCATAATGCCCAGTAAGACAGCATATTGTACATTCAGGATAAGCAGGCCAATGGAGTTAAGTGCGGCTACACAGGATGTTTCAATAAGTAGCCCAACCATATAACTCTGGATGACCGATTTCACTTCGCCCAGCACTTCGCGTACGCGCTCCGTATGTTTCTCCGAGAAAAGGACGATTACAAAATGCAGGAGCATGGTTCGGTAATAAAGCAGTAGAAAGACGTAAATCGGGATCAGGGTTAAGGTACCCAGTGGCCCGGTAATGAAGCCAAGTGTATCTGAACTTTGTAAGCTATCGAGGGTTTGTGCCTGCGCTTTCTGAAGGTACTTATCCTGTTGCCGGTAACTGACATTGTATTCGCGACGAACCCACCGCTTCACATCAAGGAAAAAATCATTTAGATTCTGGCGAATTTTAGGCAAGTCATCGGCAAAGTCGGATAGCTGCATAGACATCAGGATCGTTATACCCGATACTACAACAATAGCTAGTAATAGCGCCAGACTAATTGCAATGACTTTGTGAATACCCCACCGAACAAGTCGGTTTTCAATAGGCCGAAGAAGAACCGCAATCAGACCGGCCATCGCAAGCGGCACCAGAATATCCTGCCCTAAATAAATTCCGGCTGTCAGAATAGCCAGAGCAAGCAACGAGTGAGAAAATTGGTGGTAATGCGGGCGCGATTCTGCGGACATAGAGTGCGAAATGAACTGAGTGAATTTACTTAGTGAAGTCGATTAATCAGACACTCAACATTCCATTTCCCATTTTGTTTCTTAGGTTACGTTTGGCTCATCTTTCCCAGACCTGCCGTCTTTCGCTAAACTTGCCGTATTTTTGCGGTTTGTTTAGTGTATGACTCTTAGTATTCGCGATATCGCTTTTCAACTGCGGCAGGGGCAACTGATCGCCATTGCCGATGAAACCGGCTGGTCTATTGCTGCCGACCCCGTTAATGATGCGGCCATTGGTCAGCTTATGACCCTCCTGAGCACAATGCCCAATGGGTTGCAACCAACGGTGCTGATCCATAACGCCGACCAACTGGGCCTCTATGTGGGCAAGCTGCCCGATGTGGCCTACGATCTGGTTGAGTTTGCCGAAAATCCATTAACCGTTGTTTTCGATCAGGGTAAAAACCTGTCGCCGGTGTTTTGGAAAGCGTTAGCAGAATCGACTAGCACAAGTGGAAGCACAAACGAGGAAATAGCGGTTCGGCGGTGTTTAAACGCTGATGTGCAACGCCTGATCGGTAGCTTTGGACGAGGGTTGCTCACGATTCCATTAGAGTCGTTAGTACTACCGCCAGCTGCCGAAGTATTGGTTACAATCCGGTTCGGAACCCTCCCCGGTATGCCTAAACGGCCACGCATTATGCGGTTGAAAGTGAATGGAGAGGTTAGTTTTATACGGAAATGAATTTCAGCGAAACCTTACATAAGAATCCGGTTTTTGACACCATTGCCCGCCAGGCCGATGCCCTCGGTTTGCGGGCCTATGTCATAGGCGGCTTTGTGCGCGATCTGGTTTTGGAGCGCCCATCGAAAGACATTGACGTGGTGTGCATCGGAAGTGGTATTACATTGGCTGAAGCTGTTGGAAAAGCTCTTCAGACAAATGTTTCGGTGTTCCCGAATTTTGGTACCGCTATGCTTCGAGCCGGTCAGGGAGCGGATGAATGGGAGGTTGAGTTTGTGGGTGCCCGGAAAGAATCCTACCGGAGCGAATCGCGTAAGCCAATTGTAGAAGACGGCACGCTGGAAGACGATCAGAATCGCCGGGATTTTACCATTAATGCCATGGGCATTAGCCTGGCTGGTACTGATTTTGGCGAACTCCTCGACCCATTCGATGGCCTGAAAGATATCAAGCGTAAACTCATCCGTACACCCCTCGAACCGGGTATTACCTTCTCCGACGACCCGTTGCGCATGATGCGGGCTATTCGGTTTGCTGCGCAGTTGGGTTTCGATATCGAGCCAGATACGTTCGAGGCAATTGTGCAGATGAATGAGCGGATCACCATTGTGTCGCGGGAGCGGGTAACCGATGAGTTGAACAAAATCATTCTGTCGCCTACGCCTTCCTATGGGTTCAAGTTACTATATCATGCGGGTTTACTGGAGCGGATTTTCCCGGAACTGATCGCTCTGAAAGGGGTTGAAACCATTGAAGGGAAGGGGCACAAGGATAATTTTTACCATACCCTGCAAGTGCTCGATAACGTTGCTAATCGGGCCAAGTCAACGCATGAAGTAGTTGCGCCGGAAAATGAACTCTGGCTACGTTGGGCTGCTTTATTGCATGATATTGCCAAACCGGCTACCAAACGCTTCGACCCTAAGGTGGGCTGGACCTTTCATGGACATGAAGATATGGGCGCCCGTTGGGTCCCCGGTATTTTCCGTACCATGAAACTGCCACTAAACGAACACATGCGTTTTGTGCAGAAACTCGTGCGGTTGCATTTACGACCCATTGCACTCACCAAAGAGCAAATCACCGACTCTGCCCTACGCCGACTTCTGTTTGAAGCGGGCGATGATTTAGAGGGGCTGATGGCACTTTGTCGTGCCGACATTACCTCGAAGAATTACGAAAAAGTACAGAAGCACCTGCGCAATTTCGACCGGGTTGAGCGAAAGCTACATGATCTTGAAGAACGAGACAAACTGCGTAGTTTTCAGCCGGTTATTACAGGCGAACTGATCATGGAAACATTTGCTCTTCCCCCCTCGAAAGAAGTGGGTGAACTGAAAACTGTACTGCGTGAAGCGATTCTGGATGGGCTTATTCCCAACTCGTTCGATACCGCCTATCCATTTTTATTAGAAGAAGGCCGCAAACGCGGATTAACCCCAATAACCGTTAAAAATGGATAATGTATAATGAACAATGCATAATGAAAATGAGCACGATAACACTCCATTATACATTGTTCATTACACATTATCCATTAACAATTCATCTCATGGAGAATAACAATACCAATTTTCGGCGCTTCTTTGGCGCATCCCTCACCATTCTGGGTGTCGTTGTCGTTCTGTTTGCCTTGATCGCGTTTCTATCCGATGGCAAGCCGGTACTCGGCATGAGTATCTCAAAGGCCGAAGCCGCAGCGCCCTTCATTGTCGGTATGATTTTCCTGATTACGGGAGTCAATCTGGTTCGTGAATCGTAAAAGAGCACAACAACTGCCGAAGCTTCACCAGCGAAGTTGCTGAAACGATTTGTTCATGCAACGTATCGCTCATTTTCCAATCCTTCATTTGATCACTCTTATTGCTGAAGATTATGGAAATGGGTAGCTCTCGAGCGGTTTGGCTTGATTATTTGCGTTCGTTTGTTACCCTGTTAGTCCTGGCTCATCATGCAGCGCTGGCTTACCCTACTTTTGCCTATTTTGATCCCACCCATTACATCTACTCGACCGCGCCTATTGTAGATGATAGCCGCTGGTTGGGCATGGATAGGTTTATTGGGTTCAACGATCTGTTTTTTATGCCCCTGATGTTTTTAATCAGTGGGCTGTTTGTGTATCGGGGGCTTCGCAAAAAAGGAATAAAAGCATATTTGACTGATCGGTTCATCCGGCTGGGCGTCCCGTTTCTGATAGCCGAACTGCTGCTCATTCCACTGGCCTATGTCCCTTCGTTTTATGTGGCTACCCATTCAACAGACCTCTTTACGTTTGTTGAGGATTACATTGGGAAGCAACAATGGCCGGTAGGGCCGCCCTGGTTTATTTGGCTCCTGTTGGCATTTGACGGGGTTGCCGTGCTTATTTTCAACATAAGCCCGTCCTTTTTTTCAACACTGGGCAATAAGCTGGAAAGCTTGAGCAAACAACCTGTTCAATTTGGTGTGATCATCTACGGCCTAACGGCTATTTCGCTGATTCCACTTAGCTTGTGGGTAGGACAGTACACCTGGGTAGGTAATTGGGGACCTTTTGATTTTCAACTCAACCGGCTTTTCTTTTACCTGCTATTTTTCCTGCTGGGTGCCTGTTTGGGAAGCACAGACTGGCAAGGCTACCTGTTCCGAAGCGGAAAGTTATTTGGTAAAGGCTGGGCGTTCTGGCTGCTGGCCAGCCTGATTTGCTACCTTTTGGTCGTGTTTGTTTCAGGTCTTGGCGCAGATTGGGTTAAGCAGGGTAGACTTAGTTCTACCGCGGGCTATTGCCTGTATGATGTCTTCTTTGTGGTTAGTTGCCTGGCCAGTATGGGAGCCTGCTTAGCTGTCTTCAAACAGAACATTACTCAACCGAACGAGGGCTGGGCGAGTTTATCGGCTAATGCCTATGGGATTTATATCCTGCATTACCCATTTATCACCTGGGCGCAGTTTGCCTTGCTGGGAGCTGGCTTACCCGTTATTGGTAAATTCCTGATCGTGTTTTTGGTCTCAATCAGTTTGAGCTGGCTCAGTAGCAGTTGGGTCAGAAGAAATCAGCTGGCGACTCAAGTTTTGTGAGACGTTATCGGCAAGCCCCGACCAGCTCCGTTCTCACTCGGCGTAGCCAAGCGAGAACGGAGTTGCCTTAAGCTGGCTAAGTAGTAGCCTGGTCAGACGAAGTTCACTTACGGCACAGGTGTTATAGGTCAATGACTTTACGACTTTTGCTCTGACTTTTTAGTAAGTTGTTTTTGCAGTCAACAGCCAGGGATAGGTATTCACGGGCTGCGGCAGACCGTTGGGCTGAATTTGCAGATACATCAGGTGTAAATGCGTTGGTGAGCGGTTTTTGTAGGCATTGAAGCCCGATCGGCCCATTTCGGCTAGTTTCTGACCCGCGTGCACCCATTGGCCCGGCGATACGTCTACTTCGCTATTGTGCGCGTAATAGAACAAGCCATGAAGGGTGGGGTCGTATACCCAGATCCAGTTGCCGCCCCGATAATCAGAACCGGGTTTCCAATCGGTTTCGATAGCCAGCACTAATCCCCGGCTCATGGCCAGGATATCAACAGGTTTGCCCGTTTTATCGTCGATGTTATCCTGATTCTTATCGCTGATAAAAATGTCCTGAGCAGGGTGACTTCCCCGAACGTTATAATCGAACAGATCGAATCCTGTTCCCCGGTAGCCTTCGCCATGCGAACCTCCGATGGCACTGGTTGAATAACCCCGAATAGGAAATGAAAAATACAGACCCGTTCGGCGGAGGCTATCCCGTTGGAGCGAATCCTGCTGGTAACTCTCCATACTGCGAAACCGCGCCTGCAAACGTTGCATAATACCGCTGAATTGCAGCCGGGCCGAATCGGGGGTGATCGACTGCTCCCGGATTTGGGTGTATAAAGTCTGGAATTGCTGACAATAGGTGTACAGGGTGGGGTCGTCGGAATTGCTGATAACGACCTGCGACGAAGCCGCGTTCAGCCCGCCAATTAATAATGCCCCCACAATTCCTACTACTCGCATGAACGAAGTTACGTCAATCTTCACTACGCTGTTTTTTCGATTAAGTGGCCAAAAATACACAAAGTAGCGTGATAGGCCTATCAAATGATGACTTGTGGTAAGGCCAACGCAATGAACGCAAACAGCTTCTAAATTTGGTTCCTGAAAGACGCACTTAGTGCCTTGAAGTCACTGAGTGAGCACTTTTGCGAAGTTATTTGGGTTTTTGAAAAAAAAGTTTAGCGCGTACAAGAAAAATTGCAAATACATTTGGATATAAGTTTTTTCGTGTCGTTATTCGCCCAAATTTAAAACAATACAATGCAAACAGGAACTGTAAAATTCTTTAATGAAACCAAAGGGTTTGGCTTCATTAAACCTGATGAAGGTGGCGAAGACATTTTTGTACACGCTTCCGGTCTCATCGACCAAATCCGTGAAAACGACAAAGTTAAGTTCAATGTCGAACGCGGTAAGAAAGGCTTAAATGCCGTAAACGTCGAAATAGCTTAATTGTAAGATATAAAGACAAACCGTTGTAAAAAACATGCCATATGGCATGTTTTTTTTTGCTCTGTCGGTTCGTAGAGCCATTTTTGCGGTCATAAACAAACAGGCATAAGTAGTCATCGATTGTCATTTGTGGGCATTGGTTGTCCTTCAAGCTGGCAACTATCAATGGCCATTGATGACTACTAATGACCACTACTGACAATCAATGACCCAATTACCTGAACAACGTGTAGCAGCCCGGCTTGGCCTGAATGCCCGGTCGGTAGCCGCCACCATCGAATTACTCAACGGCGGAGCAACGGTTCCCTTTATTGCCCGCTATCGAAAAGAAGCGACTGCTTCCGCAACTGGTGTTCCGCTCGACGAAGTACAGATCGGCCAGATCAAGGAAGCCTACCAGAAATTGCTGGAGCTGGATAAACGCCGGGAGGCTATTCTTAAATCCATTGATGAGCAGGGTAAGCTCACGCCCGAACTGCGCCGGAAACTCGAAGCTACCGATTCGCTCATCGACCTCGAAGATCTGTATCTGCCCTATAAGCAAAAGCGAAAAACCCGCGCTATCATTGCCATTGAGCGCGGTCTGGAGCCACTTGCCAACGTGATAATTTCCCAGCGAGAACCTAACATCGAACGAACAGCTCAGCGCTATTTGTCGGATGCGGTTCCAACGATAGCGGATGCCTTACAGGGTGCGCGTGATATTCTGGCCGAGCGCGTTAGTGAAGATGCCGATGCCCGTCAGCGCATTCGTAACCTGTTCGAGCGGGAGGCTATTGTTCGATCGGTCGTTAAAAAAGGGAAAGATACCGAAGGGGTAAAGTTTAAAGACTATTTCGATTTTGCTGAGCCCCTCCGGCGTGTACCCTCGCACCGCCTGCTGGCGCTGCGTCGGGGTGAGGCAGAAGGATTTTTAAACGTGAGTATTGGTCCCGATGAAGAAGCGGCTATCGAACGGCTCGAACGGCAGTTTGTTGCCGACCGATCGGGCACGCCAGTTTGCAAAGAGCAGGTCTCGCTGGCCATTCGGGATGGCTACAAACGCCTGCTCAAGCCTTCCCTCGAAACGGAATTTGCTAACCTGTCTAAAGAAAAAGCGGACATGGAAGCAATCCGAATCTTTGCCGATAACCTACGCCAACTGCTGTTAAGCCCACCACTTGGCCAGCAACGCGTTCTGGCTATCGACCCTGGCTATCGAACGGGTTGTAAAACCGTTTGTCTCGATGCCCAGGGAAATCTGTTAACGGATACCGTATTGTATTTGTCTCAGTCGGAAAATCAGCGGCAGCAGGCAGCGCAAACGGTTCAGAAACTGGTTAGCCAGCATAAGATTGGTGCCATTGCCATCGGGAACGGGACTGCTGGTCGTGAGACGGAGGAATTTGTGCAGAGCTTGAATCTGACGAATGCATCGGGCGAAGCTTTACCAATTTTCATGGTGAGTGAACAGGGGGCGTCTATTTATTCGGCCTCGGAAGTAGCCCGTGAGGAATTTCCGGACCGTGACGTAACCGTACGGGGAGCCGTGAGCATTGGTCGTCGACTCATGGACCCACTGGCTGAGCTGGTGAAAATCGATCCGAAATCCATTGGCGTTGGGCAATACCAGCACGATGTGGACCAGACCGATTTGAAAACCAGTTTGGATACCGTGGTGGAAAGTTGCGTGAATCAGGTAGGCGTATCGTTGAATACCGCCAGCGCGTATCTGCTCCGGTACGTGTCGGGACTGGGACCACAACTGGCGGGGAATATCGTGGCGTATCGGGCCGAGAACGGCGCTTTTACGTCGCGGGATCAACTTAAGAAAGTACCTCGGCTTGGACCGAAAGCCTTTGAGCAATGTGCGGGCTTTCTACGCATCGAAGGCGCTAAAAATCCGTTGGATAATAGCGCCGTCCACCCCGAACGCTACGCCCTGGTTGAGCGGATGGCTACCGATGCGGGCAGTACCGTTACCGACCTCGTTCACCGGCCCGAGTTACGCCAGCAGATCAAACCCGAACGCTATGTAACAACCGACGTTGGCTTGCCCACTCTGCGCGATATTCTGACTGAACTTGCCAAGCCGGGCCGTGACCCACGTGAGCAATTGTCGGTGTTTGAGTACGATGCCCGTGTTCGTTCTGTGGATGATTTGCACGAGGGCATGGTACTACATGGTGTTGTTACGAACATCACAGCCTTTGGGGCTTTTGTCGACATTGGCGTTAAGCAGGATGGACTGGTTCACGTTTCGCAACTGGCCAATCACTTTGTTTCGGACCCGAAAACGGTTGTTAAGGTGTACCAGAAAGTAAAAGTTAAGGTCATGGAAGTAGATAAGGCACGGAAACGCATTGCTTTATCCATGAAATTTTAATAGGTTGCATTGTTGTTATGTGCTTTTGCGTTACATAAGGGCACTTATTACCCTAATCCCATTCCGTATGCAACAACGCTGGCTCCGGGAGATGATCCATCCCGTACTGCTGAGTGCCTGCCTACTTTCGACGCTTACTGCCTGTGAGGCTCTACGTTCCTCCGGACCATCTGTTAGTCGTCGCCCGTCATCATCCCGGCCCGTTGCCCGCCGAACACCCACTGGTAAAACACCGGCGCGTCCGCCTGCTGTTCCGGCCAAACCCGCCGGTAAAACAGTTGATGGTCGTACCTACGAAGACCGGTATGTGCCGGAAGTGGTCAAGATTGCCCGTACCTATACGGGTACGCCTTATCGCTCAGGAGGCAACACGACGGATGGTATCGACTGCTCGGGTTTAGTCTATGCTGTTTTCAACACAGTGGGCCTGAAAATGCCCCGGATCTCGTGGCAACAATCGGAAGTAGGGCACGAGGTGGAAGTAACTGAAATCCTGCCCGGCGATTTAATCTTTTTCGTTCCCGACAAGGGCCAGGCGGGTTACGTATCGCATACAGGTATCGTAACGGAAGTGAATGGCCAACAGAACATCCGGTTCATCCATGCGTCCTCGTCACGCGGTGTTCGGGAGGATAATCTGTACGCCGATTATTTCAAAGGTCGTTTTGTGAAAGCCTTGCGGCCATTTTGACATGTAGTGCCGACCGTCCCGGTCGGGTGAGAATGCTTAACTACACGCCCGACCGGGACGGTTGGCACTACAGAAAAACAAAAAACCGCCGTTCAGGCGGTTTTTTTATGGGGTATCAGGACGTTAGGCGGCTGGTTGAGCGCTGTTGATGAGTTCTTCCCAGTGGGCGCGGTCCTTTTTCTTCAGTTTCATTTCCAGACTCAGGGCTTCATTTCGAGTGGCAAATTGCTGGGTGAATTTTACTTCCCAGGGTTTGCCCTCCGCCGTGGCTGGGTTCGTTTTTGCATTGTGTTGCCACAAGGTAATTCGGATATCTTTGGTTTGACCAATGAAATACTGGTCGATGGTGGGACTGTAGATAATATAAACGGTATGCATGCGATTACGGGACTATTGTCAAATCTACACAAATGATAATACAAAACAAACTTAACCTGTGTATACGGGAAAGTATGTGGGATAGCTTAAAAAAATTGGGTTTCGGTTTGGGGAGCATCAAATTTTTCCTCATATTTGCACCCACAAAACGGGGGATTAGCTCAGCTGGCTAGAGCGCTTCCATGGCATGGAAGAGGTCATCGGTTCGACTCCGATATTCTCCACAACATTGCACTTTTCAACGATAGAAGGCCGATACGGAAACGTGTCGGCCTTTTTGTTTGGGTTATTTTGAGGCTGATGTCGGAATTCAACTAGCGGTTATATTCTTAATTTATCCTTACAGCCCTGTAAGGGCGACCTGTTAATAGTTATTGTGTCTCAGTTAAGATCCCCAAGCGCCGTAGGTGCGACCTAATTCTTAGCGTATAGGTCGCACCTACGGCGCTTGGGATAGACACTCATTCTTTATTTCCTATTAACAGGACAACCCAAAAGGGTTTAAATGAGCCCAAAAGATATTCATATTTTGTAGACGCCTAACGGCGAGATGAGATTTTCAACTAATAACTTTTCTATAAACATTTTGTCGCTAACGCGATTGTCTTTTAAATTGAGTCATGGAATAATACTTTTCAAAAAGTAGGGTACTACAACCCATTACTTACTATACAAAACAAAAAATCCCCAGCCAATTTCACAATTAGCTGGGGATTCTCATTGAATTAGTTGCTTCAACTACTGAGGAATCATTTCGGCGTCGGCCAGAATGTAATTCAGTTCGTAGATATTATCTGCATTGAGTTTGAGCGTTCCCCGGAAGGTACGGCGCTCGTCGGTTTTGAATTTCTTGTCGGACTTTTTGAATTTCAGCGACACCACTGATTCAGGTCCCGCACCACCGCAGAAGAAGCAGGCACTGTATGGGAAAGCCGATAGTACGTAGATGTTCGATTCGAGGTCGACGGGGAGCACGTAGCCCGTCAGGTCAACCGTTTTGCCGTTCAGTTTCTGAATGGCCTGCCCAAAGGTTGGGTAGAGCATGTACACCGATTCTTCGGCATACCATTTTTTCTTGAAGGTCACATCGCGCAGGACTTCCCACGACAGTTTTACCGGTTCGGCAGCCACAGGAGCTACTGCTTTAGGCCTTGTTCGTTCGATGGGCAAGATGGCGGGACGAAAAGCCGAGGCTACAAGCGACACGCAGAGGAAAGCAATGACTAAACGGTTCATGGCGTTGAAAGACTTTAACGATAGATAATAAAGGTAAAACTACAAAAAAGATTACTTTTATAACTCATTTTAGCTTCGACCACGCTGCCGTGTCCGACTCACTCAACGATAACGCAAAAGACGGTTCGGTAATTCCCGTCCGGTTCACTCGTTTATACATGACAATGCTCATTATCCTGGCTGTTTTGCTGACAGTAGGGCAGGGGCTAACCCAATGGCGCTTCGGGGCCATTGAACAGGAAATGGGTGTCATTCGGCATACAGCGCTACAACGGCACCAGAGTCAACAGATTGTGAAGCAGGTACTCCAGGTAACCGACGCCAGCGAGCAGACCAGCTTTGAAGAAAATGTTGCCGAATTAAGACGTTTGTTCCCCGTATTTGAACGCTTCCACCTAGAGACTCGCGAAGGCCGTACCGATAATCCAGCGATAAAAATTACCTATTCAGATACCGTTAACCGCCTGTATGCCAATATCCGTCCGGAATTTGAAGCCTTCCAGCAAAGTGCCAATCGGATGATGCGCCTGCAACGATTTGAGGAAGTTAAACAGCCCGATGTACAGGCGAACCTTAAATTAATGCTGGCCAATGAGAAACCATTCCTGGAGAAAATTGACCGGATTGTGGTGGTCTGTAATGGGGAGTTGCGAGCCAGGCTAACATTATTGCGGTCCATTGAGTTGTATTTGTACATTTTTACGGTGATTGCCCTGGTAGCCATTGGTTTACTCATTTTCAGGCCCGCTGCACGCAAATTAAAACAAACCTTCGCCCAGTTGATAGAAGCCGAAAGTCAGACAACAGCCGCTAATAAAAAACTGGTGAGCGCCAATAAGTCGCTGAAAGAAACCCGACAGAAACTCTTTGAAGCCACAAAGCAGCAATATGAACAACAGATTGATGATCAGAAACTACGAACATCGTACCTGATTGCCGGACAGGAGGAAGAACGTAAACGAATGTCGCGCGAGCTTCATGATGGTCTTGGGCAGATGCTAACAGCCATTAAACTGCAAATTGAAGGGCTCGAAGCCGGAATGGCCCGAGCCGCTGCAACTGAACAAACGGGTACCGCAGCCTTTTCTAAAAACATAAAGACGCTGAAGAGCCTGGTAACGCAGACGATTCAGGAAACCCGAACGATTTCCAATAATTTAATGCCAAGCGTTTTAAGTGATTTCGGCGTTGTGCCCGCTATTAAAATGTTAGCTGAACACGACCGTAGCGAATCGCTCGATGTTACGTTTAAAACAAACTTTACGGCCGATATGCCCCGTTTGGACAAAAATATCGAGATCATGCTGTATCGGGTAACGCAGGAAGCAGTTAGCAATGCGGTCCGGCATGCTAAGCCGGCCCACATCCGAATCGAACTAAAAGAGCGTGGAAATAGCTTAGAGTTAGTAGTGAGTGACGATGGACAGGGGTTTCGGGTACCCCGGAAAAACCAGAGTAATGAATTGCTGAAACCAATTCAGGAAGTGAATACGGATAATCCCCAATCAACGAAATTACGTCCACCTTCACAGGGATTGCATAACATACAGGAACGAACGAAACTGGTCAACGGTAAATTTAAACTTAATTCTTCTCCGGGGAAAGGTACTAAACTACAGATTAGCATACCCTATCAACCGACTCTTGCTCATCATGACACATACTAAATTAATGCTGGTGGACGACCATTCGATCGTTCGGGATGGTATTCGGCTCTTGCTGGAACAAGCCGATGGACTGGAAATTATTGACGAAGCTAATGATGGTGAAGAAACGCTCGATAAGCTAAAAGCCCATCAGGCTGCGCCAGAACAACTGCCCGACCTGATTCTTATGGACATCTCGTTGCCGGGCATGTCGGGAATTCAAACGACACAGGTAATCACCCGATTATATAAGAACATACGGGTACTGATGCTCTCCATGCACAACAATGAAGATTACATTCTTCGGTCGGTAGAGGCTGGTGCCTATGGCTATATCTTGAAAGATTCGTCATCGGATGAGATGATCAAGGCGATTCGCACGATTGCAGCCGGTGAAAAATACTATAGCTCACCTGTGGCGTCAATTATCCTGAGCGGCTACATGCAGCAGCTTAAAAAAGGGAGTCGGCATAGTCGCAGCGAACGGCAATCGAAGTTATCGAACAAGGAGAAAGAGATTCTGCAATTTCTGGTAGCAGGTATGAGCAGCCGGGAAATAGCCGAAAAACTTCAGCTCAGTGTCCGGACGGTTGATAATCATCGGGCTAATATGATGCGTCGGTTACAGGTTCGTAACGCTGCCGAACTGGTTAGAATGGCGGTTGAAGACAAGCTGATTTGATTTTTGATCGAGAAATTGCGAACTCACAACTTATTTTTTAGGTTTGCCCATGAAACCGGCTCGCTGCCGGTTTTCCATTTCTAGTTTACTAGATTTAATAGATAGAGTTTATAAACTAAACCACAACTACTATGTCACTTCGCTTAGGAGATATTGCCCCCGATTTTGAGGCCGACACAACCCAGGGCCACATTCACTTTCATGAATGGTTGGGTAATTCATGGGGTATGTTATTCTCGCACCCCGCCGATTTTACGCCGGTTTGTACTACTGAACTAGGCCGTACGGCCCTGCTTAAAGATGAATTTGGCAAACGGAATGTAAAAGTCATTGCCGTATCGGTCGATGACCTGGAATCGCACAACCGGTGGACACCCGATATTAAGGATGTTACAGGCTCAGAGGTTAACTTCCCAATTATTGCCGATTCTGATCGCACGGTGGCTACACTTTACGATATGATCCACCCTAATGCTAGTGAAAAAGCAACGGTGCGGTCGGTGTTCGTAATTGGGCCCGATAAAAAGATCAAGCTAACCCTGACGTATCCTGCTTCGACCGGCCGTAATTTCAATGAGTTACTGCGCGTAATCGACTCGCTGCAACTAACCGCCGATTACCAGGTGGCTACACCTGCCGACTGGCAGCAGGGTGATGATGTGATTGTAACGCCCGCCGTAACGAACGATCAACTGGAAGCTAAATTTCCGAAAGGCGTAACTTTCGTGAAGCCTTATTTACGTACTACGCCCCAGCCGAATAAGTAAGGGAACGGGGTTGCCTGCTGGGGTTGTAAACTTTATAATTGATCAGGGAGTTACATGCTTCATTATAAATCAAACAACTCCAACGTTATGGCAAAGGAAAAGAATAGTAATCCAGAACACTCAGAAGGACCGGTTGCTACAGCTATTGAAGAGCAAACTGCTAAGTTACCATCCGACATTTTTTTGTGGGCTTCGTTAGGTTCTATGGCGGTTTCGCTGTATTTGCAGGCTAGGGGCTCCCGGCATCGAAGTTTATTCGTTGGCCAATGGGCAGCTCCTTTTCTGTTGCTGGGCATCTACAACAAACTGGTTAAACTTGAGGGTCACGACTAACCGATAATCAGTATATTGCCTATCAGAAAAGCCCTCTATACCTATAGCGGGCTTTTCTGTTTTCCGCAGGTCCGGAGATAAAGCCGTAATTTTGGCTCACAACGTCAATTGCTACATGAAATTTCGCGTACTGGTTAAGCTTATCTTTCGGCGATACGGCCTATGGATTGCAGCATTCTTACTCGTATTGGCAGCCGTATGGATCTTTCGGTCACGACAGCCGGATGAGATGAACTGGCGATTTGTGCAGGCATTTGGCATTCGGTTACCAATGCGTTATACTATTCATGGCATTGATGTCTCGCGTCATAATGATCGCATCAATTGGGAGCGCGTTCAACAAATGGAAGCCGATGGGGTTCGCTTGCAATTTGTCTTTATTAAAGCAACGGAAGGAGCTACCCTGGCCGATAAGCATTTCGACAAAAACTGGCGGGAAGCGAAAAAAATAGCGATGCATCGGGGAGCTTACCATTTTTACCATCCTACTCGCGACCCTCTCAAACAAGCCAACAATTTTATTCGTCATGTTACCCTAAGCCCCGGCGACTTTGCGCCTGTGGTTGACTTTGAAGTAATAAACGGTCAGTCGGATGAAACAATCGTGAACGGATTACGGCTGTGGCTCGAAACCATTGAAGAGCACTACCAGATTCGCCCAATTATTTATACAAACGGCAATCTTTATCGACGGTATATCAAAGGTAATCTTGACGAGTACCCACTATGGATAGCCGATTATTCAACCAGGCATCTGGGAAATTATAATGCCGACAAACTATATCTCTGGCAGCATAACCAAAATGGATGGGTCAAAGGGATCCGGGGACAGGTTGATTTCAACGTGTTCGTCATGGAGGATGCCCGGATGCAGGAAATCTGTTTATAGAAACATCGGTGCCCGAACGTGTACCTTATATAGTGACTTTTGTTAGTTCAGCTGGTTTGGCGAGCCAGTCTTTTGCTTTCTTCCCGAATGCGGCCATGTGTGGCATCTGGCTATGTGCGGCAAGACCGGCTTCGTTGTCCCACAGTTCATGCATGATAAACCGTTCGGGGTGTTCTGTGCTTTCGTACAATTCATAAAGCTGGCAGGCTGCTTCAGTCCGAACCTGGGTAACCAGTTCACGTAAGGCATTTTTCAAGTTGGCTTCCGCTCCGGGTTTGGCCGTAATGGTAGCAAAAACTAAAAGAGGCATCGGATCTTGGAGTTAAAAAGAATGAGAATAGTACTCTAATTACTCGGTTATGATTGCCAAATCTCCCAGGCTTTCTCTGCCTGTAGTTCAAGCATTCGTAACCCGTTATGAACGGCTGCTCCCCGTTCGCGACCAAGTTTCATAAATTGAGTTTCGGCCGGATTATACACCAGGTCATACAGCAAATGGCGATGGGTAAGTTGCTGATAGGGGATACGTGGCGCTTCGTCGATACGTGGATAAGTGCCAATCGGGGAGCCATTGATAATCAACGAATAATCAGCTAAAACGTCCGGTAATTCATTGTAGGTCAACGTATCTTCTCGTTTTGTTCGCGACACAAATTTGAATCGGATGCCCATATCGGCCAACGCAACTGTAACTGCTTTTGATGCGCCACCCGTGCCAAGTACTAACGCTTGTAAGTCAGATGGACTATGCTCAAGCGTAAGCAGCCAATCGGTGAGTGACTGCCGGAAGCCATAGTAATCGGAATTATAGCCGGTTCGGGAGCCATCGGCATCTAGCTTAATTACATTCACCGCCCCAATTTTTTCAGCGGATATATCCACACGATTTAGAAAGGGAAGGACCGCCTGTTTATGTGGAATAGTTACATTCAACCCACGCAGATCGGGCAACTCCAGAAGTTCTGGTAAAGCCGAAATGTCGGGTAGTTCAAATAAATCATACTGACTATCTGCAATACCCTCGCGCGCAAATTTTTCACTAAAATACCGTTGCGAGAACGAATGGGTGAGTGGAAAACCGATAAGACCGTAACGATTCATAATATTGGGCTTAAAAACAGTATGCCACAGCTAGTGGCAGTGGCATACTTCAGAAGTAAGATAAGATTAGGCCGCAGTTAAATACCTTGTTCCGAGAAATACTACTATGACTTAATCAATCACTATCTACCAACTAAGCAGAGCGTTTCTTGAAAAACTCAAGGATAATGGGTACTACTGATAGGCCAACAATACCAAATACGACTAACTCAAAGTTTTTCTGGACGATCGGGAAATTTCCAAAAAAGTAGCCTAACAGCGAAATGCTCGTTACCCAAAGTATCGCTCCCATAATACAGAACTTGATATACGTCCCATAGGTCATACTACCGGCTCCGGCTACGAAGGGCGCAATGGTGCGAACAATAGGGATAAAGCGGGCAATGATAACCGTCCGTCCGCCGTATTTAGCATAAAATTTTTCGGTTTCGGCAATGTATTCCCGCTTGAAAAACAAAATCCGCTCCCTGGATTTGATCTGTGTTCCTAAAAATCGCCCGACAAAATAGTTGACGTTGTCACCTAAGAGTGCAGCCCCGATCAGTAGCGGAATAATTACCCAAACACTCAATTCGTTGGTTGGCCGGGCAGCTAAAGCACCAGCAGCAAACAGCAACGAATCGCCGGGTAGCAATGGCATGACTATAAGCCCCGTTTCCGTGAAAACAATTAAGAATAGGATGGCATACAGCAGTACCCCATATTCATTCGCCCACAGATCGAGGTAACGATCAAGGTGAAGTAAAAAATCAATCAGCGATTTGATGAAATCCATTTTAGGAGTGAATGATAGGTAGTAGGAGTTTCTACTACCTATTACTTAGTTAAAAAGTGCGTAAATGTATCACCCCGCAAACCTAATCGAATGGTTTCCAGAGGAATAACCTCGTGGGGGGCAATATTGCCAAGGTTAACGTTGGCGCCCAGAAGTTTAACAAACCAGACTTGTTGTTCTTTTTGGGGAGCTTCCCACAGAATGCTTTCGAATGGAACCTGTGTCAGGATTTCTTCAACCAGTCCCTGACGTACTTCACCACTTGAGCGAAATAGGCCAACGGTGCCACCTTCGCGGGCTTCACCAATGACTTTCCAGGAGCCAGCCTGCAACTCAGCCTTCATCAACTGAATCCACTTATAGGGTGGTATGATTTTCGCTTCGTCTTTTGAACCAACTTCCGACAAAACAGTCACCTGAGTGGCCAGGGTACGGATGTATTCGCATTTGTCATCCTGATTCATCTCAATCGAACCATCCGACACTTCTGCATATTCCATACCGTATTTATCCAGCAACTTGCGGTACTCATCGAACTGATTGCGTACCACAAAGGCCTCAAATAGTGTCCCTCCGAAATAAACGGGAATACCTGATTCTTTATAGATAGCTAATTTTTCTTTCAGCTTTGGCGTAACGAAGGACGTGGCCCAGCCTAATTTAACGATGTCTGTGTATTGGGCAGAGGTAGACAGGAAATCCTCTACTTCCCGCAGGCTTAGCCCTTTATCCATTACCATCGTTATTCCACTCTGGCGCGGTTTCGTGGTGCGGTCGGGCAGCTGCGTAAGCGTATAATTCATACGAAGTAATCGAGTAGGCGTATTGATAATCGCTCAAAAGTAACATAAGTCTTGAAAACCTCCCAAGAAAATCCACAAATAATAGCGGCTGATGGGCTTGCGACTTAGTTTAGTGCTATTTTTGCCGGATATGGACAATTTAATAAATCCTCGTCTTGACTTCTTCCGCTCACAGATAGGCCATGATATGAGAGACAGCATATCGCCTTTTGGACGTTGGCTCAACGGGACGATACGGCAAGCAGATTATGGGCGCATGGTAGCTGAGTATACGGTCCGTGAAGAGATGACCAACCCCGCAAGTGTACTTCATGGTGGGGCTGCATCGGCTATACTGGATGATTTGGTGGGCGCAACCGTATTTGCCCTGGGGCGCGAGTATGCCTATACATCTGTGAATTTAACCATTGATTTTCTTCATGCAGCCCGGCTAGGCGACGTTATTACGGTAACCGCTGAAGTCATACGAGCTGGCAGGAATATTGTTCACTGTGAGGGTCGAATTGTACATGCTGATGGTAAAATCATTGCAAAATGCGCTACAAACCTGATTCAGACATCATTCAGATTGCCTGTATAACTTCTCTACAATTAAAATAATTTCAACCTTTAGGTTACTTTCTGTTATAATATACGTTTACCTTTGTCAAAGGGTATAAAGCCATCAATAAGTGACCGACTAACTAAGAATCGTGTGCTTATGGCTTCATTGTTTATAGCCTAACCTTAGTAGATGTGACCAAGATCTATCTTAAGGTAGAAAAGAACAGATAAGACGGGCTGTGATTATAGAAAGAATGCTGGAACAATTTAGATAATGGGAGGAAAAAGCTATTTGTTCAGCGCTAAGGCTGGGAATTGTTTTTTTATCACTTGATTATTGCTATTATTGACCATCAATAAAACTAAATAAGTTTTGAACACAATTCAGGCAAATTAGTAGTATTGGTAGTAAGAGCACTTCATCAGTTTGGTTTCAGTTCTGTAACCAGAAATTAACAGTATCTAGACTAATAATTATGTATTATTTGATGCTAGCTGGCAAAAAACTTTAGAAAGGATGAGTTGACTTTTGTAATTCAGCCTTAACATTGCAGAAAAATAAGGATTTAAGGCAATTGATGAGGTAAGTCATCTGAGAAGTTGATAATTGAGATGACTGGTCGGATTTAATCGTGCCTACTTTTGGGGTAATGACTTTTCAGGTAAATGAAACTTATAATTTTTTTATGAAATCTGAGAAACATTTAGTCGAGAAGTTAGTCATATAGTGTATACGTTGGGGCTGCATCGTAAGCCTTACTGTAGAAACGCTGGTTGAAGTAGTGATGAAACCACAACATTGTGGGCTACCCATTGCCTAAGTTTCTTCAGTCGCGTTTGGAAGAGTAAAAGTTTAATTGGAAACATTGCGTCAAATTAACTCAATAAATATGCGAACATTTATCCAACAACACCCCATGAGGATGCTGGCTGGACTCGTGTTGCTAAGTTTTGCAATACCATCTATTAGCCTTGCTCAACAGGCTGATACAGTCCGGGTTCAACCCGCTACGACTACTTCGAGCGGGAATTACACGCGTGAGAACATCTATCGTTTAGGGAAAGGGATTTATACCGATACCCTACGCAGAAGCGATTTCAAAGCGCAGGCCAGTGATGTGGCTGAACTCGATGACTGTGACACCACCTTTCAAACGTTCATTTTAGTTCGGCGATTATCACCCTGGCGAATAGGGTTATATGCCGGTCCTAACTTCGCTTATTGCGGCACGTGGGAAAACACATTTGGCCCCAACAAGCGGGATAATACGCTGTATAATGGTGCTGGTTTCAATATCACCGCAAATGCTGATTATTATTTAACCCCTGCAACCCGTCGGCTTCGGTTTGGCTTGGGAGCAGCTTTGGGATATGGAAACTACGTTACACGTAGTATATACCGCGATTATCTGTACTCATTAGCAGCCGCAAGAGGTTTTAATAGCTCCCAGGTTACCATTCGCCAGCGCCCATCTGAAGACATGTTCCTGACTGTTGGACCTGTTCTTCAGTTTACGATTGCGCGTAGCCGCAAAAATCCTGATGCAGTAACCTTTATTGAAGCTGCCGCACGGGGTGGTCTGTTCCGCACGGAGGCCGCTACGATTTCAGCCTATACGCCATCGACGTTAACACTACCCGCTGTTCCATCGTTTGTAGATGGTGGAGGACTTATTCGGTCGGTTAACCCAAGCTCCAATCTATACCACTTAGGTGCACTTGGTTCGTTAGCGATTTTCTTCCCATTGAAGAATAACTGGAACATTGGCCTTCAGGGTCAGGGCTTTATTACGCAGTTAAACTACCAGATTATCAATGGTGTTGATGATCAATTGTATGAGTTTAAGCGTAAACATGGTGGTTTCACGGTTGGGCTGGCTGTTCGGAAAGGGTTTATTCAGAAGAAACTTATCCCCAAAGCTCCAGTGTCCTGCCCAACTTGCGAACAGATTCCCGAGTTGAACGTTCGCTTCAACGGTGCTTCGCTTAAAGGTGCATCCTTGGCTTATGCTGACGGCACAAACGCTCCTGTTAATACAGCCGCAACCGCTCCAGTTATTAGCTGGCGCAGTACGACCCCCAATCCGAAAAACGAGACCTTTACAGCTCGTCTGTACTATCGTGCGGATTCAGTCATAGCAGGTAACACCGACCAGGTAATTGCTCAATTAGAAAACACGACTGATACGACGCTGACATTCCCAGCAGCCTATTTTTCAAATGGCCAGCTGAATCCAGGGTTCTATTATGTAACAGTTCATAACAAGCAGGTTGCTAAGTGTGGCACCTGTATGAGTGAGGTTGCAACGACAAGCTTTGCCAGTGTGAAACCAACTCCACCGCCAACGCCAGAATGTGAATACCGTCACCGTCTGGAGCGCCTGGAAGTTTACTATCGCACCCCATACACTCGCGAAGTAGCTAATGTTTGTTACTGTAATGGTACTGTTACCTCCGTTGGTGACACTGTTACCCGCCTACGCTACCGCGGCTTGAACCGTCGTCTGGCTGAGAATGTGGTTGAGTTCGATACAAACACCGTTATCCTCAATCTGAACGAACTACCAGGTGGTCTAGCACAACAGTTACAAGCTGAGAAAGCGAAAATTGAAAGCGGCAACGCCATCCGTTTCAAAGGTCGCCGTGTACGTCCGCAGGTTCAGTACTTCCGCGCTGTGTTCACCGTTACGAAACTGCCATGCAACGGTCAGCCTGAGCAAGTTGTGGGCAGCTTCAACACAACGATTAGTGATAACAGCTACACGATCACTGACCTGAAGCCTCTGACAAACGAGCAGAAAGCTAAATTGCTTGCTCCTCCAGCACCTGCTAAGAAGAAAGCAACACGTCGCGCTGGTAACAGCGGTCGTCGGTCGGATGTAATGTTCGGTGTTGAATAATCAAGTAATACACTAACAAAAAAACCGGGAGCCAACGCTTCCGGTTTTTTTGTTATAGCCTATAACAGCTTCGTGTTTTAACCTATATCTAGTGGTAAGCCCTCATTTCAAGAGGGAACAATTCAATAAAGCACAACCGCAAATGCGCATTTTCTTTACACTTACGATCATTCACAGTTTTATAGCTATGCTAAGTGCACAACCACAACCGACTAACACCCCTGTTGTTTCGACTATCATGCAGACCTACTCGTTCAGACTACGTCCGGGGCAGGATTTGAAGAAGGAGCTGGATGCGATTGTCCGTCAGGAACGTATTGAAGCAGGCGCTTTACTAACATGTGTAGGAAGTTTAACCGATGTAACCTTACGGCTAGCTAACCAGGAGAATGCGAGTGTATGGCAAGGGCACTATGAGGTTGTTTCGCTGGTTGGTACTCTCTCCACTAACGGAAGCCACGTACACCTGTCTGTATCTGATTCAACTGGTCGTACGATTGGAGGGCATCTCCTGGAGGGGTGTAAAATCTATACAACAGCAGAAGTGGTAATAGGGGTGATGACTGACATCGTGTATTCGCGGGAAACAGATCCGGTATTCGGTTATAAAGAGTTGGTTGTTCGGAAGAAAAGAAGAAAATAAATAAAGTGAATCCCTAAATAGAGAAAAGCCACCTACTAGGATGGCTTTTCTCTATTTACATAAGATGAGGAGATTAATTACGTTTACTCATTTCATCGCGAATTTTAGCCGCTCGTTCGTACTCTTCATTACCTAGGGCTTCTTCCAGCATTCGTTGTAATTCTTCGGAAGATGCGTTCTTCAACTGATCGCCAAATGAACGGGTGGAGGGGCGGTTTGACGATCGAACGAGTTCTTCCTGTTCTTCTTCGTCATTTCCGCTAGCCGTTATACCCGCTTCCGACAAAATAGACTCGTTCGTATAGATGGGTACGTCAAATCGAATGCCAATGGCAATGGCGTCTGATGGACGAGCATCAATGACCGACTCCCGAACACCGTCGAAACAAACAATTTTCGCAAAGAAAATGCCTTCTCGTAAGTCAGAAATCATGATTTCACGAACCGTAAACTTAAATTGTTCAGCAAATTGCTTAAACAAATCATGGGTCATCGGGCGATTCGGAACAATCTTTTCTATTTCAATAGCAATGGCCTGTGCTTCGAACATGCCAATGATGATAGGCAACCGACGATTACCATATTCTTCACCTAAGACCAGCGCAAACGAACCCGATTGCGACTGGCTGGGCGATAGTCCTAATATTTCCAGCTTAATCTTATCCACGGTGCGAAATTAGCAATTTTTAGCCTTCAGTCATTAGTCAGAAGCCATCAGTGATCGTAAGTTTTCAATAAAAATAATGACTTTCGACTTACAGGGACTAACTAGAGGGCCTTCACTGCCTGCGTTAGCTTCGGCAGTATATCAAACACGTCCCCAACGATACCGTAATCGGCTGATTTGAAAAACGGAGCGTCAGGGTCCTTATTAATAACAACAATTACCTTCGAGGAGTTTACACCAGCCAAATGTTGTATGGCCCCCGATATACCACAGGCAATATAAAGATTGGGGCTAATTTTAAGTCCAGTCTGGCCTACGTGTTCGGAGTGAGGGCGCCAATCCAAGTCAGATACGGGTTTGGAGCAGGCGGTTGCTGCATGAAGCGCTTTGGCCAGGTCTTCAACTATTCCCCAATTTTCCGGCCCTTTCAACCCACGGCCAGCGGATACGACTAAGTCCGCTTCAGGAAGCAGGATATCACCTGACGATTTCTCCGCACTTTTTACCGAAATGGCGAAATCTGCGTCGTTTAATGCCGGTGTAAACGCGTTTACTGAGGCTGTCGCGTCTGTTTCTTCAGGGGTAATGGTATTTTTCTTGATTGCCAGAATTTTTATATCAGCTTTCAGGTCATTATAGGCAAACGCTTTCCCGGTATAGATGCTGCTTTTCACTTGAAAACCATTCGACACGTCGGGTAGGGCGATCACATTGGCAGCTAAGCCCGCTTTAAGTTTACCCGCCAGCCGCGCTGTCATGGCATCGGCTAAGGATGATTTCGCCAGCACAATGACCTTACTGCCTTCTTGCTGAGCTGCTGCAGCCACCACAGTGGCATAAGCCATTCCATTTGGCTCAGTCAATTTAGCATCTGTAGCATGCAATACACTGGTCGCTCCAAAACGACCAGCCGAAGCCAGCTCAACATCATCGGCTGGTCCAATAATAATTGCGGTGGCTGACGTGCCCGTCATCTGGGCAACCTTTGCACCGTAAAAAATGGCCTCCTGGGAGGATTTTTTAATTTTACCTTCGTCTAATTCGGCAAATATGAGAACTGACATAGAAAAATTTTCGGTTTATGGTTTTCAGTTTTCGGCTCTAAAGCTTGCGCCATAAACCGTGCACGGAAAACCGAATACAATCAAATTACTTTAGCTTCGGTATGCAGGAGTTGTATGAGCTTTTCAGCTTCGTCGGCGGGAATCATTTTTACTGCGCCACGAGGTGCCGGAAGTTCATAACTGGCAACGGTAGTAAGCTTGTCCGTACCTGTTGGCTCAACTACTTTAAGCGGTTTAGTTCGGGCTGTCATAATGCCGCGCATATTTGGAATTTTCCATTCGGCAATAGGTTCCTGACAACCGAGTACTAAGGGGAGTTTAGCTTCCAGGCTTTCCTTGCCGCCTTCAATTTCGCGGGTAATCTTAGCCGTATCCCCATCCAGGTCGAGGAGCATAACGGGTGAAATGGAAGGTATCCCCAGCATCTCGCCCACAATACCATGGACCTGGCCTCCATTGTAGTCGATGGATTCTCGACCCATCAAGATCAGATCGTAGTTGTTTTCTTTGGCAATGGCTGCAATTTGCTCGGCTACGAAATAAGCATCGGTTGGTTCCGCATTGATTCGGATAGCGTCGTCGGCACCAATGGCCAGGCATTTGCGGATAACTGGTTCAGAGTCAGCTTGGCCAACATTCAGGACAGTTATAGTCGCTCCTGTTTTTTCTTTAAGTTCAACGGCTCGTGCAAGCGCGTAATCGTCATAAGGGCCAGTGATGAAGGTTACACCGGCCTTATTCAACTTGGTATTATTGTCTGTAAAGGCAATTTTGGTGGTGGTGTCAGGCACACTTGTCACACACACTAATATTTTCATGCTTATTAGGGTTTTGTAGTTATCGTAGTGCTTAGTTGTTAGTCGACAGCCTGTAGGCGATTGTTGTTTGATGTATGACTATCGCCTGACATCTGTTGACTACTTTTACGGGTCAAAAATACAAACAATCTTAAAAAAATAGTATGCTTGCATACTATTTTTCTCGAAGGTATGAATAATGATCGTATTCAGCAATTAATGGAGTTTGTAGAGGAAGAACCTGGGAATCCGTTCAATGTTTATGCATTGGCCATGGAGTATGTGAACCGGCAACCCGAGCAGGCCCGAATTTATTTTGACCAATTATTGAATGGTCACCCCGATTATTTGCCTACCTATTATCATGCAGCCGCACTTTACGCTGAATTGGATGAGCGAGATAAGGCCGCTGCGTTGTATGATAAAGGGATTGCGCTGGCAAAAATGCAGAATAACCTAAAAACGCTACAGGAATTACAGCGGGCGCAACAGACGTTTGAAGAAGATGATGATGAATGGTAATTTTTGTTAGCAGATCACCATTACCGCCGTTTCCGGGTATTGTTTTGTTGAACTAAATCCTGCTTGAACAGAAGTGGTACGCTGGTCTGCTCAGGTATTGTGTAATTAATAGCCAGATACTTCGCTAGCTGAACTTTGGGCAAATACACAAATCCACGTACCGATTCACCAGAAGCCAGCGTGTTGGCTTTTAACGCTAATTCCCGCCAGCGGTATTCTTCATAGTCATACCGTTGCATCCGATTGGCAAAGGTCCTATAATCAACAGCCCGTTTCACAGCAAGGCCCTGATAAGCAAGACCATGAACTACTCGATTGCTCGCGTATTCCCGGTATGAACGGCTATTGCTCGATGAGGAAACATCCGATGCAATAGTTGCTACCATGAGAATTGTATTAAAGACTTTTGCCCGTTTTAGTCGCTTTTCTTCCTCTTTCCGCTTAAAAGCCATACGGCTGACTTCATAGGATGGGTCAGCGGCTGAGCGGGTAAGTACCGTTGATGGGTTCATCGAATCCTGGAGTGTATCCTGTGCAGCACCTAGAGCCACAAAATGAAAATCTGCCGGATTTACCTCGATTGGGTGATCTGTCCTATTTTTTATTTCAACGTCTAGCGTAACAAACTCTAGATCTTCGCGCTCGAACGAAGCAACTACACCCACACCATTTTGCTCCGCTTTCGTAACCGGGCGCCCGTCAATGGTAGCGATATCACCCGAAACGGGTTCAAGCTGATAGGTAGCCGTAAGAGTTGGGGCGCAACTACTCAATGCACCAGCCAAAAGACAGGCGCAAAGGGCATAGGTAGGAATGGGAAAAAGCCGCATACTCTATAAGGTTTGGAGCAGATAATTCGATTTAATTGCGGTAAAGTTACATAATCAAGTGATGCTGTTTTACTATTGAAATTAGTTTTTCTCAAAGTTCGCTGGAACAGCTACCATTTAATAAAATGCTGATAGGCTATTGGCTATCAATGAATTAAAAGTAACAAACTGGACTGCTTAATTAAGGGCCTATGAGTAGCTACTTACAGAATGAACTGCCTGTTCTATTACCTGATTATCGTGCTGTTTCTGTATAGCAATCGGCTGGTTGGTCAAGGTATTGGTAGGAAAGCTGATAGCGCCAGCTAACTCATGCGTTTCCTTACAGTGTGTTGTCACCTGGTGAGCATCCAGTTAGCGTGCAAGTGGAGAACTACGGGTGGGCACAGGCGGTTAAGAAGATCAGTATAAATATTGAGAATGGTAAACTGCTAATTATTGATTTGAAATCAAAAAAGAAGATGTTGTACTATAAATTGAATTGATGAAAACAGTTAGTTAATTTGTCATTGATTACTCGCGATAATAAATCTAGTTCCCTGAGTCTGGATGGGTTTGAAAGAGAAAAAGAAGACCAACAGCCATAGAAGTTAGCGCTTGGTACTGATTAGAGTATAAATCTTCGCAAATGGAGTTAGGGGTTATTGGCGTTAGTATCTTGCCGATACATTACAAATGAATTGCAGTTGCTATTTTCGTCTGTTTTTCAGTTAATTATAAATATGTTGGGCGAAATAAATCGGAACGAAATTTGCTGTATTTAGTCATTATTTCCATAGCCAGTTTTACTTATGAAACACGTTACATTTACCTTACTCTTACTGACCACTAGTTTAGGAGCGGAGACATTTGCTCAAAGTCAGATCATTACACCAGATAATCAGGTCGTGAGTTTTCAATCGCCTAATGGTACCAGTAACCTGTTCATTGGCCAGAGTACAAGTGCTGTGATTGGTGGAACGTATAATACGTTTATGGGTAGCCAGGCTGGGCAGGGAAATACAACGGGCTCCTATAATACGTATTTTGGCTATAAAGCTGGTTTCCCGAACACAATCGGTAGCCATAATACGTTTATCGGGTATGAAGCCGGTAAACTGAATACCGATGGTGACGACAATGTATTTATTGGCTATAATGCCGGCCAACGCAATAAAGGTGGAAACCGTAATCTCATTATTGGCCCTAATGCTGGTTTCGATGGTATGGATGGGCAGGATAATACCCTGTTAGGGGCTAATGCAGTAGGTATTGGCGTAGGATTATCGAATGCAACGGCTATAGGCGCTAATGCCCGCGTCCTGAGCAGTAATGCGTTGGTGTTAGGTAATAATGTCAATGTTGGCATCGGTACGTCGGCTCCTCAAAATCGACTTGAGCTCACTGCTGGTACGGATGGGAGCAGCGGTCTGCGTTTGACAAATATGACGGCTAATTCCCTTGCAAATGATGCAACTGCCAGTAAGTTCTTGACAGTCAATGAAAAAGGCGACGTTACATTAGGGGGGCGGTTATCGGCTCTAGCCATGCAGGTACAACCCAAGTCGGAACGCCAATGGGCCGATTATGTATTTGCTCCCACGTATAAACTGCAACCGTTAGCTGAAGTAGAGCAATATGTTCAACAAAATAAGCATTTGCCCGATATGCCTAGTGCAACCGAAATGGTAAAACAAGGCGTTGACCTGACAACACTCCTGGCTACATTAGTGAAGAAAAACGAAGAATTGACCCTGCATCTAATTGACCAGCAAAAGCGAATTGAGCGCCTGGAACAGCAAAATCGTAAACTGAGCAAAAAGAACTAATCGAGTAATCACCTGTCAATTTAGAGTAATGGGCTCGCAATGTGGTAAACTCCAGGTTGCGAGCCCATTGCTTATTGAAACGCTAGCCAAACGTTCCACAGCCCCAATATCGCTGTAACAAGGACTATAGACCCCATTGCCACATTTTGGGCTAACGAGTTACGGTATGCACCCAACAACGTTCGATTATTAACAGCGGCAAATAGAAAAATGGTAACAAAAGGAAGAAGGATGCCATTGATTGCCTGTACCGCAACAATGACTGGGATAGGGGTTACGTTCAGCAACCCAAAGGTGAGCCCGGTTAGCATGACTACAAGCCAGATAGCACGATAGGTAGTGGAATTTTTTGGCACCCCTAGCAAACTTTGTGCCGTTACAGCTGCAGCCAGTGGAGCTGTTAAAGAAGAGGCAAAGCCAGCGGCAAATAATCCAAAGGCAAATAAAGAGCCAGCCCATGTTCCAAGGCTATCCGTTAATACCTGCGCCATGTGGGGATAGGAGAAATCGCCGGGAATGAGTAGACCAGCCAGTAGTAATACCACTGAAATAATACCTCCGATGACTACTGCTACCCAAATTCCCAGCTTCATTTCGCTAAGCGATTGTCCTGATACAATACTTGATCCGAAAAATAGATTGTAGGGTACAATAGTTGTGCCTATCAGACTATTGATGAGTAATAATGATCCATCTGGAAAACTTGGCGTTAGGAGAGACTTCGTTAGTGCAATTGGCGTAACGGGTGTGCCAAATGCTACATAAACAAAAGCGCCACCCATGGCAAACACAATCAGGCCCAGAAAATTAGCTAAGTTCTGAGTCGACCCAATCCACAAAAGAGCAATACAGACAAAACCAATCCCAATCGTCAGGGCTGGAACAGGGAGGCCAGTAAGTAAGGCAAGACCAGCTACCGCTCCCAGTATGTTACCTGCCTGATAAGCTGCACACCCCAGGAAAATAGCTAGAAATAAGGTCCAGCCAACCCAACGTCCTCGTGTGCCTGTGTACGTTTGTGTAATAACCTGGCCTAAATCTTTGCCCGTAGCAATCGTAATGCGAGCTGCTGCTTCCTGCAACCATACCGTACCCAGCGTAGCGAACGTGAGTACCCAGAGCAGTTGTATCCCGTATTTCGAGCCAGCTATAGCACATGCGGTGACTGAGCCGGGACCAATAAAGGCGGCTGAAATAACTGACCAAAACAAGACACTGCCGAGGCCAGAGCGGATAGAAAGAGATTTAGGCACGATAAAAAAGAAGAGTGAAGAATGTAGAATGATGAATATAGGGAAAATTCCTAACTCTCATTATTCTAGACTCTTCACTCTTCTTTTTTCACTATTATTCCTAAGATAGATACTTTCTCAGCATCCAGGCCATTGCTTCATGAGCCTCCATAAGTCCCGTCAGAAAATCGGCGGTACCGGCGTCCTTCAGTTCTTCGTCACACTTTTCAACATCTTCACGGAGTTCGCGAACGATTTGCTCATGATCTGATAAGAGATTCCTGAACATATCAGCCGTGTCTTTGGGCTTTCCTGAATCTTCTTTCAGGCTGGTATTATGAATAAACTCAGCCATTGTAGCCAGAGGGGTACCCCCTAACTGTCGGATGCGTTCGGCCACTTCGTCAATTTCGGCCTCTATAGCCTTGTACTGACTTTCAAAGAATTTATGGTACTCCATGAAATTCGGTCCGGCGACATTCCAATGGTATTTTCGGGTTTTAATATAAAGTACGTGAAGATCTGACAGGAAGTCGTTTAGGAGGGTGTTGTCCTGTTTTAAGACATCTTTTTCAAGGCCTATATTGGGTTGCATAACGATAACGTGAGTTTAATTGACTTGGTAATTCATTGCAACCTGCGTTGTGCAGGCTACTGATGAATAACCGTCAATTGAGCTGTTTGTTTCATTATCCTACTAAGTCGGCAAAAACGTTTTTAGCATAGACTATATCCTGTTTAGTAGCTTCTACAGGACCCATTGTATTGGGAGAGCCTTTTTCCAAACACTGTTCCAGAACTAGTAAAGGCCGAACGCCCAGCGTTTTTAACTCGGCGGCAAGACGTCGGTAATCAATGTCCCCATCGCCGAAGGTTTCCTGCCAAATGCCTTCCCGCGATTGACGGATATGGATCTCAACAATCCGCTTGCCGTAGAGTTTCACGACGTCGAACAAGGCTACTTGTGAGTTTCCGGACCCACGATAAACCCAGTGTGCATCTAAACAAAGCGATACATGTTTGGGATCAGTTGCCAGCAGCATATGGTGAAACTCCCGGGCGGCTTGCCGGTGTTCAGGAGCATGGGTATGGTAAGCCAGAGTGATGCCGCGTTTACGTAATTCAGCGCCCAGCCGATCAAGATTTCGAGCTTGCTCCGTCAACTCAGCGTCGGTTTTATCATCATTGCTGCCCCACTTAATCGGACTGGGATTCGTAACAAAAAGGGTTGTACCGGCAGGTCGGGCAGCATTGGCAATAGCCAGAACGGTATCGATGGATTTTTGGGCCTCAGCGGCTTGATGAAGTGTGCTGTTAACGTACAATGAAGGCATCGCCAGCTTATAGTTCGTTAATAGCGGTAGGAGTTTAGTGACTTCTTCGGCCGAGTTCACGGCTGGTTCATAGGCCGTCAGGCCTGACTGTACCAGTTCGCGAAACGATACATCTGGGTCAGCCATCCAGGTCTTACCCTGTCTTCCGTAGAAAGTTAGCCAGGTATAGGAATTGCAGGCAATTGGAAATGATTTGACAAGTGAAGCTGCCTGAGCTTGCTGGTGTATAGTGAATAATGAGCTACCGGCCAGCGCGGTGAGTGAGCCCAGGAAATGACGACGGTCTAGATTCATAGAGGGTACTAGTGCAAGATTGGAGCCAATGGACTCTACTGCATGGATAATCAGTACCCTACACTCAATAGAATCTAACGATCTAAAGAGTTAAAATCTGCCTACTTACTTATTCTTTCAACTAGAATTATCCGCCTAGTTCCACTACTTGCCCATCCTGACAACGGAGCACACGGGCGGGGTATTTATTTAACAAATCGTAGTTATGCGTAGCCATAAGCACAGCTGTTCCGGCATTGTTAATGGCCTGAAAGACTTTCATGATCTGATCGGCTACAGACGGGTCGAGGTTACCCGTTGGTTCATCGGCGATAAGAATGAGTGGCTCATTGAGCATGGCACGGGCAATCACCACACGTTGCTGTTCACCGCCTGAGAGTTGGTGAGGCATTTTTTTTTGGGCCGTACCCAGACCAACCTGCATGAGCACATCGGCAATGCGGTTGTTCATGTCGGTCTTACTCGACCAGCCAGTTGCTTTAAGTACAAACTTTAGATTGTCTTCAACAGAACGGTCGGAAAACAACTGAAAGTCCTGGAAAACGATGCCAATTTTTCGGCGAAGTTGAGGGACATCGCGGGGTTTGAGTGCTTCAAGAGAATAACCTGCAACAAGACCTTTCCCATTCTGGAGCCACAAATCGGCATATAGGGTCTTAAGTAATGATGTCTTTCCACTCCCGGTTCGACCAATAAGATAGGCAAAATCGCCCTTATTAATCTGAAACGATACATCGCCTAAGACCAACTTCTTGTCCTGATAGATATCGGCGTGGTCGAGTGTAAGGACGGATTCTGTGGAAAACATAAATTGGGTTATCGTATAAAGTTTACGGTTTATGGTTTATGGTAGGCTGGCGCAAGAAATTATGACGCGCCAGCCTACCGTAAACCATAAACCGAATACCGTATCTTACTTTTTCTCAACTTTCGCGTGATCAGCCAGGAATTTGGCGAGGCCACTGTCTGTTAATGGGTGATTGAGCAACATTTTAATAACGCCCAAAGGAGCCGTCATAACATCAGCACCGATTTCGGCGCATTGAATAACGTGCATTGGGTGACGCACCGATGCGGCCAATACTTCGGTTGTATAGCCGTAGTTGGTATAGATATTCACAATTTGTTCGATCAGGGCCATACCGTCGGTCGAGATATCGTCTAACCGACCTACGAATGGCGATACGTAGGTAGCACCCGCTTTGGCAGCCAACAGCGCTTGACCAGCTGAGAATACCAGTGTGCAGTTTGTACGGATGCCTTTTTCGGAGAAATATTTAATGGCTTTGATGCTATCGCCACTCATTGGCACTTTTACCACGATGTTCTCGTCGATATCAGCCAGTTCTTCGCCTTCCTTAATCATCTCATCGTAGGTAGTCGAGATGACTTCTGCGCTGACATCGCCCTGTACGATTTCGCAAATCTGCTTGTAATGCCGCATTACGTTATCTTTTCCCGTAATACCTTCTTTGGCCATCAGGGAAGGATTGGTTGTAACGCCGTCTAGGATTCCCATTTCCTGGGCCTCCCGAATGTCAGCCAGATTGGCTGTGTCAATGAAAAATTTCATGGTAAAATAGAGTTAATTAATTGTTTGTGGTCAGTAGGTCTATAAGCTGCTTTTCACGTCATTTACTTATTTACACCTGCTGCCTTACTAACTATACTCGTTCCGTTCTGGATTTTGCAGACGTGAAGGTACGTATCTTTCCCCGTTTGGGCTTTGTATTGTTTTATAATCAGGTCAGTAAATGCGTTGAGGGCTTCTTCGCGCACCAGATTGATGGTACAGCCACCAAATCCTCCGCCCATCATCCGAGCTCCCAGTACACCTTCTTGCTTGCGAGCAATGTCGACCAATATATCTAACTCCGGGCAACTAACTTCATACCATTTACTTAATCCCTCGTGGGAGCCGTACATCAATTGGCCAAACGTTGCCACATCGTTTGCTTCCAGGGCTGCAACGCCATCCAGTAAGCGCTGGTTTTCCTGCACTACATACGCACAACGCCGGTACAGTAAGGGGTCTGCATCGCGAAGGTGTTTGTCCAGCATCGGCATGGTTACGTCGCGCAAACTCTTGATTTCTGGATAAAATTTCTGGAGAAACCGGACGCCAGCCTCGCATTCAGACCGGCGTGTGTTGTATTCAGAGGCCACCAGGGAATGTTTCACCCGTGAGTCGCAGAGGACAATACTAATGCCGTCCATTTGCAAGGGAGCATAGGTGTATTCGAGCGATCGGCAGTCGAGTTTGATCACATGGTCGGCTTTGCCCATCATGCTGGCAAACATATCCATAATGCCCACTTTGGCACCAACAAATTCGTTTTCGGCTCGTTGTGAAAGTTTGACCAGTGCAATCCGATCAAGTCCTAAGCCGAATAGTTCATTGATTGCAAAACCAACTCCATTTTCGAGGGCTGCCGACGATGAAAGGCCGGACCCCATGGGAATTGTACCCCCGAAAACGCAGTTAAATCCACTAAATTCATGACCGGCCAGCCGGAACTGGGAGGCCACTCCAAGCAGATAGTCTGCCCAGGAGTTTGTTGGAATTAGGTTGCTGAGTGAGCCCTGATATGTCTTGTTCAGGTCATGTGCTACAAAATGGAGCTCATTGTCGGAGCGGGGGCCAACGGCTAAATAAATTGCCTTGTCTATAGCAGCCGGAAGTACAAACCCTTCGTTGTAGTCAGTATGTTCGCCAATGAGGTTTACACGACCGGGAGAGCAAATGAGCAGCGGGTCGGTATGAAATGAATTCTGAAACGAGGTAGTGAGTTGGCTAAGCAGATTCATCTTGGGTTTAGGGAATTTAGCGGTTTGATACAGCTAAACGCAGAACCCGCTAAACAGCGTAACCGCACTGGGCGGAAATAAAAAATGGCAAACCAATGTCTCACCGCTACGACCACCTACCCTTGCTTCGGTCAAGACCTGGGGGATTCAGCAGGAGCTGGTAGCACCGATTTGCCGATGCAAAGTTAAGCAATTGTTAGCCAAACGACCAAATTTCGCACGTACCTTTGTCTAAATTAAAATTAATTGTGAATGAGTGAATAAGTGAATGAGTGAATAAAAGCACATGACAGCTAGTCACTCATTCTCCCATTCACTCATTCGCTCAGTCAATCAATGAAGCGATTAACACTCTACATTATTCACTCTACATTATTCATTTTAACCGCCTGTAATTCATCTGATAAGCATGTTGAGCAGGGACGGGTTTATTTGAAAGAAGGCAAGTTTCGGGAAGCGGTACAGGTGTTAAATCAGGCAATAGAAGCCAATGACGCCAATTCGGAAGCGTTCAATTCACGGGGAGTGGCTTATTTTGAATTGAAAGAATATGCCAATGCCGCCCTCGATTATGACCAGGCTATCAAACTGGAACCTGGTTTCTATCGCCCTTATTATAACCGGGGATTGCTTAAAGTGGCCCAAAACGATTTAACGGGTGCTTTAAAAGATTATTCGGATGCCATTCGATTAGCTCCCGACACCAGCCGAAGCATCAGCGCCGAATTATACCTGAACCGGGGACAATTATTTGCATCACAGGGACAAATTCAGCCCGCATTAACCGATTTTTCGCAGGCAATTACATTAGATTCTACAAACGCACTGGCTTTATACAATCGAGGGAATCTGCGATTTCAGCAGAAAGAACTTGCGGGCGCCATTGCCGATTTTCAGCAGGCAGTTAAAGCGGATTCTAAGTTTGGGAAAGCATTTTATGGCTTAGGCATTGCTCAATTACTGCAAAATGCTCGTGAGAGTGGGTGTCTGAACCTGAAACAAGCACAAACCCTGGGCTATGCCGACGCTTCTAATGCTGTAGCCGAGTATTGTAACTAAAGTATTTTGTGAAATAAGTGGCATACGTGAAATAGGAGGGAGGCTTCTGCTCCAATACTTACTTCACTTATTTCACGTACACCACCGATTAACTAAGAAATAGAATGCGTAAAACCCTTTGTATCATTTTTGGCCTGCTTTTCATTCTGTTCGCGGTCGTTCAGTACAATGATCCTGACCCTGAGGTATGGATTCCAATTTATGGACTGGCCGCTGCCGCTTGTTTTATGGCTTATGCAAGGGTGGGGCAGTGGTGGTTTTTTGTGGTATTAGCGGCTGTTTATGTTATAGCCGCTATTTACCAATGGCCCCCAAAGTTTGAAGGATTTTTATTCAGCGAAGTGGGCATGCGCAGTATGAATATCGAAATGGCTCGAGAAGCTGGAGGACTGGCTTTGGTTGCCGCTGTCATGGTCGTGCTGGCAATATGGGCTCGTCAACCAATTCGTCGATGAAACTCATTGAGTGTCCCCGTGACGCGATGCAGGGTCTGGATCATTTTGTGCCAACCGACCTCAAGATCCAGTATTTGAATACCTTGCTTCAGGTTGGGTTCGATACGCTGGATTTTGGGAGTTTTGTATCGCCTAAAGCCATTCCGCAGTTGCGAGATACCGCTGAGGTATTGGCTGGTCTTACTCTATCAAAGACTAAAACGAAACTTCTGGCCATTGTTGCTAATCTGCGCGGTGCTGAACAGGCTGTTTTGTATCCGCAGATTCAGTATGTAGGATTCCCCTTGTCTATTTCAGAAACGTTTCAGCAACGGAACACGAATAAGTCAATTGCGCAGGCTTTGGTTGAAGTTGCCAGCATTCAGAAATTGTGCCTGAGTACAGGAAAACAATTGGTTGTGTATCTGTCGATGGGCTTTGGTAACCCTTATGGCGATCCATATAGCCCCGAATTGGTGGTTGAATTTACAGAGCAGTTAGTACAACAGGGTATTACAATCATTGCTCCGTCTGATACCGTTGGATCATCAACACCCGAAGCTATTGAAGTGCTTTTTCGAGAGTTGATCCAGGCCTTTCCGAAGGTTGAATTTGGAGCGCACCTACATGCTCGCCCAGGTGAAGCCGATGCTAAAGTGCGGGCCGTTGTACGGGCAGGCATTCAGCGGATAGATGGTGCCTTACGAGGCTTTGGAGGATGCCCTATGGCCGCTGACGATCTGACGGGTAACCTGCCAACCGAAGAAATTATTCAGACGTTAGCCAGCGAAGGAATTACATTGTCTATTAACCAGGCAGCCTTACAGAAGTCCCTAATGCTAGCGGCAGGAGTGTTTTGAAACAGGGAGCCCGGTGCAGGGAGTGCAAGTGTAGTAAACCCGGCTCCGTGCACCCTGTCCCGTGCTTACATAAACATCGCCTGAATTTCGGCCTTCAAGGCATGCAGGGCATCGGATGTTGGCTGTTTATCTCCCTGAATAATTCGTTCGAAAATACGCTTTGATAAATCGAGAGCGGGCGCGTCGGGACGGGTATCTCCCGATGCCTGATTAATAAGTACCATTACGTCGTTCATGGCAGCCTGAATCTGATCCCAGACAGCTTGGCTCATGTAAACCTGCTGCGACACATTATGATTGTATTCATCCCGAATTTCCTGAAGGAGACGCTGCTGAAACTCCAGTACCGTTGTGGAACTACCACCCAGCCGCAACAATAAATTGTTGGGACTAATACGTTCCAGAAAGAGAACCATTCGTTCGTAAGCCTGTAGTCGAATTGGAACAACCGTTTCGGTATAACGAGCCTGAATGTTGTACCGATGATGATCGGCCTCACGCTCCAGTAATAGCTTTACTGCCAGATACATACCGTATAAAACTAACCCTGCCGGTACAATTAATTTTAGAAAGTCACTCAATAGGTCCATAGAAAGAAGGAACGTTGTTCCGCAAAAATGGGTAAATTTGAAAAAAGGGTTTATAGTAATTTATGCTGATAATCGATAATCCCGTTCGTGTTAGACCCGAAGCGCGTCAACAGATTCTGGACACATTACAAGCCAATAAAATTCCCGGTGAATATGGATTACGCGTCGGTGTTCGAGGGGGCGGTTGTGGGTCATCCTGGTTATTGGGGTTTGACCTCCCTGGTCCCACCGACGAAGTGTATAACGTTGAAGGGGTGCAGGTCATTATTGACCGGAAACATTTACTTTATGTGCTAGGGGCTGAAATTGGCTATGAAACAGGTGGTTATACTGTCGAAAAATCGCCCGCTGATAGCCATTAGGTAAGAGCCATTTGATAAACTTATTACTGCTATTTGTCAATGCCTGTCGACTGGAGCCTATTATCTGAAAACTTGGCATGATTTTAGGGAATGCTTTTGACTAAGACCATACTGCCCATTTAGTGAAGCGCATTGAAAAACATATCTTCCTGCTATTAGCAGCATTAGCCGCAGGCTTGTCGGTCTTGTGCTTTCTCTTGCTGGAACAGAACGCGCCAGGGGCTACTGATGAGCAATATGTGAGTGCTGTTCAGCAACGGGTAAAAGAAGAAATGCAGGTCAGTAATGCTGATTTAGACAGTGTAGCTGGCTTATTACAGCGGAACCCCAAGCCAACGTTCACCAATCTATTTAAGCTTCCAACTCAATATCCTTATTTTGTATTTCAAAATAAACAATTAGTCTATTGGTCCGACTACCGGTTTATTCCAGAATTTGCACAGTTAACTTCTGCAACGACAACACCTAAACTGATTGATTTTGAGCAGGGACGTTATTTAGTTAGCCATAAACGTGTGGCCGTAGGAGCGGAGTTGCTGGATGTTTTTTCATTAGTTAACATCTATCGGTATTATCACAGTAATAATGCCTATTTACAGTCGGGCTATAATCCAAATTTGTTTGCGCTTGATCCTCAGTCTATTACTGATAAACGACAACGCGCCTACCAGGCAATTTACGATAATACATCCGCTTTTCTGTTCTCGGTGGAACCTCCCAAGGTAGATGCCTATCGGAACCATTCTACCCCAGTTAATACAGTTATTCTGGCTTCGCTAGCTATGATTTTTCTGGGGATGTACGTCATGCAATTGATGTTTCGTCTAAAGAAGCAGCATCAGTATGAATTGGGGTTTATTGGGCTGGCCGTTTACTTATTGCTATTGCGGGCCGTGATGCTCTATTTGGGTGTACCGTTTTTATTCATCGAAACGGACCTGTTTAATCCCAAGTATTATGCCTCGTCTGTTCTGGTACCATCTCTGGGGGACTTACTGCTCAATGCATTAGTGATTGCGATACTGGCATTCTACTGGGTCAGGTATTATTACCGTTCGAAAACCTATATGTTTTTGCTGCACCGACCTCAGTGGCTCAAACTGGTGCTATCGGTAAGCTGTGTTGTGATCAGCTATATGGTATTTTCGCTCTGTTACATTGAGCTCAACAATATTTACGAAAAGTCTCAGTTTACACTCGACATCACGCTTAACATCCACTTTTCGTTTTTGAAAGTTGTATGCCTAGTGGTTTTTATTACCATATCGTGCATCTATTTCCTGGTGATCCATTTATTGGCTAGCCTTTTTTTGCGATACAACCGGATTAATCATGTTGGCATTGGTCTCTTGCTTATTGTGGCAGGAACAGCGCTAGGTGGGGGAATTTGGCTTGTTCTGGGGGGGGCATTAGATCCTGTATTTCTCCTGAATGGCGTCTACTTCCTGCTCATTTACATTAGCCAATTGCCGAAAACCCTTTATACATTTCGGTACAAAACCTCAATATACCTATTCCTGGCAGCATTCATTTGTGCTGTAATGACATCTTATGTAGTTTATAATCAGGAAATTAGGAAGCAGCTAAATCATGAACAGGAGTTTGCCACACAACTCCTGGCCGAAAATGATGTATTTGGGGAATTCTTAATGAGTAAAGCGCAGGAGTCCATTCAAAAAGACGCTGAAATTGGGCGTGCTTTACAAACAGATACCTTATTGGTGCGGGAGCGTATTCAGCAACGGGTAAAAAGCCTTCACTTAGATAAGTACTTTGATAAATATGATATTGAAGTGTTTTCATTCCGGGCAAATGGGCGCCCACTCGACATAAGCCCGAATCCCATTTCATTTACAACCTTAACAAATCGGTACCGGAAGACCAACTATAAAACAGAATATCCGGGCGTATATTTTATAAATGAGGTTGATAATCAATTTGTTAAGCAATACGTTTGCTTTGTAGCTATTCGCCAGCCTAGCACTGTGTCAACAGTAAGCCGGCCCTTGAGTACCTCCTCGTCTGATACATTGGGGTATGTTGTCCTGGATCTCCGGCTGCGTAATGAACGGCCCAAAAGTGTTTATCCTGAATTATTGGTTGATACTAAGTTTACGCAGAACCCGGACACGCAAGAATACAGTTATGCGTTCTTTTCCGGTCCGGCATTAGGCCGTTCATCATTTGGGACGGCACAACATCGGCTGCTCTATAGTGGCCCTGGCAGTTATAATTATGATCGGAAACTGGAGCTATCCATGCTCGATAATCCGGCGCTGTTTTCGACTGGAGTTGCCAGTAATCAATTTCAGCACGTTGCCCAGCGCGGGCAGGATGGGCGGATTGTGGTGGTATCATCACCGGAATATCCGTTCAGAAACATCTTTTCCAATTTCTCCTTTCTGTATTTATTGTTGGTTATGACGGTTATCCTGGTCATTTTAGGGTATGCCATCAATTACCGCTTCTCCAAGTTTAATATTAACTACTCGACCCGGATTCAAATTCTGCTGAACCTGGCCTTTTTTCTGCCGTTGATATTTGTCATTCTTATCATCTTGGGGGTCATAAGTTCCAATTATGTTGATAATCAGAAAAATACATACATCAGCAACACGCGAAATATTGCTACGAACTTCCTGGCGTATTTAGATGAGCACCTCGACACAAAAAAGCGTAGTAAAGCATCCATGGAGGAGGAGTTGAGTAAAATTGCCCGCGACGCCGACATTGACATCAATCTGTTCGATACAAAAGGTCAGCTCTATACGTCCACGCGTCCACTCATCTATGAAAGCGGGTATCTTTCCAAACGAATTAACCCAGAGGCCTACATTCATATAATTGAGGACAAAGAGAATCAGATTTTGCTCGACGAGTCATTGGGAAGTAAGCAGTATAGAACAGCCTATGCCGGAATTAAATCGTATGATGGTCGATTGCTAGGTGTATTGAGCATTCCGTATTTCTATGCGCAACCTGAACTCGATCGGAAAATTATTGAGGTTATTGCTACCTCGCTCAGCATATTTACGGCGCTGTTTTTATTCTTCCTGATCCTGTCCTATTTCGCATCACACATGCTAACGAAACCCCTTCGGTTACTGACGCAGAAAATCAGGAAAACCAATTTAGAACTTCCCAATGATCCCTTACCCTGGCAATCTGACGACGAAATTGGTCTGCTGATTCGGGAATACAACCGAATGTTACTCAAACTGGAAGAGAGCAAGCTGGCACTGGCCCAAACCGAGAAGCAGTCGGCCTGGCGCGAAATGGCTAAACAAGTAGCTCACGAAATCAAGAACCCGCTTACACCCATGAAACTTACGTTGCAGCATTTGCAGCGGACGTTTCCAAATTCCAAAGATTCGTCGGCAGGAGCCAATGATCCGGCCCGTCGGATCATTTTGAGAACGTTTGATTCGTTGCTGGACCAGATTGATAACCTGAGCGATATTGCAACCTCGTTCTCCGAATTTGCGAAAATGCCTTTGCCCAAGAAGGAAGTTTTTGAAATGACGGGGGTGTTCAATAAAACAGCTGACTTGTATGCTGATGACAAGCGGATTATACTCCGGCGACAGGTAACGGATGGGCCAGTAATGGCGATGGGTGATCGGCAGCTAACGGGAAGCATGCTAACCAACCTGATTATCAATGCCATTCAGTCGGTTCCCCCCGATCGGAAGCCTGTTATTGATCTGAAGCTCTATACCAACAGCGATGCTGTTCAGATTGAAATTCACGACAATGGCGCTGGCATTCCGGAGGCCATTCAAAGCAAGGTCTTCCTGCCAAATTTTAGTACAAAACGGGGTGGGTCGGGTCTAGGGCTGGCTCTTGCTAAACGGGGGGTTGAGCATGCAGGAGGTACTATCTGGTTCGAAACCGTTGAAGGCGTTGGTACTTCATTCTTTGTATCACTCCCACTAGCGGGCGTTCCTGGACCATTAGTTGGCGAATCGGTTAATTATTGAAGTCAGTAAGTGGCTAATCAGCGAAAGCAGCAATTCAGCCTCTGCAACTTACTGACTCTACTTCAGGTATCAACTTATTCAATGGTAACGTGCTTCCAGTTTTCGCCCGATCGGATACGATTCAGTTGCGTATGCGTAATGCCAAACTGCTTTGCAATCATTTTTAGCCGGTTTTTATCATTAAGCAACAGCTTTTTAATGATTTTGACTTTGCTTTCAGTTAGCTTGTAATTGCGGGTTTGACGAGGTAGTTGGCGGTTTTTCAGGCTGGGGTTATTCCGATTGTGCTCAATCATTTCGTCTTTCGTTACCCAGCGCAGATTTGGATAGTAATTATTCTGCTTATCGTGATCGAGGTGAATAACGAAGGTCTGCTCAGGCTGATCGCGTTTAACGAAGTGTTCGGCTACTAATTTGTGGACGTACCGATTAAACGTTTTCCCTCCTGAACGAATGTTAAGGGACCGATAGCCCTGAATGACAGACCCTTTAATTGGTTTTCCGGCGGCATTGCCAGCTACACTACCAGCAGGCGTAGTAGGAGCAGATTGAAAACTGCGTAGCCTTCCATAATTTGAGACCTCATAGCGGGGAGGATTCTCAATTCCTTCAAACACAATTGGTGTCCACTTTTCATTCCAGAAGCTTTGGTTCCCTTTGGCATCCATGACCGAAGTAATTTTTAATGTTTTTGTTTAGCTGTGAAGTACAATTGAACAGGCCAAACTCAGTTAATGAGTGCTTAACAACCGTATGGCAAAATAGTTGTCAGTTTATTGATATATTGATTGTACTGCCCAGGTGAACCGGTAAAGTAGAATATTACCAGCATAAGCTATTGATAATGACCGGATTTTGCGCAGAAGTAACGTTAATCTTTGATAAATTTTTATCCAGAATACGTTACATCCCGAAACCGCTTGTATAGTAGATTGGTTAAGAATGTATGGGACTGTACGCCTAATGTGCATGCCTATAAGACGATGGACGCACACACAAAGAAAACCTTGGTTGTTGGAGCCACCGAAAAGGCGGGTCGCTATGCAAATTTGGCCGCCTATAGTTTGCTTCGTCACGGCCACGAAATTGAACTGGTTGGCTTACGGGAAGGCCAGATTGAGGGAAATCCGATTCGAACAGGGCAGCCAGTGCTCGAAGATATCGATACCGTCACGATGTATGTTGGGCCACAAAACCAACCCAACTTATACGACTATATCAAAAGCCTGAAGCCCCGCCGGGTAATTTTCAATCCAGGTGCCGAAAATCCAGAATTTGAGAAACAGCTTCAGGCTGAAGGTATCCAACCCATTGAAGCCTGTACACTCGTCATGCTGTCGGTAGGAACGTATTAGTTAAATGGTGGAGTAGTTGTATTGGTGAAGTATGTGTGGTTGTGATTTTACTTTTAGCACTTACTCCACATACTTCACCAATACAACTACTTTACCATTTAATTAATGCAGATGCCCAGGTAAAACCGCTTCCGAAGGCCGCCAGGCAAACTAAATCACCGGGATTAATGCGCCCCTGTTCAAAGGCTTCGGTCAGGGCAATAGGAATAGAGGCCGCTGTAGTATTACCGTACTGATGAATATTATTAAATACTTTCTCTTCCGGTAAATTCATCTGCTGACGAACATAGTCCGAAATGCGGATATTTGCCTGATGCGGGACTAATAGGGCAAGATCATCGGATTTATAGCCGTTTGCCTCAAGACTCTCGTTTATTACCTCCATGAACCGCACTACAGCGTGTTTAAAAACGGTATTACCATTCATCGTCACGTTATAGTTGCCATCGGTTAGCGTACTTTCGGTGAGCCAACGCCCTTCCCGACTGCTGCCCGGATCGCGAACATATAGTTCTTCGGCATAGCGCCCATCAGCGTGAAGGTGGGTAGATAAAACCCGGTGCTCAGGGTCTGTCGTGGCCTGTACAACGGCCGCTCCGGCACCATCACCGAAAATGACAGCAACTCCCCGGCCCGCATTACTTTTATCTAAAAACGTTGACTGGATTTCCGAGCCGACCACCAGAATGGTTTTATACATTCCCGTTTTAATGAACTGGTCGGCTATTGATAGCGCATATACAAAGCCCGAGCACTGGTTCCGAATGTCGATTACTCCAATGCCTTCTAACCCTAATTCGCGCTGCATCAGAAAGGCCGACCCAGGGAAATAGTAATCCGGTGTTATAGTTGCATAAACAATCAGGTCAACATCTTTGGCCACCAGATTCGCCCGATCGAGCGCCATACGGGAGGCTGCCGTTGCCATACTGGCATTCGTATCTTTTCCGTGGGTAAAGTACCGACGTTGTTTAATACCCGTCCGTTCCTGTATCCAGGCGTCGGAGGTGTCCATATACTGGGTGAGGTCATCGTTCGTAACAATGGTATCTGGAACGTAGAAACCTAACCCTTTAATACTTGAATAAATTGTATTCATTCGCAGTTAGCAAAATAGTGGGCAAAAATAGTACTTTTTATGGTGAAAATTCTCTCGAATAAACCAAGGGTACTACTTATGCCGGAAAAAGACAACGGTTGTCTTTAGGCTGTGTGCAAATCGAATGAGTACTCTTCCATAATCAAATTCGCAAGCAATTGACGGCAGGCTGCATCGACAGTTGTCCGGGCCTGATCTTCGGTTTCCGCATCCACTTCGAGCCGGATATGCTTTCCAATACGAACATTGTCGATGGTGTCCATCTGAAGATTATGAAGTCCCAGTTTAACGGCTTTGCCCTGTGGATCCAGAATTTCCGAACGGGTCATAATGTTAATTTCAGCGATGTATTTCATTGTAAATAGTGAACCGGAACGCCGGAGCGGAGTGAAAGAGTGGAAGAGCGAATTGGGGAGTGTATAGATTTCACTTTTTCGCTTCTTTGCTCTTTCGCTCTTTGGTAAAAAGTGAAAGAATAATGTAAAGTAGAATAATCAGCGGGATGGCTGCAAACTGCAAAAATAACAGGAGTAGTATAGATGCGATCAGAAAACTGTATTTAATCTGATTATCAGCCCAGCCAAACGACTTGAATTTGAGCGCAAAGAGAGGTATTTCTGTCACCATCATAAACGAGAAGGCAATCATCATACCCAGGCCAATATCGTTTTTCCAGATGGCATCGAACTGAGGTTGATAGCGTTCCATAAGCGGAAACGCAGCAATCAGCATTGTATTAGCGGGCACGGGTAAGCCAAGGAAAGATTCTGACTGGCGGGTATCGATGTTAAAATTCGCCAGGCGTAAAGCAGCCAGAATAGCAATCAGAAAAGCACCGTACGAAATTGAGCCCAGTCCCTGAAACCACCCAAGCTGAAAGACGATTGCAGCCGGTAAAACACCAAAGGTTACGACATCGGCCAATGAATCCAGTTCTTTCCCAAATGGCCCCGATACTTTCACTAACCGGGCTACGAAACCATCCCCAAAATCGAGAACAGCTGCAAGCATTATCAACCAGGAAGCTGTTTCCAGATGCCCACGTAAGGTCATGACCAATCCGATACAACCACACAGCAAATTGCCACAGGTCATAGCGTTAGGTAAGTGTTTGAAGAGAGATTTCAATTATAAATGATGAATTAATTATGAATTATAAATGATGAATTGCTTGGTAGAGATTTACAATTCATCATTTATAATTGTTTAACAAACGGATTTGTTCGCTTTTCGTGGCCAATGGTGGTTGGTTCCATATGACCGGTATATACTACATAGTCGTCAGGCAGTGTAAAAAACTGGGTTCGAATACTGTTTATGAGGTCGGCATGGTTACAATGCGGAAAGTCCGTTCGGCCAACACTTCCCCTAAATAACACATCACCTCCAATCACGTACCGTTCTGCATGGTTTACAAAGGCTACATGCCCCGGCGCATGTCCTGGTACAAAGATGACATCTAAAACGGTATTGCCGAATCGAAACTGGTCACCTTCCTTGAGAAAGGCATCGATTTCGGAAGGTTCGTAGCCACGTAGGCCAAAGAGGGCGCAACGCGTTGGGACATCGTTATAGATGACCATATCCAGCTCGTTGAGGTAGGCTTTAACCCCGAATTTGCGCTTTATATAAGCAACACCAAAGACGTGATCGAGATGAGAGTGCGTGAGGAGTAGGTACTTAAGATTGAGTTTATGATCCGTTATGAATCGTGCCAGCGCTTCTTTTTCAACCTGTTCGTAGCAGCCGGGGTCAATGACAACAGCCTCGCCAGTCGCATCGTCGGAAATGACGTATGTATTTTCGTGAAACGGAGAAAACTCGAAAGCTTGAATCATGAACTAGTTGGTAAGTTTGGTAAGTCGATAAGTCAGTAAGTGGCTGACGCATATAGATTACTTAGGCGTCAGCCACTTACTGACTTATCGACTTACCAACTAATTTCCTACAAAAGTAGAAACACTGTTGGTTTTTTACGTAAATCGGGGACCTGCGATTTCCATTCCCGGATAGTTAGTGTACGAATGAAGGCATCAGGTGCAGTGAGGTTACTGGCTACGCACAAGCGTGTGTTTGGCTGACAATTGGCCAGTACATCCGCAAATAGTGCATCATTTCGGTAAGGGGTTTCCATGAAAATCTGGGTCTGTTGCCGCAGTTGCGCTTCTTTTTCAAGGTGCCGTACCGTACGAGCGCGGTCTTGCCGGTCAATGGGGAGGTATCCATGAAACACAAACGACTGACCGCTCATGCCTGATCCCATTAGGGCAAGTAAAATAGACGATGGACCCACAAGTGGATCTACTCGCCAACCCAACGCGTGTGCCATACCAACAACTACAGCCCCGGGATCGGCTACACCTGGGCAACCCGCTTCCGACAATACACCTGCATTCCGTCTGCGTTCCGTTAACTCCTGAATCTGTCGGCGAGTGTCGGCAGGGGGGGTGTCTTTATCGAGGTCAAAAAACGTGGTTTCGTCAATAATACGTTCCGTTTTCAACCCGCTAATGAATCGTCGGGCCGTGCGGACGTTTTCGACAAAATACACGTCGGTTTTTTCAATGATCCCTTGTATATGAGCAGGCAACACCTGACCAGCGGTATCGTCGGCAAGTAAAGTAGGGATTAGGTAGAGGGTTGGCATAATATGTTTTAAACGCAAAGGGCGCTAAGGTAAGCGCAAGGTACGCAAGGAAAAGCTTAGCGCTCTTTGCGCTTACTTAGCGCCCTTTGCGTTTAAAAAAGCCATTAATGTCTCCACAAACTCAACTGGTTTTTCGGCTTGTACCCAGTGGCCTGCACCCTGAATGGTTTCGATTTGGGAATTTGGGAAAATACGTTTGATGGCCGGAATATCTTCATCTACAATATAAGGCGACTCGCTCCCCCTAATAAATAAGGTTGGATCAGTCACAACACTTGGGTTGGTCAGTTCCTCACCAATTCCATGCAGTTCGCGTTCGATGACGGGTATGTTAATACGCCAGTCAAATCCCCCCTGCTCGTTACGGTACAGGTTTTTAAGCAAAAACTGCCGTACTGGTACTATTGGCTCATATTGCTGTAAAATGGCATCTGCATCAGTGCGCCCTTTGATACCAGCTAAATCAATTGCTTTTAAACCGCGTAAAATTTCGGCATGATGAATTGGGTAAAACTTAGGGGCAATATCGACCACAACGAGTTTTGCAAATGTGCCAGGATAGAGCATGGCATATTGCATTACCGTTTTTCCCCCCATCGAATGGCCAACCAGGTTAGGCGTATCCAGGTTTTGATCAATGAGAAACTCACGCAGATCAGCTGCCATAGCCTGGTAATCCTGATCATTAGCACGGGGCGACTGACCATGATTACGCTGATCGAGGAGAAACACCCGGTAGCCTTGTGCGGCAATAGTTTTGCTGATGGTTAACCAGTTGTCGGAAGAACCAAACAGGCCGTGCAGAATAACGATGGCCGGACCGGTCTCGCCGGTTTGACGGAAGAATAATTTCATAGAATGGAGGAGGGGGAGAAAAGGGAGGGGGGCGAAAGGATAGGTGCTGGTTCCTTTTAGTCCCTTTCCTTTCTCTCCTCCCTTTTCTCCGATTAATTTACATACACCACTTTTTCCCGCTGTTCGACTAATGCACCGAACGATTGTAGGGTAAACCCGTTTTCGAAGGCTACTCGTTCAAATTCTTCGGCACTATTGGGCTCAACGGCAATGAGCAGACCACCAGATGTTTGTGGATCAGCCAGAATATACCGTTGCGTTTCGGTTAATTCGCTGATTTTATGCCCATAACTGTCCCAGTTGCGGACGGTACCGCCCGGAAAGCTTTTCTGGGCCAAATACTCCTCAACCATAGGCAGTTTAGGTACCGCATCGAACTCAACAACTGCGCTTAACCCTGATCCTTCGGCCATTTCTGTCAGGTGCCCTAGCAGACCAAAGCCTGTTACGTCGGTTAATGCCTTCACGTAAGGCAGTTTGCCTAAAACGGCTCCAAAACGATTCAGTTGCGCCATTTGACTAGGCGCTGTGTTGGCATGTTCGGGTTTTAAAATCCCTTTCTTCTGAGCCGTTGTCAGAATTCCGACGCCAAGTGGTTTGGTCAGGTATAACTGGCAACCTTCAGTAGCCGTATTGTTTTGTTTGAGGTGGTCGATTCGAACCTTACCCGTTACGGCCAGCCCGAAAATTGGCTCGGGGGAGTCTATGCTATGGCCACCCGCCAGGGGTATCCCCGCTTCGAGACAAATGGCCCGAGAGCCCTCGAGGACAAGACCCGCAACTTCGGGAGGGAGTTTATCCAGTGGCCAGCCCAAAATAGCAATCGCCATTATTGGTTCGCCCCCCATCGCGTAGATATCACTGATGGCATTTGCCGATGCAATCCGACCAAAGTCGAATGCATCATCGACAATAGGCATAAAAAAGTCGGTCGTACTAATAATCGCTTCGCCATTGCCCAGATCAAGTACGGCGGCATCGTCGCGGGAATCGTTGCCGACCAGTAGGTTTTTATAGAATGGCTGAACAGACGTTTGATTGGAATGCAGAATCTGATCCAGGATTTTGGGCGAAATCTTACAGCCGCAGCCCGCGCCATGGCTGTATTGGGTGAGCTTGAAAGCTTGTGTATCGGTTGATTGCATAAGAGGACAAAACTAAGATGGAAATGGCGTTGAAGGACTAAATCAGACAGATATACTTACACATTTATTTATTGAATGACGATGTATACAGGCGGAGCTATCTGAATGATTATCTGTGCTTAACAATATGGTAACGCCTAATATAGAACGTAAACATTTTAAAATGATATTATTTGTAGAATTTTGTCAATTGTTTTCGATATGGTGGTACTTTTTGAAGATGCCTTGCTTTTTTGACTTAAAAAAAATAGCATATTTGTGATTAATTGAGAAAACATCCGATGGATGAGTCACTCATTTCTTACTAACAAAACAAACACTTCTATGTCTAAAAAATTACTGCAATTTCGAGTGGCTTTGGTGCTCATCGGCAGTATGCTATTGGCGGTGCTCAGTGGGAGCATAGCTATGGCACAGGTAACCACAGCCGTCATTGATGGCCAGGTGACCGACGATAAAGGCGGGGTTCTGCCTGGCGCCACTATTGTCGCTATTCACCTACCGTCGGGTAGCCGCTATGGTACAACTACTAATGCATCTGGCCGTTACACGATTCCTGGTGTACGTGTAGGTGGTCCTTTCAAAGTAACCGCCACGTTTGTGGGCTTTAAAGATCAGGTTGTCGATGGTGTCTTTACAAACCTGGGTACGTCGGCCGACGTAAGTTTTAAAATGGCTGATAACAGCACTGCCTTGTCGGAAGTAGTTGTAACCAGTAATCGGAATGGTATTATTAGCTCGAATCGCACGGGTGCTGCTACCTCCTACGGTCGGGAAACGATCAATACCGTTCCAACGATTGGTCGTACATTGACTGACATTACCAAATACAATGCGTATGGTAATGGTCAATCATTTGGCGGTCAGGACCCTCGTTTCAATAACATCACGATTGATGGTGCAGTGTTTAACAACGGCTTCGGCCTGGGTTCGTCTGCTATCGCGGGTGGACGTACGGGTACAACGGCTGTTTCTTTAGATGCGTTAGACGAAATTCAGCTTAACGTTGCCCCATATGACGTTCGCCAGACTGGTTTTTCAGGTGCTGGTATCAACGCTGTAACCCGTTCTGGTACGAACGATTTTTCGGGATCGGTATATTATCTGTTCCAGAATAACAGCTTAGCTGGTAAAAAAGCTGATGGCCGGGATCTAGCCCCAGTAACTATTGATAAGAAAACATCTGGCTTCCGGTTAGGTGGACCAATCATTCCAAACAAGTTGTTCTTCTTTGTGAATGTAGAACAATTCAAGAGCAGCGTACCCGCTCTGGATTGGGTAGCTAGCCGACCAGGATCAACTGCCGGTAACGTATCGCGCGTAACAGCCGAAGATTTGGAAGATCTGAGCGCGTTCATGAAAACGAATTTCAATCGTGATCTAGGCGCTATCGATAACTTCAACAACCAGGTAAAAAGCACAAAAGGTTTAATTCGCCTGGATTGGAACATTAACGACAACAATAAACTGTCGGTGCGTTATTCTCACCATGATTCTAAGTCAGATCAGGCCATTAGCAACAGTAGCAGTAGCGGCACGGCTGGTAATGGTAACCGTACCGGTTATGCTTCTTCGGGTTATGCTGGTAACCTGGCGCTTTCTCCACAGAATACGGGCTATCAAATTGCTGATAACACCCGGTCTATTGCTGCTGAATTGAACTCTACATTTGGTGGTAAGTTTGCCAACAAACTGGTTGCTACTTATAACAAGCAGATTGAAGACCGGACGTATTTGACGGGCGTATTTCCAACCGTTGATATTCTGAAAGACGGAACTACCTATACTTCCATTGGTTTTGATCCGTTTACCCCGAATAACAAGTTGAATTACTCTACGCTGAACATTACTGATAACTTCAGCTATTTCGCTGGTAAGCACACGCTTACATTGGGCTTGTCCTACGAGAAATATACATCGAACAACGTATTCTTCCCAGCTTCGAACGGTGTATATGTGTATAACTCGATTGCCGATTTCAAAACGGCGGCCCTGGCTTCTATTAATAATCCAACGGCTACGACGTCACCAGTACCAGTACGGCAATATAACCTCCGTTACTCATTGGTACAAGGTGGTGGAGAGCCATTGCAAACTTTACACAGAAGTACCTACAGCGCTTATGTGCAGGATGAGTTTCAGATTAACCCAACATTCAAACTGACGGCTGGTGTTCGGGCTGATATTTTCGCTTACGATAACTCAACGGCTGCTGCATTCAACAACCCAAAAGTAGCTAGCCTGACTTATAAAGACGAAAATGGTGCTAATTATTACCTCAATACGGGTGTTTTTCCAAAAGCTCGTCTATTGATATCTCCTCGTGTTGGTTTTAACTGGGATGTAAAAGGGGATAAAAAGACGCAAATTCGTGGAGGAAGTGGCTTATTTGTTTCGCGTATTCCCGAAGTATTGGTGTCGAATCAGTTGGGTAATAATGGAGTAAATACAGGCGTATTGACTAGACTAAATAGTACGACTATTGCCTCCGCTACTGATGTTCCCTTCGCTACTGATCCCAGCAAATTGCCTGCCGGTGTCTTGCCCGCGATCAATACTGATGTTACGAGTCTGAGCGGCTATGCTGTTAACGCAACAGATCCGAATCTGAAATATCCTGTGGTTTGGAAAACGAATATTGCTATTGACCAACGTCTGCCCTGGGGCTTGATTGGAACATTGGAAGTAATTTATAACAAGACAATCCAGGCTCTTCGGTATATTGATGCTAACTTACAATCGCCAACCAGCCAGCTTAGTGGTCCTGACACACGTGGTCGGTATCCTGCACTGGGCGTAACCGGTACAGCAGCGATCAACACAGCTCGTTATATCAACTACCCTACTAACACCAACGCGTTTGTGCTTAAAAACACAAAAGAAGGTAGTTCCTATACGTTCACGGCTAAACTTGAGAAACCAACAAGCCGAGGTTTTGGTGGTATGTTAGCCTATACATACGGTCTGTCGCGCGATTTGATGTCGGTTGGTAGTACTGTCGTTGGTAACACACCTACTGTGGCTGGTCAGAACTTCCTAACTACTTCGTTTGGTGATAATGACCTACGTCATCGGATTATCGGTTACCTGAACTATCGACTGAACTACGGTGGTAAGTTTGGTGGTTCGACTACCTTTACGTTGGGCATGCAATCGACTAGTGGTTATAAAGGATCGTACATCTATGGTAGTGACCTGAATGGTGACGGTCAAACAAATGACCTGATTTACGTTCCTAAAACAGCTTCTGAGTTGACATTCGCTCCACTAACAGTTGGTTCTGGAGCTTCTGCTGTAACGTATTCGGCTGAACAACAACAAGCAGCTTTCGATGCCTATATTGAGGGTAATGATTACCTTAAAACACGTCGTGGTCAGTATGCTGAACGTAATGGTGGTTATGCTCCCTGGTTGACCCGCTTCGACTTCACTGTACTTCAAGAGTTCTACGTAGCAGTTGGATCGAAAGGAACAAAGCACACGATTCAATTCCGTGCCGATATTCTTAATGTTGGTAACTTGCTGAACAACAAATGGGGTGTAGGTTGGGTTTCGACAACGGCTAACCCATTGGCAATCGCTAGTGTTAGTGCAGCAGGTTTACCTACCTACCGGCTTGCTACGCAGAATTTGAACGGTCAAATAATTCTGCTGAAAGATTCGTGGGTTAAAAGCATCACGATCGATAACGTTTGGCAGGCTCAGCTTGGCGTTCGTTACTCGTTCTAATCCCATTATTAATCGAATGAAAAATCCCCCGCACAGCGATTGTGACGGGGGATTTTTGCTTATTTAGATTTACGCTATGAAAATAACTATTTTCTTTTTACTGGTTTGCTCAATGGCAACTGAAGTGATGGCGCAAAAGCAAAACCGCTTTCATGACAATAAGATGATTGATGCCTTCTTCCAGTATAAACCAGACCGGAAGCGACCACTTATTCTGGCCCATCGGGGAGGGCCGGGGGCGTCGGATACCGAAAATTCGATTATCACATTCGACAAAACAACAAAGGTTCTTCCTGATGCTATCATTGAGATGGATGTGCGTATGACGCGAGACAGCGGCTTTGTGTTGTTGCACGATGCAACCTTAGATCGGGAGTCTGACGCCAAAGGCCCGGTAGCCGAACAGACAATGGCCGATCTGAGAAAAATTAAGCTCAAAACGCTCGCTGGCGAACTGACGAATCAGTCGATGCCCACCTTTACGGACATCCTGAACTGGAATAAAAATCGCTATATGTTAGCGCTGGATGTGAAGCCCGGAACAGATCCGCTTCGTGTAATGAAGGAGGTACAGAAGTACAAGGCTGAGTACTCTGTTTTTGTCATTTGTTATTCGATGGCCGATGCGCAACGTGTACGTGACCAATATCCGGTGCTTTGGCTGGCAGTTGGGATAAACAGTATAGCTGACCTTGAGCGACTGGAAGGCAGTAAACTGGCATCATCAGGAAGACTGATCGCGTTAACACCACAGAAGCTTCAGCCAACTACTTACTATGAACGGTTGCACAAACTCGGAATTCCCTGCTCGATTGGTACATATGGTCCTAACCAATTAGATGAAAAGACAATAGCAGAGGCTACGACTGGCTATCGGGACTTATTCCGGCAGGGTGGCGATATACTAACGACTGATCGCCCAGTTGATGTTTCCGTTTTGTTTTTAACTAAGTAATCTTGTGAAAATTTAAACACAGAGACACAGAGCACAGAGATAAAAAACATTTGCATTTAAAATTCTGTGTCTCTGTGTTTAAACCACTTTGTATGCAAGTCTCTCAGCTGTTAGCTTTCACTGTACTGTTCTTGTCGGCGACTAATACGTTCGCGCAACAGGTAGGGGAACCGCTGCCCGTTTGGCAGACGGGACAACTTGATATTCATCATATCAATACGGGGCAAGGGAATGCCACCTTTCTTGTGTTTCCTGATGGAGCAAGCTTATTAGTTGATGCGGGCGCTATTAGCCCGCTTGACTGGCGAACGAACAAGCCTCGAAACATTCCGATAAAGCCTACAAATGAGCGTCAGGCGGGCGAATGGATCGCTCGTTACATACGTACAGCCTTACGCTTTAAAGCCAACCCAGCGATTGATTACGCCATCATCACGCATTTTCATGACGATCATATGGGGTCACCGATAAACGCTGCCAGGCGGGCCACAGGTGGATATGCGCTAACGGGTATCACAGAAGTGGCTGAATACATTCCCATTCGTAAGATTCTGGATCGGGGCTGGCCTGATTACGCCTACCCACGATCTCTGGCCAATGATTCGATGGTCACTAATTACCGCCGATTCCTGAATTGGCAGATTCAGCATAAAGGGGTAGTTGTAGAACCGTTTCAGGCAGGGCGCAACAACCAGATTATGGTAGTCGGGCAATCTAAGTTAGGCCAAGAATATCCGGTTGAAATTAGAAACTTAGCCGTTAATGGAAGAATTTGGACGGGTACTGGTAACGAAACCCGGTCGCTCTTTCCCGACTTAACGCCGTTGAAACCTACAGAGTATCCAAACGAAAATATGTGCAGCATTGCATTTCAAATTCGTTATGGCGATTTTGATTATTTTTCGGGAGCTGATATCCAGGGTGTCCTTCAGTTCGGTACGCCTGCCTGGCATGATATAGAAACACCTCTGGCTAAAGTGGTGGGATCTGTAGACGTTCAATTACTTGATCACCATGGCTATGCTGATTCTGAAAATGGTGCTTTGTTGGCAAGCTTACGCCCTCGTGTGTTGGTAATACCGTCCTGGGCGTCTTCACATCCAGGCCGCGATGTACTCGAACGTATCTTCTCCGAACAGATATACTCTGGAGAGCGTGATGTATTCGCTACTAATTTACTAGACGAAGCCAAAACCGCTATTGGCGATTTCGTTCATCGACTAAAAAGTGAGTCCGGCCATATTGTCATACGCGTTGAGCCCGGTGGCAAATTCTATCGGGTGTTAGTTTTAGATGATACAAACGAGTCGTTTACTATAAAAGCAATCTGCGGACCTTATCCGTCGCGGTAACGGGATGGTCAGGGCAAAACCGTGGGATTGTCCGTTTGCCGATTCCACTTCAACATATCGGTTCCCGCCTGATATCCCTGAACAATCATCTTTCCGATGTCGTCGGATGTAAATTTCATCAGGTTTAAATAAAGAGGTTCCGTCGGTCGAATAATGGTTAGGTTAAGGCTACGACCATGAAGTTTTTCGCGTTCGGAGAAGCGTTCGGCCCAGGCAATGTCGTTGTTTACCAGTTGATTAACGGTAATGTCTTTTACCCGATCCATTAAGTTCAGTAGATTCCGGTAATTAAACTTCTCGTTGTAGATTTTCTTGGCGTGACAGGCAATACAGGCAATATCGGTAGCCCCATCCTCAATAGCCACACGTAAAGGAGCTACTTCGCGTAGGCCACCATCTAAGAACGCCCGCCGATGGTCGCCCCCAATTTGCACGGCCGGCATCAGAAAGGGGAGCGAACTACTGGCAAACACATAATCTAAAAAATTGGGATCGTGGACATCGGCATAACACATATCGCCCTGAATAATATCTACCGCGCCAACTTTAAGTGATACAGGCCCGGTTTTAATCGCTTCCAGATCAATATGACTACGAATTAGATTCTGGATAGGGGAGCTATCCAGTAAACCATCGAAACGACTCGTAATCGTGTTATACCCCATTCTGAACCGCGACCGAATGACAGCTACATCATCGGGTTTGGTAATATTCCGAATCCAGAACTCAATCAGGTATTTCCCTACTTTTTCCCAGTCAACCTTACCGTTTTCTGCATGCTGACGTGCCGCTTCGTTTGCAATAAAGGTGGCATTCAGACTCCCAACGGAAATGCCATATAATTGATCGGGTACAAAGCCGGACTCAAAGAGTGCCATAACCGCTCCAACCTGAAAGGCGCCTTTCAATGAGCCACCGCCCAGCACAAGAGCACGTACGGGAGATTGGGGGGTAGGTTGAACTGTAGTTGATTTTGGAAGTGATGGAGTCGGATTATCAATCATATCAGGCAAAAAATAGAGAACGTTAGCAGCACACAATTCGGGTAAGTTGAGACTTTTTAAGTAATAAACAAACGAATTGATGTACGGATAGTTATGAAAAGGTTGCCCGGTTTTCTAAACGGCTTTTTCGGCGTCTGCTCTTTACTTGCTATAATTGTCAGAAAATTAGTAAGTAAGTTGATAAGTCAGTAAGTGGCTGACGCGAGAGCAATGCATACATCTGCTACTTACTGACATCAATTTACCGACTTACCAACTATAATGCCCCTTACCGTCGCTGATATACAGGCTCCTATTGCTGTCGAAATGGAATTGTTCGAACAGAAGTTCCGGGGGCTGATGAAGAGTGACGTCATGCTCCTCGATCAGATTACGAAGTACATTGTGAAACGGAAAGGCAAACAGCTTCGCCCAATGTTTGTGTTTCTGATGGCGGGTGTTTGTGGACAAATTAATGAATCGACCTATCGGGGAGCCTCTCTCATTGAATTGTGTCACACCGCTTCTCTTGTCCATGACGATGTTGTTGATGAGTCCAACTATCGACGTGGTTTCTTTTCCATCAATGCTCTATGGAAAAATAAAGTAGCCGTTCTTGTTGGCGACTATTTGCTGACGCGTGGTCTCTTTCTTGCCGTTGATAATAATGATCATGATCTGCTTCGGATTGTTACCATGGCCGTGCGCGAGCTGAGCGAAGGTGAATTGCTTCAGATTGAAAAAGCCCGGCGATTAGATATTACCGAGGCTGTTTATTACGAGATAATCCGTCAAAAAACGGCTTCTCTGATTGCAGCTTGTTGTGCCGTAGGTGCACAATCGGTCGGTGTTGATAAGACTCTGGTTGAGAAGGCACGGGTTTTTGGGGAAAAAGTTGGAATCGCCTTCCAGATTAAAGACGATCTGTTTGATTACGGTACCGCCGAAGTTGGGAAGCCGCTAGGTATTGACATCAAGGAGAAAAAGATGACGCTGCCACTTATTTATGCACTTAATAAGGCTGGCTTCTTCGAGAAACGACGCATAATAAACATCATCAAAAACGAGAGCGAAAAGCCCAAAAAAGTCAATGAGGTAATTGCCTTCGTCAAGAATTCCGGCGGCATTGAGTACGCGACTAAGGCAATGAATCAATACGTTGCCGAAGCCCAGGAGTTGTTAAACGCCTTTCCTGACTCGCGCTATCGGCAGTCCTTACACCAACTTGTGCAGTATACTATTGATAGAAGTAAATAGTATATAGTAATAGGAGTGAGGAGTTGCTGATGCAACCCAATAACGGGCGTCAGTAACTCCTCACTTCTCACTACTAATACTATTTTTCGTTTTCTCCCCAAATAGTCGATGAAAATCCGGGCTTTCTGTTTTCATCCACTTATCCCAAAAAGTGAAGTATAAACCATAGTTGAACCGAAACTGGGTGTGGTGCAGGCTATGGTGCGTCGCGCCGATTAGCCAGCGTCCTAGCCAGTGATTGTCAAAGTTTTTTGGGTAGATTTCAGTATTCAAGTGGTTGACCGCGCTTGACATGGTCATAATCAATAAAATAATCCCTACTGCCGAAATATGCAGAGGCAATACGAATGTCATTACCGGAATGACAATGGCCTGTAATGTACTCTCAATCGGGTGAAACGAGAAAGCGGTCCAGGGTGAGGTTGTAATACTATCGTGGTGCGTTCTGTGAACCCATTTATACACGCCCGGTCGGTGCATCCAACGGTGAAGCCAATAATAATAGGTTTCGTGGATAAACAGAACTAGTATAATGCTGACCGGATACCACAGCAGTGGATAAGCATGAAAGTTTACATAGATTTTAGTATAGCCTGCCTGATAAGCCAGAATGACCCCCATGGCAATAGCCGTAAAGATGAGTGATGTCAGCAGCGACCACCGAATCTCTCGCCAATCCTGACCCGGTTTTCGAGGGCGTGTTTGCACGGCCCGGTGGGCAAACTGGTTTTTCATCGACACCTTGAATAGCCACCAGAATGCCAGCGAAAAAAGGACGTATCGCCCAAAAATAGCGCCGAAAAATAGTAGAGCTGTCAGCCAGAATGTAGCAGAACCAGTAATCTGAATCATACTGTATAAAGAGGATGCGGATAATGAATCCGTTGCTTAATCAACAGGATCAACACGATAATGTTGAGAAAAATCGCGCTACGTATACACAGATTGTTTTATTTTTTGGATTTGCCCGGATTGGGCTTTACAAAGGCTTTATACGCATCCGTCAATTGCCCACTAATTTGTTTTGTACATTTGTCCGAAAAGTTACTCAATAACCAACGAACGACCTTATGCGTCTGATTTCTTCCGTTTTGCTGTCGTCTCTGCTCACGATAACAGCCTTGGCTCAACCTAAAAAAATACCTTTACCAGCCCGCTCACCGTTAGCTAAACCTAAACTCGTTGTCGGAATTGTAGTCGATCAAATGCGGTACGATTACCTGTATCGGTATTACGCTAAATATGGTACGGGTGGCTTTAGGCGGCTGATGGATGAGGGGTTCAATGCCCGTAATAACCATTATCATTACGCAGCTACGTATACAGGCCCTGGTCATGCAGCTATTTATACGGGATCGGCCCCTGCTCTCAATGGCATTGTTGGTAATGACTTTTATGAGCGGAATATTGGCCGATTACTCTATTGTGCCGAGGATACTACAGTTAGTACGGTGGGTAATACAGGTAGTGCGGGCAAAATGTCGCCCCGGAACTTGCTCGTAACAACGATTGGTGATCAGCTTAAGCTTGCTACCGATGGTCGGGCTAAAGTTGTTGGGATTGCCTTGAAAGATCGGGGAGCCATTCTGCCAGCTGGTCACGCTGCCAATGCTGCCTATTGGTTCGATTCGAAAGATGGTAACTTTATTAGCAGCACATTTTATCAGAAGGAGTTACCTCAGTGGGTACAGGCATTTAACGCCCAGAAACTGCCCGAGAAATTTATTAGTCAGAAGTGGGAGCCTACATTAGCCTTGAACCAATATACAGAAAGCACTTCAGACGATCAATCGTATGAAGCAACAATGCCGGGTGAAGCCAAGTCTGTTTTCCCACATGAATTCGTTGTTCAAACCGGCAGCAGTAAATATGAAGTGCTGCGCACCAGCCCGTACGGAGATCAGATTACGAAAGAGTTTGCGCTGGCTGCGATAAAAGGAGAACAGTTGGGTCAACATGATGTAACCGATATGCTTTGTCTCAGTTTTTCATCCCCTGATTACATTGGCCACGCTTTTGGTACGCACGCCATAGAAACCGAGGATAACTACATTCGTTTAGATCGGCAATTGGCTGATATTTTTTCCCAGTTGGATGCAACTGTTGGAAAAGGACAATGGGTAGCCTTTCTATCGGCCGATCACGGCGCTGTTGATGCACCGGGTTTTTCACAGCAATATCGGATTCCGGCTGGTGTAAAGACCTATGGAGAAATTGGCGAAACGGTGAAAGCTACGCTCGAAAAAGCCTATGGCCCAGGGCAATGGATGCTGTCTTATATCAATCAGCAGGTTTATCTGAACCATGCCTTATTAAGGGAGAAAAAGATTGCCATGCAGGAGGTTTATGAATTGCTTCGGACTACCTTGCTCAAACAGAAAGCGGTAGTCAACGTGGTTAATTTACATAACCTGGGGGCCGAAGCGTTGCCTCTCTTGCAGGAAAATCTGTTTCGGAATGTTTATCATCCCAATCGTAGTGGCGATTTCTACGTAATGCAATCCCCAGGCTGGATCGAAGGACGGAATAAAGGCACTACACATGGTACTACCTATGCGTATGACACCCATGTACCATTCCTGCTCTACGGCTGGGGTGTAAAACCCGGTCAGACTCTCCGCCGGACACACATTCATGATATTGCCCCTACAATTACGGCGCTACTTGGATTATTAGAACCCAATGGAAGCATCGGTAATCCCGTAGAGGAAGCCATAAAATGATATATGATGTATGATATAGGTTATATGATGTATTGCCGTTTATATATCATATAACCTATATCATACATCATATATAAAAACTAACTTCTTTAAAACTAAAGTATCGTACCTGGCCGTCGATTGCAATTGCAAGACGGCCAGTTGTGTCTATACCAATGATTGTTCCCCGGAAAAGATGCCCATCCGATTCGAACGTATGTTCTTCCTGATACCGATAAAGTAGTTGTAAGTAGTTTATCTTTAGTACGTCACGCTGGCCTGAGCGAAGTTGCAGATAACGTTGTTCAAGGGTTTCGCAGAGACGGCTCAGTAGACCTGGCAAGTCATACGCATTAGGAAGTGGCGATTGGAACTGGAGCGAAGTGGCCGTTGAGTAGCCGAATTCGGTTTGATTTATATTCAGACCCATTCCCACAATCGACCACTCGATTGTATAACCATGTAAAATATTTTCGATTAGAATTCCGCCTAATTTCTGATCGCCTACGTAAATATCATTAGGCCATTTAATGCGTAGCGTATCGCCAACGAGAGGGGAAAGTGCATCATAAATACCCAGCGAAATGGCTATGTTCAGCCAAAACTGCTCCGTTGCTGCTAAAAAAGAAGGCTTTAGAATCAGTGAAACGGTTAGATTTTGCCCACTTTTTGCTTCCCATTTATTACCACGCTGTCCTCGTCCGGCTGTCTGATTGTCCGTTATGACAAGCATGCCTTCTGGTGGGTCTATTTGGGCAATCAAAGCAGACGCTTCGTCGTTAGTAGACTGACAGCTTGGCAGATATTGGATTATTTGTCCAAGAAAAAGCGTTTTGGGATAGATTTTGTACAAAATATTGTATAGTTTAGTAGTAGAGCTAATGAATGGTGCTTAGGGCCTTATGTCCTTCAGACAAAGTACCCGCTGGTTAGCGTGGCAATGTTAAACCGAAAGCATGAGAATTAACAACAATAAAGACTTTACCGCAGAGCAAATACGTGATTTCGTTGTTCGCGGAATGCAGGAAAAAAAAGGGCAGGACATCGTCGTAATGGACTTGCGGAATGTGAAGAACGCTATCTGTGATTACTTTGTCATTTGCTCGGGTAACTCCGATACACAAATTGACGCCATCTCAACGTCTATTGAAGAAGAAGTTTATAAAGCGAGCAAACAAGATCCCTGGCATAAGGAAGGCAAACTAAACCGGGAGTGGATTTTGTTAGATTATGTAGATGTTGTAGCGCACGTATTTAAAAAAGAGCGCCGATCTTTTTACGATCTTGAACAACTTTGGGGGGATGCTGAAATTCGTTTAATTGAAGACAACGAACTATCAGTAGCTTCCTGAATAACAATCATTGACTAATACGTTTTCTGTAAACAAGTAGCTATCGCTAACAGAATAACCAATAAAACAATGACTCATTATTCATTGCATTTAACTAAAATAGGTTCATAATGGGCCGTTTATCGGACTGATTAACCGTCTGTCCCAACCGTTTTACGAAAGAAACATTCAATTGCAAAACGGTGTTACTTGTTGAAATCCGTTTGTATAACCTGAAGAAATGGCAGATAATAATAATAGAAATCCGTTAGTACCTCGTGGAGGGCCTCGTAAGCCTAACTTTCAGGGTTGGATTGTTGCGTTGCTGATTGCCGCCATTCTTGGCATTACGTTCTTTAACAAAAGCTCGGCCACTCGCGAAACAACGCAGAAGCGGTTCGAGGCTATGGTGAAAGATCACGAAGTTGCCGAAGTGACGGTGGTAAATGATAAAATTGCTGAAGTGACACTCACGCAGCAGGCCGCGCAAAGCCCTAAATACCGATCCTTGTTTACCGAAAAGCCTTATTTTGGTAGCGGTCATGGCCCACATTTTCAATTTCAGATAGCATCTGGTGAAACCTTTAAGAAGGATTTAGATGCTATGCAGCAGGGTGTACCCGCTGGTGATAAGGTTGATTATAAATTCGAACAACGCAGCGACTTTGGTAGTATTATCAGCACATGGGGATTCCTGATTGTTATGATACTGGCTATGTATTTCCTGCTGGGCCGAATGTCGGGCGCAGGTGGCCCTGGTGGTCAGATTTTCAATATTGGTAAGTCGAAAGCCGCGTTATTCGATGCGGATAATAAGGTGAAAATCACCTTTAACGACGTAGCTGGCCTGGATGAAGCGAAGGAGGAAATCAAGGAAATTGTTGATTACCTTAAGAATCCAACCAAGTTTACGAAACTGGGTGCTAAAATTCCGAAAGGCGCTTTGCTGATTGGCCCTCCGGGTACCGGTAAAACTCTGTTGGCGAAAGCTGTTGCGGGTGAAGCAGGTGTTCCGTTCTTTTCGCTATCGGGCTCCGATTTCGTGGAAATGTTTGTTGGAGTGGGTGCTGCGCGTGTGCGTGACCTGTTTAAGCAAGCGAAAGAGAAAGCGCCTTGTATTATCTTCATTGATGAGATTGACGCGGTAGGTCGTTCACGTGGGCGAGGTTCAATGCCTGGTGCTAATGATGAGCGCGAAAACACACTCAACTCCTTATTAGTTGAAATGGATGGGTTTGCCACTGACTCGGGTATCATTATCCTGGCAGCAACAAACCGCCCAGATGTACTTGATTCGGCGCTATCTCGTCCTGGCCGTTTTGACCGTCAAATCAGTATCGATAAGCCAGATATTATTGGTCGGGAGGCTATCTTCCGGGTTCACTTGAAACCAATTAAGTTGTCGCCTGATGTTGATCCAAGAGAACTGGCAGCCCAAACACCAGGGTTTGCTGGTGCTGAAATTGCCAACGTTTGCAATGAAGCAGCCCTGATTGCTGCCCGTAGCGACAAGGAAGCCGTCGATATGAAGGATTTTCAGGACGCTATGGATCGAGTGATCGGTGGTCTGGAAAAGAAGAACAAGATTATTTCTCCTGAGGAAAAAGAAATTGTTGCCTATCATGAAGCAGGTCACGCAGTGGCAGGCTGGTTCCTTGAACATGCCGATCCGCTCGTGAAAGTGACCATCGTGCCACGTGGGGTAGCCGCTCTGGGTTACGCCCAATATCTACCACGTGAACAGTACCTATATCGTACTGAGCAACTCATGGACGAAATGTGCATGGCATTAGGTGGACGGGCTGCTGAAGACCTTATTTTCGGCAAAGTATCGACGGGTGCATTGAGCGATCTGGAACGTATCACGAAACTGGCGTACAGTATGGTGACGATGTATGGTATGAATGATAAGATTGGTAATGTATCATTCTACGATTCAAAACAATCAGATTACGCATTTAATAAGCCGTACTCTGAAGAGACTGCCAAGCATATTGACGAAGAAGTTCGTAAGATTGTTGATATTGCCTACACACGGACGAAAGAGTTGCTGTCTGAGCACCGTGAAGCGTTGGAAATCATCGCTAAGGAATTGCTCTCGAAAGAAATTCTGTATCAAAACGATTTAGTTCGTTTGATCGGGAAACGTCCTTTTGAGCGTGAAACCGTTTACCAGGCCTATAAAAACAAAGGTGTAGCTGAGGAAGTTAAAGAAGAAATCGGTAAGGAATCTAAGCCTGCTGAAACAGAGCCTGAATCGCTGCCGATATAAGTTTTGAGTCTTAACAAAAAAGGGCTTCCTGAACAGGGAGCCCTTTTTTGTTGGCTTACTTTTTACCTAGTTCGATCACTTGCATATCTAAAACTCGGCCCGCGTCGAGCGAAAATCGAATGGCAGTTCGCATAATATGAAAGCCCGTTTTCCCGGCCGCGCCTGGATTTACAAAGAGCATATTATTCATCGTTGAATCTCGTGTAACTTTGAGGATATGCGAATGCCCGCATACAAACAGATTAGGGGTGTTTTCCTTGAGTTGTGGACGAACGACAGGATTATATCTGGGCGGTGAACCACCAATGTGTGTCATCCAAATGGTCAAGCCCTCAAGCTCGAAACGCTGGTTGGCTGGCAAATCGATGCTTTCGCGATCAATGTTGCCCGATACAACTCGAAGTGGTCGAAACGCTCGCAATTGATCTGCAACCGATAACGCACCTACATCTCCTGCATGCCAGATTTCATCACATGCCTCAAAATGCGTGAAAATTTGAGGGTCCAGATAACTATGTGTGTCAGATAATAAGCCAATTCGAGTCATAGGAGGTAAACACAGAGGAATGAAGATTTTTACAGAGAACACAGAAAAATAGTCTCTGTGTTCTCTGTGAAAATCTCCGCTCCTCTGTGTTTGAAAAAATTACACTGCTTGAGTTCCTAAAATAGCGTCCTTCATCTCGCTTCGGATACGCTTTTTGTCGATTTTGCCAACGCTGGTCTTTGGAATTTCCGGCACAAATAAAATCCGGTCGGGAACGTACCATTTGTGAAGATCACCCCGATCTACTTTTTCTTTTAGGCCAGCTTTAATCCCTTCTGCTGTTAGCGTATAGCCTGGTTTTTGAACGATCAAGGCATGTGGCCGTTCACCCCAGCGAACGTCCGGAAGCCCTACTACAGCCGATTCGGCAACCCCTTCTACCTGCGAAAGTACGTTCTCCATGTCCAGCGAGGATACCCATTCTCCACCGGTTTTAATAACGTCTTTGGTTCGGTCTGCAATCATGACCCAATAATCCGGTGATATGCTGGCGACATCGCCCGTATGGAGCCAACCACCTTTCCAGAGTTCAGCACCTCGTTCGGGATCATTGTAATAACCTTGGGTCAGCCAAGGGCCCCGTGCTACAATTTCGCCAAGGGAGTGACCATCATGCGGAACGAAATTCCCTTCATCATCCATAAGTCGCATCTCAATGAAGGGAGAAATCCGGCCTGCCCGCGTGCGTAATTCAATCTGTTCTTCCATTGGTAATGCCTGCTCCTGCTCATTCAGATAGCCAACGGCCATGACAGGCGCAGTTTCAGACATACCATAGCCTGACATGACTGTGATGCCTAAATCGGTAGCGGCCTGGGCTAGTCCTTTTGTGAGCGCCGAGCCACCAATCAGCACCTTCCAACGACTCAAATTATCACGGAACTTCGGAGCTGCCGGGCTACTAACGAGCATGTTCAAAATGGTCGGGACACAGTGCGAAAGCGTAACTCCTTCCTTAATCAGTAATTTGAGCAGTAATTCCGGTTCGTAACGACCTGGATAAACCTGCTTAGCCGACATCATGGTTGCCAGGAATGGGAACCCCCACGCGTGTACATGGAACATAGGCGTAATGGGCATGTACACATCTGTTGACCCTTTGAAAGGCATCGCTTCATACCCAATAATATAAGCCAACAAACCCATAGTATGCATGAATAATTGGCGGTGCGAGAAATAAACGCCTTTAGGATTACCTGTTGTTCCTGTCGTATAGAACGTTGTTGCCCAGGTATTTTCGTCGAAATCCGGGAAGTCATAGTCTGGCGATGCCTCCTTTAATAAGGCCTCGTATTCGCCCGAAAAATAGGCTGGTAGATCGCTAAGGACCTCCAGAGCCGTAGGGCCATACACTTTATCACTCAGAACAACGAATTTTTCAACGGTTGTAAGCTGGTCTTTTATAGCAGCCAGGATCGGCAAAAAATCTTCGTGAATCAGTACTACTTTATCCTCGGCGTGATTCATCGTATAGAGAATCTGAGCAGGTGATAACCGAACGTTGACAGTATGCAGAATGGCCCCAACACTCGTAACACCGAAGAAACATTCAAGGTATCGGTGGCTATCCCAGTCTAGTACGGCTATAGTATCACCTGCCACCACACCTAAATCGGCTAGAACATTAGCCAGTTGTCGAACCCGCTGGTTGAATTGAACATAGTTCATGCGAAATAAGTCACGATAAACAATTTCGCGTTGTGGTTCGTATTTAAGCGATTGGGCTAATAGGGACTTTATGAGTAAGGGAGGCTCGCTAGCTTCGGCAGTACGCGGAATTAGTTTTGTCTGGATCATTTTATTCTGGATGGGGTTTAGATCATACATCTGTATGGAAGCACCGGTACTAAAACGTTAGGAATCGAAAGTAGGATTGAATAATGTAAAGAAAAAATAGTAATGAGCAAAAAAGCCCGGCTACTGACGAATCAGAGCCGGGCGGGTATACTATCGAGTGGGCGTTAAAATCAAATCAGTAATCCAGCCAGCGTTGCTGACATATAGCTGGCTAATGTACCACAGATAAGGGCTTTGAACCCTAATTTGGCCAAGTCGCTCCGGCGCTTCGGAGCCAACTCGCCAATACCTCCCACCTGAATGGCAATAGAGCTAAAATTGGCAAATCCGCAGAGTGCAAAACTAACAATGGCAATTGTTTTAGGGTCGAGAGTGGATTTGACTTTCACTAATTCTAAGTAGGCAACAAACTCGTTTACAACCATTTTTGTCCCCATTAACGACCCCGCAACCTGTATATCTTTACCAGGAACCCCCATTGCCCAGGCAAATACAGAGAATACTTTCCCCAGTAAAAAATTCATGCTTAGGTAGTCTATTCCTAATACATAGAATCCAAGGTGAAACAGTAAACTGTCAATTAAGGCAATGAGCGCAATGAAGCCAATAAGCATGGCAATTACGTTGAATCCTACTTTTAGGCCTTCGCTGGCACCGGAAGCAATCGCATCGAGCAGGTTAGCGTGGACCTTCTTAATTTCAACTTTCACGGTTCCCTGTGTTTCCGAAACCTTTGTTTCGGGCATTACAATTTTGCTGATCACCAGAGCCCCTGGCGCAGCCATGATACTGGCTGCTAACAGATATGGAGCCGGTACGCCCAAGGAGATATAAACAGCCAACACACCACCGGCTATACAGGCAAAAGAGCCTGTCATACTGGCCAGTAGTTCGGAGTTGGTCATGCCGTTCAAATACGGTTTAATCATGATCTGGGCTTCTACCTGACCCACAAAGGTACTTGCCACGTTCGAGAGCGCTTCAGCTCCACTTACGCCAAGCAGCCACTTCATAGCGCGAGCCATAACGGCAACTACACGCTGCATAATGCCTAAATGGTAAAAAATATTGACCAGAACGGCCACAAAAATAATTGTCGGAATAACCTTGAAGAAGAAAATAAAGTTGTTTTCTGGACCGAAAGCCTTTGTCAGAACATCGGGTTTGACCAGCGATGAGAAAACAAACTCAGCGCCTTTGTTGGCTTTTTGTAAAAGGCGGTCAACATAAAAGCCAAGTGCCTGAAAGAGGTTGCTTCCAAATTCGGTTTTTAGAACAAATAAGGCCAGCCCGAACTGGAGACCTAATCCTACGCCAACAGTACGGTAATTAATTGCTTTTCGGTTATCAGAGAGAGCGTAGGCGATGCCCAGAATTAAAACAATGCCAATCAGGCCGGTAAAACGATCCATTCAGTGATGATGAAATTACAGTTAGGTGGGCTAAGATACAAAAAGAAGCACACTACGAGTCCACCCTAAAGAGAACAAAATGAAAACTGGCTGATTTAACGAATATTATTCGTTAAATCAGCCAGTTTTCAGTAGCCATATTTTGCTTAGATGAGGGTGGTCAGTATAGGCAAAATGTATGACTATGGATTGAGAATAGCAGGAGGTCTCTGCAAAATTCATCTGCCCCTTAAATATCCGCAATAGCGCGTTCGGCACCTTCCTGATATTCTTCTTCAATTTTAGCGACCTCTGCTGGTTTAATCTCTGGGTCGAATAGCCGGGCTTCAATTGCCTCTTTCTCCGTCACATCAAAAAAACGCTGGTGCATATTGAATGGCTCACCACCTTCGGGTACCTCGCACTTCTGAAAATCCCCGTCTTCTTTCAATTCGTAGGAATTGACATTGTCGAGCAGGTTGTATTTCAGAATCAGAATAGCTTGCTGTTTCACCCGTAAATCTGCCAGGTAAAACAGTGACTCGATACGTCGGTCGAAACTGCGCACCATGACATCGGCACTACCACTATACACCTTTGGATCGCCGTTGTTGTGAAAATAATAAATACGGGTGTGTTCTAGAAAATCGCCGACAATAGATCGTACGGTGATGTGTTCGCTCAATCCCTCCCGCTGCGGGCGCAGGCAGCAAATACTTCGCACAATGAGCCGAATGGGTACGCCAGCCTGTGAGGCCTTGTATAATTCGTCAATGACCTGTTTGTCTTCCAGCGAGTTGACTTTAATACAGATACCACTGGGCAGATCGCGTTTGGCATTTTCAGCTTCCAACCGAATAAGCCGAACCAACTGATCGCGCATATCACGCGGGGCTGTAATCAGGTATTGGTATTCGTTGGGTAATGAGTGGCCTGTAATTACATTGAAAAATTCCGATATATCGTGTGTATACGTCTCATTGGTCGTCAACAGGCCAATATCGGTATAGAGTTTCGAGGTATCTTCATTATAATTGCCGGTGGCCATATGCGCATACCGTACAACCCGACTGCCCTCGCTGCGCACAACCAGTAATAGCTTGGTATGCGTTTTGAAACGGCTAATGCCATAGATCACAAAGCACCCGGCTTTCTGTAAGCGCTGTGCTTCTCGGATGTTATTTTCTTCGTCGAAACGGGCTTTTACTTCGAATAAAACGGATACGTGCTTACCATTTTCAGCCGCTTTCAAGAGGGCTTCGGTGATGCGTGAGCGTTTCGCCAGCCGGTAGACCGTTATTTTGATCGCCAGTACATTTGGGTCTTCCGCTGCCTGTTCGAGCAGTTGCAGTACGGGCTCGAAATTGTTGTAAGGGTGATGCAGTAGTAAATCTCGCTGCTTGATCGTTTCAAAAATATCGTCCGTTTTTTCACGGGTAAAGCCTAGTGGGAGAACTGGCGCATGAGGACGAGGCATGTCATCTTTAAATTCCGGGTGACCGATGATTTGCCAGCATGCCGAAAAGTCAAGCAAACCAGCCGACTCGAAAATATTCAAATCATCAATTTCCCAGCGTTTTTTAAGCAGGTTCAACATCCAGGGCGAATTCGTTCTGGATGCAGTGTTTGTATAAGTTTCTACCTCAACGCGGGTGACACGGCCTAAGCGACGATTCTTGATTTTCTGACGGACTTCATCGATAAAATCGACTTCGTCATCGTCATTTTCGTCAAGCGTAAAATCGCCATTACGTGTAATACGAAACAGATTTACCGATAGTATTTCGACGTTGCGGTAGAGCTTTTTAATATTGTGCCGAACGATTTCTTCGATCGGTAAAAAGAGAATACGATCCTCATGCTCAAACGATAGAAAGCGTGGCAGATTGGCCGGAATTTGTACAAACGATAAGCGTTGACGGTCATCTTCATCATCTGAATGCTGATTCTGCATATCGATGCTATCGGGACTCTGCGTGACCACTCCGAAAATGAGCACTTTGGCCAGTAACACCGGGAATGTGTGCGTATAGTCATACAGCATCGGTGTTAATGTCGGGTAAATAGCCCGATCAAAATAGTTTGTTGCTTCTGTCCGCTCCTCTGGGCTCAGGTTTTCGTATGTGACTAACTGAAGCCCATTTTCGCTAAATAATGGCAGCAATTGTTCGGTAAACACCGTTTGCTGGTCCTGACAAAGTTGATGAGCTGCCGTAAATAAAGCTTTTCTGAAAGGTACTTCACGAAGCCCGGAGTAGTCGACGCGCTGTTTATGATAATCCAGGTAATTGTACAAACTCCCAACGCGAATCATAAAAAACTCATCGAGGTTTGAGGCCGAAATTGCCAGAAACTTCAACCGTTCCATGAGCGTTCGGTGCGGGCTACGCGCCTGATCCAGAACACGTTCGTTAAATTTAAGCCAGCTTAAATCACGGCTGAGGTAATCGCTTTGATCAATTACACTGCTTACTTTTTCACTAACTTTTGCCATTTTATCAGTGACCTGGGCGGTGGTAGTTGACTGACGGTGTGTAAACCGGGAAACTAAATTGCCCAATATAGTTCGGTTCGGATTCAGGGAATAACGCATACTCATTTCAAACTTTGAAGTACAACAAAAAAGCGGACTAAAAAGCCCGCTTTATGTTATCATTCGGTTAAACATCCACTCGGGCATATTTCGCATTTCGTTCGATGAATTCGCGTCGGGGCGCTACTTCATCGCCCATGAGTGTCGAAAACACGTGGTCGGCATCGGCTGCCGATTCCACCGTTACAACTTTCAGGGTTCTTGTATCAGGATTCATGGTTGTGCTCCAAAGCTGCTCGGCGTTCATTTCTCCAAGACCTTTGTAGCGTTGTATACCTACATTCTCTTCTTTACCGCCAGCTGCTAACTCTTTTACCGCTGCTTCGCGCTGGGCTTCCGTCCAGCAATACCGCTCCTCTTTCCCTTTTTTGATCAGATAAAGTGGAGGTTGCGCAATGTAGATATAGCCATTGTCGATCAGCGCCTTCATGTTGCGGTAAAACAACGTCAGAATCAATGTTCTAATGTGACTACCATCGACGTCGGCATCGGTCATGATGATGATTTTGTGATACCGGAGTTTTTCCAGGTTCATCACCGTCTCATCATCTTTTTTCTCTAAGCGGATGCCCAGCGCTGTCCAGATATTTTTGATTTCTTCGTTTTCGTAGATCTTATGCTCCATGGCCTTCTCTACGTTCAGGATCTTACCACGCAGGGGTAAAATAGCCTGAAACGCCCGGTTACGACCCTGTTTGGCAGTTCCGCCAGCGGAGTCACCCTCAACCAAATAGAGTTCACATTTCTCAGGATCAGTATCGGAGCAGTCGGCTAGTTTGCCGGGTAAGCCCATACCGCCCATGAAATCCTTGCGCTCGGTCATGATGCGCTTGTAAGCCAGATCGGCAGCAATCCGCGCCTGAGCCGACACAAGGACTTTTTTAACGATACCTTTCGCTGTATTTGGATTTTCTTCCAGCCAAGTTTCGAGCAGATCGGCCATTGCCTGACTCACTGCACTGACAACTTCCTGGTTACCTAATTTGGTTTTGGTTTGGCCCTCAAACTGGGGTTCCTGAACCTTTACCGAAATAACGGCCGTTAGACCCTTCCGGAAATCTTCACCGCTAAACGCAACCTTACCCGAGTTCTTGGGCAATACGCCGGGGTTTTTGTCAGCATAGTTTTTCAATACCCGTGTTAAGGCCGAGCGGAAACCCTGTACGTGGGTACCGCCTTCGTGAGTGTTGATGTTGTTAACATACGAGAGTACGTTTTCACCTGCTTCATAGTTATACACCAGAGCAACCTGTACGGGAGTCGATCCTTTGGTGTTCTCCATGTAAATAGGCTTCATTCCATCAAGGGGGGGGCGTGTTTGGTCGAGGTACTCGACAAACTCAACTAAACCTCCTTGTGAATAGAAATCATCATGGCGCACGGGTTCACCAGCCTCATCCAGCTCACGCAGGTCGTTCAGGAAAATATGGATGCCTTTATTCAAATACGCTAACTCACGCAGGCGGCCTGCTACAGTGTCGTATTTGTAGACGGTGTCCGTGAATATAGTGGCATCAGGCTTAAAGTGCGTCCGTGTGCCTGTATCCTCGGCATCACCTATGATACGCACATCATAAATAGGAATACCTATTTTATATTCCTGCTCAAAGATTTTACCTTCCCGATGAACTTCTACGCGAAGGTCTGTTGAGAGGGCGTTTACGCAGGATACACCGACGCCGTGCAGACCGCCGGATACTTTGTAAGTATCTTTATCAAATTTACCACCGGCATGCAGCATGGTCATCGCCATCTGTAGCGCCGAAACGCCCATCTTGGTATTGATGCCTGTTGGGATACCCCGGCCGTTATCCTGTACCGTTACAGAGTTATCCGGATTAATCGTTACCGTAATTTTGTCGCAGTAGCCTGCCAGTGCTTCGTCAATGGAGTTATCAACGACCTCCCAGATCAAGTGGTGCAATCCACGCGTACCAACGTCACCAATGTACATGGATGGACGTTTGCGAACAGCTTCCAGGCCTTCTAACACCTGAATGTTATCAGCACCGTAGTTACCTAACGCAGTTTCAACGGGGGCGTCTGCTTCAATTATTTCGTTGGTCATATCAGAATAGGAGCAAGTCTGAAATTTGTTGTTTCAGGCTTAAAAAATAGCCCATTTTTATGTGTCTATACAGATTGTAAAAATACAAAAATAATTCATCTTTTCCTATCGATTTTGGCCCGTATTTACTGAATGTGCTTAAAATTTGCCTAACCATCAGGTAATGGGGTAGTTAATGGCTTTGCACTTGTTTTGATGCCCTTTTAGGCTACCTTGTCAGACGTATTTCGATTGAGTTAGTAACGGGAGAAAATGGAATTTCGCTGTACTTATTTTAGAAAAGCTGTTTCCCGAAAAAGTATTATTAGTAGCTCTAAAACAATCAAGCCGAATCAATCTGATTCGGCTTGATAAAAGGCAGAAAAAGTACTGATTAATCTTCGGGGTATGGAATATACACAAAGCCCGCAAAATCGCCGTGCACGACGAATAAACAGCAATATTCATCAGGCTTTTTATAGTTTTCCTTCCACAAGTCAATTGAGTCCTCGCCGATGAGTTCGCGTTGAATAAACTCATCCAGAAAAGAGGCTTTGTAATTCCATTTATTCTCCAGTTCATCGGCCGCGATGAGCACTTGCCCTATCGGAACATCCCGGCGTGATGCGACAAAAACAGGATACTCTGAAAAGCCGCGCTTACGAATCTGATAGGACGCTTCTTTAAGCTGATCGGATACCTTCACGAAATCAGACGAAATCGTTCCCATCAACTCTTTATTGACATCGTACGAGTTGGCGTCGTCGAGGAGGGTATTTTCGTTGCTATGGTTAATCATGGGAAGAAAGTTTGTAGTTTGACGTTTATAGTTTGAGGTTTGTAGTTAACTGCTGCTAACTACAAACCTCAAACTATAAACGTCAAACTTCTTAGAATCGGGCGGCTAGCAAGAGGTCTAGATCTTTAAAACGCAGATTGAATTTGCGGGCGATGTAGGCATTGGTAAGCGTTCCCTTATGGGTATAAACACCTTTCATAAACCAACGGTTCGCATACATCATCTGTTCAATGCCGCCCGTGGTTCCGGTTTCGAGCAGGAAGGGTAAGAAGATGTTACTCAGGGCCATACTCGCCGTGTAAGCGACGCGTGCAGCAATATTGGGAACACAGTAGTGAATAACACCCATGTGCTTATAGGTGGGCTGTTTGTGGGTCGTCATACGCGACGTCTCGAAATTACCACCCTGATCTATTGACACGTCGATAATAACCGACTCCGGTTTCATCCGACTGATCATTTCCTCCGTAACAACCACCGGACTAAGACCATCCTCAGCCCGCATTGCCCCAATCACGACATCGGCCCGCTGAATGGCTTCGGCCATGGTATCGGTGTCGATGATGGAGGTATAAACGTGTTGTCCGACGGCATATTTGAGCCGTTGTAATTTGTATAGATGCTTGTCGAATACCTTTACATCGGCACCCATACCGAGCGCCATGCGGATCGCGTATTCGGTTACGGTTCCAGCTCCGAGCATGACGACTTTAGTTGGGGGAACGCCCGTGATACCGCCCAGAATAATCCCCCGTCCATTATCGGCGTTGCTGAGGTATTCACCCGCAATGAGCATGACGGTGCTGCCCGCAATCTCACTCATTGACCGGATAACAGGTAAGCCACCGCTCTGATCTTCAATGTATTCGTAACCAAATGCAGTTAGGTTCTTACTCAGCATTTTCTCGAAATAAGCCTTGTCGTGCGACGGCAGGTTCAGCGCCGAAATGACTGTACTACCCGATTGAATGTGCTCGAACTCATCCTCGACAAGTGGTTCAATTTTCAGGATAAGATTAGCCTCGTAGACTTCTTTGGGCGATTGCGCAATCTGTGCACCCGCTTCGCTGTATTCATGATCCGGAAATTTGGCTTTTTCCCCCGCGTTTTTCTCCACAATCACATTGTGGCCATTTCGAACCAGAATTGCCACTGCTTCGGGTGTGAGCGCAATGCGGTTTTCCTGAAGCGATACTTCTTTCGGCAAGCCAATAAGCAGGCCTTGCCGACTGGTTTTCAGAGCCAGCGGAGCTTCTTTCGGATACAGGGCCGTTTGCTTGGCCAATTCCTCAAATCCAGTCAATGCTTTGATGTTTATGGTTTACGGTTTATCGTTTATGGTGGGCTGACGCAAGAATAACTGATGCGTCAGCCCATCGTAAACGGTAAACCGTAAACTGTTAAACTATGTCAGCTTCAACCATTCGATGACCATCTGCGTCTACCGATAGTTGAACCTGATAATATAGGGCAGGCCAAAGAGACATAATTCGCTCAGGCCATTCGATAAAACAATAATCACCTGATGCGAAATATTCCTCAATGCCGATGTCCAGCGCTTCAGCTTCGTTTCGGAGCCGGTAGCAATCGAAATGATACACGGAATGTCCCTCGTGGGTAGTGTACTCATTGACAATTGAAAACGTTGGACTCTGTACCGTACTAACAACCCCTAAGGCTCGGCAAAGAGCTTTAATGAGTGTGGTTTTGCCAGCCCCCATCTCGCCGTCTAGTAACCACACCGGCCGTTGTCGTCCTTCAGCGAGTAGCTGATGGGCTACTGTATCCAGTTCATCGAGGTGGTCAATATGCAGGGTCATAGGCTTGTGGCAGTACTAGCCTGCAAAGATACGGATTTTTAAGCCGCTCACTTCGTTTGCATTAGATGAGTTAGTAGTTGATTGCACTTGGCCGGGAACAAAAAGCGGGGAATAAGTAAGCTGTAGTTACCCATTCCCCGCTATACTCGACCTGTATCAACGACTGCTAATACCCTTGATTCTGTGGGAAAGTCGTCTTGTTGTTATACACATCAATTTCCGATTGCGGAATGGGATACACTACGCGGTAATCAGGCATTGTAATACCCGTTACTTTGATAGCCGCTACCGCAGTTCCCGTACGAATGAGATCGAACCAACGGTCGCTTTCCAAGGCAAGTTCCAGTCGACGTTCATTAATAACGGCCGTCTGGAAAGCATCTTTCGTGGCGAGTTGCGCACTCGTATAAGCCGTAACGCCTGCCCGTGTTCGTACGCGATTTAACGCTTTAAAGGCGTCACCATCTGCCTGATAACCAACCTGATTGAGTGCTTCGGCATAGAGCAGTAACACATCGGCATACCGTAAGACTGGGAAATCGTTACCCACATCATTCGTTGATGAAAGCTCGTCATAGAATTTTCTGGGAACGGCATTTATACTACTGGGAACGGGCACCATGACTGTTAGCGGAAGTCGCTTATCACCAGCCGGGTAAGCCGCCCGCAACGATGGCTCAATGGGGTCGCCAATGCTGGTGCCGAACCAGGAACCGTGGCCCTCGCCAATGGTACCACCTTTTTTAAATTTGACAGAAAACAGCAGTTCCGCATTGTTCTTATTCGTTACCGAAAACACATCGGCAATATTCGGAAGCAGTTGATAGGTAGTCCCATTCGCCAGATCTTTTAGCGCCGAAACGGCCAGATCATACTTCTTTTCGGTTACGTATACCTTGCCAAGCAGACCCGCTGCCGCTCCCGATGTAGCACGACCAATATCATTCCCGGTATAAGATGCGGGTAAACCGGCTGCGGCTGCTATCAGGTCTTTTTCAATAGCGGTATAAATATCGGTAACTTCATTCCGAATGTAGGAGCGAGCTTCGGTAGTTGTTCCCGCTATGAGAACCAGGGGCACTTTGCCCCATAAACGCACCAGATTGAAATACGACAGCGCTCGAATAAACTGAGCTTCCCCTTTGTAGCGAGCTTTCAGGGCAGCATCCATCGTAACTGCGTCGATCTTGTCCAGAATCAGATTAGACCGGTTAATACCTGTATAAAGGCTGCCCCAGGTATCGCGTAGAACGGTGTTCGTGGTTGGTTCGATGAACCGGTCGATGTTGTACCGAAGTCCCGAACCCGACGACGGGTCGTTATCAAGAACATTATCGCTCCGAGCCTCCACAATTGTATTGTAATCACCACCATACTGGGTTGAGCTTTGGAGTGCATCGTAGGCACCATTCACCGCGTTGTTAAAGTCGGTAGCGGTTTTGTAAAAATTATCGACGTTGGGTTGCGACAGGGGCTTGAGGTCCAGAAAATCTTTCTGGCAGGCTGTCAGACCCACGAAAGCAGTGAGAAATAAGGCTATCTTTTTCATGGTTGCTATTAGAATGACAGGTTGAGACCAACAGAGGTAGTGCGGGCGAGGGGGTACGTTCCATAATCTTCTCCCGACGACAGGGCGCTATCTGGGCGGCTGTTAACCTCTGGGTTGAAGCCCAAGTACTTGGTAAACGTAAATGGATTTTGGGTAGTCACATACAGGCGGGCACGACTCAGGTGTAACCGACTCAACACCCCAGCAGGTAGTGAATAACCCAAGGTAATGTTACGAACCCGTACGTACGAGCCATCTTCAATATGCCAGGTCGAAATTTCCCCGTTCGAGCCTGAGGCCAGCCGGTTAGCGCGGTTCACCAGGCCATTGCCTGGATTGTCAGCCGATTGCCAGCGATCCAGCGCTCCTCTGAACAGGTTGCCGTTACCCTCCATGTTGTAGATATACCGACGGATCAGGTTCAGGATTTTATGTCCCTGAACGCCCTGTACAGCTACCGCCAGATCGAACCCAGCGTAGGCAAAGCTTGTGTTAAACCCAAAGGTGTATTTGGGGAAATAGCTGCCGGTTACGGCACGATCGCTGCTGAAATCAATTTTGCCATCGCCATTGTTGTCCCGGAATTTAAAATCACCAGGACGAGTCGTTGTCGTGTGCGGATAGGCATCGATTTCCGCCTGATTTTTAAAGACACCATCGTAAATCATGGTATAGTATTCGCCAATGGGGTGGCCAATCTGGGTGATAAACTGCGCTCCGGCAACGCCACCCGCTACAATAATCGGATCGCCTGCGGGGCCGAGTGCTTTTACTTCATTGCGGTTGCTGGCAATGTTAGCGCTGGCATCCCAGCGTAACCGGCCAAACGTTTGCCGTGTGCCCAGTGTAAATTCGATCCCCTGGTTGTTTACTTTTCCGATATTCTGCAACTCCGTACTAAATCCGGAAGCACGGGGCACGGGTACGTTTAGCAGTAAGTCAGAGGTATTGGCATTGTAATAGTCGACCGTCAAGTTCAGTTTGTTGCGCAGGAAACTCACGTCGAAACCTACGTCGAGCATCGCCGTTTTTTCCCATTTCAGCTTGTCATTGGCCGAATTACCGGGAGCCAGACCACTCACTACGGTTTCGTTACCCAGAATATAGTTCGAATAGTTGAGTAAGCTGACAGAGCCATAGTTCGGAATCTGGAAATTCCCCGTTAAGCCGTAGCTGGCCCGTATTTTCAGGTCGCTCAGCCAGTTCACTGATTTCAGGAAGGTTTCCTGCGATACATTCCAGCCAGCAGATACCGACGGGAAATAACCCCATCGGTTGGCTTTCCCAAAACGGGAGGAACCATCAGCCCGTATAGCGCCAGACAACAGGTATTTTCCGTTGTAATCATACTGAACCCGGCCCAGATACGACAGTAGCGACCATTCCTGAACATCGGAACTCCCCGACGTAACCTGACCCGCATTGAGCGTGGTTACTAAATCATTGGGGAAATTGGTCGCCGTTAATTCATTCGCTACCCGACGATCTTTCTGCGACGAGAAGCCCGCCAGTGCGGAAATCGTGTGCTGCCCGAACGAGCGGTTATACGTCAGTGTGTTTTCGACCAGCCAATCGACGAAATTCTGCGCCCGTGAGAAGCCGGTTGGTGTAGAAGCGCCTTTCCGATCCCGTATTTCGAGGGTTGATGGTCGGTAGTAATCGCGCTGGAAACTGTTGATGTCGGTACCCACGCTGAGTCGGTACGATAAGCCATCAATGATTTCATACTGCGCATAGGCATTGCCCAGCAACCTGAGCTGACTAAGTTTGTCGCTTACCTGATTGGCAATGGCAACCGGGTTCAGGATCGATGTAGCGCCATAACCCCAGGCGTTACCGCCAAAATTGTAGGAACCATCGGCATTGTAGACTGGGAAAAGTGGTGGCATTTGAAGAGCTAATCCCACAACACCTTCGCCCAGATAAGGGCCTTCTGCCTTGATCAGATCATGGTACGAATAGGTCGGGTTGAAGTTGATACCCGCCGTTAGCCGGCCGTTTTTAACCTCAACATTGGCCCGCATCCCGTAGCGTTTAAAGCCTGAGTTGATAACTACCCCCCGCTGATTCAGGTAGTTGCCCGATAGGTAATATTTGACGTTTTCTTTACCACCAGAGATGGAAAGCGTATGGTTCTGAATCGTAGCCGACCGGAAGATGGCATCCTGCCAGTCGGTGTTGGTCAGACCCGCCTGACCGCTTAGATAGGGCACAATTTCGGGCTGGATGAGTGTACTGGGTGCGCCTACGCCCGCATTCCGAATAGTATTCGAGTCGGTTGGTTTGCCAGTCGGGTTTCGATCGAGATAGGCATTGTTTTTTGCCTCGTAGCTCAATTGTGCGTATTCATAGGCATTGAGCATGTCAATTTTTTTTGAGACGTTTTGCACACCCACGTAGGAGTCGTAGTTAATTACGGTTTTACCCTCTTTACCCCGTTTGGTCGTGATCAGTACCACTCCGTTCGAACCACGTGAGCCGTAAATGGCTGATGCAGAAGCATCTTTCAGGACTTCAATACTTTCAATATCGTCGGTATTGACTGTACTCATTACGTTGATCGGGTTATCTGGAAATTGTGTATTCGTACCCCCGGTTGCATATTTTGTATCGCGCGAAAGCGGAATACCGTCAATAACGTACAGGGGATCGTTACCCGCGCTGATCGACCCTGTGCCGCGCACCCGAATGGAAAGTGCTGCGCCTGGTGCGCCTGATGTTTGTGTAACCTGAACACCCGCAATTTTGGCTGCCAATGCCTGGTCGAAACTGGCAACGGGTTGGTTTGCCAGATCTTTCGCCTTTACCGAGCCAATGGCTGTGGTAATGTCCCGCTTGTTCTGAACACCATACCCCACCACAACCACTTCGCTGAGGGCATTGTCGGTGGCGGTTAGTTTGGCGTTAACAACGCTTTGGTTCCCCACGGCAATCTCAAGAGGCTGGTAGCCGATAAACGAGAAAATAAGCGTTTTGGTAACTGTGGGAAGCGTAAGTTGATACTTTCCCTGCGCATTGCTGGTAGCACCTACGTTGGTGCCTTTGGCCTGAATGGTTGTGCCTGCCAATACCTCGCCAGTTGTGGCATCGGTTACCGTACCGGTAATTGTTGATTGGGCGTAAATCAACTGAGTCGACAGAAATAGTAGACCAAATAACACCCATTGTCGGTACCCATGTCGGGTAGATTCTGGTAATGGAGTCATCATAAATGGTAGAATTAGAATTACAGGTTGAATTGATAAAATTGAAAAAGGCATCAACAACTGGTTTGATGACCTACAATAATACTTCGCAAAGCTCGATTTTTTTTAATATAGTATTAATACTTAATGTGAAGAGACATACTGGAGAAGTAGGCCTGTAACGCAAGGTAAAGGCATTTTCGAGGCTAAACGGCAGTCTTCTTACGGCTTTTTTATAGATTTTAACTCCCGTTTAGGATAATATATGGATTAAGTAGTCATATAGGGTGTTAGGCGTAGCGCAAGACAAAGCTTTATGTTGATGGTATGGCTATAAATACTAGTAAAGCGAACCCGTTTATCAACTGTATTCTAGACTTTTTTCTTTCAATTAACCAAAATTTATCTCTAAATTCTTCCTTATTCCTGATAGGTTTATGCCTATGAATCTTGCTAAGCTGAACTGAGTTGGAACAAAAAAAGGGACTAAGTAAGCGGTACTTACTTAGTCCCTCCGAAATAAGGTTGATGACGTTTAATTATACCCTGGGTTCTGAGTCAGGGTTTCTTTCCCATCTTTTTTACTGTTGAAAATCTCCTGGATAGGAATAGGAAAATATTCGTGCTGGCCTTTGATAAACTTCACGCCGTTCAGGTAAATCCGTTTAGGAGCTTCGCCAATATAATAGGCGTTTAAAACCTGATCGGCTATTCCCCAGCGCACAAGATCGAACCGACGATGGCCTTCCATGCCGAACTCCAGCCGTTCTTCAAACTGAACGGCTTTGCGGGCCGTAGCCTGATCCGTCCAGGATGCGCTATACGGTTTAATGGCGTAATTAGCTGCAGCTGTTCCATCGGCATTTTTTACAAATCCATCGGGGTTAGCCGCCCGTTGGCGAATCTGGTTGACGTAGCCGCGTGCTTTGTTCAGGTCGCCAATTTCCACTTCAACCTCTGCTAACCAGAGCAATACGTGGTCGTAGCGAATCATACGGTAATTGTTGGCATTCAGGCGAGGGTTACCGGCAAAGGTGTTTGTACCTACATCCGACTTGTACATCACGTGTTTCTTGGGTGAGTAAGGGCCACCATAGGCTTGGTCACGGACATACGCTTTACCTGGATGAACGCCCCAGTCCAGATACGGAATTCCCCGGCGGCCAACCGTCCAGTCCAGGCGAGGATCGACCGGTCCCGCATAAGGTGTAAATGGGGATGTTGATTCAATTCCCTGATCGCTGGGCAAGTCCGATGCATTAAAGGTGTCAACCAGTGGTAATCCATTGGCATCGGTTTTGAAAGCGTTCACCAGATTTTGCGAAGGCTGGAAGAAACCGCAGCAGGTTGTTACACCACCACCACCATATGGATAGTTCAGAGTAGAGCCAATGTTGCCGTTTTCACCACCTGATGCGCCATCGTTAACTGAATACTGCACCTCAAAAATCGACTCCGTATTGTTGTTGGTAACGGCTTTAAAGTTGTCGTGATACCGGTCCATTAACTTATACTGACCACTGGCCACAATAGCCTCCAGCAACGGCTTGGCTTCGGCATACTTTTTCTGAAACAAATAAGCCTTGGCGAGGGTAGCACCAGCCGCCCATTTCGTTGGCCGACCAACCTGAGTTTGTTTGGTGGGCAGTACGTCGTAAGCAGCTTTGATATCGGCTATGATATTTGGCCAGATGTCGGTGCTATTCGCTACTTTGGTGCTCTCCAGATCGTTCGGATTGTAGATCTTCTCGTCGATGTAAGGCACCATATTGAACATTTTCTTGAGTTCAAGATGGTAGTGCCCCCGTAAGAAACGGGCTTCGGCGATGACTTGGGCTTTCTCCGCATCGGTCATGTCTTTGGCTGCCGCCACAGCCTGTAACACATCGTTTGAGCGGGCGATGCCGTCGTACATACCCCGCCATTTACCCCGGAAATAGATGTTGTCAGACTGGATATTACCCTGTTCAATCAGTGAAATAGGCGGTTGGTCACCGGCAATGGTTCCTTTGTAGGCATCGTCACTGGCAACACTGCCATACACCCAGTTATCGGCCCCCACATTGTACGAGCGGTAGGCACCTTCGGCCGTTGCCCAGCCATCCAGAAGGGAATAAGCGCCAATCAACAAGGCGTTTACGCCTGTTTTGTTTTGCAGTACACTTACCGCTAAGGCCGCTTTAGGCTGCACATCTAAGAACTTGTCGGAGCAGGAAGTTGCCACTGCCAGACAAAGCGTAGTTATGAATATCGTTAGTTTTTTCATGGCTATGAATGGATAATGAATAATGGAAAATGGATAATGAAAAGAGGCTCTTTGGCCATATTCCTTATTCATTTTACATTATTAATTAAAATGCTAGATTCAGACCTACTAATACCGTTTTAGCGACTGGATACGAACCACCATCGACGCCGATCTGACGGTCGTTACCAGCCGAATAAGCGCGAAGGTTGATCTCAGGATCCATACCCGAATACTTGGTAACCGTCAACAGGTTTTGTCCCTGTATGTAAACCGACGTAGCGGATAAACCCAATTTCGACAGTAATCCCTGCGGCAGCTGGTAAGTCAACTGGATGTTTTTCATCCGGAAGTACGAACCACTTTCCAGGTAATAGGTCGATGGCTGGATACTAACCTGATCGCTTGACCGGAGTTGGGGCAGAACGGCATCCGTTTTGCCGGGACGCCACGACTGATACAGCATCCGGGTGCTCCGGTTTCCGGCGAAGGTTGGGAAATCGGTCCAGTACTTGGTGTAGTTGAAAATCTGGTTGCCGTCAACCCCCTGTCCAAACAATGTTAGTCCGAAGTTTTTGTAATTCAGGCTCAGGTTCAGGCCGTAGGTGAATTTAGGGTGCGGGCTACCGATAATGCTCAGGTCTTTGGTATTGATCACACCATCGCCGTTGATGTCACGGAATTTAAACCGGCCGGCTACGTTCTCTGAGGCTGCATTGCCAAATTGCACAGGTGCAGCTTTAGCTTCCTCGTTAGTCTGGAAAATTCCATCAATCGTATAGCCAAAGAACGAGGCAATGGGGTAGTCCTGCTGGGTCACTACGAAGTTCTGAATCCGCTCATCATTGATCCCAAAATACTGTGTGCTGGGGTCGCCATTGGTTTTCGTCACTACGTTACGATAGGTACTAAAGTTGGCACTTACGTTGTAGCTCAAACCGCTACCGCCGAGCTTATCTCCATAGCCAATCATCAGGTCAACACCCCGGTTGCGCATCGAACCGATGTTTTGGAATGGAACTGTAGCAACGCCCTGGGTAAGTGGTGCCTGTACGGGAAACAGCATGTCCGAAGTGGTACGGGTGTACCAGTCGAAACCGATGCTTAGCTTGTTTTTGAGCAACAGCGCGTCAAAACCAATGTTCAAACTGGTTGTGGTTTCCCACTTGGCTTTGGCGTTACCGAACTGGGTCAGCTCGTAGCCTGGAACAGCCGAGGTACGCGTGCCATTAATGTCGTAAAATGACGTAATAGGGTTCGTACTAAACTGCGTGTAGGAGTTGTAGTTGCCAATTTCCTGGTTACCTGTCTGACCCAGACCCGCCCGAAATTTCAGATCATTGATGAGTGTAATTGGCTTGAAGAAATTTTCTTTAGAAACCCGCCATCCCACACTGGCCGCTGGGAAGACTGCCGACCGGAATTCAGGCGCAAAACGAGATGACCGGTCACGACGAACGGTCAGGTCAATCAGGTATTTGTCATCCAGCGCATAGTTAAGTTTGGCAAACTCTGATGCCAACCGCCAGTTCGAAGCGCCACCATTGTTGGTCTGAACGCCTGTACCCGCACTCAGATAGCGGTTTTCGATGTCATCCACGGCAAAGTTGGTGCGGCTGGCGTCAAAAAACTCAAAGTAGTTTTTGATTGACTCTGTACCGGCAATTACGTTAAACCGATGCTGATCACCTAGCGACAGATTATAGGTCAGGGTGTTATACCAGGTCCATGTCCATTCATAGTTATTGTTGGTTTGTAGCTGGTTCGACCCTCTGGCTTCTGCCGATTCAATATCGCGGATGGTGTAGTTGCGGTAGTTGAACAGGTTATAGTCGATACCGAAACTCGTGCGAGCAGTCAGGTTAGGCAGAATGTCGACTTCGGCAAATGCATTGCCAAATAGCCGGACTTCTTTCTGTACGTTGTCTTTGTTTCGGTACAACAGCGCAACGGGGTTATTAGCGTTGTCGAGGTCACCGCCACGAGTACCGGCAAAATTCCCGGCTACGTCGTACACCGGAATGATCGATTGAATCCGGTAAGCGAACGAAGTGGGGTTACTTTCCGCATTATTCCCATTGGGCTGGCCAAGGCGTTCACCATAGGCTACCTGGAAATTCTGCCCGGCCCGAACCCGCTTATTGATATTAAACTCCGTATTTGCCCGCAGTGAATAGCGTTTGTAACCCGTGTACTTCATGATACCTTCCTGGTTGAAGTAGTTGAGCGACATGGCATACCGACCATTCTCATTACCACCCGATACCCCCAGCTGATGGTTCTGAATCGGGGCTGTCTGGAAAATCTCTTCCAGCCAGTTCGTTCCTACTTTATTGGCTTTAGTAATCAGCAGGAATTTAGGTGAGTTAATATCATTGTTGTAGTTCACATAGGTTCCGTCGGGGTTTTGCGCAACGCGTGGGTCGCTGGCCGAGGCACCCGTTGGTAGAACGTAGTCAGGAATAACAGGAGTTGGGCCGTTGCCAAACTGGGAATGGATTGGATTTCCATTAGCACCCACTACCCCCGAGTTGATCCGGGATTCCCAGGTTAGCTGAGCATACTCCTGCGTGTTAAGCATGTCGAGCAACTTGCCATGCCGTTGCGAACCGTAGTAGGTATCGTAGGTGAACTTGGGTTTACCCGCTTTCCCTTTTTTCGTGGTGATAATGACTACGCCGTTACCAGCCCGCGACCCATAGATAGAAGCCGCCGAAGCATCTTTCAGGATCTGCATACTCTCTACGTCATTGAGGTTCAGTGTGTTGAGGTTCCCCTTCGTTGGAACACCATCAATAACATAGAGTGGGGAGTTATCATTGATTGTTCCGAAACCACGAATACGAACCATTACGCCACCGCCAGGCGCATTCTCATTGCCAACCTGTACCCCCGCCACACGGCCCTGTAACGCTTGTCCAACGTTTGTGGCCGGAACGGATAGCAACTGTTTGGTGTCCACAGTAGCTACTGCACCCGTAATATCGCGTTTCGCCTGAGCACCATAGCCCGTTACGACCACTTCATTTAGGGTTTTAATGTCAGGGGATAAGGCAAGGTTTATAGATGTGCGGGAGCCAATTGTCACATCCTGTGTAGCATAGCCGATAGCAGAGATCGTTAAAATGTCGCGACCCTGAGCCACATTCAATGAAAACTGCCCATTGGCATCGGTAACTACACCGGTTTGCGTTCCCTTTACAACAACGTTAGCACCAGGTAGTGCAGTGTTGTCGTTACCGTCTGTAATACGGCCTGTAATTTTGCGATCCTGGGCAAATGCCCCCACGCACAAGAACCAGCTAAATAAAAATAGCGGCAGGGTGCGGTACGCTTGTCGTAAAGCGTTCTTCATCATAAGGTTTGGGAGAATATAAGGTAAGTAATAGTTAAAAATACGTAGGTACTAATGCTTAAAGAGGTTTATGAACAATTTCTAATTAATCTTTAATTAATCTTATTTATTTATTTTTAATCACAAAAAAAGTCCGCTTGCTTGCGCAATGCGGACCTGGTATTTTATGGATATGGTATAGTACTAAAGCGTGGTAATGTGAACGTTAGGTCAACTGTAACTCGTCGATTACTCGCTGCACTTTCGCCTTTAACTGAGCGTAGGTATCATCAAAGGCTTCTTTACTTTCGAGCGGCTCTCGAACACTGACATAGAACTTGATTTTTGGTTCGGTACCCGATGGGCGGGCCGAAACTTTGGTGCCATCTTCAGTAAAGAACTGCAACACGTTCGACGATTCGATTCCCATTTTACCTGCCTCAATGGCCGATGTCTGACCACTCTGCGCATCCAGGCGTGTCAGGGCTTTATAGTCGTCAACGCGAACTACCGGCGAGCCAGCAATGGACTTGGGCGGATTGGCACGGAAGTCGGCCATCATCTGTTGAATCTCTTCGGCCCCAGATTTACCTTTCTTAGTCAGCGATACCAGTGCTTCGTAATAGAACCCATTTTCCTGATACATCGCCATCAGCATATCGAACAGGCTCTTTCCCTGATCTTTAGCGTAGGCAGTCAGTTCGGCAATGATGGCGCAGGAGGCAATGGCATCTTTGTCGCGTACGAAATCGCCGATGAGGTAACCATAGCTTTCTTCGCCACCACCAATGAACTTCTCTTTGCCTTCCAGTTCACGAATGACTTCGGCAATGTATTTGAAGCCTGTTAGTGTGTTGTAACAGGTAACCCCGTAATTTTTGCACATCTGGTCAATGAGGTCGGTAGTTACGATCGTCTTGGCTACAAACTCCTTACCAGTTAGTTTACCTGCATCTTTCCAGGCATTCAGCAGGTAATAAATGATCAGACTGGCCATCTGGTTACCGTTCAGCAACTCAAACTCGCCATGATGGTTGCGAGCACCGGTGCCTACTCGGTCGGCATCGGGGTCGGTGGCCATCACGAGGTCGGCGTTTAGTTTATTGGCCAGATCGAGCGCCAGTTGCATAGCCGCCCGCTCTTCGGGATTCGGCGATTTTACCGTTGGGAAATTGCCATCGGGCGTAGCCTGCTCTTCAACAATATGAACATTATTGAAACCCAGGGCATCAAGTACACGTGGCACCAGCGTGATGCCCGTTCCATGGATTGGCGTGTACACGATGTTCAGATTGGCCTGCCGCTTGATGACATCCGGGTTCACTGCATTCGACTTGACCCGCTCCACATAAGGCGCATCGATTTCTTCGTCGATCAAGTGAATCCGTTCGGGGATACCATCGAATTTAATCAAATCGACAGACGTGATTTTGTTCACCTCTTCAATGATCGCTTTGTCGTGCGGAGCTACGACCTGACCACCATCGTTCCAGTACACTTTATAGCCGTTATACTCGGGCGGGTTGTGCGAGGCTGTAACGACAATACCGCTCTGGCAACCCAACTGCCGAATGGCGAACGACAATTCTGGCGTTGGGCGAAGGGCACTAAACAGATATACTTTGATGCCATTTGCCGAAAAAATATCGGCTACCAGACGAGCAAACTCCGGGCTCATCCGGCGACTATCATGTGCAATGGCCACACTGATATCCTCACCCGGAAAAGCGGCATTGATGTAATTGGAAAGCCCCTGCGTAGCTGCGCCAACGGTATACCGGTTCATGCGGTTGGAGCCCACGCCCAGAATGCCGCGCAGACCACCCGTGCCGAACTCAAGGTCGCGGTAGAACGAATCGGTCAGTTCGGTAGTATTACCAGAATCAATCAGGTGTTGAATCGATTCTTTAGTGGCGGCATCGTAATTGCCGCTAAGCCATTTATCAACGCGTTGCTGAGTAGGGGAGTCAAGGGTTACATCCATTGGTCAAGTGTAATAATTTGGGGTTTATTAATAGTAGACAATCGTTTATCATTAGTAATGAAAACCTCGCATTGATGAACTACGGCTGCACCGAGTTGCATAGAATCCATTGCTCTTAAGCTAAGTAATTGTGTTTGTAAGCTAAAGGCTTCATTGATAATCTCTGCTGTAATGGAAACGACATTCGTATGGGATACCGCAATAAGCTCATCAAATGCGCTTACTACATCCATGCGGTTTGCACGTAAAGGCTTTGTTTTAAACTCTAACCCGGTAAGGACAGAGGTTGTTACGACAACAGCGTGGTTTTGACAATACGTAAGAATGTCTTTTACAATAGGCGCAAATTGCAAATGACCTTCAATCAAATAGATGAACGGAGACGTGTCGAGAAAAGCTGATTTAAAACCGTTCATTCGTTCGACTCTCATTTACATATAGCTGGGCATCCTGCTCCCAAATATCCTTGCCTATGCCAATATAGTTGCCGAAATTAGTTTGCGTAGGTACTATGGGTGTAGGTGTGGCCAATATTCGATCTACTAACTGATGAAGGAGTTTTAGCTTTTCATCAGGTTGTAATTTATCCACCTCGTTTAAAATCGCGTCAACGGCTTCCATGCGCTTGATCGGTTTATCGGCCAAAATTACAATTATACTAATACCTCACAAATTCACAGCTCAGATTCGAATTTATATAGTGCCATTGATCCGTTGCATTGGCGAAGAAAGTCATAAGTCTTTATGTATCTTTAATTAATTTTTAATATACTAGTTGCAACGCCTTTCAGATGCAAACGTATTAGGTGTAAATAAATGATTTTACATTTTAAATACATCTGTTATGACTATTCTGGTGATTGGTGGTTGTCAGGTCTATGGATACGGACTTACTGCTAAAGAGTCTAGTTTTCTAGATCAATTTGTCTATCAGCTTAGCGAACAGGGATATCATCCTGAGGTAACCAGCTACGTTTTTCTTCCATTGGCCGACATTCGCGAAACACTAACTCATCTGGATCTATCACAATTCGATTTAGTACTTATTCAGCCTGCCCATTATTACCTGCAGCACCCGCCCACGTTCTGGAAACTATTTAAAACGCCACCCCAGAAAGTGCCAGCACATGCGGGAGCAGGATTACGCATGGCTGATCTTGACGCGCTACGAAATCTGCCGCTGTTACCACTCGACAGAACACCCGCCAGTTGGGTAAAGCGAACAAAAAGCGTTCTTAAATGTCTACTGCTGGCTTTAGGTAATCAGGCTGGCCTGGTGAAGCAGTTACTCTACGTGCAGCAGGAATTGACTGCCTTACTAAAGCAATTACAGATCCATCGCCAAAAGGTTTTCTTGTTAACGCCAACCCCGCATCGTGAGCTGGTGAGCCAGTGGTTGCGAAAACAGGGAAGATCCTTAGTCATACACGAAGGCCATCGGTGGGGAATAACTGTGTTAGATACGCATTCGATTATCAAGCCCCAGGAAGAGTTTTATATTTCCGATGATCCGAGTCATCTGAATGCTATCGGCCATGAACTGATGGGGCGGGCCTTATTCGCTTGCTATAAAGCAAAACGAAATAGGCTATCTGATGTAGAGCAACCAGTCGAGTTACAGCCTAAACCAGCGATGGAGACTGCTTAGGTTAACAGGCTGTATTTTAAAAACAACAGCTCTGTATTTTTCGGAATACGACCTGTTTTTTCTGATTATTACGAATTAATCCTGCCAGCCAACTGGCTTAAACGGCGTTCGGCTGTCGCTGGGGACACAGATAGCGGTTACCGGTCGGGGAGGGCCGCCCAGGATTCGGATATTGGGGTAGGGGTAGAGCGGTTCGGGGATGGGTTGTCGTAGATTAAGCGAGTAGAACAATTCAGAACCCGGTAATTTAGATTCTCCAGCCGGGTCCGTCTGCCCGAATGGCAGGCCGATCACATCTTTCCGATCGAGCCAATGCCGGACCGCCGACACGGCCGACGCTGTAAAATACCCCACCACCCGTTCCTGACTGTTGCTGGTATTCTGAATATTACCCACCGGAGCCGATGGTATGGGATCGGCGATACCGCCCACGTTCTGGGTTTGATCCTGGAAGCGCTTGAAATAGGTGTAGGCTGTTTTAGTCATTGATAATTGCCGGATTTCGACCAGACAGGCGGTACTATCGTAGTAGGGAATCTGGGCAATTTTTCGCTTTGTAATCAACCCGCCATTACTGTACTGGTCATCGAACACGTTGAGCGATGAACTGTACAATATCTCCCAGCATTGGGTACGGCAAGGGTAATCATAAACATATAAACCGCTTGCCAAAGGAGGTTGACTGGCCTCGAAATAATTAGTTGGTACGAAACAGCTTTCAAATGGCTGATCGCCGGATACGTAAAACGTTTTGTCTTTATACACGTGGTCAAGAATGGTATTGACCGCATAAATACCCTGCTGACAACTCCGGCACCAGGATTGTTTTTCCCATAATTTCCACTCCCAGCGGTAATAATTATGCTCCGTGGCCGGGTCTCTCCAGTTGATATACACATCATGCCCGGCCCGATAGCCGCCGGTTAATTGTTCTTCAACGGGCAAACTGGCAGGATTATACTGAGTCGATACCCGGTCAATCGCAGGAACAGCGGGCATAATTTGTAGGCTGGACTGGTAGTGTGTTCCATCGCTGAGGGTAAATCGGAGTTGGTAACTATGGCCGATCTGGCCTTTAAAATCGCTGGGTAACTGGTAACTGCCATCCTCGCTTTCATGACAGGAAATCACAAGCGAGGAATCAACGAGCACATCCACAGTAGCTTTTGTGATGGGGACGCTACCAAAACGACCCGTGAGTGGGTCGGCTTTTGAGCGGTTGAGCCGAATAACTTGTGGTTCGGGCAGGTTCGTGATCGTTCCATCAACAACCAGCGTGTTCACTGTCCCGTTGATCATCAGCTCAGCCGGATCAACACAGGCCGTGAGCAGGCGGGTTAAGAGAAAGACAGTAAGGGTAAAAACAAGAAAGCGCATGCGAGCTAAAAAAGGTAATTTAACCAGAATGTTTTGATAAATAACACGCTGGTTTATTTCTGCTCAGCAATTGATTAAGCGTTTCAGGAGATTTTTATTCCCTAACTTATTGATTGTACGTATACTCAAGTGTTGTTGTAAGCATCCCATGCCGGTACGCTTTCAATTGAGAGGGATACCCATCAGGTCGGTATTGGTATTCGTAGCGCCAGTCATCTCGACCACCCTGCTCATTGATAGTTTGACGGGTTATCACATTGTTGGAATTGATACTATTGACGGACAGCATATCGTTCATGTCGATCATTTCAGAATCGCCCGTTGTCCGGAAAGGGTTCGGATGTGTATCGTATGTAAAATAGTCGACTGTCCAATAACCGGCTGTTGTCCCTATGCGGTCCCACAGCGCATTGCTTTTTTCATTTCGCCGGTAAATTCTATTGTCTTGTCGTTTGCCCTGGTTGTCAATGATTCCAGACCAGATATACATGCCTTCTGAATTGAATCCCAACTGGGATGCCTCAATCCCGGTTTTTTGGTACCAATCGGTAAAAACAGTATTCGTTATTTTTGTCAGCCCGGCTATACCATTATCAATAGGGCTATACATAATCGTTTTGCTGGGTAGCAGGTCATTATTCTGTGGGGAACCTTCCAGATAAGGAGCTTCCTTATTCAGTTTAGACGCGACCTGTAGTAAGTTATTACCAGCGTAACTATAAGCGAACTGGACATAAATGTGTATACCATCCAGGTAGTAGGTAGTGCGTTCACTAAGGCGGTTTTGGGCATCATACTGGTAAGCAAGCCACAATTTACCGTTGTATGTCACTTGCGTTAAGCGAAGAGTTGTACCCGGTTGATTTGATTGACCAAACGGAAATTGCTGGGCTGTACTGGTGACTCCGAAAACAGGTTGGTAGGTAGCGATCGAATCGGGCATAGAGCGGCTCAACGATCCGGTAGACGCTGTTGGCGTAACGGGTGATACAGCTAGCTGATCAGCGGTTTTAGGATGGCAGTTCAGGAGGGCCAGCAGGCTTACGGGAAGAATTAAAACGCAGGTTCTGAACATGATTGTGGATTGGTTATCAATTTTTTGGAATCACTGACTGCACAACACAAGTAGACCACACTCAGGCAAATAGCCCCGCCCAACGAGCGTGTTAGTGGCCTTTGATTTTATAAAGTACGCCAAACCGGATTACCGTGGAATTACATTCATTCCGCCCGCCAATCCAGCCACTTTTGTAATTATTCAGGCCATAGGCGTAGCTCGTATAAGCGCCAACCTTTCTATAAAATACAGCCACTTGCACTCGGGGCCTAATATCCGTTTTTATCCCTGTTCGGTCTAAAGAGGTACTGTACGTTTTACCATTATCAGCAGTAGCTTTTCCATGCTCCGTTGAACTCAACAGGTAACCAATATCAAGGCCACCCGTCAGATCCACCGAAATTTGGCGGATTCCTACTCGGTAACCCAGGTAAGGAAACGCATTCAGTTGCTTGTTTGATAGATAGGTTTGTCCGGAGGCTACATCCTGAAAAGTCCCCGTTTTATCATACCCGTTAACGCCCGTAATGGTTGTCTTACTTCGCAGGTTTTCATAGCCTACACTAACACCGGCAATAAAATTACTTCGGGAGATGCGTTGAATCTGGTAGGATGCACCATACGAAAGCCCATTTTTAGCCCCGAATGGATTGTTTGTATAGCCTGTAGTGCCATTAGACGCCAAATTCAGTTGAGAGCTTTTCTCCGCCGAATAGCCCTGAAACGAGAACAAGCCAGAATTTAAGGCCAGGATGGATTCGGTCTTCTGGCCAAAAGTCAGGTTGACCGTTAGAGTTGTTAACAGCAGTAAAAGTAACTTTTTCATAGCAGTGAACTAGATTCTTCTTACTGACCCGCTCTTAGGCTGAATAGTTGGAATGCTAGCGAAGATAGTTTTATGGCCAAACGGCTGTAAATGACCATCTATTCCTAATTCCTGACTGGCTGATTTATCAAAAAAAGTTGAGCTACAGGCCGCCCCGCCGTACGTTAACACAAGTATATAAAAGTTTCGCTATCCTTTATAATTAATGCATGTTGGTTGACTAATATTTTGGTTGAAAAGTACGATACGTGCTAAACGAATCTTAAAATAAAACCAGCTGACAGCGTTTCCCGTCCTTAATACGTCTAGGTTGATAACCAGACAAATTAGCACGCCACGCTAAAGGCAACTGTCCTACACCTTTACCTTTTCTTTTCATGATTCGATCACTACTTGTAATTGTAGTTCTGGCTATTGGAGCGTCGGTAGCCCATGCTCAGATACTGTATACACTTTCCGGTACCGTTCGCGACTCCGCCAGTCATCAGCCCATTGTGCGGGCAGCCGTGGTACTCGACTATGAAAAGTCTACCACCGGTACCTACACAGATGCAGAAGGGCATTTCTCCATTAAAACTCGAATAGGACAGCATATTCTGGTGGTACGAAGTCTGGGCTTTGTTCCGTTTCGGACCACCATCAACCTGCGTGAGAATACCGTCCTCAACGTTCGACTTCCTTCCGTATCCAGTCAGTTAGAAGAGGTTGTGGTGACCAGCAAGGGCTATGACCGAAACGTACGTCAGCCACTCCTGGGCGTGAGCCAGATTAATATCGCTACCCTCAAAAAGATGCCAGCAGCCCTGGGGGAAGTCGATATTCTGAGGAGTCTGCAAATGCTGCCCGGTGTAACCAGCGTGGGCGAAGCGGCCAACGGGGTCAATATCCGGGGCGGTACCACCGACCAAAACCTGATCCTGCTCGATGATACCCCGATTTTCAACCCGACGCACATGTTCGGGCTTTTCTCGGTCTTTCCGCCCGATGCTGTGGGAGGCCTGGATTTATACAAAGGAAACGTACCGGCTCGTTACGGCGGTCGGGCGGCTTCAGTGCTGGACATTAGTCTTCGAAATCCCGATCTGAATCAGTTTCATTTAACGGGTGGGGTGAGTTTGGTGGCCAATCGGCTAACGGTCGAAACGCCCATTATTAAAGGCAAACTGGCCCTGATGGTATCGGGGAGAGGGGCATTCAACGATTTTCTATTGCGGGCTGTTTCACCTCGTTTTGATAACATCCGGGCTAAATTTGGCGATGGGACGGCCAAGCTATTTTGGCGGGTCAACGACAAAAACACGGTGACAGCCATGGGCTATTACAGCCAGGATTTGTTTCAGACGAATCTGCTGGGAAGTCTGGCTAATGTCAATGCTGTAAATACCCAGTATGCCCAGCAAACGGCTAACGGTATGGTGCGTTGGTTTCACGCGTTCAATGATCGACTAAATCTGCAAACAACGGCCCTGGTGGCGCAATACATTCCCCGCATTTTATCGACTGAGGACAGTACCAATAACAAAGTAGTATTGAAACAATCGCTGCTGCAACGACAGGTCAAGTCGAACCTGAACTACCAGTTAGAAAACCAGAAGATCGAGGTCGGTATTAGCGGCACGCACTATCGGCTGAATCCCGGCGAGTTGATACCGGGAAATAGTCTGGCGGTAAACTATCAGAAAACGCCTATTGAAAATGCGCTGGAATTTGGGATTCATGCTGAGGATGAGATTAGTTTGTCGGAGAAGCTGGCCGTATCGGCGGGCCTGCGTTACTCCCATTTCCTGAATCTCGGGCCTTCCGTCGTCCGCCGATACGTGAACGGTGAAGTGGCCGATGCTACAACGGTTGTGGATTCTACGGTGTACGGAGCTGGCCAGGTAACGAAGCAATACGGCGGGCTGGAGCCCCGGCTGGGTTTGCGGTATGCGCTAACACCCAATTCCTCCATTAAGCTGGGCTATAACTTGATGCGGCAGTATTTGCAGGTGATCACCAATACCACCACGCCTTTACCTACCTCGCGCTGGAAAACGTCGGATGCGCATATTCAACCGCAGGTGAGCCAGTTGTTTTCGGCGGGTTATTTTCAGAATTCGAAGAATAACATTTTTGAGTTATCGGCCGAGGTATACTGGCGCAGCACGCAGCATATTCTGGATTACAAACCGGGTGCCGATTTCCTGCTGCAACCCTATCCCGAAACACAACTGCTTCCTGGAAAGAGCAAAGCCTACGGACTGGAAGTGATGGTTTCTAAGAAGAAAGGCGAGCTGACCGGCTGGGTCAACTACACCTTTGCCCGCACCCTGAATCAGGTGAACCAAGGGGTTGATTTTCAGCAGCAGATCAACGGGGGCAACTGGTACCGGGCCAACTACGACCGTCCGCACAGCCTGAACATGAGCCTGACCATCAACCAGGGGAAACACCACAGTTTTTCGTTCAACTTCGCCTATAGTTCGGGGCGCCCCTATACGGCACCGGAGGGATTCATTCGCTATCAGGGGCGAACCTACCCGTATTACGACGAGCGCAACCAGTATCGGTTGCCGGATTATCACCGGCTCGACTTCGCCTGGAACATCTACAATCCGAGTATGAAAAACCGACGCTGGCAGGGGCATTGGACGTTCACGGTGTACAATCTGTATGGCCGAAAGAATGTGTATTCGATCTTCTACCGCACGGAGGGACAGGCCACGAACCCCTACCGACTCAGCATCTTTGGCGCTCCCATCCCGAGTTTGACCTACAATTTCGAGTTCAAGTAACCACTCAACGGTATGCGTCCAATAGCAATACCTATACTGATTTGTTTATGTAGTTGCCTGGGACTCGTTACCTGTGTTGACCCGATAGAATCAACTATAAACAGTTCGCTTAATGTCATCATTGTAGACGGTACGATTACGGATGTAGCTGAACAACAGGTTATTCGACTCAGCCGCTCGCAAGCCGACCGGCTTACAGGCCGACTTGGTTCTGTACCCATTACCAAAGCTACTGTAGCTGTTGTGGTTGACTCATTGACCGTTATTTCCTGCCCTGAAACCGACGATGGTAGTTACCAATTACCCAGCGATTTTAAGGGTCAGGCTGGTCATGCTTATCAATTACGGTTCACGTTGAGTGATGATACGCAGTACGAATCAACGACCGAGATTCTGCAGCCAGTTGCTCCAATTACCCAGGCTCGTGCCCAGTTTAATGCAACCAGCTTGAGTTCAACCCAGCGGTTAAATCAGGTCTATGCGGCCGCTCACGACTTTTATATAGATTTTACCGATCCTCCCGACCAGACTAATTATTACCGTTGGGAATGGAAAGATTGGGAGCGGCAGGAGTGGTGCCGGAGTTGCCAAGGGGATATCTATCAGATCGCTGATGAACAGGGAAAACTAATTGAAGATTGTATTAAGGATCGGTTTACGTACCCTCACTTCGACTACAATTGCCGAACCCAGTGCTGGGAGATTCTTTATAGTAATGACCTGACCTTGTTCGATGATCAATACAGCAATGGGAATATGGTTAAAGCCTTACGGGTTGCTCAAGTTCCCTTGTATTCGAAAGAACACTGTCTGGTCGAGATTCGTCAGACATCATTAACGAAACAGGCTTATACGTATTTCAAACGGCTAAACGATCAGACCCAAAAGACGGGTGGGGTAGCCGGGGCGCAGCCAGCCCTGTTGCTAGGTAATATCTATAACCTAGCGAAGAAGAATGAGCCAGTGGTTGGCTACTTCAGTGCGTCGGGTGTTTCTGCGGTTCGGTGCTGGTTAACCCGAAGCGATGCGACGGGCTTTGCTCCCGGTTTATTTCAGGCACTCAATGGGAGGGATCCCGTTCTGGAATATGGCGTCCAACCTGCTCGTTATCGTCCGCCGTTGGCCGTCTGCGTATCCAGCGACAGTCGAACGCCCTATAAGCCCGAAGGCTGGCGGGACTAAACCGATACTCAACAACTTGGTTATGCGTACTTTCTCTTCATCAATTCGTTTGCTGTTCTGGCTACCCTTATTTATGACGGTAGCCTGTGTTGATCCTGAGGACATCCTCCTGCGGGGTACCAATGATATTCTGGTGGTCGATGGCACGATTACCAATCTGGCCGAAACGCAACTTATTACTATTAATCGTTCCCGGGCCGACCGATTGACAGGCCGGTTCGGCACCCTGCCCATCACCAAAGCGACGGTCGAAGTGATCATGGATTCCTCAGTAGTGACTCTAGCCCATGAAACCACTGATGGCCTTTATCAACTACCGGCAGACTTTAAAGGCCAGGTAGGGCATGCCTACCAGTTGCGACTCACCCTCACGGATGGTACTCACTATGAATCGACCCAGCAAGTCATGCTCACCGCAGTCCCCATTGATAAGATACACGCTCAGTTCAACCTCAAAAGTTTGTCTCCCTCATTTCGGGGTTACTATACCTCGGGCCATGATGTGTTTATCGAGTTGGAGGACCCCATCGACCAGCGAAACTACTACCGCTGGGATTGGATTGACTACGAGCCTCAGCACTGGTGCCGCAGCTGCTATCAAGGCTTTTATTCAATCTTTACCCCAATCGAAGTGAGTCATGAGAGGTATATTTCCGGGCCTGACTTGTTAGAAGACTGTTATTTCCCGCGCATCGTCTATACGACCGATTTTGTTTACAACCGCAACTTTGATTATGTCTGCCGCACCCAATGCTGGGAGATGCTGCATAGTTACAACGTGGCGTTGTTTGATGACCAATACACCAATGGGGGCCTTATCCCCAATTTCAAAGTAGCCGCTATCCCCTTTTATCAACATGGCCCCTGCTTGGTACATGTGCGCCAGTCTTCACTAACCCCTGATGCCTACCGTTATTTCAAGCTGTTTCAAGACCAAACCCAGAACACAGGCGGCCTGGCCGACACACCCCCCACGGCCCCCATTGGTAATGTGCACAATGTGGCTAATCCTAAAGAAGTGGTGGTAGGTTATTTTACGGCCTCGGGGGTGTATAGTAAACCACTCTATATTGACCGTAAGGATTATCAGGGCCTGCCCTTAGGCTACGATCCCATCAATGGATATTCGGATCAGATAGGGAGTGAACTCTTCTATGCCTTGTATGGACGCTACCCCAGTCCCGAACCCACTCCCGACCCCAATCCTCCTCGGAACGCCCCGCTGGTAGTGAACTTTTTCGTTGACAATACACCCCGCCCGCCGACGGCCATATGTGCACCCCTTGACCAACGAACGCCCTTCAAGCCCGAAGGCTGGCGGGATTAAACCACCCCATGACTACGTTATGAAAACTTCACTTTCTGTACTACGTCTGTTTCTCGGGCTGCTGGTAGGTACGCTGGTTTCCTGCGTCGATCCTGAAGACCTGATACTGCGGGGTACGGTGGATATTATTGTGGTAGATGGGGCCATAACGAATCTGGCCGAATCGCAAACCATTCGGCTTAATCGCTCCAAATCGGACCCCCTCACCGGCCGATTTGGTACCCGGCCCATCACTAAAGCAACGGTCGAAGTGGTGGTAGACTCGGCGCAGGTCATCCCCTGCCATGAAACCGTGGACGGGAGTTATCAACTCCCCAGCGATTTTAAAGGTCAGGTGGGACATGCCTATCAACTCCGGTTTACCCTTAGTGATGGCGCCCAATATGTATCAAGTCAGCAGGTTATTCAGGCTGTGCCACCCATTGATAAGGTGACATCTCAGTTTAATCCCAAAAGTATTTTCCCCGCTTTAGCTGGATTTTATACCGCTGGCCATGACCTATTTATAGACACCCGTGACCCTGCCGAAACTCGAAATTATTACCGCTGGGACTGGAAGCTCTACGAAAGACAGGAGTGGTGTAAAACTTGCTACCAAGGTGTTTACGCCATTTTTGGCGATATTACGACCCAGTTAATGGAAAACCCTCCGCCAGCAGGGAACTATTACATCTATACATCCGGCAACAAGAAACTGCTGGAAGACTGTTACTATGAACTGACACCCCCGCCATACTCGCTAAGAAACCCAGTCCCTGAATACAAATACGATTATAATTGCCGGACTAACTGTTGGGAGATCATTTACAGCCACAACTTTAACCTCTTCAGCGATCAGTTTACAAATGGAGGATTGATCGTAAACCGAAATATAGCCCAAATCCCTTTTTACGACCGTAATCCAGGTTTGGTAGAAATTCGACAAAGTTCACTGACACCTGATGCCTACCGGTATTTTCAACTATTTCAACAACAGACCCAGAATACGGGCGGATTAGCCGATTCTCCTCCGTCGGCTCTGGCTGGAAATGTGCATAATGTAGCGAATAATCGAGAAGCGGTCGTTGGCTATTTCGCAGCTACGTCGGTAGCCACGTTTCGTTACTGGCTGGATCGTAAAGATGCGTATGGCGTATCCTTGGGTGGAACTGCTCCAGGTGGTTACTCCGGTCTGCCAGGTGCTGAGCTATTTTACGCGCTTAATCTACGACTGCCTATACCCGAGCCTACTTTTCCAGAAGTGCCCCAGCTTCAGCTCCTTAGCGCACCTTCACGTCCACCAACAGCCATTTGTGCACCCAGCGATACGAAAACTCCTTATAAGCCCGAAGGCTGGCGGGATTAATGGATAATAAAAAGCGCCCCAACTCTAATAGAAGTTGGGTCACTACGTTGCTACCAACAGAAGTGGCCAGTTACGTCAAAATCGGCTCCAGCGCGGCCCGGTTTTCGTTGAGCCAGTCGTTTGATTCTTCATTGACGAACGCTAATTGAGCCGCATTCAGTTTTATAAATTGCCCTTGTGCGAACGTATAGGCTCTGTTGGCACGGTAGGCGGTTTGAGGTTTATGGGTAATCAATAAAGTACCCATTTCAGGCCGCAGACGTTCCAGTAAATCAAGCACAAACTGCTCTGTGTGTTTGTCCATAGCCGCCGTTGGCTCATCGAGTAAGAGAAGTTGCGGGTTTCGGTATAAAGCTCTGGCTAAGGCCACCAACTGCCGTTGGCCACCCGAAATGGCAATGCCATCCTCGCCAAGCATTGTTAAATATCCTTGTGGGAATGTCTCGAAAAAACGATCAAAACCATATTGCTGACAAAAACGAACAATTTCTTCTGCTTCTTCTGTCGTATTGCCCAGGCAGATATTGTCGAGTAACGTACCGCTAAACAGTTTAACCTGCTGAGGAACCACGCCTATTATCTGCCGCCAGATTGTCGTATTGACGGTGATCCAGTCATTTCCATTCAGGCTGATCTGACCCGCTTCTGGGATGTAGAACCGTTGAATCAGTTGAAGTAGTGTACTCTTTCCACAGCCACTTTCGCCCAGGATTGCAATCAATTCGCCTTTATTAAGCGCCAGCGAAATATTGTCTAATTGCAAAGGCCGTCCTGGAAACCGGAAGTGGAGATTGCTGATTGTTAGCGATGAAAATGCGAACGCTGGATCAGGTTCGATGGACGTATTGGTTGATTTCTGTCCAGTTGGCCGATGCCATTCGGGTGTCAGATGGGCATATTCGTACATGCGCTCAAAGGCTACGTTGGCTTCCTGAATCTGGATATTGGTCATGGCCAGACTCGCCACAGCAGGTAGAATGCTGCCCGTCAGGGTAAGAACCGCCATCATTTCGCCCAGTTGCAATGATTTGCCGACAACCAGAAATGAGGTAACTGAAATAAGGCCAGCAATGAGCAAGGCACTAATGATCTCGGCGGTCAGATTAAGCCGTAGTCCAACCGTACCGAGTTGATATACTTTATCCTGAAAATGGCTGTAAATGACTTTGGTAACTGTACTAAAGAATGACTCCCGATTGGTAGATTTGATCACATCAATACCCTGAATCGTATCGACGTAATTACTTTCGGTATGCGCTGATGCGGCCATTACCTCACGCTGCCCGTCGATAATGCGCTGATGATATAGCCACACCAAACCACCGTAGAGTGGAATACTAAGTAAACTCAACAGGCCAATCCAGACCGAGTAGGTAAACAGATAGCCTGCGGATACCAGCACTACCAGCGCATTGATGACCACCGAACCTGTCAGGTGGCTGATGGCTCGTTGAATGCGTCCCGTGTCGTTTAAGCGCGCAATGAGTTCACCCGTTTTGCGACTGTCGAAAAATGATTTGGGTAAATGGAGCATCGCGTCGTAAAATCGGTTGATAATACGGTTATTAAAATCGCGGCTTTGTCGATTAAGGAGAAAGCCACGCAGATAAGTGACAATGGCTCGTGCTAGTAACAGAAACGTCAGGAGCGAGAGCCCGAGAATCAGTCGTTTTGTATCGTGTTTAGGCAGGATTTCGTCGATGAGTTTCTGCGAGAAGATAGCCGTCGATAAGCCCAATCCGGCGGTTACGATGCCTAAACCCGTAGCAATACCCAACAGTGGCAGATCATCGCGGACGAGACTGAGTAACCAGCGACGTTTCGCTTTTGTCTCATCGTCCTGTTGACGTAACGTAGTGTTAGGCGTAAGCGTCAGGAGTAATCGTGATGACCAAATAGCGGCTAATTCCTCGGTTGTATAGGTGACAATGCCCTGCGCGGGGTCGCCAATAAGAAAATGTTGACGAACGGCATCCCAACAATAACAGACTATATAATGCTGAAGCCTGTTATCGATCAATACATGTAGAATAACTGGCCCGCTGACATCGGTTTTTAGATTTTCAACAGAATCGGCCTCCATCCCTTTTGCATCGAAACCAATTTGCGACGCAGCCTGATATAAACCCAACATGGAGGTTCCCTGCGGATCAGTGCCGCTCAACTCGCGAAGTCGCTCCAGACGGCTGTGACCGCCATAGTACGCTAATAATGAAGCCAGGCAGGCCACCCCACAGTCAGCCTGGCCCTGTTGCCGAACGAGTGTTTGCTCAATGTGTTTGCGAGGTTTCATATCAGAGAATGGGTTGGGTGAAATACTCAAAGAGAAACCAAAGCAGTTGCCAGAGAACCGATAAAATCTGTTCCATATTGATAATCAGTACGTAGTGAAGGAGGATTTAGAGATGCCAGGAAATGACTTTAACGTGTTTATTTTGTTTTACCGAACCCGCTTTATCAACTTATCGTACATATCGTACTTTGTCAAATAACTATTATAGTTTTTAAAATGCTGGATGGTTGCCACTAGTACTGCTATAGTGACGCTTACAGTGACAAAATAGGCCCAATAAAAGAGCAGAGGTAATGTAGCAAGACCCAACGTTAGTAATGAAGTTAGTATACTTAAAAAATTTACGTTTCCCTGTCTGTCGAATGAGATAATTGATGTTATGTAGATTGGTTTATAAAATGAAAACCACAGCCCTCCTAACGTCAGTAAAATCGCGGTTGTCAGATAAAACAGGAGGGAGTCTAAATGTAATTGATTCGTAACGATCAAACAGATTACGGTCAGGATGAAATCGATCATGAGGGGAACTGTAATTAATTTCAGAAACCATCTGATTTGAGTAGATACTGCCGTAGTACGGCTGCTTAAATTAATCCATAATGCAGTGAAATACCCCCAGCTATTATTGAATAGATAAGAATATAGTAGGACTGGCGACAAGTAAACGGTCGAAATCAAGAAGTTAAGCTCTTGGTTCGAACTCGTTGTCTTTAATTTTGATAAGGTAGGAACCAAAAGGGCAAGTTTTACTAAAAAACCAATAAGTAGAATCGTTCGAGAGGTATTCTTTCTAAGGAAATAAAAATAATGATCTTGGAAGAAATCAGGGAAAGAACTGAGTACAGGCTGGTTCCTGATGACTTCAGTAATATTCTTGTCAATTAAAAAATTTATAGTAGCAAAGGCAATAAAAGCTACGATCACCGAAAATAGATTAATTTCGGTCTTATTAATATGCGTCCAGTAATACCATAGTGCATAGCCCGATAATCCGTTCAATAAAACCCACACACCTTTGTATGACACTTGATACTCAATAAGCAGTTTCAGGGATCTGATGATAAAGAAAACGGTTGTTATTCCGCTAAGCGACATCAGCAAGAATGAGAAGGTGAAAAAAGGGCTTGACAGCCAACAAGAAACGTAGAATAAAAAGATAGATACGAATAGTAATGTTAATCCATCATTTACAACGCCAAGCAACCAACTTAGTATCGGTTTTATAGGGTACGATTTCGCTACTAATTTTTCTGATTTTACATATGTAGGGAAAAAATTGCTGATAAGATATAAAATGCCTATAACCAGATTGATGTAGAGGGAAAAATCCTGAAAAGAAAAATTAACCTTCTTGTGATTGGTATCCGAAAATAAGACTTTGGAAATTAGCCCTAACCCAATGCCGTACAGCACAACAAGAATCACCCAAAAAGTGCGAAAGACAATTTGAGTGGCCGATTTATTTATGCCAGTTAACGAGCGCAGTCGTTTATGTAAAACAAAAACTAATAGATGCATAACCCTTAGTCGTTAAGCCAGTTTGGTGTAGCTAAATTTGTCTCTTTAGTCTGCAACATCCTATAAAGCGTTGAATCGACCAAGGACTTTCCCACTATTGCAAAATCGTCTACGCTACCGTCATACACACTTGTGCCATCATTGATTACCAAAATACGATTAGCTATTTGCTCCAGATAAGCCAGATCGTGCGAGGCAACTAGTATGATGTGGTCAGGGATACTATAAGCCTGTATCAATGTAATGAGCTGATGCGCCGTAACTGGATCTAAACCCGTAAATGGTTCGTCCAGAATTAGTACAGCAGGCTTATGGATGAGGGCAGCACAGAGCGAAATCTTTTTTCGCATCCCGGTAGAGTACTGAGCAATAGAGCGTTTGAGCGATTGCTCTTCCCCAAACATAAAGTCGTTGAGACTGGCTATACGTTCGGTAATGACTTTTTGATCAAGTTTATACAACTGGCCGATAAATCGCAGATATTCTTCACCCGTAAATTCGTCAATCGGTAATACCTCGTTACTTAGAAAGCCTACCTGTTGTTTGTATACATAATTCTGTTTATTAATTAACTGGCCGTTGTAATATATTTGGCCTTCGTCAGGTATAGTCAAGTCGAGTAAGCAATTAAGTAATGTCGTTTTGCCAACCCCATTCCTACCAATAATCCCTAAACAGGTACCACCTTTAATAGTTAGGTTAATATTGCTAAGTACTGTTCGACTTCCGAAGCACTTAACTAAGTTTTTAATTTCGATTTTAGTAGTTTCCATGAATCGAGCTCCCTGACTGTGAGAGCGTTTAGCTATATGTACTTAAGCAGTTTGTCAATACTGACTTCACCTTTGAAGCGTTTTACTAGATGCCCTGATCGATTGAAAATCAATGCTGATGGGATGCTATTAAATCCAAACTTCTCAACGGCGTCTTTATAAGACAACCGGGCAATCTGAATAGCAGTTATAGCTTTTTTTAACGAAAATTTTTTGTCGAACTGTTCGAGATCCTGTAGAGATGATGAAGACAGTAGAATTAAATTCACCGATGACAGAATCTTAGCTTTCGACACTAATTCTTTGGCTTCATGTATGCAGTGATCGCATTCGGGATGCACATATATGAATATGGTGGATTTACTTGTGTCGATCTGATCCTTAGTCAATATTTTACTTCCTAATAATTCGGCCTTAAATGAAGGAATTTGTTGTTTTATTTGTTCTTCCACCATTTTACTTTGTTGAATCTGGTGAAGTGCCCGGCTAGTTAAAAAGCCTATTAGAGCAATTGTAAGCCCCATTAGAAGGACGCTTATTTTCTTTTTCATAGCCATTTTTACAAAGTTTGAATAAAAACTACAGTTGCTATCCACAAAAACAAAGCTGGAATATAACTTGCAAATGTCACTTCTAAGCTTTTCGAGTAGGAGGTTAACTGATCAGATTTATATAGGCCATACGCTAATACCAGGATATACCCTAACTCAAATACATTGGCTAATTGTAGTGGATAGAGCCAATAGGAAGTTACAGTATTTATATTTGTTAGTTGCAACATCGAAAGCGGATAAAAGTATTGAAGTTCAAGTGGTGTAAAATCAGGATGTAGAAATAAAAAATAAAACGTCTTCACAATTGATGCCGTGAAGAAGACTAGTTCACTCAACATAACAATTTTAAATACCTGCCCCATTTGGAATGGTTTATTAAGTAGGAACAATCCTAAGCTTAAGCAAATGGTCACGAACGAAAATTTTATTAAATAGGAGAAGGGTATGATTATGAAGATCAGCCAACCCCATCTTTCTTGATCCGCAATTAATTGGTCAACTCGTTCCGTACTTAGCTGATTGCCAAGCAACTGTTCATAAAAACTCTTGTCAATAAACAGGTATTTGTTCAACAGGTGGTATCCCACTGCCACAAAACTAAATACGAAGAAATACAGCCAAGGATTATAGTTAAAATCTTCCTTTCTAATAAACTTTGCCATAATTATATAAGTAGACTTTACTTATGATTAGCTGTAATACGCTGCTCATACTAAATAGTCTGCTGGTTAGGTTAGATCAGTTAGTATATTAGTACGAGCAGCGTACTCCGTCTTATTTAGCAGAAAGCAGCGCATAATCCCCAACCTGCGCAGAAGCTTGCAGCTCCCCAGCCTACGGGCCCCCCAAAAACACCTACTACAGCGATGATAGCGCACGCACCGTTGACTCCGTCAATTACGTCTTTTGCTTTGCCGCCTTCTACTTTTTCCATCTGAGATAATGATAACTTATTCATAGTTTTTCGTGAAGTTGGTTAAAGATTAAATTGAATTATTCTTTCCAGGCTGCGTATAAAAATGCTCCACATGAAGGCCCAAACATAATAAGTGATACTACACCCCCAACTGCTGCCGCTGCACACGTAACCGCAGCTCCCCAAGATGGAAGACTCATTCCTCCTTTTGTCTCTTGCATTTTAATAATTGACAAGGTTTTCATGTAATTAGGTTTTGATAGTTTCCTACTCTATTTTAAGGCTTTTCGGCATCCGCCTTTGTTGCGCGTCAACGAGACAAAGGTGGCACAACCATTAATCTTGCACATGAAGGAACTTACTCATTTTTTATAGGTGAGTTCCCTCATTTTGTATAAGTAAGTTCAGGTGCTGCCAGTATTTTCTCGCGGTTTAGTAACGCAAACTTTACTAAGCTTCCCGGCCCAGCGCTCACGTTGAGTTTCTGCGAGATTTTGTATTTGTGATTATCCACCGTTTTAGGACTAATGAAGAGTATACCGGCAATTTGTGGCCCGCTTTTCCCTTCAGCCAGCAGCCTTAATACCCGGCGTTCACACTGGGTAAGCTCATGCCAGCCCGGAAAAGGTGCCTTCGTTGTTGAGACTGAGTGAGTTGCCAATAAAGCCGATACATAAAAATGACCATTTGAAACCGTCTGCAGGCACTTGTTCAACTCCGACAGTAGGCAGACTACATCTACGTCAAGTGCTTCTAACAGAGGCCAAAGTACACCAGGCTTCGGTGCGTTGGGGAGAACACACAGCATGATACGGGTAGTAGGGCTGCTCCGGCGGAGCTGAGCGAATAAACCAGGCTGCTCTGCATACTCACTAGTGAGCAATGCAAAATCAGGTTTTTGAGATCGAATTTGATTGACAAAAATGGTTTCATCCGTTTGCAACTGTTCACAGCCTAGGCTGGCTTCATTAGGGATAAGCGAATGCAAAAGCATCGTACTTCGACGGCGGCATAGGATTAGAATAGACATACGATACTATACAAAGAGACAAATTAATAGGCATGTATGAATGAAGTGATACAAATAAACACTGGGTAAATGTAATTGCCAATACTAAAGAAGTTACAAATGGGAAGACAAGGACGTAACGGGTTAAAACGAGGACGAAACCGCTTTTTTGAAGGACGAAACCCTTGTATTCACTGGTCGGCTCCTTCGTGTACAGGCTCTCAGCAAAACTTGGTAACTATGTTAAGTAGCCAGTCGGTTTTCTATTTTAGGCTATTAGTAACATAAGATGTCCATAAAATTGCCTAACAATTAAACATTATTGTATATTTACACTATTAATCTAGCTAATAACTAGTACTATTGGTGACAGGAAAGCCTACAGTATGCCGGATCTCGTTCTTATTCAAAACAATACAGTATCCCTTGTCGTGAAGCGAGTGGCTGACATGGCTGCCGTCGATTTACTGCAAAATACGCTCTATGGAACAAAGGGCATACGCTATCGACAAACTGGCCAGGAGCGCAAAATACCAGAACTCTTCAATCCTTTATTCTTTCACCTGTACATAAACGGAAGCCTTCAAGGTCTGTATTGTCTTGACCGTCGTGTTGTAGAAGGAAACAGCAGGGTTGAGGCTTTTTATGGGCGCTATTTAGCCGTGTCAAAGGCGTATCAGCGGAAAGGGTATGGGAAACTCCTGAAAACCGAAGCGGTCAAGTATGTGCGTACATTGATTCCCGAACCTTTTCTCTTTTATTCCTATGTAGAAGAGAAAAACATACGCTCATTAATTCTTTCTCAGCAGCTAGATTTTCGCTCAATCACCACGCTTAAAACCTTTGTTTTTCGGCATCTATATCCTGTTGTTGATAAACGATTTTGTCGACTTGATGACCATTCTTTGGCTCTGCCCTTATTGAAGGCGTATTACAAAAATTATTCATTAGCTGTCTATGACAAGGTCTTTGAAAATGGAAACTACTTTATTCTCAAAGAGGGTCAAACAATACTAGCTGGTGTTCATGCTAGCCCAACAACCTGGCAATTCGATCATATGCCGGGTTTGATGGGCTGGATTATGATGAATGGATTTCCTAAACTGCCCATCTTAAAAAAGCTATTTAAACCGACCTATACTTTTTTATCGCTGGAAGGAATATACCTATCCCAAGGCAGCGAGTCGCTACTGGCTGTGCTCATAGAAAGTGTCCTTGCCCATTTTAAACTCCATGCCGCTCTGGTACAGATTGATACGAGAGATAAATTGATCCATACAGTACAGGTGAATAAAGGACGCCTAAGCGGATTTCAGAAAGGGGTATCAACGCATGTTCTGGTTAAGCCAATTAGTTTAACAGATTCCCAGTTCAAGTGTATTCAGGACGGGGTGGTCTATGTATCTTCCTTTGATTTCACCTGATTGCTAATGGCTACAGCATCTGCAAATTCTATCACAAAACTGCTGGAGCAATCTAAACAGCG
>NZ_BAAHBG010000022.1:0-244346 GCF_054776855.1 Spirosoma migulaei | reverse complement strand
CGGGCATAAATGGCTGAACTCTTGAAGCCTCCCCACTCTTGTGAACTAATAGGGATGGCTCCTTTTTTTTCCAGAACCCTTTGCTAATAAGCAGAGACGATTGCTTATCTATTTAAATGTTACTTATTTATTGCTTTGCCCAATTTTCCTAATTGCTGAAAAATTAAACACAGGCCATTTTGTTCCTCATATAATTTTAGGCTATGTCTATTTGCTTGTAGGCGTAACTAATCTTTTTTCGGCTATTTATAGTGGTTTAGTCTTAACTAATAAACGAGAAATTATTATTTGTGGAAAACCGTTTGCCATTCAGACAGATAGTAGGTTAGATAACTCCATTCGATGGATTAGTATTTTATCCATTATGGTTATGGCCTTTTTAAACATGATTGGCTTTGGAAATCCATCAAACGATTCTATACTTGCCGATTTTGCCTTTGGACATTCATTAATCGTTTTAACGGCCATTCTTATTGGAAGAACAGCTTCGTTTTTTTGGTTCATCATTGTGATTTGTGTTCTTTTTTATACGGCTTATCGAATAGGATTTTCATATCGCTATAATTACCTGACGGCCACTGAATCAAATCGCTACGAACTAGCCATTCAAAAAAAGCAAAAATGGGCTTTAAGTCGCCAAGAAACATTACGTGCAGAAGGATTAAATCCCCCGACCGTGTCTCGTTATTTTAACGAATGGTTGATTTTTATTTTAATTGCCTTTTTTACCGGCTATTTCTTTACGGGGATTACGCTTGATATGATAAAAATTATTCCTGCTGTGACTCAGGATATTGCCAATGCCATAGATACTGTCAATCAGCAGGAACTAGACAGAGAAAGAGAAAAGAACTTTCAGGAAGAACAAAAAATGCTCCTTAAGCAAGAGTCCTTACGTGCTGAATTGAATTTTCTGAAATCTCAACTTAACCCTCATTTTCTATATAATACGTTAAACTACCTCTACGTAAAGAGCCTTGATTATTCTGATGATTTAGCAGGTTCTATTCTAAAAGTATCTGATATTATGCGCTATAGCTTACGCCAGGATTCAGACTTTGTTCCCCTAGATGAAGAGATTGCTTACCTGAAAGATTTTATTGATTTACATCAGCTTCGTAACGAAAATAAACTCAATATTAATTTTACTATAGAAGGAATTACTAAGCAAAAATTAATTATTCCGTTCATATTGATCAGTTTGGTGGAAAATGCGTTTAAGCATGGAAAACTAAATGAAAAGAACTACCCTTTAGTAATTAAAATTAGCTGTTATATAGATAGAATCGATTTTTATATATGCAATCGAAAAAATGATAGAGCTACTATTAATTCTACACAAATAGGACTGGCAAATATTCAACGTAGGCTTAACTTGACATACCCTTCTTCGCACTCTTTTAAAATTGAGCAAAATGATAATTTATTTTCCTGCTGGATAACCATAAAAGCTAGCTCTTAATAGTTGATTATGACTTGTATACTTGTTGAAGATGAGGAGTTTGCTATTCAGCACATGAAAACATTGATCAATAAAATTCCATTTTTGGAATTGAGACACTCATTCACAGATCCATCCGAAGCTGTACGCTATTTACAAGAGAATACTATCGATCTTGTTTTTTTGGATATTGAAATGCCGAACTATCTCATAAATGGTATTGAGTTTATTAAAATTATGGGCTATGGACATAAATATATTTTGACTACAGCTTATTCTCAGTACGCCTTGCAAGGCTATGAGTTGGACGTTGTTGATTTTTTACATAAACCTTTTTCTTTTGATCGTTTTCTGAAAGCAGTACAAAAAGCTCTGGAGAGAATCGAACGTTTGACAACCGAATCTAATAGTGATTTATTTATATATATAAAATCTGAAGGTAAATTACAAGCTGTCTATTTTGCTGAAATTTGCTGGATAGAAAGCGAACGGAATCATATTTCAATTTTTACAGAGACAGATCGAATTGTTTCAACATTGGCAATCAGTACTATCGAAATACAACTACCAACTAGTCAATTTAAAAGGGTACACAAATCGTATATTATTGCCAAGGATAAAGTAATTGCAATCAATAAAGGGAAAATCCATATTCGACGGAAAGATCAAGTCAAAGAAATTCCAATAGGCGAATCTTACCGAAAATCCTTTGCTCTCTTTCTTGATCCTAATGTGATCAAGAAAGAGTAGATACGGTTTTACTTATAGTGTGCTTAGCCTATTAAAAGCTCCTATATATTATAATATAAAAGCCTTTAATAGGTTAAGTAGTTATTTAAATAGCCTTATAGCCTTACTTCAAAATCGGCTCCAGAGCGGCCCGATTTTCGTTGAGCCAGTCGTGAATATCGCTCACAATCTCGCGGATACCGAGTTGGGGTTTCCAGCCGGTGAGGTTTGTTATGTTGGTATTGTCGGTGATGTACAACCGGATATCGGCGGCCCGGTTTTCGGCAACCTGTGTGATGGGGATAGTTTTGCCCGTTATTTCCTGGCAAATCTGAGTCAATTCCTGCAACGACGCGCTGCTTTCGACACCACCACCCGCGTTCAGAATCTCACCGTTTACTTTGTCGAGGTTGTGTAATTCCCAGTCAATCAGTCTATACAGGTCGGCAATATGAAGCATGTCTCGGGTTTGTTTGCCGGTGCCACCGTAGCCAATGTAGGCGAGCTTCTGCTCAAAATAGTGTTTGGCAATCCAGAGTACCATAACGCCCTGATCCACCTTCCCCATCTGCCAGGGTCCGGTAATCACCCCGCAACGGTTGATCACCGTTTTCAGTCCGTAAAATTCATTGTATTCCTGAATCAGTAACTCCGACGCCAGTTTCGTAGTGCCGTAAAGCGACCGGGCACCCGTGAGGGGAAAATCTTCGGCAATACCTTTCGACGATACGCCCGGAACGGGTTGGTTGTCGGTCAATACAAAGCGCGTATCGGCCTCTTCGAAATTGAGGGTTTCGATGGTCTTAATCGGATAAACGCGGCTTGTCGACAGGAAAATGAAATTAGCTTTATGCTTTAGGGCATAGTTTAGGCAATTAACTGTGCCAAATAGGTTGGTATTGATCAGGTAATCGGGTGTTCCATCCAGACCGGCCAGTACCGACGGTTCGGCAGAGGCTTCGATTACGGTATCGACGGCGGGGAGTGCGTCGAAATCTTCCTTGTTCCGAATGTCGCCGTGTAGAAACTCGATGCCTGCCGCTTTTAACCGAGCCAGACTCAGTTCCGATCCGCGCCGTTTGAGATTATCGAGTGCAAAGATTTGATATTGCGGATAGTTCTGTTTTAATGAAATAGCCAGCGATGAGCCAACAAATCCGGCCCCGCCGGTGATGAGAAGTTTCATAAATTAGTGAAGAGTGAAGAATGAAAAATGAGGAGTAATGGCGAATACACTAGGGTAAGCTATTCATCACTCTTCACTTTTCATTCTTCATTTACGAAGTGATGCGTTTTAATTGGACGTTTTCCACGGGACGGATAACCAGCGGGACTTTTTCAATTTTAACCGAGCTGCTATCTAAGCCAAACCAGCGGTCTTCGGGAGTGGTGAAGCTTTTAATGCTGAAATAAATATTCATAATGATCCGCTCGCGGGTGGGCAATTCATTCTCGAACGACAGGAATTTTTCAAGTACCACGAAGCGGAAATCGCCGATAACGTTCTGACGACTAAGTGATTCGTAACGGCTCGTAATATCCACTTCTTTATTTTTTACCATGTCCTCGATTACCTTGCGGAAGAACAGGTTGATCCGTTGCTCGACGCGGAACCCTAATTTAAAGGTCACTTTATAGGCATCGTCGGGCGCAATGGTGTTCACTTTATACTCCATCGTATACGGATCATCGGTAGTATCGACGTGAACGAACCAATAGATATCCGCGCGTTTTGGGCGTTTCTGGAAGATGGAGTAAATGATTTTTGACTCTATTTCCGACTGCCGGGCCGCATTGCTCATAAAGACAATGTGGGTAGCGTATTTCGGAATACTAATGTCGCGGCTGAGTTCTTTAATGGCCTGTGTGTACTGGTCGATTCGGACGTATTCCGTTAAGCGAAGTTTGATCTGGAACGCCTGTAGCCAGATGTACATGACCCCGGCAATGGTTGCGCCGATTAACACCGATACCCAGCCGCCGTGCGGGAACTTGATCAGGTTCGCGACCAGAAAAGAGCCCTCGATACCCAGATAAACCGTCAGGAACAGGACTACCCACCATGCCTGATACTTGTGCGTATAGAGGTAGTACGACATCAGTAAGGTGGTCATCAGCATGGTCAGCGTAATGGCCAGACCATACGCGGCTTCCATATTCGATGATTCCCGGAAGTAAAGGACTACGCCCACGCAGCCTGCCCAAAGCAGGAAATTAACACTCGGAACGTACAACTGACCTTTCTGAACACTCGGGTAACGCAACCGAACTTTCGGCCAGAAATTAAGCCGGATGGCTTCACTAATGAGCGTAAATGAACCACTGATCAGGGCCTGACTGGCAATAACGGTAGCGGCTGTGGCAATACTGATACCAATGGTCAGGAACCAGGGCGGCATAACCTCATAAAATGGAATACGTTCTTTCAGGCTCTGGCCTTCGATACTTAACAACCAGGCCCCCTGACCGAAGTAGTTAAGTACCAGACAGGATTTGACAAATACCCAGCTCACCCGAATATTGGCCCGGCCGCAGTGGCCCATGTCGGAATACAACGCTTCAGCCCCGGTTGTGCAGAGGAATACCGAACCCAGCAGCCAGAAACCACCCGGATACTCCGACAATAACCACCAGGCATAATAGGGGTTAATGGCGGCCAGAATACCCGGTGCCTGTGCTATCTGAACGATACCCAGCGTACCCAGCATGACAAACCAAACAAACATGATCGGGCCAAAAGCGGTACCAACCACACTTGTCCCGAACGCCTGAATCAGGAACAGGATGGTTAGAATCGCAATGACAATTTCAATGATCTGGATGTGGGTGATGGCGGGGTATAATAACCTAAGTCCTTCAACTGCCGAGGATACCGAAATGGGCGGGGTAATAATCCCATCGGCCAGCAAGGCCGATCCACCAATAATAGCCGGTAGCGTTAGCCAGCGAGCGTGTCGGCGAACCAGCGCATACAGAGCGAAAATTCCCCCTTCTCCCCGGTTATCGGCCCGCAGGATCAGGATAACGTATTTAACGGTCGTTTGCAGGGTGAGCGTCCATAGTACACAGGAAAGTGCTCCCCGGACTACATCCGCTCGAATCGGATTGTTTGGCCCAACAATAGCCCGGAGTGTGTACAGGGGCGACGTACCAATATCGCCGTAAATGATACCCATTGCCACCAGCAAGCCAGCGGCTGTCACAGTATCTAAATGCTTTTTGTCTTCCATATACTAGGCTTGCGCCTTCTTGTGTACGAGCGGGTAAAAACCGGGCAAAGATAACCTATGTTTGGCTTCGTTAATCGTGGTTTAATCGAAAGTTGCCTATTCGCTAAAATCATAGCAAACTGATTGCTGGCAGAAAGGAGTGAATGCACGGGCAGAAAACCAGATCGTTCTGGCTACCGTATATATGGAGGCCACTCTCCAATTGGCCGGGTTTTGTTTAATTAGGTGGGTTTTGCAGATGGTCCGCTCACTCAGTGGACCATCTCTTTTTTAACAATAAACCAAGATATAAAAATGCCAGAAGCTGCATCCTTTCAGGACGCAGCTTCTGGCATGGTTAAATTAAAAAAGCAAGGCAACAAGCGATAAGAGTACATTAGATGCTCTACCACTGAGCTACAACAGATTGCTCTATTGGCCGGATTCGAACCGGCGACCCTCTCGACCTCAGCGAAGTAACTCTAGTCTACGGCACTTACTTAAATTATATACAGGGCAACTATTGATAAGGTACGTGGGTTGCTCTAACCAACTGAGCTACATTGGGTACACACTACCCAATGGCCAGGATCGAACCGGCGACTGACGAAGTAACCTTAGTCTACGGCACCTGTATAATTGGTAAAAAACAGGAGTAACAAGCGGAACGGGAAATGGGGCATTGCTTGCCAGAGTCGAACTGGACCATCTCACTCCACGCTGGAAGCCACATGATTCCTCCCCTTCATGGTGCGAAGTAACCCACTCCTACGACATCCTGTTTAGTCTATCAAAGCGCAATCTGTTCAATTGTGCTTAGCGTCGTTTGACCTTCTTCGAGTGCCTGCAACACATCGAACACTTTGTCCGACCATCCGGCAATCAAATAAACATCGTTCTTTTCGACTCGTAGGGGTGAGTTACCATAGCCCGCCAGATCGAACAAATACAATCGGGCATTGGGGAACATACGTTTGTATGCTGCCCATTTCGCCGATAACGTATTGGTTTGGCTTTTGTTAGCGGTTTTACTGTCCCACAATTGCACATCGGTGAATACCATTACTTTATCTGCCTTGTACCGTTGTTGAATGAGGTCTTCGAGCACCAGATAACCGTTGGTCGAATAACCTACTTCTCCTTCGCGCCGGTAAAATTCGTCCACGTTGGCCAGTACCTGCCGCGTAGGTAGAGCAATGGGTTTCCATCGGTCACCAAACATGCCACTTAGCACGTTCCGGCACTTTGCCTGCAACAGCATCCCCAATAACAAGCCGATATCATATAATAACACTTTACTTTTTGGCGAAATTGCCTTCTGCATTGAACTCGATACATCACAGGCCACAACTACGCTGGTCTGATAGTCGAAACCACGTAGGTTGGCTACGCTGGCATAGATCGCATCTTCGAGGGCTTCGAGTACGATGGGTACATGGCCAAGTGGTAACGCCTTCAACTCGCGATAAGCCGACAGAAACCGAAAAGGTAACTGCTTGGCATTCCGAACGGCTTTTTCGCTGGCTAACAACGCGCAAACCGTTTCAATATGCGCTCCGCTGATGCCTGCTTCGAGCATGTTGCGGAGATTGCGCAACGTGGCCATGTATCCCAACCGCCCACTGGCAATCAGTTCTTCCCATTTTGCCCGAACGGAGGCTACTTTCTCCGCTTCCGAAGCAAATTTGGTTTGACCCAGCGCACTTAGCTCAGTTTCCCAGGTGTAGGGCGTCGTCAAGGTTCCCGTTGCGATTTTATCGAAAACAGCTTGCTGAGTTTCTGCCTTTGCTTTCGGATGAACCAGAAACAGCGCATCCCGAAGCTTTACTGCCGTAGCTCGCTCGTATTTGGCAAATTGATATTCATCGAATTTGTTGAACGCCACGGCCAGTCCTTTCTGCATCTGTTTCGAAATGCGGTTGAGTTTTTTTGTTCCGGTACGCTGGTTTGTTAGCTGGTAGTAAGCCAGTAATTCCGTAATTTCATCCGGACGCTGAACGGCCCGACCAACGGCCTTTCCCACTAAATCATCGCCATTGTGCACTTTTGCCAACTCACCCAGCAACATAATTAGTGTTGACCGTAGATACAGTTGTTCCCGGACATAAACCGCCAGTTTTGCTACGAACACCGGATTTGCCTGAGCCACCAATGCCTGAATCCGCTGTACTCGCTGATCGGCTTTCTCATACGTAGAGTCGTTTAACATCGTCGTTACCACGGCAGCATACAACTCCATTTCAGTTGTTAGGGCAAACGCTTTAGCGCCTTCATAGTTGACGCTTTTGATGTCATTGGGATTGGCGCGGTTGAAGATGTTGAATTTCATGATCGTCGATGTTTGTTTTATGAACTTGACGATACAAAGGTTTACCCCATCTGCGCAGTCTTTTTGCGTAGATAAATTTATTTTCAGTTTTTTGAAAAATAATGGATTAGAGATTCTCAAATATTGTTCCTGTAACGTCAATGAGCCTTAGTTCGTAGACGGTTTGTATAATACGGTTGTGTACTAAGCCCCCATAGTATCTGAAAAAACCGTGAGACCCTTCAGTGGTCACAGAATAGTAGTTTCTAATAGATAAACCTTTATTAATCAGAAAGTACATCAGTAAATTAAGATTAATGTATTCTATTTTTTAATTTGCTCATCCAATAGTATTTACACACCATACCCTTAATGATTGTATCCACGAACAATGACCAGTTTGACCAACTGATCGACGACTTAAGTCGACTGCCTACCTATACGATTGGGCGAGCGGCAACGAACTCAATTGTTGTTGCTAACGGGAAAGTAAGCGGGCAACATGCTCTGCTGATTCAGTGTACCCCAACCAGCTTTATTTTCGAAGATCTGTCCAGCAAAAATGGGTCGTTTGTCAACGATGTTCGGATTACCCGTAAAGTTGTTGACCGAAACGATACGCTTCGACTGGCTGATACTGTATTTGCTATTGATGAACTGCTTGCCTTACTGAAGACCGAACCGGTTTTGCCGGTACACTCAGCCCCTATAGCGGAACGCGTTCTCCCTGTTCTTCCTAAATCGGAGTTTAATCCGCTTGATTTTACCGGCCCATTTGCTGATTTGAAACAGGTTTTTGAGCAGTATCCGAAACTGCGTCGGGATTGCCGGAATCGCGAGAAGATGATTCGAACGGGGAGCGTTATTGTTTCTTCCATTGTGAGTGTAAGCGCCGTACTGTCGACGGGAGGGGCTGCCTTACCACTGCTTCAGATCTTATCGGGCGCGGGCTTAAGCGTATTGGTACCTACGTTGTGCTCCACCTTATTGTCGACCGATGAGAAACTGGAAATCATTGACAAAGAATTTAAAGAGCGCTACCGTTGCCCCAATCCCAACTGCCGGGATTCATTTGGTACCCGCGAATGGGAACAGCTGGCCCAACAAAAAACCTGTCGCCGGTGCCAGGCGATTTGGGTTCAATAAAAAAACTTTCTTTTTCTGACTTACCTTTTTCGGGCCAGACTTATTAAGTAAAAGAAGACTATATACTGTGCAATGGATAATCACGAACTCATAGTGATCAACTCCTTATTCAGTAGCCATTGTTCATTTTACATTCTCCATTTCCTTAACTGACATCCTTCACGGTTTATTACTTAGTCACCATGTCGCAACCTTCCGATCAAACCGATTTACAAACCGATTCATACACGATGGGCTCTTCCGCTTCTATCCCCACCAAATCAGGACTGAATACCAAAAAAATGCTGGGCATCTCAGCCGCCACGTTGTTATTGGGCGGGTCGGCCTGGGCCATCAGCCACCAGATTGTTAACTTAAAAGAGCATCCGGCTGTCGATGAGCCAACGCCATCAGATGGGCCCGTTCCTGCAACGCTACCCGATGATGTCGATGTAGCGAGGAAAACAACGGACAATATGACGTTTGAACAGGCGTTTGAAACCGCCCGCGAGGAAGTTGGGATGGGGGGTGTTTTTAGCTGGCATGGACACTGGTACAACACCTTTGAGAAAGAAGAATGGGGGAGTCTCTCGCTGGCACAGCGGCAGGAGTACACAGAAAATATTACCGGCGAGCATCTGCCCGTTAAGCCCTATACCCAACCGAATACCCATACGGCTGCACCTGTTGCCGGACAGCAAACAGAAGCTGTTTCAGAACCCACCATTATTGAAGGGCATCTGAACGGGCAGCGGGTAATGGGTCTTGATTTTGATCAGGATGGCGTGATCGATACACTGGTTATGGAAGGAACTGATGGCTATACCTACCGCATAGTCGATGCCAGTGGCGATGATGGGTTAGATACGATGTATCTGTATGATTCGCTGGATGGTGAACTAACGGCAGCCGTTCGCTTAGATCATTCGATTGTGTTGAGTAATGATCAGTTTAGCCAGGGCCTGGAAGAGAGTATGTCCAAAGAAGTGGTCGATTCGATCCTGGATGCCGACGAAACGCCAACACCTATGCTGGCAGTCTCTCATGAAAATGACATCGCCGATGAGCCAGCGCATACCGATCATAGCCAGGCGGATGATTCGTACGACTCCGATGATACTTATGTGAATGATGGTGATGTTCAGGACATGGACGAATAGGGCACATGAGTGGATTTAAAACAACGCTTATCAATTGCCAGCAGTGCGGACGGCGCATTATGGTTCGTGCCGCCGATACGGAGCGAGGCTCGATTACGTGTTCGCATGTGGGTTGCGGAGCTGTGAATGTATTGAAAAAGCCAAGTCAATACAGCGAAGCTATCGTTCAGGGAATTCCCGCATTTGGGCAGTTAACCTACCTGGGTAATCCCGAAACAAACTACCCGCTACAGTTTGGAGCTAATGTTATCGGTACAGCTGATGCCTGTACGGTTCAGGTAGCCCGGTTTGTGCATGATGGCCGGTGTTTCATCAGTCGTCGACATTGTACGCTAACCGTCACCTTTGATAAATGGACGGGCCAACTGCGCTACCAGCTTCGGGATGGTGCCGTAGATGCCACGACTCATATAAGTCAGCATAGCCTGAACGGTACGTTCTTAAACGGTACAGGCCTACAGAAAACCGAAATTATCGACGTTAATGATGGAGGTATTATCACGCTGGGCGGGGTCGATCGGTTTCGACTAACGCACTTTGCTATTCCACCAGCCATGCTTGAGACCTATACAATTGAACTGGATTTTAACCCCGACCGAACGCAGTAAACGATGCAGATTCATCCATCATTGCCCATTGCCTTTTCGCACATTGGCCAACGGACTGTCAATCAGGATACGTTATATCCTACAGTGGATAAGGCTACTACGCAAACGCAGCTTTTTGTTGTTTGCGACGGCATGGGCGGTGCCGATAAGGGAGAGGTTGCCAGCCAATTACTTTGTGATACGATAGTGCGTTATGCTGCGTCAATGAACGATCCGATTTTTGATGTCGTGCACATACAGGCTGCGCTTCATCTGACGTATGAATCCTACACAACCTATTTGAGCCAGCATCCGCTAATTAGCCGGATGGGTTCGACACTGGCGTTACTGCAACTCCATGAGCGCGGGGCTACCGTAGCCCACATTGGGGATAGCCGGGTGTATCAGCTACGAGGGGGTAAGATCATTTTTCAGACGCAGGATCACCGGCAGGTAAACGACATGGTTGAGTCCGGAATTATTACCGCTACTCAGGCACTGACCCATCCCTGGCGGAATCGGTTGAGCCGGGCCGTGGTCGTTAGCGCTGCCGATAAAAATGGACCGATGAACCCGCCGACGCCGGACATTACGGTCCTGGCCGACGTTCGGGCGGGCGATTACTTTTTTATGTGTACGGATGGCGTACTGGAAAAAATAGACGACTATGTACTAAGCACCCTGCTGGCTGGTGATATGCCCGATCAGGCTAAAATAGGATCGTTGCAAGCCTTATGCGATGGGAGCACAAAAGATAACTACTCGGGCTATTTAATTGGCATCAGCCACGTAACACAAACCGAACCCGTTCGGTCAGTCAATGCCTTTTAACACGATGCTGACTCTATTGCTGATTAATATAGGAATGGTATTGGGATATTGGCCATTGCCGGTAAGTGGGCAAACCTATGCGGTAGTCGTAGGTATTGCCGATTATGAGGCTCTTTCCTATTCAACCGGCGATTTACGATTTGCCGACCGGGATGCCCGGCAGGTTGTTGCTTTTTTGCAGAGTAAAGCTGGTGGTAGCGTACCTGCCTCGCACATTCGGCTTCTGACCAATCGGCAGGCTACACAAACTGCTATTCAACAGGCATTAATGCTCTTTCGACAGGCGGGGCCAAACGACCGGATTATCCTGTACTTTTCAGGTCATGGCTTGCCCGATAGTTTTGTTCCCTACGATGCCCGACCAGGCAAGCCTGACAACCTGCTAACCTATGCCGCCATTAAAGCGGCTTTTCATGATTCTGACGCGATCACAAAATTATGCATCGCCGATGCCTGTCTATCGGGAGGAATAACCCGTCAGCAGGCCAGCCAACGGGCCCTAGCGAAACAGGTACGTGACGGAAGCAACGTGGCGATGCTACTGGCCAGTCGATCGACGCAGTATGCCATTGAAGATCGACGCTTAGCAGGAGGGGCCTTTACGTATTTTCTGCTCAGAGGGTTGACGGGGTACGGTGATCTCGACGGGAATGGAATTGTTACGATTCGAGAGTTACATCGGTACGTAGCTCCGCTGGTTAAACAGCGAACGCGAGGCAAACAGACGCCGGTTTTTTATGGCCGATTTTCCGATAATCTGCCTTTAGCGTATCTTTGATTAAGCTATCCACGCTACCTAACCCGCTATTATGAACCAGACGTTTACTTCGTTTCTTGACTTTAAAAAACGCTATCCGATTCGCCCGAACGATGAGGGCGCTCTGTTAGGCGTTGGTACATACGGCCGGGTTATAAAGGTTGAAGATCAGCTCGAAACGGAGTGGGTTGCAATAAAAATCAGCGAGTTTAAGGGCAGCGATACCAAGTCGCTAAAGGCCGAAGTTGAACTGGCACAACGGGTGCCCCGGCAGGCGAATATTGCCCGTTACGATGCCTGCCACCGGCTGGAAACCGATACGAGTATTAGTGATTTCGCCATCATGAAATACTACCCGGATGGCAACCTGGCTGACCTGCTTCGGCGCGTAGCGCTGACACCCACGCAGATTTATGATATTACGCGGGGTATCTTACTGGGCCTTCAGCACCTGCACCGCCACCGCATTGTTCACCGCGATTTTAAACCCGCCAACATCCTGATCTCCCGCGATAATGCCGGGCGGTTTATTCCAAAGATTGCTGACTTTGGCCTCAGCAAATTAGTGAGCGATGACGAACTCGACAGTTCTGATTTCGACCTGAGCGACGGTCGGGGTACGCCGTCCTACAAAGCGCCCGAACAAATTGAAGGGAGCCGGGTTAGTTTCAATCTCGATTTATGGGCGTTTGGTGTCATTCTCTACGAAATGATGACGGGCGAAAAGCCATTCCGGGCCGATTTACGGAATAGCAGCGAGCAGTCGGTGCGACGGGAGATTGAGAAGAAAATTATAACCGTCGAACTACCGGCTCGCCTAAGTGAGATTCCAGAGCCCTATGAGGCTATGATTCGCCGATGTCTGGTCCGCGACATTCACGAGCGGGTTCGGAAAGAAGACGAATTGCTGGATTTGCTGGACCAGATTCCGCAACTGATGACGCAGGCTAATACACTACTCAAGCAGGGTGATTACCAGCAGGCGATCGACCTATTTGAGCAGGTGCTGGCTAAACGGGAACAACATGCCGAGGCCCAGACTAAACTGGACCAATGCACGGAAGCACTTCAGCAGCAACACCTGACTACGCTGCTGAACGATGCCGACAGTTTACGGGGACAACAGCATTTTGAGCAGGCCAAAAGTCAGTACGAGCAGGTACTACGACTCAACCCAACCAATGAAGCGGCCATTCGGGGGTTAGCTTTGTGCATCGAGCAACTTCGGCCAAAACCGCTGGTTGTTGAGTCGGAGCTGACCGATGTTTATCAGGAAGAACGGACCGATGTTTATGTAGCTCCCTCGGCTCCAACGCCGGTTGTAGCCCAAAAAGCAACGAAATCCAGGCCAACATCAGCCCCTGCTCCTAAAGTGCACAGTCCATCCACACAAAGTGAGATGGTACCCAAACCGGCTATTGGACAATCGACCAGCACCACAGCTGGTCGAACCTTTCCGTGGAAGCTTGTGGCTCCGGCAATCGTGGTTATGGGTGGCCTTGTCTGGTATCTTAACCCGGGAGGAACTAAGCTGGCAACAGAGCAGAAGCCCGATAGCCTCTCAAGGGCAGGTATTCCGCCCATCGAAAGTACGAAGCTAACAACCCCAAAATCGTCGGAAACGCCGGGTATGGAATTCGTTTCTGATAAATCGAAAGATGCACTGAAGAAACGAATCGATATTGCCCTTGATAAAGCTCGCCGGGCGTATAAACTAACGGATTATGATCAGGTTGTGGGGCTGACTACTAGCGCGCTACAACTCGACCCCACACGCCAGGATGTAGGCGCATTACGTGAGGCTGCACGTAAAGAAATCCAGAAGAATCCGCCGACCGAACAATCTCCGGTTAGTCCTACGCCAAATGATGAGTCAAAGACAGTACCTGAAACCGGAAAGCCAAAGGAGGTTGAACCTGAGATAGATAATAAGGAAAAACACCTGAAAGAGAAGCAGGATGCCTATGACCAGTTGATTGAAGAAGGCATGAAAGCGATCGCTAACGGGAATAACAAAGTGAAAGCTATTGCTTCTTTTACTAAGGCGGAGGAATTGGCAAAAGACCCGGCATTGAGTACCGATAAAGCGAATGCAGCTTACACACTCTACATGAACAAAGCGAATAAAATCTTCGCAACCGACGAGTTTGAAGGAGCGAAGGCCTGGTATCAGGTAGCACAGTCCCTGAAAGATACGGAGGAGGTCAGACGGAAAATTAAACAGTGCACCAATCAGTAACCCCAATTATAATGCGTAAACCACTACACCAGTTCATCCTGTTTCTGTTCGTATCCGTTGCTGTGTTGCCTGGAAAGCAGGCAATAGGCAGGCCATCCGTAACAACAGTTCATGTCGATGATGAATATGATCGGTACAAAAAACGAGGAGACGATTTTTTTAAGGAAGGTAAATACTTCGAAGCCCGCCGACAGTATCAGAACTGCCTCGAAGTCCCCGGTTTCGAAAACGATGCGTATGCGAAAGAACAGATTCAGGAATGCACAGTAGGGCTGAAGCTGCGTCAACAGGCCGATGAAGCCATGCAGCAGGGTAAAGGACCGGAATCTATCCGTTTCTTTGGTCAACTCCTGAATCTCAATCCCGATGATGCGCTGACAAAGGCGCAGTTGGCTGATTATTACGAGCGAGAGGGCAATCAGTTATACGGTCAACAAAAATATGCTGAGGCCAAAGCGCGCTATATAGAGGCCCTTAAGTATACCACGAAGCAGACAACACTGATGTTACAGATTCGGAACTGCGAAGAAAAAATGAAGCAGATTGCGATCATTCAACGTCCCCCTAAGCTCATTGGGCTAAAAGTAGCTGCAGGCGTAGTTGCCATAGGAGCCGGGGCTTATGCCGTCCTCTTACGGCATGACTACCAGTCGAAAATGGATGCGCTGAATCAGATTAGTCAAACTGCCGATCCAACGGGTAGTGGCGTCATTGCGAATCCAGATACCTACCGGCAATACGGTGATGCCTATAAAGCAGCTCAGGCGGCCCAGCAAAAAAATGGCTTGTTCAAAGCCTGCCTGGGTGTTGCAGCCGTAGCCACCATTACCGAAATCTACCTGCTGGTTCACAAACCAAAGTCGCGCATCAATGCACTGAACTGGAAACCGTCCTCACAATCGTGGGGGCTGGCCATTAGCTATACCTTTTGATTTCTCTATCCACCTACTCTTTAATTCTCTTGACAATGAATCGTTTATCTGGTTATATAGCGCTTTTTTATAAAATAAGTCCGGCCTTTTTGTGGTGTCAGATGCTTACATCTGACGCTGCGAGGTTTCTCAAAACCTCATTTGTACATATTGAGTCGGTTTCTCAAAACCGACCCCAGATCAAACCGTTTTATAAAACAGCCCTGGTTGGTTATATAAGTTTTTGCCTGATGATGAGCAGCGGAGCGCTCTTGTTGAGTTGCGGTAACTGGGAGATTCCTACGCGTAAATCACAACGGGAATGCGTGAAACCAGCGGGTACGCTTGTTACGCAAAGCCAACAACTGAAGGTCGATTTTTCAATCAGCGGCAGTACTGGAACCATCGATAAGGTAAGCTGGGATTTTGGTAATGGCAGCACTACGGCTACCACCGGTATGACAGTTAGCTACACCTACCCAACCTCGGGTACCTACACGACCAAAGCAACGTTGACAAATTCGTGTAACCAGGAAACCGTGCTTCAGCAGGTGATTTCGGTAAGTAATGCCAGTTCGCCAACCGTAACCATGCAGCCCCCGACCGATATATTGACGACATCAGCAGCGGTGCGAATGACGATCACATCGACAGGTAATTCAACCATTACCCGCTACGGAATCTGTTACTCGGCAACCAATACTGTACCGGACATCAACAAGGATAATGTAGTTGACCAAACGACGGCTTTGCCTATTAATAGCTCAGCACCATTTTCGCTAACGGCTCTCCTGCCGAACACGCTTTATTACGTGCGTAGTTTTGCCGTTAACTCATCGGTATCAACACCAGGCTATAGTGATGTGCAAACATTCCGGACTGGACAAAACCCCGCCGTTGCTGTTAATGGCACGGCTTCAATTGGGACGACAACGGCTTCGGTCAATTTTGTTGTGACGAGTCCCGGTAGTCCAGCCGCTGTGGAGTATGGAATCTGCTATTCGTCGAGCAGTAGTACGCCTGATATTAAAAATTCATCGACGGTAAAAGTGACCAGCCCGGCTCCCAATGCGAATGTTGTGGTTAACCTGAACGACCTGACTCCGAACAAAACGTATTACTACCGCCCGTATGCCATGACTGCTTCTGGCGATGTTATTTATGGCGATGTGATGACGTTCACAACCCAGATAGACGCAGTTACACAGGATTTAGTTGCCTCCGTGTCATTTACCGATCGGTCATTGCTGGATGCCAGCGGGAATAGCAATCACGTCAAATTGGTTGGTGCGCCTACTTTCGTAACTGATCATAAAGGCAGGGCTAGCTCGGCGATTTCGTTAAATGGGTCGGGTGATTACTTCTATATGGATGATAATAATACATTAAATCCTGAAGCCCTTTCAATTAGCTTATGGATAAAGCCTGTTGCCGCTACTGGGCGGATGCAGATTTATAACAAGGCACGTTTCAGTGATGGCTTGCCGCAAACGTATAGCTCGTTGATAAAACTAGAGAATGATATAGGTCCTGGTCTTACGTTTATAACGGATATTAAGCAAAATAGTAATTGTCAGGGTGGTGTAGGCTGGCAGGATTTAATATTTACCAGCCCCGTTACATTGAACACCTGGTATCATCTTGTATTTACCTACAGTGGCCGGTCGGCCCGAATGTATTTTAACAACGTGCTGGTATTCAAAACGGATAATCTGCCTGCCGATAAAATGGATTCGTGCCCAGGTGGTGAGTTGAAATTTGGGGCGCAATACCAATCGCTTCCCTGGTATTTTAATGGCGCTATGGACGATATCCGGATTTATAAACGTGCGATAACCGCTGCTGAAGTTCAAACGTTATTTAACCAATAAACCCGGGTTACTCTATTTTTTTTACTACTTGTTTTGCCAGCGATTGGAATGGATTGGCCTTGTCGGCACTGATGGTTTTCAGTATCGGCAGGGCCTTTTCTTTTTGCCCGTTCTTCACATAAGCCAGGGCCAGAAACCACTCGGATTTTTGCCGGATTTTTGCGGATGGAGCGCTTAACGCTTTGGTCAATAACGGGATTGCTTCCGTGGGTTGCTTGTTGGCCAGATAGCTTAAGCCCAGAAAATAATTTTTGTAGTAAATGGTCTTTTTGTCGGCAGGCAGCGTGCTTAGTTGGGCAATAACCTGGTCGTACTTCCCTGATTTATACGTAGCCAGCGCATCCAGCAACTGGGTTCGGGCATCCGGTGAAAACGTGCCGGATGGAAAATCTTTGACCAACTCATCCGACGAGTCGGGCGAAAAAGTTTCGGCGTAGGCAACATCAGTTTGCCGACTGGTGGTTTGCTGGTAGGTATAATAACCCAGGCCCAGCACTAAAATGACCGAAGCTGCCGCAGCCCAATAACGCCAGCTGATCAACGGCCGAACAGCGGTTTTTGAGTCAGGCGTTGCTTCAGGCGTGGCTATCGTTGCTTTGTACTGCAATTTCGCCCGTTCCAGTGCTCGTTCGATGCCCAATGCCCGGAGCCCCAGCCGGATGTCGCGCTGGCGGTTAACTTCCGCCTGAAGTTCGGCATCGGCCAGCATATCGCTCTCGAACAAAGCCCGGTCTGCTGCCGATAGTTCGTTGGTGAGGTAGGCTTCAATAACCTCGTATTGTTCTTCAGATAAGTTCATAATCCGTTCTTATTAGCCGTTTTCTGATAAAACCCTTTCAGTTTTTCGGCACAGTCGTATCGTTTCGATTTAACCGAGGACTCTTTCATGCCAAGTCGCTCGGCAATTTCCCGCAAGGATAGTTCTTCCACATAAAACCATTCAAGTAGCTTTCGGCATTCATCTTTAAGCTGCTGTAACGACTGTCGAACCGCGTTCACAATCTCCATTCGTTCTAAATCCTTCATGACATCGGCTGTATCAATCGCGTCGAATGATTCAGGCATGGTGGCCCGATTCCGGAACCGGGCCGATTTTAATTCGGTCATCCACACCCACTTGCAATACTCAAAGACAACCGTAGTGACACGGGTGCCCGCCTGAAACTGGTATTTGCCGGTCTCGATATTGAGCAGGAAATTGAGCAGTCCCTTTTGGAAAGCGTCTTCAGCGTCCATTTCTGTACCACTGTTGGTTAGCACCCAGTAGCGGAAGGAAGGAAATGATTCTGCGTATACATACTGGTACGCCCGCTCATCGCGCCGACGTAAGGCATCGTAAAAATCCTGATCTGTTGCGTAAATGGGTAGTGGTCGGGTTGGCATAAGGTGGTCGAATAGACGAAGATAAAACCCAATAGCACATCATCTTATCCAGCCGCCAATCATTGGTGAATAGGAGATGTACGGAAAAGGTAAGTGATAAAAAAAATTGAAAAGCCACTTACCTTTTCCGGGTTGATGCTATACATACCCGAATCAATTAGTCGCACTCTGAATAACACGTTTATGTTTATTGAATTTTCATGGAAGTGGTTCACTGTCCTTACAATTCCTATTGTGTTTTCTGCTTGTCAGGATCACCAGCTCACGCCTGATCCTGAGCGGTTTCGACTTAAAAAAACGGTTTATACAAATGCAATTAAGTTTAACACACCCTACCGTAAGGAGGTCGTTTATAGCTACAACAGTACAGGTAATCTGGAGAAAGAGGTAGCTACAATCACTAGTACTTATGAGAACAGGGTTATTATTACGCTATCTGCCTTTGTCTATGATGCCCAAAATCGGCTCATTCGCATTAATTCTGAATCTGATTTAGGAGCGAATCTACCGATTAGACGTATCGAATATACCTACGATGCAGATGGGAATATAGCTAAAGAGACTGCCTCAGTTTCATACACAGGCAAGAACACCGGCGACTATACTATTATAGGTCAAAGCGTATTCACCTATGCTGGTTCGCGTTTCCCGCTAAAGCAGGTTTACACCAATTCTTCAACTGTACAGGTATATGACTATACATATAGCAATGGGAATATTAGTCAGTTGGTATCTACGCAAACGGCTGCTACGCCCTATCCAGCAGTTACCAATACCTATCAATACGATGATAAACCGAATCCATACTATGGTGTCATTCGTGGCGATGGCCTAACGGCTGCGGTTATCAATAAGAACAATGTGATTGATGAGATGACATCACCCGCCCCCAAATATAAACGGGTACTCACGTATGATTCGCTGGGTTTACTAACAAAACTCAACATTGTTTATCCCCCCGATCCATACTATAACTACAACTCACAAACTACCTATGAGTACGAAAAGTATTGATTATGTTTGGCTATTTTGTATTCAATAAATTGATTGTCAGTTAGTTGAAATTCTTTGTATTCTTTATATCTAACACCATCCTTATACCACAACCTTCTGACCCGGTAACTGAAGTTAACTCCGACGATAACTATTTCTACCACACCATTTCATCCCAAAACCTACCCTTTATGGACGTTTCCTCAAAATATTTTTCGCTGTTTCGGCATCCCGGTCCCGATACCATAAAGTATGTCTGGTGTTTCTTACTGGACATCCACCGAGTTGGCAAAGTAAGAGAGCTTTGTTCTTTCTTACTCTGGGAAATTATCTACCAATTTCGATTCTATCAAATTGGGAACCAGTATGTTAAATTTACTAATGATACCTGTTTATCAATCGCCGGTGAACATATATGCCTGTCTGAACGTATTACCCCCGATTCGTTTTTCGCGAAAGAGGGACTGTGTTTACAACCCGTTGCCATTGATTGGAAGTATTGTTTTCAGGTAGCTGATGGAGGACTTTGGGGATGCCGCTATTCGCATTTAAATGGTCTGTATTGTAGTAAAGACGAAAGCCAGTCGGCTGTGCTTGTTCATGTGTTTGCACAGCCAATCACGTCTTTGTTTTGCAGTCAGCAAGGCGTATTATTTGTCTGTTCTAATGGCACTATTTATCGAAGTGATGATGAGGGTAATTCATTTACGGCTGTTCTTCAACTCTCTACCCCAATCAGTTATTTCTTGTTCAATAACGGAATGACCGAGCTGCCGGATCATACGCTAATGATTGGCGAGTATGGTTCGCTCTGGCATGGAAAGACCTGGCAAAATCTAGCCTTCCTTTATTACTCGTCCGATGGCGGCATTACCTGGGACGTATCTGATTTTCTGAAGCACCAGGGCGTGAATAAGCACATCCATCTGGTTAAATATTGCACCCGATTAAAGGCAGTTTTACTGACCGATGGTGATAATAAAAAGCAGATGTGGAAGAACGAAACCTTGACTCACTTTGATAAGCAGGCAAAAAAGCAACAGCATGGATGGCAGCTCATCAATAAATACCATCACCAAACGGGCGGATACACGTCGATGGCTGAAACAAACGAGACGGTTCTATTTGGGAGTGATTATTTAGGCGGAACCAATTTTATTGTCAGAACCTCCGACGGTAAACAATTTAAAAAACTGGTATTACTCGATCCTTACCGCCGAAGTCCAGTCATGAACATGGTTGCCCGGCAATCATTGACTGGTCACGAGATTTGGGCTGCCTCCTATAGCTGCCTGTCAGGAGAGGCCAAAAGTTTGCTGATGTGCACAAAAGATGCTGGAAAAACCTGGGCTCGGGTCATTGAATTTGACGGAACAAAGCATGAGGTACGATTACTCAGTTCCTCACACAATCCGTCAAACGCGCTTTATATGTCTGTAACGACGTTTGGGGATCAGGAAAATCAGCACCGGATCTATAAACTGGACTATAAGATACCAAAGGGGTATTAAACAATCGTATCCCAAAGCAAATACCCATTAAGTCCCATAATCAGGGCGGCCACCGCCCACGACAACGTCTTTAGCCAAACCGGATTGACGAACCGACCCATCTTCGCTTTATCGCTCGTGAACTGCACCAGAGGCACAACGGCAAAGCTGAGTTGAAGGGAGAGGATGACCTGACTAAACACCAGCAGTTCGCTGGTGCCATGTTCGCCGTACAGAATCGTGACTACGAAAGCAGGGACAATTGCAACCAGGCGTGTAATTAACCGACGTACCCAGGGCTTTACTCGTAAATTCAGAAAACCTTCCATCACGATCTGGCCCGCCAGCGTACCTGTCAGCGTAGAGTTTTGGCCCGAGGCTAATAAGGCAACTGCAAACAGAATACCCGCCAGCTTAACCCCCAGAATTGGGTCGAGGAGCCGATGCGCGTCCGTAATGTCCGCAACTTGCTGATTACCCGAAAAATGGAACGCTGCCGCCGACAAAATCAGGATAGCGGCATTGATGAAAAACGCCAGAAACAGTGAGACGGTGGAGTCGATAGTCGCGAATTTAATCGCCGACTTTCGCCCCACATCATTACGCCCAAAATCGCGGGTTTGTACAATGCTGGAGTGCAGATACAGGTTGTGGGGCATAACCGTAGCGCCCAAAATCCCGATGGCAATGTAAAGCATGCCCGGATTCGTTATGACATCCGTATGCGGCACCAGGCCCGAAATAACATCGCCTACATTGGGCTGCGAAACCAGCAATTCATACCCGAAACAACCAATGATCAGGAAGATCAGACTGGCCACGATGCGTTCGAGTACCTGAAACCCCTTGTTCTGTAGGTACAGAAGTAATAGGACATCCAGCGACGTAATGAGAACACCAACGGTCAATGGCAGACCAAACAGCAGGTTTAAGGCTATGGCTGAACCAATAACTTCAGCCAGATCACAGGCGGCTATGGCAATTTCGGCTAGTGCCCATAAGCCAAACCCAACCGGGCGGCTGAAGTGGTCACGACAAGCCTGAGCAAGGTCTCGGCCGGTAGCAATTCCTAATTTTAAGGCTAAGTGCTGAAGCAGGATGGCAAACAGGTTGGAAATCAGTACAACCGATAATAGTTTATAACCATATCGTGCGCCCCCTGCAATATCGGTAGCCCAGTTGCCAGGGTCCATATACCCCACAGCGACCATCAGACCGGGACCTGCGTAAGCCCGCAATGTTTTGAAAAAACCCGCTCCTACGGGTACGTGAACAGAGCTATGTACATCGGCTAATGAGTTTTCACTAGACTCCTGCCGCCAGTTTTTCGTTTGCGTATTGGTTGCCTCCATAGATGTAAGCAATGTTGAGTAGGTTACGAATAGTAAAGCTCACCCATAACGTATCAAATATAAGCATTATTGAAATAAAAATTTAGACTAGTCTAAATTTTTAGAAAGTTTAACATAAAAACTACCTTTGTAAGCAAACTGTTTTGATTTCTTTTGCCGTTCTGCATAAGTAGCCCTAGTCCATGCAATCATTCACCGAAGAAAATTACCTGAAGATGATCTATTCACTTGCCAATCGTAGGCAGGGGGAGGTGAGCACGAATGCATTGGCGGAGATGACAGCAACAAAGGCCGCTTCGGTAACGGATATGTTACGTAAACTTGCTGATAAACAGCTGATTCATTACAAAAAATACCAGGGCGTTCGGTTAACGGAGGAGGGAGAACGACTTGCGCTACAGGTAATCCGGCGACATCGGCTCTGGGAAGTTTTTCTGGTCCAGAAACTCGGATTTGGCTGGGATGAAGTCCATGATATTGCGGAAGAATTAGAGCACATACGTTCAGAAGATTTAGTAGCACGGTTAGATACGTATTTAGGCTGCCCACAGTTTGATCCACACGGCGATCCCATTCCAACGCCCGCCGGTCAGATGCCCGAAACGGGGTATCGTAAACTGTCGGAAGTGGAAATGGGGGAGGACGTTTGCCTGATGGCAGTGCTTGAACACTCACCTGAATTTCTGAAACACCTCGATCACTCGAATTTAACCCTCGGCTGTACCGTAACAGTTAACCAAATCAACGTCTTCGACAAATCGGTACTGGTTCAGATCACTAGCGGTCAGACGGTGTTCGTTAGCCACGAAGTTGCGAAAAATTTATTGGTGAATTAGTTTACGGTATTCAATTTGTGGTATTCGGTGGCTGACGCGAAAGCAATACTCATGCGCAAGCCACCGAATACCACAAACGGAATACCGTAAACCTTTAAAAGATTTATGAAACTATTAGACGCTTATATACTCAAACGTTTTCTTCAGACCTACATCTTCGTCGTCATGGTGATTGTGCTGGTGGTTGTGATGATCGACTACACCGAAAAGGTGGACAACTTTCATAAGACGCATGCCCCTGGCAACGAAATTCTGTGGGATTATTACCTGAATTTTGTTCCGTACTGGGCCAACTACATCAGCCCGCTAATGGTCTTTATCGCCACGGTTTTTCTCACCTCCCGCTTGGCAGCCCGAACCGAGATTATTGCTATTCTGAGTACGGGCGTTAGTTTCATTCGCTTCCTGTTTCCGTATGTATTGGGGGCATCGGTATTGGCCGTAGCAACCTATTTTATGGTAAACTATGTGATTCCGAAAGCCAACAAAACCCGGATTGCCTTCGAGATAAAATACATCAATGATTCGTTTACTTACTCTGGCCGGAATGTGCATTTGAAAATTGCCCCTAACACCTATGCCTATCTGGAGAGCTACAATAACCTGAGCAACACGGGCTATAAGTTTACCCTGGAGCGGGTAGAAGGCAATCAACTTAAGCAAAAACTCACCGCTGATCACATCGAATGGGATGCCAAGAAGAAGAAATGGGCCATTGTGGATTACAAAATCAGGGATATAAACGGTCTGCACGAGTCCCTAACTCCTGGTACGCGTATGGACACGACACTAAACCTGAAACCCGACGACTTCAGCTCCGATTTTAACCTTTACGAAACCCTCACCCGTCCCGAACTTAACAAGCGTATCGAGTTACTGCAAAGTCGTGGTGCTGATGGGGTTGAGACTTATTTAATTGAGAAATACAGCCGGGATACCCGCCCTTTTGCCATTATTATTCTGACGGTTATTGGGGTTATTATGTCGGCTCGAAAGAGTCGGCGGGGGGTGGGCTGGCAGGTGGCCTTGGGATTCATTCTGGCCTTTACGTACCTGCTGTTTTTTATGCTGGCCAAAGGCATTGCGGAATCCGGTAACCTCAATCCAATTGTGGCAGTTTGGTTGCCAAACGCTATTTTTGCCTGCATCGGGGTATTGCTGTATAATACCATACCGAGGTAGAATTAATGAATAATGGATAATGTACAATGAATAATGGCCAGTAAGCACCCATTATTCATTGTACATTATCCATTATTCATTCGCTAATTTATGTCTTATAAGCCTTCCATTACAGATTATCTGCAACTCCATTTCATTGTCTTGATCTGGGGATTTACGGCTATTCTGGGTAAGTTATTGGCCCCACTCGATGCATCGGCGGTGGTGTTATTCCGTACACTGCTGGCTGTAGTGGGTATGGGATTCGTATTACTCGGACGTCGACAGAGCTTGCTGGTTTCCCCAACTGATCGCTGGCGATTACTGGCAACGGGAGGACTGATTGGGCTGCACTGGGTTATGTTTTTTATGGCGGCTCGCTTAGCCAACGTCTCGGTTTGTCTGGCGGGTATGGCCACCAGCTCGCTTTGGGCTAGTGTGCTGGAACCCCTCGTATTACGTCGGCGGGTGCGAACCATTGAAGTTATATTGGGGGCTGTGGTCATGGCAGGCCTTTACCTTATTTTTCGTTTTGAGTTCGATAAGGTCGTAGGGTTACTGGTTGCGGTATTTTCGGCCATGTTGTCTTCCCTTTTTACAATCATAAATAGCCGCTTTACCCAGCGATACAACGCCCTGGTTATCTCCTTTTACGAGATGATTGGTGCGTCGGTGGGGGCGCTTATCCTGTGGCTGATTGTTAGGGCGAGTGCTCCACCCGATGTGAATCATGTTGTTCAGTATGTACCAGACTCCCTGATGCAATGGGGCTGGCTGCTGGTATTATCCCTGGTGTGTACCGTATATGCTTATACAGTAGGCGTAGGCCTGTTGCGAAAATTCTCACCGTATATGGCTGTATTAACCGTAAATTTGGAGCCGGTTTATGGGATCTTACTCGCCGTATTGATTTTTGGCGATACAGAACGAATGACCCTTGGCTTTTATGGTGGCACACTTGTGATTCTGGTGGCCGTATTGGCGTATCCATTTCTGAATAGCCGATTTACCAAAACACAAGCCACTTTACCCACCTGACTATACCCGTTATTATGCCCGAATCCATGCCGTTGCTGCGTGTCGTTACTAGTTTGTTACTTGCTTTTGTAGGCGTGTTAATCGTACCACTCATTGCGCTGGCAACCTTTAATCACCCATCCCCAACCGACGATTATTGTTTTGCCAATACGGCCATGCAATATGGTTTCTGGGAAGCACAACAGTTGTATTACGATGGCTGGACAGGGCGTTTCTTTCACAATTTTATTGTTCATACCAATCCACTGGTAATTGGCTGGTTTGGGGGCTACAAAGTCGTGCCTGTCATTTTTTTAGCTTTATTGATGGGAAGCTTCTATGCACTCGCCAGCCAATGGCTGTATCGGGTGGCTGGAACAAGTAGTAGGGTAGCCCTGGCTGCTGGACTGTTTATTGGCTTTATGGCAACGTTGGCCAGTATTCCCGAATATTTGTACTGGTATACCGGCTTGGCTAGTTACGGCCTCTCAAGTGCATTGTTTCTATTGATACTGGCTACTATGCTGGCTCACCAGCGACAGGGATTTAGATTTCAACCGGGTTATTTATTGGTGGAGAGTCTGCTGGTGACTGCCATTATTGGGTCGAGTGAGATGACTATGGTATTGATGCTGTCGGTATTAGGGCTGATAGCATTCGTTGACTTGATTCAGCGTCGGCGGCTGTCCGTGACGATCGTTTGTTTATTTGTAGTAGCTGGTGTATCGGTGTATTACCTGATGAAAGCTCCTGGCAATGCAATTCGGCTGGGAGGCAATCCTAATAGCAGCAATATTCCGTTGACGCTGATTTCTTCATTGCGGTATATGGCTCCTTATATTGCTCAGCAAGTCGTTCGAACACCCTGGTTGCCGCTTTCACTGTTGTACCTACCCCTTGCCTGGCAACTTACAGGGCCGCGGTTGGCCGGGTCATCAACGTCGGGCTTACCTTCTTATCTGCGTGTACACCCTTTACTGGGCATGTTGCACGGCTTTGCCACGATTCTAGCCCTGATCTCATTGCATTTTTACGGTGTTGGAATTGCGCCCATTCCTCGCCTGATCAATGTAGTGAACCTGACCTTTTGGCTTAGTTGGATATATAACTTAACGCTTTGGGTGGCGTTTTTGCGCCCGCGTCTTCAACCCGATCGTTTACTGACAAATGCCCGTTCTGTTGTATATGTCTTGTTGGTCTGGGCATTAGCGTCTGCGTCGGTCGGGCCAGTACTGCCTGTTGTGTACAGTGACTGGCTGAGCGGGCGGGCAGCCCAATACAACCGTGAAATGGAACAACGGTATGCGCAACTAGCCAAGTCCAGTGATCAGACAAGTCTGCTTGCGCCCTTGAGCCACTACCCAGTTTCCTTATTTCTGGAAGATATCCATGCCGATCCCAAGTACCTATGGAATCGTTGCTGGGCTGATTATTTTCACAAAAAAGCGATCATATTGGCGGAGAAGCCCAAACCATAGGCACCGTAATTTTATGAACTTAACGTCTCTACCTAGCTCTCACTTACTACAATCTGATCGGTTGCGAATGTTGGCTTCCGTATTGGTTGGCATCCCCATTCTATGCTTTTGCGTGATTTTGGTAGCCTATGTGGTCAATGTTCCCTGGATTGATGATATAGATGCGTTTTTGAGTTTTATTATCGGTTATATCGATGCGCCTACCCTTAGCGAAAAACTTGACTGGTTAATTCGCCCCAACAACGAACACCGGATTCTGATGGGAAAATTAATCACGCTAGCCCTTTATAAATTGACGGGTATCGTGAGCTATCGTTGGCTGATTTTTGCCGCCTTTACCTTCCTTTTGGGGCTCCTGGGTTTGTTTTACCGCGTATTCCGGTCAATGAATCTACCTCTGATGGCGTTTGTACCTGTCTCATTTCTATTATTTCAACCCCAATATTACCTTACCAGTATGTGGGCCATCACTGCTATGCAGCATCAGGTGGTGATTATGATGTCCTTTTTAACCATTTATTTAGTAGCAAGTGGTGAGCGCAACCGATTTGGAATTGCATTGGGTGTACAGATATTGACATCGCTCTCAATGAGCAATGGGCTGTTTGGGTGGATAGCTGGAGCCGTGTTACTAGCCTTGCAGCGGCAGTGGATTCGGTTGATTATCTGGCTTGTAGTAGGCATCGCCACAATCATCTTGTACTTTCATGATTTCCCGAATGGGCAGGGTAATGAAAACAGTGTTTCTTTCTTTTTAAACTACCCGTATCTGGTATTCTTTGGCTTTTTTACCTTTACAGGTGGCCTATTCGACTTATTTTCCAAAGCCGATATTCTCTGGCGAAGTGTGCTGCCAACGCTGGCGGGTTTCGTTATTATCCTGACTCTACTGGGGCTGCTTTGGAGGATGAATGAACCTTTGCTTGGTAGGCGGATCGGCACCTACGAAACCACAAATCGGGCAACGAAAGCACTTTGGAAACGCCGGTATTTTTTTACAGGCTGCTATATCTTTCTGATGATCAATGCCGTAATCGTAGCCTTTCTACGCCCTCGTTTTGGCTATGATGTGATGCTGATTAGCAACTATATGATTTATCCGGCAGTACTCGTGATTCTGCTCTATCTGAATATACTGAGCGAACGCCGGTCAGAACCAGTAGCCGTGCTCAACCAGTGGGTTTTGCTTAGCCTATTGATTAGTTTGGTGGTCTGGGGTAACTGGTATCTAGTGAATTTACCGAAAATAGCCTATCGGAAGCATCAGTTGCTAACCTATACCTTTAATCAGAAACACAATAAAACAGGACTTGGGCCAAGCTGGGGGAGTCCTTTTTTAGATCTGGCTCAGCGCACGATGAATGAAACGATTCGGAGGGGCATTTATCAGTATCCTGAAGCCTATTATACGCCATACGAATCACAGCTAATGTCGTTGCCACAAATGAAATCCGATCCAGGCCTAAAACTACACATATCGGGTGGTGGATATAGCTACATAGCGGAAACTGACTACAATGTGCTCCCTCAGCCGATTACTGAGGCTGCGATTGTGCTCCAATCAGCACAGCGGACCTACCTTTTTCCGTCCGAACTTCCTTATACGTTTTCTAATTATTATTTGAATCGCCCCATTCGGACTATTAAGGCTGAAATTATTAACCCAACGGTTGCACCGGGGCGCTATCGAGTAGGTATTTTGATTCCGTCGAGTAGCGAACCTGCTATTCGGTTTAGTAACCAAACCCTGACCGTTCCCGAATAAAGGAATGCCGAATATACCCTCAACATCAAGAAACTAAGCTGCTACCGATTGGAAAGTATCGTATAAAGCCTCTATGGACTAGTAAAAAGCACGAGTAAAAACGTCCAGCTTTGTTTCCTTGTGGACACTCTACGAATGAGTAGTTAATTCTCATTAAATTTTGTAGTTACCAATAGTTACTTCACTTGCTTAATGCCTGTTATTATTAACATGAAGCTGGGATAGATATAGTTTATTTTGGCACAGCGATGCTCCTCTGCGAAGATTCTTTAAGGCATTTTTAATCCCGGGGTCAAGTTATTATTAAGTACCTTACTGTTCAATTGAACATCAAGCTCAATTGAACAGGCCTATTGCGTTTATCATACGCTCTAGAGTTTGCCTGGAATCAGTGTTGCCAATTTATTTTTTTTATGAAAATTACATTATGTGGGCAGCTAATCTGAGTCAATAAGCAGACGAAAGTAGTAGTTATTGACAAGGTTAATCATAGACGATAGATATCAATTAATAAACTAAATAGAAAGATTTTTTTATAAATTTGTGCCCTAAAATTTCAATCTTTTTATTCATCTTGCCACTAATGCATGAGTTCTCTACTTAGCATTGAAATGGTATCCAGTTTTGGAAAATGGTCATTCAAGTAGGCTGACTACTATCCTTTCAATACTATGACGTACAAATCCAGGTCGCTTCAGCAAAGTGCCCCTTTTTTAATTCTCGTACCAATTGTTTGTTTTTGGGCTTTTCTCTTTGCATATGCGGCTGATATTCCCTGGATGGATGACATGGAATCGTTCATCTACTTTCAGTTTAGCTTCCTTCATGCTGATTCCCTATTGACTAAACTAGAGTGGCTACTTAAACCTAATAATGAACATCGCATCCTGTTTGCTAAATTAGTAGCGGCTGGAATGCAAGCTCTGACGGGAAGTGTCAATTTTCGCTGGCTGATTTTGATAGCGTCAGTATGGCTTGTAGGTACTCTCTTTATTTTCTACCGTGTCTTCAAAACCATAAAAGTACCACTCATCGCTTTTTTGCCTGTGGTACTATTGCTGCTACATCCTCAGTATTACCTGATTACGCTGTCGGCAGTAACAAGCTTTCAACATCAAACGACTGTTGCTTTGGTGTTTGCGGTGGCTTATCTGTTAGCTAAGCCGGGTGCCGGGCGATTAAGTGGGGCGTTATGTATCGAAATACTTGCGTCTTTTTCTATGAGTAGCGGCCTGTTTGGATGGGTAAGCGGGGCTGCAACGCTACTTGTACAACGTCGTTTTAAAGAAGCTGCCTTTTGGATAGGTTTCGGTGCTGTTACTATACTTCTGTATGTACATGGTTTTGCCAACTCACAGGGCAACGACACCAGCATGTCATTCTTTTTGCAACATCCGCATCTGGTGTTTTTAGGCTTTTTTACATTTTCAGGTGCACTGCTCGACTTTTTTCCTTCTGCGCCCATCTTACCCAGAAGCATTCTCCCCACGTTAGCCGGATTTGGACTGACCGGACTATTGCTATGGATGCTAAAACGTATGCTGTTGCCATGGCCCCAGGCAACTACTCAGCCGGATGCAAGGGCTGTTCGCCGTAATTTTCTGGTTGGCGCTTACGGGTTTATCTTGATCAATGCCGTCATTATTGCCTTTCTGCGCCCCCGATTTGGGTACTCGGTAATGCTGATCAGTAACTACACCATGTATTCTTCACTGTTCGCTATTTTGCTATATCTGAACGCATTGAGTGAGTTTAGTGCCTGGGAAATTCAGCGAAAATGGATAACGGCCGGACTAGCTCTTGGGATCACGGTGTGGTGCGCCATGTATTTTCAAAGCTGGACCCGCGTGGCCGAACGGAAGCAAATGTTTGAGGCCTTCTCCTTTAACCAAAAACACAATGGCGTAGGCTTAGGGGCAACCCTGGGAACGCCGTTTGCCCCTGCGGCAAAATGGTGGATGGACAGTGCCGTTGCCATAGGATTCTATAACTATCCTCCTGCGTTCTATACCCCATACGAACAGGATTTACTGAAACCGGCTGCTGGTCATCCCATTCACTCAATTAACCTGCTTATTGATGAACAGCCTGACTTCTTTTCCGTTCAGACAGAGGGATTGCCGGTACCAGAACACCTGACGAATGCCTGTTTTATTGCAAAATCAACTGAACGAACGTACCTCTTTCCAGTTCCAACATTATTTAACCCTACGTCTTTTTTTCTGGGGCGTAAAGTGCCTACGTTGAGAGCACAGTTATTGAAAACCTCGCTCTATCCTGGTACCTATCAATTAGGTATTTTAATGACTCCCGTGTCTGGCCCAGCTATTCAATACCTTGATCAACATATTACGATCCGGTAGACTGGGAAACTTACTTAGATAAACTTGTACCATCATGAACGAGATGCCGATGTACTCTTCCTTTGTCTCCGTTATCATTCCCTGCTATAACGAACAGCAGGTACTTAGCGAGACGTATACCCGGCTGACGCAGGTGATGCAAGCCCATTTTACGCGTTATGAATTGATCTTCATTAATGACGGAAGTCGTGATGCGACTCTGCCCATCCTGAAAATCATGGCGGCAGAAGATCCCAACATCTGTATTATTTCGTTTTCCCGAAATTTCGGACATCAACCGGCTGTTTCGGCAGGCATTGCTAACTGTCGGGGCGAAGTGGCTGTGATTATTGATGCAGATTTGCAGGACCCTCCCGAGCTGATTCCTGATATGGTGAAGCTTTGGAAAGAAAAAGACTGTAATGTAGTCTATGCGGTACGGAGCAACCGGGAGGGGGAAACCTATTTTAAAAAACTGACTGCCAAGGCTTTTTACCGGATCATCAATTATTTAGCTGAAGTGCCCTTGCCAGCCGATACGGGTGACTTTCGACTTATCGACCGCAAAATTATTAACGCCTTTAACCAGCTATCCGAGCACAATAAATACATCCGGGGGCTGATTAGCTGGGTAGGTTTCAAACAGGAGCCCATCTATTACCAGAGAGCAGAACGATTTGCTGGAAAGACAAAATACTCGCTGGGCAAAATGTTGAAGTTTGCTCACACGAGTCTACTCTATTTTAGCCATAAACCACTTAGAATGGCTTCATCGCTGGGCGTAATCAGCGTTGGAATAGCTATGGTGCTGTTGGGTTGGGTAGTGTATAATATTATTTTTCTGCCTAATCAGCTTGTACATGGATGGGCATCATTGCTCATTGTAATTATGTTTTTTGGGGGAATACAGATGCTTACGATCGGTGTACTGGGTGAATATATTAGTTCGATTTTTGATGAAATTAAAAACCGGCCAGAATTTATAATTGACGAACGCATCAATTTTTTGCCTGATACGGTAGAAGAAAAAACGCTGGGTTTGCTAAAAAACCAACCAACAAACTGGCAAGCCATCTAAATCTGGCTATACAAAAATTGACTCTAACCTACTTATCGCTTCAGAGTAGCAAGCTGATTGGTATGCTATTGGGTGAATATTCTGGCTGATTTTGAGAGTAAGATACCTGGCTAATTTGGCGATCAGATCGTGACCGCTCCTTAAGAAACTAGTGAGTTTTCTCCCCCCAATGTCAAAAAAGCTTACTTTTGCTAATTCTGCCACTGACTCACTAGCTATTGTTTTGCCAAATCCTCAGATTTCAATTATTGCTCCGCTGTTCAACGAAACCGAGTCGTTCCCGCGGCTTGTTGCGCGGCTGAATGCCGTGATGGAGAATTCGCCCCTGACTATTGAAGTCGTACTGATTGATGATGGGAGCCGAGATGATACGGCCGTACAGATGCAGCAACTGGCCCTGACCGACAGCCGGTATCAATGCATATTTCTGTCCCGCAACTACGGTCACCAGATTGCGCTCACCGCAGGTATTGCCAGAGCCTGCGCTACCGAAGCTCTATTTATTATTGATGGTGATTTACAGGACCCTCCTGAATTACTGACGGATTTCTACCAAAAATACAAGGAGGGTTACGATGTAGTGTATGCCGTTCGGAAGAAGCGGAAGGAAAACTGGTTTAAACGATCAGCCTACGCCTTGTTCTATCGGTTTATGCGATCAATTTCCTACGTTGATATGCCGCTGGATAGCGGTGATTTTTCACTCATCAGTCGCCGGGTGGCCGATGTATTGAACCAGATGCCTGAAGAAAGCCGGTTCATTCGGGGAATGCGAAGCTGGATTGGGTTCCGGCAGACGGGCTTCGAATATGAACGGGATGCCCGCCAGGCGGGGGAGTCGAAATACTCCTTCAAAATGCTCCAGCGACTGGCCTATAATGGAATTTTTAACTTCAGCGAATATCCCGTCAAGATCATCACCCGGATGGGTATGTTTACCTTGGGAATTGCCGGGCTGTATTTGATTCAGACGCTCATCAAACGATTTGTTTACCATGATGTGCCACAGGGCTTTACGGCCCTGTTATTCTTCATTATTCTGTTCAGTGGAATACAGCTGATTGCCCTGGGGCTGATTGGCGAATATGTATTGCGAATATTTTTTCAGGCCAAAGGTCGTCCGCTCTACGTTGTCCGTGAGGTTATTCGCCAGCAACAACGTCAACCCATTCAAGGCTTAAACGGTCAGAAACCGCAGGAGAATGTTATTTAATTCACTACAATTTTTACTGTTCTTTATTGTCGTTACCCTGAGCTACTTCAGCCTGAAGTGGCAAGGCCGGTGGATGTTGTTGTTAGTAGCCAGTTGCTATTTCTACATGGTATTCCAGCCGACCTATATCCTGATTCTGTTTCTAACCATTGTCATAGATTACATTGCTGGTATCTGGATCGAGAAATCAAGCGGAAAAGCCCGCCGATGGCTGTTAATTCTATCGCTGATATCCAACCTGGGTATTCTGGCGTTTTTCAAATACCTCGGTTTCTTTACGGAAAACATTGCGGCCTTGTTCGATGCGTTTCAGATGCCGCACATTGCCGAAACCGTTACAAGGCTGGTAAACCGGGTATTTGTACAGGTACTGCATGTGTTCGGACAAAGTGGCATAGCGTCCTATAAAGACAACATGAGTATTCTCCCCATTGGTCTGTCGTTCCACACATTTCAGGCTATGAGCTATACTATTGAAGTGTACCGGGGGAATCAGAAAGCGGAGAAACATTTCGGCATATACTCCCTTTACGTGATGTTCTACCCGCAGTTGGTAGCTGGTCCGATTGAGCGGCCTCAAAACGTACTGTGGCAGTTTCACGATTACTTCAAGTACGATGTTGAGAATGTAAAGGCTGGGCTTATGCAGATGGCCTTTGGGCTCTTTAAAAAGCTCGTTATTGCCGACCGACTGGCTATGCTCGTTGATTATAGCTACGGCAATCCGTCCGAGCAGAATGGCCTGACACTCCTGGCCGCTACGTTTTTCTATACGTTCCAGATTTACTGTGATTTTTCGGGTTATTCCGACGTGGCAATCGGGGCTGCACGGGTTATGGGGTTCGATCTCATGGAAAACTTCCGAACGCCCTATATTGCGCAATCTATTTCGGAGTTCTGGCGACGCTGGCATATTTCGCTCTCGACCTGGTTCCGGGATTACCTGTATATTCCGCTGGGCGGAAACCGCAAAGGTGAATTTCGGCAGTACCTCAATATGCTGATCGTGTTTCTGGCCAGCGGCCTCTGGCATGGTCCCAACTGGACGTACGTGATTTGGGGTGGCCTGAATGGCCTCTACCAGATTCTTGCCGTTCTGCGCGACAAGCTATTGGCAAAAATGGGCTTTTCAACAACACCCCCGAGCCTGGTAACCTCTCCCGTTAATGATACCCTAAGCCGAAAATCGCCGGTGCGGGTGGTTGTTAACACGCTCATCACCTTCGTACTGATTATGCTGACATGGGTGTTCTTCCGAGCCCGCAGCCTGAGCGATGCATTCCTGATCCTGAAACAAATTGCCACCTTGTCTATCCGTGACCAGATTAATAGCCCGATGAATTCGGTGGAAATGTGGTTCAGTATTTTCCTGATCGTATTCCTGTTAGTGAAGGAATATTTTTATCTGACCATCCCAACACGCAGTACCGCCCGATTCGCGATTTTATTCGCGCTGATCACGTTCATGACCTACCTCTTCGGTGTTTTCTCCTCGAACCAGTTCATTTATTTCCAGTTCTGATCATAACAAACAGGGCACGCAGAATTTGCAATTCGCGAATTGGAAATCTGATATTATCAGCTGGTATGGCTTTACTTCCCAGGCTCAAACACCAACGCCACGCCATTCATGCAATAGCGAAGGCCGGTAGGCTCCGGGCCGTCGTTAAATACATGACCCAAATGCGCGTCACAGACCGAGCAGCGGACTTCTGTTCGATTGCCATCCGCTTCATTATAAATCGCATTTGGGACGATTGGTGCGTAGAAACTCGGCCACCCTGTGTGCGAATCAAATTTGGTAACAGAGCGAAATAACGGGTTGTGGCAGCAGACGCAGGCATAAACGCCCTGCCGGTGTTCATCGGTCAACTCGCTGCTGCCCGGCCACTCGGTACCCTGCTTTCGGGTAATGGTATACACTGATCTGGGAAGGATTTTCTTCCAGTCCGCATCCGTCTTTTCAACGCGACGGTCGCCGGGTGAGGTTGCACCCGCAGGGCGTTTGTGAGGAGGGCGGGGTTTCGCTACATAAGCCCCGTAGAGCCAGAGCGTTCCGGCTACGAAGGCGGCAATAAGAAGGAAGAGGTACGTTGGTTTCATGAGCGGTTAAAGCATCAAAACCAAAACACCGGACAGGATTTCTCCGTTCATTTGCCTTTACCGACCAATCGCTACTTTACGCAATATAGAGTCGATGATCTGTAAGGTCGTAACCCCATCGGCTTCGGCTTCGTAGTTGAGCATGATTCGGTGGTTGAATACATCTGGGGCCACTTCTTTGATATCTTCGGGTAGTACATAGTCCCGCCGGTCGAAGTAAGCGAGCGCTTTCGCTGCCAGATTCAGATTAATGCTGGCCCGGGGCGATACACCGAATTGAATATACCGGGATTCATCGCGGAGGTTATATTCCAGCGGTCGGCGGGTGGCGAAAACCAACTCGATGATGTAGCGTTCGAGCGTTTCGGAGATAGTGATACCATTGATTTCGTTGCGAATGGCTACCAGTTCTTCTTTCCCCAGTACGGGCTGTACTTCGTAATCGAAATTCATGTTCGACATCCGGCGCATGACTTCCAGTTCATCGTCTTTGTTCAGGTAATCGACAAAGACTTTCATCATGAATCGGTCTACCTGAGCTTCTGGCAGCGGATAAGTACCTTCCTGCTCCACAGGGTTTTGCGTGGCTAGTACCAAAAAAGGGCGATCCAGTACAAAGGTTTCTTCGCCGATGGTAACCTGCTTTTCCTGCATCGCTTCGAGCAGAGCCGACTGAACTTTGGCAGGAGAACGGTTAATTTCATCTGCCAGAATCAGGTTCGCAAAAATAGGCCCTTGTTTTACCTCAAATTCAGCTGTTTTCTGATTGAAAATCATCGTGCCAATCAGGTCGGCGGGTAGTAGATCGGGGGTAAACTGAATGCGTTGAAAATCTAATTCAAGAACCTTGGCCAGCGTGTTGATCGTCAGTGTTTTTGCTAAGCCAGGAACGCCCTCCAGTAAGATGTGTCCGCCTGTAAACAAGCCAATGAGTAACCGATTGAGCAGGCGTTCCTGCCCAACCACTACCTGGCTCATCTCACTGAATACCTCGCGGATTTTTGTATGGTAGGTGAAGGAAGTGGTTGGCTGCATTAGTTTTTGGTCATTAATAGTCATTAGGTGTCATTTTTGGTCATTAGATGGTTAGTCAATGCTGAAGTAACGAATGACCGTAAATGACACCTAATGACTACCAATGACGTTTAAAACGTTGCCCGGATGCTTCGATCCTTGCCGTGAATATCTTTATAGACCTGAATTTTTGTGAAGCCCCGATCGGCAAACACCTGCCGGGTTGCATCACCGAACCGCTCATTGATTTCAACGTAACAGGACCCATCTTTGGTTAGGTGACGAACGCAGAAATCGGCAACGGCTTTATAAAACACCAGCGGGTCGTTGTCTTCCACGAACAGAGCGAGATCGGGCTCGTAATTCAGTACATTACGATGCATATCAGCAGCTTCTGAACGGGTTACGTAGGGTGGGTTACTCACCACACAATCGAACCGACGACTGAAATCGGTCGGCACATTCAGGATGTCCTGAATCTCAAAGGTAACGTCGGCGTTCAGATGTTCTGCATTTCGTCGGGCCAGTGTGAGGGCTTCATCGGAAACATCCCAGCCTGTTACAACCGACTGTGGCAGGAAACGAGCTAAGGTAATGGCAATGCACCCACTGCCCGTGCCGATATCAACAATGGGTACATCGTCGGTACGGTCGGCAAAGTCGTGCATAATGAGCCTTACTAAATCTTCGGTTTCGGGCCGGGGAATCAGCACATCGGGCGATACCTCGAATTCTAAGCCGCAGAAAATGGTTGTGCCAATAACATGCTGAATAGGCTCCTGGCGGTTCAGTCGCTCCAGAATCTTAAACCAATCGGGTTCGGTACGATTCGGTGGCAGCGGTTTGTCTGTCAATATATCCGTTTTGCGTAGCCCGAAATAATGATCAAGCAACATAAAGGCCATTTCCCGTGCTTCTTCGGGTGGGTAGGCTGTAATATTCTTACTTAGGCGATCGTATAGAGGTTTGGCGGTGGCCATTGGGTTCTGTCGAGTAATTTTGTCAAAAATAGGGAAGTTTACGGTATTCAGTTTACGGTTTGTGGTTTATGGTAGCTGGCGCATGAATAAAAGACGCGTGCGTGCATCGTAGCAATAGCCCAGCGTAAACCATAAATCGTAAACCATGAACGAACTCGCTACAAACTATGAACCAATTCATGCGTCGTGCTCTCGAATTAGCTACCCTTGGTCGGGGTCATGTTAGCCCAAACCCAATGGTTGGCTGTGTGATTGTACACGAGGCTGCGGGCAAAACACCCCGAATCATTGGGGAAGGCTGGCACCAGCGGTATGGTGAAGCACATGCGGAACGAAATGCACTACTGTCGGTTCGACCTGAAGACGTACATCTGCTGCCCGAGAGTACGGCCTACGTAACATTAGAACCCTGTTCTCATTACGGCAAACAGCCTCCCTGCGCGGATCTGCTCATCGAAAAACAGATTGGACGCGTAGTTTGCTGTAATGACGACCCGAATCCGCTGGTAGCGGGCAACGGTTTTGCCAAATTACGAGCAGCTGGCATTCCTGTTGAAACTGGTGTTCTGGTCGAAGAAGGTCGTGAACTGAATGCACGATTCTTTACCTTCTTTGAAAAGAAACGCCCTTACATCATCCTGAAATGGGCAGAAACCGCCGATGGCTTTATTGGCGCAGAAGGTGGAATGCCCGTTAAAATATCTGGTGATTTAGCCAATCGACTGGTTCACCGTTGGCGAAGCGAAGAAGATGGTATACTGGTTGGCACCAACACTGCCCGTGCCGACAACCCCCGGCTAAATACGCGCCTATGGCCGGGCAAGAATCCGACGCGTATTGTGATTGATAATCAGCTTTCGCTGGATAAAAGCCTAAATCTGTTCGATGGCTCTCAACCTACCATTGTGTATCATCAAAGAGAAGGTCAGGTAATAAAAGAGCGCCCCAAGGTCATTCACTCATTCACTCTTTCGCTCGTTCACTTATTACAAGACCTTCACCACCGCCAGATTCAGTCGGTTTTGGTGGAGGGCGGGGCTACGCTCCTGGAGTCGTTTATCGAAGCTGGTTTGTGGGACGAGATGCGGGTCTTCCGCAGCCAGCTGATGCTGGGTAAGGGCGTGAAAGCACCTGAAGTACAGAGTAAATTGATAAGCCGGGAGATGGTGGGAGAAGACGAGTTAACGATTTATAAGCCGTAAGCTGAGCTTTAAACAGGGGGTTGGCTTTGAAAAATAGAGGCCATTGTTTGCATATTTGTCTCTTCATCAAAAGCCGCCTGAACGGGCATCGTAAAGCCGGGTAGGGCAAAACTTCGGATGCTGCCTTCACTTGCTTTTAGGATCAATTGGTACTGCCCATTTACTAAATGATATTGCTCAATGAAGGACTCATCGGCATCAACAATCCAGTACTCCTCCACACCGTGAGCCTGATAGTCCTGAAATTTGACTCCCCGGTCACGCTTGGCTGTTCCGTCTGACAATACTTCAATGACTAAATCTGGTGCCGGGAATAAGGTTTGCTTACGATCAAATTGATCAGCTTTCTGACGACTGAAGAAACAGATGTCTGGCTCATAATCATTTCGGGTAAGCGCGGTCATGATCTTTTCAATGCCAACAAAGCCAAGCTTATGTTGAATCACATATACATTAAGTAATTGATACAACAAACCAGTGGCCTCATTATGCATTTTCTTGACCGGTGAATGCATCACAATATCACCATTGATGAACTCAACCTTGAATTCATCGGTGATGTCGTTATAAAACGCTTCGCGCTTTTTACGCTCTTCATTTAACACAACCTGGATTTCCTGCATGATAAGATAGGCATCAGGGTATTCTAGAATTTGTTCAACAAGGGTACTATGCATGATACGGTGGTAATGAGCAACTAATGTACGAACTTGTTGGAAAAGTAGAAAACTTCGACAATGTACTCCAAAACAAAACGCCCTGACCGAGCCAGAGCGTTTGTTTTGGAGTACAGGCGTTCTCTAAGTAGTTGCTAATTCGACTGGGCAACGGGTGCTGCATTCGCCCCAATATCCCCATTGGCCACTACGGTTGTGCCGGATAGTATTTTTACATTGGCGCTGTAGGTAGCAAGCTTGTCATAGAAGCCAGCTTCATTAATTGTAAAATACTTATTACTGGAAAATGATCCTGTAGCTCCACTAATGGCATCCAGTGGTTTGAGGGCAGTAGTCAATTTATCGGCGAGTTTGCCCTGATAAATAGACGAGGTGTAGGATGCTCCTAATGTTGTGTTATAAAGCCCCATCTCTACCAGTGTAATGGAAGAGTTGTATTTATAGAACACCACACGCCCATACACTGTGGCACCGGTTGCCGATGTTAACGAGTATGATTTATAGGTCGATACAGTGCCACCACCCGGTGCTGCTGTTGTATTAGGTTCGTATTTGTTTTGCTCACACGAACTTAAGAAAACGACTGCCGATAGAATAAGACCCAGGAGGGGGAGAATGCTTCTTTTATTGAAATATCGATTCATAGCTGGGATTGCAATTAGAAGTTGAACATCACACGACCGTAGTAATAGGCACCGTTAGACCCTTGCTGATTGTTGGAGTATAGATAAAAGCCCTGATTCTCCGGGCGGAGGATTTGTGGGTATTTATCAAGAATGTTGCTGCCACCAATCGACAATTTTAGAGTACGGTTTACCGCATAGCCAAAGCTTAAGTCAAAAATTGCCTGTCCCGAAAACGTCTGATCATAATAATTGCCGTCGTTATCCGCAGAGGTAGACCGCTCAGTAACCGATCCAAAGTAGGTGCCACGCAGCATCGCATCAAATTTGTTAAACCGATAGGCTACAGAAGCGATCAGTTTTGTTCGTGGGGTTCCTGTTTCAAACTGACCAATTACATTCCGGCTCAGGTATTTTTCAACCACCTGATCTTCGGACAAATTCGCTACGTTCAGATTGAGCGACTTCCGATTGAGAACCGAGTTTTTACTGAGAATAGCAGCAAGGGTGAACGTCAGGCTTTTTGACTTGGGCAGGTCAAGGGTATAGTTTCCAACAACCTCGATACCTTTAGAGCGTACATCGGCTCCATTGACGAAAAACTGAGCCTCCCCATCGCCAATTACTTCCTGATAGTTATTGCCAACTTCTGATGCGTTGAAATAGCTGGTTTGGAAAATACGGTTGTCCACATCGATCTGGTAGGCATCTACCGTTACTTCAAAACCACGAACGGGCTGATAGGTAAGGCCGAAACCATAGGTGCGGGACTGCTCCTGCTTTAACCCCTTGATGCCTAATACGCGGGCCGCTGTGCTGTTGGTTGGATAGGTTGTTACATCCAGAGGCTGAGGAATGCCGTTTGCATCCGGTACGAAAGCAGTGGCCGTATGCGTGTAGTTCAATTCCTGTAGCGAAGGAGCCCGGAAGCCACTGGCTATCGATCCACGAATTGAGAGGGTTTTCGAGATTGAATAGCGGGCAGCCAGTTTACCAATGCTTACGCCACCAAAGTCAGAGTAATTCTCCAGTCGGAAAGCACCAGCCAGTAAGAAATTACGAGTCAGTTCCAGTTCGGCATCCAAATAAGCCGCCATGGTCGTTCTGAACTCATTACGCTCGTTCTTGGGACCAAATCCGGAAAAGCACTGGCAGTTAGAGGATAAGTTCTTAACGGTCACTTGCTGGCCAGCATAGACTGATAATGGATTGCCGTTGGCATCAACAATAGGCGTACTGCTTTCATTTTCCAGGGGTTTTCCATCTGGACCAACCAGAAGCCCGGCTTGTGGTACGGTAAGAATACCGGCATCACCATAGATGTAACTTTCCTCCTGGCCTTTCATGATTTTGTAATTTTCCACGCGCATCTCAGCACCGAAAGCGATGTTCAGCCCATTCATTATCCCTTTGAAATAGCGGGAAAAGTCGAGGTTGGTTGAGTTTTGAGTGAACTGGTGCGTGCCGATATTCATGTTCACGGGCGAATTGGAACCGAGCGACGCATTGATTGTATTGACCATACCGATTCGCATGGTGTTTTTGCCGAAGGTATTGCTGAAGTCAACGTTAAACTCCCCGATCTTACTTTTAATACCAACCGTACTGGAAATGTCGGAAGTATTTGACGTCATCTGAGGACGATAGCCGTTGGGATAAAGCAGGTAGTTCGTACGGTCGGTTTGGGCGGGCCGGCGGAAGTAGCAGGAGAAGCCTTCCAGATATTTATACGACGCACCACCAAAACTGTAGAATGTAGTAGTTGGGTTGATTTCGTAACCAGCATTGTAAAATGTACTGCCAAGAGTAATGGCTGGCATACCGGCGTAGACCGCAAAGTCAGCTTTCGTCAGCCCGCGTGCGCTCATCAGCCCATCTTCTGTTTTCAGCGATGTCATCAACGAAGTGTTGCCTGCTACCTGGGCGTTTATCAATTCAGGGTTCGTGATGACCGGATTTCCGTTTTTATCAGTTCGGAGGTTGTTCAGATACGTATTGTCGAAGAAACCCCAATCATTTACGAACGGACGCAATGTGGGTCGGCGCTGAGTGATCTGGCCTGAAATATTAATGAACCCTTTATCGGCAATTTTGAACCCGTAGTTCGCATCAAACTGGTAATTGAATCCATCCGGTTTGCCGTCTTTGGTCAACGCTCCCGCCTGTCCACCCGTATTGGCGTACCCGCCACCCGTCAGGCTGGCCGTTAATTTATTCGTGCCTTTCTTCAGGATGATGTTCACCACACCCGCTACCGCATCTGAACCGTACTGAGCCGCAGCGCCGTCGCGAAGAATCTCCACCCGATCAATGGCTGACACAGGAATCGTCATTAAATCAACCGTAGTAGACGGACTGCCCACCGCCGTTTCAGTAATAAGTAGGGCCGATGTATGGCGTCGCTTTCCGTTAACCAGAACCAATATCTGGTTGGGAGCCATATTCCGTAACTGCACAGGGTCAACGTGTGAGTTCAGGTCTCCTCCCTGCGAGCGGACCGAGTTGAAGCTGGGGGCCACAACGGCCAGCATTTGGGCAAGGTCCATTTGAGGAAGGGACCCCATAATATCCTTAATCGAAATAACATCTACCGGCACCGGCGATTCAATGATGGTACGCCCCACGTTTCGGGTCCCGGTCACAACCAATTCACTTAATTGAGTGGCATCTTCATCCAGCGAAATCGTGAAATTAGTTTCATTCCCAACTTGTATCTCCTTCGATTTAAAACCGATGAAGCTGATCACAAGGACATCGGTGGGCGATGCTTCCAGTGAAAATAGTCCCTGATTATCAGTGACCGCCCCTTTTCGGCTATTGCCTTTTACCAGCACATTGACACCCTGTAATAATTCAGAAGTGCCTGTCTGTACCTTACCGGTAATTTTCCTGGCCTGAGCCAATGCGTCCGTTGGAAGCGCAATGGCCAATACAAACAAGGTGACTAGTACTGGTAGTACGTCATGTTTACGTAATTTTCTTTGCATGTTGATTGGGGGAGTTATAGTAGAGAGATTAGTTTATAGATTGATAATCAGGTAAATATGGAAAAAGGGGTGCTTTTAATTGTTGGTAGAATTGCGGCCATACAGCTACAGAAGTAGTGTACAGCATAGGTAGATGCTGGAAAACTACCTTTCCGAATACAGTAAATTGTTTTGGTTAAATGGTTCAGTGCTGGCTCCCTGGCTGAGGCCTTTCTGTATGATGTTGACGCCCGTTTGGAGCGTAGTGTCGGCCCACTACCGTACGTGTTCCAAACTTGTTTTTTGAGGAATAAATGGGAGAAGTATACAACATAATACCTGGCGTAAAACGCCCTCTTACGGAATTTGTGCTGCTAGTTTCATACTGGTTCATGGCGTAAATGAGATTGATGTTGGATATATATGAATACAGATAAATTTGGGCAATAGCTTAGCTAAAGCCGGTCCTCGGCCTTTGAGTAATTACCCCGTGTATTTGCTTGTAATTGCGTTGCATCCGAGCCCAACTATCGGAACTTGCGGCTTGCAATCTTTCTGAATAGATGAACTCTACTACTTATATTTGCCACTAAGAATAGAGAGTATTATTTGTTGTACTTTGTTGAAATAACAGATTTAAATAATGAAAAACAAATTATAAATAAAATATTATACTGATATATTTGAAAAATTCAATATATTGAAGACTATATTCTATTCTCTATAATATACTCCAATGAGATACGACAAATAAAGGCCTTTTTGAGTAATTACATCAAAATCAATTTGATGTAATTACTCAAAAAGGCCTTGCAGGGAAATGCGCCGTGGATTTATGCCTTTCAGAATAGATTTTCTTGAGTTGGGTGGTTAACTTTTGGGATTCACCCGACTCAAACAGACCCTCAAATCTCTGATTGAGTCAACCGTTAGGCTAGCTGTTTGCCTGATGCCCAGACGCCTTTGGTATGTAGTGCTTTATCTGCTCGAACCAGATTGGCCAGATAACCCGGCTGGATTTTTCCTAATAAGTCACCCAATCCAATAATCTCCGCCGGAATCGTGGATGCCATCCGTAAGGCGTTTGTTAGGGGAATACCCGCCTGCTCAACTGCAATCCGAACGCAATCAATTAGGGTGATTGCCGAACCCGCCAGATTTCCCTCATTATTAACATAACGTCCCGGCCTGGATGGGTCCGGCCCGTTAGGGTCCGGCTCAAAATGGACAACAAACTGCCCTAACTCGAACGTTGGACGAGGTGGATTAGCGAACAACGCGTCTGAAATAAGGAAGAGCCGCTCCCCCAGTAGCCGATAGGCAATGCGGATGGTGGTTGGATTGCAATGGTAGCTATCGGCTATGATGCTGGCCCGAACTGTTGGATGATCAAAAACAGCACCCACCACACCCGGTTCACGGCTTTCGTACCCACGCATCGCATTATAAAGATGAGTTGCTAATGGCATACCATCATTGAAAGCCGCTGTGGCCTGTTGATACGTAGCATTACTGTGGCCAAGTGACAATAGCGTATTAGGGTGTTTGAGTTTCTTTAGCGTTTGGAATTGCTCAGGCGTCAGAATTTCAGGCGCTAGTGTCAGAATCCGAATCACGTCGGCGTTGGTACTGAATAAGGCTTCCAGTTCACCTTCGGCGGGCGTTCGGACGTAGGCCATGCTGTGTGCCCCACGTTTGATAGGATTGAAATAAGGGCCTTCGATATGAATACCTGGAAGGCCGAATGGGTTTTCGCTGCGTACAACCTGCACAGCCGCCATCGACTCCTGCATAATAGCCAGCGATGTCGAATGAATGGTAGGCAGTAAGGTGGTGGTGCCATTGCGCGCATGCGAGTCGTAAATATGCCGAACTGTGTCGGGCGTTGGCTGGTCGTTCAGAAATAGATTCGACCCGCCGTACAACTGCAAATCCACAAAGCCCGGAAGGAGGTAATCACCGTTGAGGTCAATAATCGTTGTTCCATTGGGCACAGATGTTGTTTCTGCTGTCGATATTTCCTGAATGCGACCGTTATCAGTACGTACCGACGCGTTCGAAAGCCATTCATCGCCGGTAAAAACGGTGGCGTTAATAAACTGATTCATACGAAAAAAAGCGTTTTCATGCGGGCTAACCAGCCAATGATGACCGGAATCTAGCAGTAATTTCGTTTTTTTGCGAACTATTTCTTTTAAGGATTTTTGGTTTTTGGTATTCGGTTTACGGTAGGCTGGCGCGTTAACAATTCATGCGTAAGCCTTTCGTAAACCGAATACCAAAAACCAAAAATCCTCTAATCTGTTTATCTCTTGAACGCTGTTCGTTTATCTCCTCCCGCTACGCTGACGAAGCCTGGTATTATCCAGGCCACGATTCCCCTCGCTTCGTCGAAAAGTGAAAGCAACCGTGCCCTTATTATCGACGCCCTGACCGGCTTTCAATGTGACCTGAAAAATCTATCGACCGCCCGTGATACACAGACGATGATCCGGTTGCTAAAGTCAGAAGACCAGATCGCCGATGTGCTGGATGCGGGAACGACAATGCGTTTTCTGACGGCCTATTTCGCCGTAACGGGTCAGCAAAAAACAATGACAGGCACTCCTCGAATGTGTGAACGTCCCATCGGCATACTGGTTGATGCGCTACGATCGCTCGGTGCTGATATTACGTATCTTAACAAAGAAGGGTACCCACCCCTACAGCTTAACGGCTTCACTGCGGGAAGCTCGAACCGGATCAGTATTCGGGGCGATGTGAGCAGTCAATATATTTCTGCCCTGGTGATGATTGCTCCGTTGTTGCCGAATGGGTTGACACTGGAGCTAACAGGTGCCATTGGGTCAAGACCTTATATCGAAATGACGCTGGAACAAATGGCTTATTTTGGGGCTGATGTTCAGGCGGATTGGGAGACAAAGACGATCACTATTGCGCCAAAACCCTATACGCCCAAACCGTATGCCATTGAATCCGACTGGTCGGGGGCGAGTTACTGGTATAGCGTAGCCGCATTAGCTAAAGACGAAACGGCCGAAATTACGCTACTGGGGCTGAAAGCCAAATCGTTGCAGGGCGATAGTGCGATAGTCGATATCATGCGTTCCTTAGGCGTCGCGAGTACCTTTACCGAATCCGGTGTTCGGTTAACCAAGGGTAAGGTTAGTGAATCCTTAGCCTGGGACTTTACCGACTGCCCTGATCTGGCCCAGACGGTTGCTGTGTGTGCCGCAGTAAAAGGTGTAATCTTACGGCTTACAGGAGTCGAGAGTCTGAAAATTAAGGAAACCGACCGAATCGCTGCGCTACAGGCGGAATTGCAGAAAATTGGGGCTGAATTAGTGGAGATTGAGCCAAACCACCTCTACGAAGTTCGTCAATTGCCAACGAGTCATTCGCTGCCTCCTACCATCAAAACCTACGATGATCACCGGATGGCCATGGCGTTTGCACCCGTAGCGATGCGTGAGGAAATAATTATTGAAGAGCCAAGAGTTGTGGATAAATCGTACCCAAGTTTCTGGGAGGATATGGCACGAGTGGCCACGGTTAATTTTATACAGGAAGAAGCTATTCGTTAAAATGGGGGTGCACGTGATGTCGGTTTCTAAAAACCGACGTCGCAAGGTTTCTTAAAACCTATACATACTAATTAGAGGTTTTAAGAAACCTATACATACTAATTAGAGGTTTTAAGAAACCTCACTAGGTCAGGTTTAAGAACCTGACCTCACAGCAAGATGCGAAAACCTTGAACCTGAAACAATAGAACTAAAAATGACACGCCGGGAGCAATTTGAACAGCAAGGCTATCTTATCGTCCGCAACGTTTTTACACCAGACGAAGTGACTCAATTGCGGCAATCGGCCTACGACTATCGCGATCAGCAGCAGAAACTTGGTTTGGTGGCGAAAGTAAAACAGGCGGCTTCCGTAAAAGGCGATTTACTCAGTAAAGAGAAGCTGGGCTGGGTAATTTACGATCCGCGTATTGTTGCCATTGCCACTGAATTATTGGGCGATACGCCCGTTTACTTCTCGGATAGCACTTACCAAATTGGTACTGGCACCCGAGGGTTTCACCGCGATAATATCGACCGTTACCAGTTCGGCCAGGGTGCCGATTGGGATGGACATTATCCATTAATCCGTTTTGGTATCTATCTTCAGAACCACGATACCTACAGTGGAGGTATCCGATTTAAAAGGGGAAGCCACGAGGCCGCCGACGGTGCCGACGTATTTGCGGACACCCGTGCGGGCGACATTGTGGTCTGGAATATGCGGACGCTCCACAGCGGCAACGCCCGTCGGATGAAAGTGCTGAATAACCTACCACTGCACGTTGGTCTGGAAAATCGTCTGCCCGATTTCCTGTTCCGCGAACAGCAGGGCGAACGTGTCTCCCTATTTTTTAGCTACGGTCTGGAAGGCAAACACCTGGATCGTTATCTGGAGCAGCATATTCAGAAACGGGCTGATATGCAGGAAAACGTACGCTTGTCTGTCTATTCTCCCGAAACGCTCAGAAAAGCTGAGCAGAATAAGGTGAAAGTGCTGGACGTGAAAAAGCTGGTGTAGGTTGGCTAGTGAATCAGACGATTGGAATTTTCTCTTCATAATGCCCGCCTATACCTACGTAAATAACCCGTTTATTGCTACCGGTCAGGATAGCGTCGTAGAAGCGAATACCTGATTGAGCAATTTCATTCATAAATTGTGGGTAATCTGTTTTGCCTTCCTGATTGTCCCGAATTGCCTGAATTGTTCCTGCCTGGTCGAAGCGGGTTGCAATGGCTCTGGGTTCCATTATAGTTGGATGAAGTAAGGTCTCACCATCGGCTGATCGGTAGATCATGTTGCCGGATGATACCTCAACAGTGTACGATTGTACACCAGCATCAACGAGTTTCTGGGCTAAATCCGGGTAATTTTGGGCGGTGGCGTAGGCTGCTCTAAGTGATTCTTCGCTTAACATCTTCTCTTTGTTTTGTTCATCACAAAGGTCCGATTTGAGTTTGTGGCACGATTGTAAAAAATCGTTTTTTACTCCTGTTACAAGTCGGGAGAAGCTCGTAGAAATTCAGTTGGGGTGACACCTGTGAAGGTTTTGAAGTCCTTAATAAAGTGGGCCTGATCAAAATAGCCAGATTCTAAGCTGATGCCGGTCAGGCTCCTGGTTGTCGAAAAAGCGGCAATAGCCTGTTTCATTCGGACAATGGAGGCAAACCGTTTCGGAGAAGTGCCAACTAGTTGACGAAAGCGCTTTTCAAGTGGGCTTTGGCTAATGCATAATTTATCCGCCAATGAAGTCATTCGGATCGTTCCGTTTGACTGATAGATGTGCTCTAGCGCCAGTGATACAAGTGGATCGACTTTGGGCTTCTGGAGTCTGGAGAGGAGAAAGTGCTCGACAAGTTGAATCCGTTCCTGATCAGTTGTTGCGGCTGCTAACTGGTCTTCGAACAAATCAACATGGGAACGAAGGGCAAAATTGTCTAGTGCCAGACTAGCGTTACCTAGTTCGTACAAGGGTACATCAAAATACGATGCAGCGCCTGTTTCCGTGAATACAACGAGTAGTGAACTAGTAGCTGGTGAGTTTTTAAACAGACGAAATCCAGTTTGAATACCTGTAATCCCAGATGTGGCTAAGGGCACTTCGGTCGTGTTGTCCAGATACGCTAATCGTCCCCGATATTGAAATCCCATCACTACTGACGTGTCAGGTAGCACTTTATACGTCTGCTCATCGCTCACGTCCGAAACGATGAACCGCTTAATGTAAGGCCTTAACTGTTTACCAGGTAGATACTGTTGAAATGTCATGGCTTTTTTACTTCCTGCTGTCGCCCATAGATATAGCGTAGAGCAATGCCAAAGCCCCAGCCTGTTCCATTTGCTGTGATAGACGATTGTGTGTGGGCAGTGCTGTTGACCGTGTAGGCCAGATCGGAGCGTATGGCCTCGCCGAGTCCCCAGTATTTACGCGCATAAACGCCTAGTTCTAACGACGAGGACAAACGGGCAGAATAATCAATTCCAAGCTCCGCAACCCCCGATATAGTTTTGGTTGTGGTGGTATTGTTCAGGTGGAGTGTATCAGCTGTTCGAGGTCTGGTATTGGTATAGTTGTAGCCAATTAACCGGAAATCATCTGCGTTTGCACTACCATTTGGCACAAGCCAAGCGCCTGCCGAGACCCAGAAGCCCGTTCCGTTTTTAGCACGGCTTGCGGAGCCAATACGTCGTTTTACACGTAAAGGTATACCATAGCCGCTATTCTGATAATTGTAAACAAGGGGTCTCGATCCGTTTGCAATCGTGATATTCAGGTGAACAGGCGCAGCGATATAGCCTGTTTCAACTGCCCAGACATTATGGTAGGTATAGCCGAGTAAGGCACTCCAGGTTGTTTTTGTCGATGACGGGTTACTCACCAGTCCATTGAGTGAATTTGTTAGCACACTACCATCATTACGAAATCCACCTTCAAGACTCACATACCAGGTTTGTACCTCTTTGAGCTGATAGGTTTGCAGGTAATCGGATTTGCGCTCCCTCGCAGACCGACGCTCCATGGGGCGCTGATCTGGGTCTTCTGTGAGTACCCGTTGGCGAACAACAGGTGGGGGTGCATAATAATTAGTATCAATCACGATTTCCTGAGCCATTGCTGATACACATAGGCTAAAAAAAAGAGAAAAAAGTGAGATGTGTTTCATGGTAAACGATTGATATGCAAGGATAAGCAAACAGTACGGTTAAGACTATACCAATTACGCAGATTTTTTCGTTTGCGTTGCTGCCCGCCAGAAAGTTCTGACAGAGTTGAGTAACTGGTAGCCAGCTTACCCCACTTTTTCGTAATTGGTCATTCGATTTGCGTAGTTCGTCAGCAACCACCCGGCTGATTCGCCAGACCTTTGTTACGTACTAATTGACGAACAGATCTCATGAATACTACGCCAACAATTCTTGTTCTGGGTGCTACTGGAAGCATCGGTTATGCCGTAACCGCCAATCTGCTGGCCCGCCAGTTGCCGGTAACCATCCTCGTTCGAAACCGGGCTAAAGCCGAAGCATTATTCCCGAATCAACCTACGCTGACGTTGGTAGAAGGCGATGTACAGGATGCCACGCTGTTGAATCGAATTGCTGTAAATCAGGATTTTATCTTTCATGGCATCAATTACCCCTACAATAAATGGTTTGGCAACATGGACACGGCCACCCAAAAGGTGATTGACGCTGCCACTCAACAGCAAGCGACTATTATTTTGCCGGGCAACGTCTACAATTTTGGGAATACCAAAGCCCCAATCCGGGAGGATAGCAAACCGAATCCCTGCACCCGAAAAGGCCAGTTGCGTGTTGAGATTGAAGCCATGTTAGAGCAGGCTGCCACTGCCGGCAACTGCCGGGTCATGAACGTTCGGTTGCCCGATTTCTGGGGCCCAAACGTACTGAACGAAGGCGTAAAGCCCATCTTTGAAAATGCATTCAATGGCAAAGCACTACCCTGGATTGTAAATGTGGATATTCCACACCAGGCCGTATATACGAAAGACGCGGCTGAAGTTATTGTCCGATTAATGTTGCGGGATTGGGCTACGAAAACACAGTCTTCGGGCATTCAATCGAAGCCGTACGAAGTCTGGAACTATGGTGGAACAACGGTGCCATCCATTCGGTGGTGGTTTGAGCAGATTAGCGCCCTAACTGGCAAGCCGTTAAAGGTACAGGTGTACAGTCGCTTTATTGTCAGTGTTCTGGGACTGTTTATGCCTGTGCTACGTGAAGTGAACGAGATGCTCTATCTCTACGAAAATACAATCGTGCTCGATGATCAGAAAGTGCTTTCGCTATTCCCCGATTTCCAGCCTACACCCATGAAACAAGCCTTGATCGAAACATTGACATGGTTCTCTGAGCACGAATTAAAACGGTCGTTTACGGCAGAAGGAGTTTCGGCTTCAGAATTGACACAACTGCCTATAAATTGAATCACCACATCTGTTCTTACAGATTATAAAACTTAGCCGATTCTCTGGAGCGATACTATCAACTCTTGTAAACAAATACGCAAATGAAAACCTTACTAAAATCCGAAGAACTGATCCAATTTCTAGGCGCTATTTACCTGTTCTCCCGCCTGAATTTTGCCTGGTGGTGGTTTCCCGCTCTGATTCTCGTACCTGACCTGAGTATGATTGGCTATATTATCAATCCAGCAATTGGGGCAGTACTATATAACATTGTGCATCACAAAGGACTGGGTATTGTGATTGGTTTGCTGGGCCTGATGACGGGTAATCAGGCGTTAATGCTGGCAGGAGTTATTCTTTTCGCTCACTCCAGTATGGATCGTATGATGGGCTATGGCCTGAAATATTTCGACAGTTTCAAGCACACGAGCTTGGGAGATTTGTGATTAAAGTAGCGTGCGTGGCGTCCTACTTTAATCACGCTACCAGTGCCATTCGGTATGCGCCTGGTGTTTGGCCTGTCCATTTTTTGAACGACCGGAAAAAGACACTAGGTTCGGCAAAACCCAGCAAGTAGGCAATGTCGGTTGTACTTAGGTAAGGTTCGCGTAGGTGGCTGACGGCCAGTTCTTTTCGGGTTTCGTCAAGCAATTGCTGGTAGGAGGTACCTGCCTCTTTTAAATGAAGCTGGAGCGTTCGGATTCCCATGGCCAGCCGGTCGGCAATGATGGCCAGTGTGGGTTCTTCCCCCTTCATCATCGAAATAATTTCCGATTTCACCCGAGTACTCAACGATGGTAACTTGAGCTTGCTGAGAATGTCGTTCGCATGTTTTTCAAATAGGACCGACAACGTAGGGCTGGCGTTCAGAACGGGCAAATCGAGCAAGCTGGCATCAAGAACAAGTGTCGTTTCGGGTGCATCGAAGGTTAGGCGGGCGGGGGCAAATACGCGCTCATGTTCCCGCGTATCAACCGGACGTGGGTAGGCAAAGTGAATCTCGCTGGCTGAAATACGATGCCCTGTCAATGCCCGCATTGCGGACAGGTAAATCGACAATTCGGAGTTAAGTGCATATTGCGGATAAATAATATCGGCACTGATTATCTGGATCGATAAGGCAAACTGCTTTCCCGAATTCACAAATTGCCCTGTTGTACGAATACCTTCGCAAACAATATCCTGGTACTGGCACAGTTTATCAAAGGCGCGACCCAATGTAGGGCTGTGCATCATTACATAGGCTAACACACCGATAGCAACCGGATTCACCATTTCACCAAGTTGCAGGGCAATATTGGCATCGCCCGTGGCCGCTATCACCTCGCGCCAGAGTGCCTGCACCTGCCGGACCAGCACGCGCCCATCGGGATCACGCAGTTGCTCGGGGCTGATGCCTACCGCACGAGCCAGCGCATCAGGATTGGCCCCACGCTGCTGGGCGGCAAATAGAATCAGGTTGATGGAGGCAATGGAGAGGGTGTCGTTGGAGGTTGGCATCTAGCGAAAAATACGTTCGTGGGAAACAAGGAGATCGGGGAAAATACAACTGGGGATTTCGCCCGATTCGTAAACGTCTACTAACGCATACGTACCATTTTCCAGCACATACACGTTGACAGCCTTTTCTTTGGGTTGAACAATCCAGTACTCACGTACACCCGATTCTTCGTAGAGATTGAACTTTTCGCTAAAGTCGTTCTTGGCTGTTCGGGGCGAAGTAATTTCAATAACCCAGTCAGGCGCACCTAGACAACCACTGTCGTCTAATTTAGTTGTATCGCAGATGACACAAATATCGGGTTGGACAACAGTATGTAGTTGATCTGGTTTGCGCTCATTTAGAATTGGTAAACGCACGTCAAAGGGTGCTGTGTAAATCTGATAACCATTGTTGCCTAGATATATGCTAATATCTACCAATAAATGGCTTACTGCTAACTGATGCGCTCGTTTCGGTGCCGGAGACATCCGATATAATTTCCCTTTGATCAGTTCAACGCTTTCCTCAAACTGCCATTTCAGATAGTCGGCGTAGGTGTACGTTCCGTTGGGGTCGAGTTGGGAGATGTCGGTAATCATACGTTGTTCAGTGCAATTTCGTTACGCAAGTTCCTAAAATAGTCCGACGAGCGCAACAGTCGGCTACCGTACCAGGAAAATAGCTCGCCATCCACGACCATCACCCGTGCCAATGGGCAAATCGCGTTAAACTCTGCCTGGTGTTTTTCTGTGAATGGATACGGTTCCGATGATAGGAAAATCAGATCGGGCTGGGCTGCCCGAAGGTCATCTGTAGTGATTTCAGGATAGCGCGTCTGATCGGCGAAAACGTTGCTAAATCCTGCTATTCCGAGCATTTCGTGAATAAACGTGCCATTGGCCGCTACCATATAAGGCTTTCGCCAGATGAAGTAGGCCACAGAAAGGCGTGGATTCTGGAGTAGAGGGATTAGGGAGTCAGTTAGTTGCAAAGCCATCTTCTCCGCTTCTTCATTCTTTCCAACCAGTGCACCCACATCCCGGATCATCGCCAACGCATCTGGCAGTGTTATGATGTCCGTAACATAAACTGGATAGGTTTGCTGAAGTTCTTCTACTTGCTCCCGGTTATTCTCTTCTTTGTTCGCCAGAATAAGATCAGGATTTAATGCCTGTATTTTACTAAGATTCAGGGTTTTAGTGCCACCTACTATCGCCTTATGCTTAACTTTAGTAGCCGGATGGATGCAGAATTTTGTGATGCCAACCAGTTGTTCGTCTACACCTAGATCGAAGAGTAATTCGGTCTGCGACGGAACGATCGAGACAATGCGTTTGGGGGTCATAACGTAGTCATTCGGATGGTAAAAAAACCGACTCAGCGCCGATTTAGCTGCTTTTAACGAGATTTTAGTCGTGAGTTGGAAAATTTGTGCAACGTTTACATCAAGAATTTCTCATTTCACCATGAAACAAGCCATTTTCACCTGTCTCATTACTGGCCTGGTTGCTACGGTATCCGTTGCACAGACCCCTGTATCCGGTAAAATTACGTACGAAGGTATGCGTCAGATTGACCGGTCGCAGATGCGCATGGTCATTAATGGACAGGAAGTTCGACCAGGTGCCCCTGGCGCTCCTGATGCGCCGGAAGGGGCACCTGAAGTGATGTCGTTTACGCAGAAACTTGTCTTTGCTGGCACAATGGCCAAAGAAGAACGTGATCGGCCGCAGGGAGGTATGATGTTTCGCCGACAAGGTGCCGATGGTAGCCCCGATGGCGCGGGCGGACCTGGCGGTGGTGATCGGCCCAATCGGGGTGGTGCTATGCGGGCGAATTTCCCATTCGAACAACAGACGTATCTGGATTTAGCCAATCGGCAACGGATTGATGTACTGGTGGTAAAGAAAGATTCTGCCAGCCAGTCATACCGCTCTGAAAAACCCATGCCAGCCGCAACCGATTGGCAGGAGAGTGAAAAGACTAAAAAGATTGCAGGCTATGTCTGCCACAAGGCCACTGCTACGCACCGAAAATTGCCTTATACAATCTGGTACACCACTGATCTGCCCTTTACGTATTCGCCCGTTGCCGATCTGACTCCACCCAAAGGTGTGGTATTACTAATTGAATCGGACACGGAATCGTATAAAGCAACAGGAGTTTCGATGGAAGCTGTTGCCGAAGCATCCGTGCAGCCACCTAAAGAAGCGAAAGCTATATCGGCCGACGAAATGGAACAGATCCGGCGAAAAGGCATGGCCGATTTCCGGCAGAAAATGATGCAGAACATGAATATGTCTGCCCCCCGGAATTAAGTAAATACGAATGAATAATGTACAACGTATAATGCAAAATGAAAAACTTACTGACTGTGAAGCCCTTACTCCGAGTTTCGTTATTCATTATTCATTGTGCATTATTCATTAATTTCAGTGCCTTCGCCCAATCTCCGGGTACTATCAAGGGAACTGTAGTCGACTCGGTGACTCGGAAGCCCTTGATGGAGGCATCGGTATCCTTATTACTAGCCCGCGATTCGTCGCTGGTAACCTTTGGGATTACGGATGGGGATGGGAAATTTGAGTTTCCTAAACTGGCCGTAGGTCAATATCGGGTGTTGGTAACGTATGTTGGTTATCGTGGCCGCTCCCGCAGTGTTTCTGTGACCCAGAATGATCCTACGGTCGATGCTGGAACCATTGATATAGTTGCCCAATCACAGACTCTCATGGAAGTGTCGGTGCAGGGCGAACGGGCTCCAATTGCCGTGAAAGGAGATACACTGGAGTTCAATGCAGGCTCGTTTAAAACCCGCCCGAACGCACAGGTAGAGGATTTGCTCAAGAAACTGCCGGGCGTGGAAGTAGACCGGGATGGGAATGTAAAAGCGCAGGGGCAGGCAATCACCAAAGTACTGGTTGACGGGAAACCGTTTTTCGGGAATGACCCCAAAATGGCCACCCGCAACCTTCCCGCCGACATTATCGACAAAGTACAACTCTTCGATCAGGCATCTGAACAATCTACTTTTTCGGGTGTGGATGATGGCGATCGGGAGAAAACGATTAACATCACCACCAAAAAAGATAAGCGTAAAGGCTCGTTTGGCCAGCAAACGATTGGTGTTGGCCCCAAGCCAGGAGACGATGCCCGTTACTCGGGTCGGGTCAGTTATAACCAGTTTAATAATGGTCGCCAGATTTCGATGCTGGGTATGGCTAATAATATTAACCAGCAGGGCTTTACGGCGAGTGATTTAGGGCTTGGTAACAACTTCGGTGGAGCGGGGCAAGGCCAGGGGGGCGGAGGTGGGAGTAACGTGGTACGTGGTGGAGCTGGTGGTGGAAGCGGTAATGGTGCCGGGCAGGTTGGTAGTAATGCCATCACGCAGTCGTGGGCTGCCGGTATTAACTATCGGGATGGCTGGGGTAAAAAGATTGATGTGGTGAGTAGCTACAACGCCAGCAATACCAACACCCTCACCAGTCAGCAAAGCCACCGCGAGAACGTAATTCCCAGTGGTACATCGGGTACAGTGGCTACCCGCGCTGATGCTGGATTTGTTCGTGATCAGGCCAATGGTTCGGATAATACCAATACCAATCACCGCTTTAATCTCCGGCTCGATTACCGACTCGACTCAATGACGACGATTCGGGTGATTCCGAGCTTATCCTGGCTAAACTCAAATTATAATAACAATAGCCAATCGCAAACCTTTACCAATGAGGGTGTTCTGGCCAATTCAAGCCTGACCAACTATAACTCTACCGGTACAGGTTTTACGGGGAATAACTCCTTACTGCTGTTTCGTAAATTTAAGAAACAAGGACGCAGCTTTTCGGTAAACTGGACCATAGGGGCTAATAACCAGGACAATGAGGGTTTTAATAACTCCGTCAATACGTTTAACGGATCATCTACCAGTCTGACATCTGGTGTTATTACGAAAGATACCGTAACGGGGATAACCACACAGAAAATAAATCAGCGCAATAATCAGGAGACGCATTCGATGACCAATACGGTTAACGTTAGTTATACTGAACCGCTATCGCTTCGACAGACGCTTGAGTTTCACTACAACCTGTCGGATAATCACAATACATCAAACCGGGCCGTAAATGATTTTAATGGCACTACAAATCAGTATGATCTGGTGAATTCCAGCTTGAGTAACAACTTTGTAAACGACTACGTGACCAATCGGGGTGGATTGACCTGGCAAACCAAACGACTGAAGTATACCTATGCGTTTGGTGTTGATGCTCAGCAGGCGAGCCTTAACTCACAAAACCTAAGTCGGGAAACAACCTTAAACCGAACCTATTCGAATTTACTGCCCAACGCCTTGTTCACGTATAATTTTGGCAAGAGCCGGCGATTACGACTGAACTACCGCACCCGGCTCAACGCGCCATCGGTGAATCAGTTACAGCCTGTAGCGAACAATACGAACCCGCTTAACATCCAGCTTGGTAATCTCGATCTGCAACCTGAATACAGTCATACGGTATCGTTGAATTATAACCGGTTTGATGCTGCCACGTTCCGGAACATGTTTGTCTTTTTGAATGCGAGCCGGACGGATAACAAAATTGTTAATTCAACTACATTCACACAATCCGGTGCGCAGACAACCATACCGGTGAATACCAATGGGTATTATACTGTCAATGGATCGCTGGTATTTGGTCGTCCGCTCAAATTAGGAGCGCAGAAAACGAACCTGAACTTATCGACAAACCTGACCTTTAATCAGGGAACGAGTTTTATAAATAATCAATCCAATCAGGCGAAAAACTGGCTGATTGGTCAGGGAGCCACGATAAGTTCAAATTTTACGGAGAAATTAGACCTGAACTTGTCGGGTAACATTAACTGGCAATCGGCTAAGTATTCGCTACAACCGCAACAGAATACGACCTTCCTGAATCAGTCCGTAACGCTCGACGTCTATTACCAATTGCCGCTCAAGTTTACGTTCTCAACCAACGTTTACTACAACCACTACGGAGGTAGTTCGGCGAGTTTCAATCAGTCGTATACACTCTGGAATGCAACGTTGGCCCGGCAGTTGTTCAAGCAAAATCAAGGTGAAATCCGGTTCCAGGCATTCGATTTGCTGAATCAGAATCAGAGTATCGTGCGGAATGTAACGGACACCTATACCGAAGAAGTCCGGAGCCGGGTACTGAACCGCTACTTCATGATCAGCTTCGTGTATAACCTGCGTAAATTTAGTGCGGGCGTTACAGCACCAAGAGATCCATTTCAGGAGCGGAATGGGGGAGGCCAACGGGGGCAGGGTGGCGGCTTCCGGAGGAATTAATTTAACCACAGAGCCACGGAGGACACAGCGATTTAACCTTTTTTTCTCTGCGTCCTCCGTGGCTCTGTGGTTAAAAACTTTGCTTATTTAATATACCGAAAATCCTCCCCGCCTTTCAGCGCCAATAGGGTTTACTCAAACAACTGCTTTGCCAATTCTTCTTTTGTTAAATCGAAATGCTCTGCGATATTTTTCAGGATATTATTTAGAGTGCCTATCTTAATTGGGTCGTGACGCGGAATGGTCTCATAATGTTGACCGTTTTGCATCGTCTGAATTCGGATATGGCTACCCGTTTGCCGAATTACTTCATAACCGAATGGTTTTAGCAACTTTATGAACTCCAGACCTGTCAGATTACGGGGAACTTCATAGCGCAAATACTTCGTCCTTCACAAAGTGCAGTCGAACCAGTTGCGGCCACTGCGACGGATTGTCGTAGTGACAGTCGACGGCATCCCTAATCATTGTTTTTAGTTCAGCCATTGTATCGCCTTGCGTGAATATGTTCTCACCAACGGCTTGCGCGGTATAGCCGCCTTCGGGATCTTCCTCAACTAAAAAGATTAGTTCTTTCATACGCTTGGCCTGAAAATATGATACAATATAGACAAAAGCAGCTGAATTCTTGTATGGCTGCTTTTGTCTGTTTTTCGGCTATTTAATATACCGGAAATCCTCCCCGCCTTTCAGCGCCAACAGGGTTTCATACATGAGCTTGATGACATTCTGCACATCATCCATATGAACGGTCTCAACGGTTGTATGCATATACTTAAGTGGCAACGAAATCAACGCTGAAGCGATCCCCTCGGTTGCATAGGCGAAGGCATCGGTGTCTGTACCCGTCGAGCGGCTAACAGCCTGACGCTGGAAGGCAATCTCCTGTTGGTCAGCAACAGCAATCAGGAAATCGAGAACGTTGTTCTGTACGGCAGGGCCGTAGCATAAGACCGGGCCAGCGCCACATTTGAGGTCGCCCTGCTCTTTTTTATCGTACTTCGGCGATTGCGTATCGTGGGTTACGTCGGTGCAAATGGCGAGGTCGGGTTTAAGCCGCCGGGCAATCATTTCGGCCCCTCGAAGGCCAATTTCTTCCTGAACCGCATTGACAATGTAGAGCGTGAAAGGCAGGGTTACATTGTTTTCTTTTAGCAACCGGGCCACTTCAGCAATCATGAAGCCACCCATCCGGTTGTCCAGGGCCCGGCCAACAAAATACCGGTTATTCAACTCCATCAGCCCATCGACGAACGTGCAGACGGTACCAACATGAATGCCCATGTCGAGGACTTCCTGCTTGGTTGCCGCACCCACGTCGATGAATAGATCCGTTACTTTAGGGGCCGTATCTTTTGCCAGGTCACGCACATGAATAGCTGGCCAGCCGAATACGCCTTCTACCACACCCTGCTTCGTGTGCAGGTTTACCCGCATCGATGGGGCAATAACCGCATCGGAGCCCCCGTTGCGCCGAACATAGAGGTAGCCATCGTCGGAAATGTAATTGACAAACCACGAAATCTCGTCGGAGTGGGCTTCGATTACGACTTTGTAGTCTTTGCCCGGTCCGATAACCCCAACAGCAGTGCCGTAGGTATCCACCATGTATTCGTCGGTATAGGGTTTGAGGTAATCCAGCCAAATCTGCTGCCCTGAGGATTCAAAGCCAGTTGGTGAGGCATTGTTAAGGTACTTGTACAGGAAGCTTTTACTTTGTTCGTTCATTGCGTACTAAAAAAGGGGTCTAAAAATTCTTTTAACGGTTTGAGCGGTGGGTGAGTTGGATCGAGATTCCAGTGTTTAGAATTTCGATAATCGCGATTCTCTTCCTTTATTTTCGCTTTCTGCTTTTTTGATTCACCTAGTAAGGCCTCCAAATAGGCATATATTTTTGTCTTACGAGCGGGTAATGTGAATTTTCCTGATGCGGTAGTACTTGCTGGTTGACCAGTTAGGCACTGCTCGTAAGCTTGCCAGCAATCAAAAATAATCTGATTATCTGCGCAGATTATTTCTTGAAGTAGGGTTTCTAAATCACCATCATTTTTGTCGGATTCAGGGTGCGTACCATTGTAAGGTAATAGGAAATAATAGAAATTGTATGTTTGACTTAGTTTTTCTAAAACCACTTTCTCCTCGCTAAATGTATCGGCATCAAAAATGACTAATGACGTACTTCCGTTTGCTCGTAGAATTCGAAGTATTGGATCAAGTAGGCGCATCTTGGTGGCATCTTCAAATGTATTTTTGCCTCCTAAATTCAAAATATCACCGGGTTCTATTCGAGCATTTTTATCTACAAATCCACCTCTGGTTAGTTGAATGCCATACCACTCTGCAATTAAATCCTGTAAAAATTTCTGATCAGCAACACCTTCTACAAAAATCTGAACATTATTCATCTTGCGCCACCCCGTGTATTAAAACCAATATTCAAAGCATATTCCAATTGCTCAAAATCAAATGTAATAGCCTCAACTATACCTGCTTTATTTTCAATCAGTGAAATATTTCGAGCGTCTTTTTGATACTCCTGCATTTCCGGATCTTCGAGGGCTTCAACGAACGCTTGCTGGCATTCAAGACTATGGGTGGTGGCGAAGAGTTGAACGTTATATTTCGCACAGAGTTGGATAATTGATTTCCAATAGCTTGTTAAGCGGGTAAAATGAATGCCTGAGCCGATTTCATCCACCATTAGACGACGATCTTGAGTGAGAAATATTTCTAATAAAAATCGAGTGTATTTTACTGTACCTTCACCGAAATAAGGAAGGGGTAAAATAGAATTACTATTTACTAGTGTTACGCCAAGCACCTCCTGATTGGCAGAAAGTTTGTGTGGACGTAATTCTTCCAAATTAGGAATAAATAATTTTAAATTACTTTCAAATTCTCGCCTTATATCTTTATTGGGATTTACATACGAATAATAAACATTTAGTAAGTCAATACCATAATTTAAATTTGTCGGTATATATGGAATATAAGAACTAATTAAGTCAGCTTGTATATTTGGGTTAGAGCCTTCTGAATAAGCAGGTATTACTTGACTATGTAAAGGCTGGTTTTTATTATTTATGTAAGATACTTTTAACCATTGATTAGGAATAACTGGTACAATAGATCTATTAATAATCTCCTTTTCTTGAGCTGATAAGTCAGTATGTGGCCGCAACTCAATAATTAAATTAAAGGTATCAAGCGCATTAATGGTAATTTTTATTGGAGAACTAGGGTTCTTGAAAAGGGAGTCCCAGAATTGGGATTGTTGTAAATCTTCTGAAGTGACTTTTGCTTTTTGAAATTGATAAATATTTCTTATTGCAATACTCCACCAGAAATTATTTGATAGTTTTCTTGCATCCTCATCAAACGTCAATGCTTCCAGAACCGACGTCTTCCCCACGTTATTATCCCCCACAATCAAATTGAACTGCCCGAGATTACTCATCTCGAAGGAGTCGAATCGTTTGAAGTTTTCGATTTTGAAGTAGGTGAGGTGTTGCTTTTCCATAAATAGGCTTGCTTAGCCACTAAAGCTATGCGGACAAATGTACTAAACGAGTGAGTATCTACGGCGGCTCACTAAAACCCAATCCGTTCGCGCTTCTGCTCAACGCCCATAGAGCGGAGCAATTCCATCGCTATCCGCTCGTCGTATTTGCGTTTCCAGTAGTCCGCTTCCAGGCGAAGTTTGTCTAGCTCGACTTCCTGTTTCTCGACTGTCAGGCGGAGGGTTTCGAGTTCGTGGCTGACGACTGCGTCTGATTTTGGCTCGATGACCTGGGCGGTTACGGCTTCGTCGGAGAGGAGCGTTAGGGGCGAAACGTCCAGAACGCTGGCAATTTGGCTCAGTCGCGAAAGGGTCAGGTCGGTTTTGCCGCGCTCAATATCACCATACGCTGTGGTAGACAGATTAAGCAGATCGGCCATGTTTTCCTGCGATAAACCGCGTTGAAGCCGTTCTAAACGTATTTTTTCGGCCGGGCCACGAGAGGTGATGGTGCTCATATCAAGTAACAACGATAAATTCTAAACCAAAACTGACAGGGTTTTTCGGTAGGATAACGCAATTTTGTAACGAAACGATTCTCGAACTTACACCAATCATTATTGGTTTTCAAATTAACGAAGTAAACCCCATTATGAATAACGAAAAAGAATTCCGCAATTTCGCGGTGCATCACATGGGCCTCAATGGCCTGACAGTAGATGGTTACGTAAAACACACTGTCGAAAATCAACAGGTTGAAAACATGACCCGTTCGGTTATTGAAGAACGGCCAATGAATTTCCGGGAAGTAGACGTGTTCTCGCGCCTGATGGCCGACCGTATTATTTTTATGGGTCTGCCAGTTGATGATAATATTGCCAACATCATTGTGGCTCAGTTATTATTCCTGGAATCGGCTGATCCGAAAAAAGATATCCTGATGTATTTGAACAGCCCTGGTGGTTCGGTCTACGCTGGCCTGGGTATTTACGATACCATGCAGTACGTTCGGCCCGACGTGGCTACGGTTTGTACCAGCCTTGCTGCTTCCATGGGTGCTGTGTTACTGGCTGGTGGCGCTGCCGGAAAGCGTTCTGCTTTACCACACGCCCGGGTCATGATCCACCAGCCATCGGGTGGTGCTCAGGGAACCTCGAAAGATATGCAGGTGACCATGAAGGAAATGCTTGAACTGGAAAAAGATCTGTATCGGATTTTGGCCAGCCATTCAGGCCGTACCTACGAAGAAATCGAACAGGCCTCTGACCGTGATAAATGGTTCCGGGCCGAAGAAGCCAAAGAATATGGCTTGATCGACGAAGTTCTTCGCCGGGAAAAGTAAGCTGAGTTACGAGCTACGGTTTACGACCGCGCGGGCGGCCCCGTTACGATTTTTTGCTGACGCCAGAGTCAAACCGTAAATCGTAGCTCATAAAGCAATAAGTTTGACCGTTTGCTTGCCAGTTAATAACTTTGCTATCGACAAATGGCTCAGGTTCGCCTGAGTCATTTTTTTTCTGCCGAAATTTAGGGTAACAAAGTGTCTTTACGATCTGTTAATTCAAATCGGGTTATAAGCATACCGCTCTTATAAATCCGCTAACCCCCAACTTATTCACACTGCAAACGTTCATGCCACAAATTAGTTGCTCGTTCTGTGGACGGCGCAAAAACGAGGTGATGCTGCTACTGTCCGGCATCGACGCACACATCTGTAACTACTGTATCGAGCAGGGGCATCAGGTGGTACTGGAAGAAATGCGCCCCAAAAAGAGCGAACCAACCGAGGTGAAGATCAATCTCATCAAGCCGGTTGATATGAAGCGTCACCTTGACCAATACGTAATTGGGCAGGACGACGCCAAGAAATCCATCACTGTTGCCGTTTACAATCATTACAAACGATTGATGCAGCCAAAAACCGATGATGACGTGACGATTGAAAAATCGAATATCATCATGGTGGGCGAAACAGGTACGGGTAAAACATACCTTGCCCGATCTATTGCCAAAATCCTTGAAGTGCCCTTCTGCATTGCCGATGCTACGGTAATTACAGAAGCCGGTTACGTTGGCGAAGATGTAGAAACGATTCTGACCCGATTGCTGCAAGCTGCCGATTACAATGTTGAAGCGGCTGAACGAGGTATTGTTTATATTGATGAGATCGATAAAATTGCCCGTAAGTCAGATAATCCCAGCATCACCCGTGATGTGAGCGGAGAGGGGGTTCAACAGGCGTTGTTAAAACTTCTGGAAGGGTCGGTTGTGAATGTGCCACCACAGGGTGGACGTAAGCACCCTGATCAACGACTAATCGCGTTGAATACCGAAAATATTCTGTTTATCTGCGGGGGGGCGTTTGATGGCATCGAGCGGCATATCGCCAAACGAATCAATACGCGCCCAATAGGTTTTTCCGGGGATCGTCGTTTGAATGACACACTTGAGAAAGGACATCTGATGCGGTATATTTCGGCCCTTGATCTGAAATCGTTCGGGTTAATTCCAGAACTGATTGGCCGATTACCGGTCCTTACCCACCTCGAACCGCTCGATCGTTCGGCGTTGATGCAGATTTTGACTGAACCCAAAAATGCTATCACCAAGCAATACGACAAGCTCTTCCAGATGGAAGGCATTACGCTTCACTGGGACCCAACGGCATTAAATTACATTGTTGATCAGGCCCTGCAATATGGACTTGGTGCACGGGGACTGCGCTCTATCTGCGAGTCTATTATTACCGACGCTATGTTTGAGATGCCTTCGCAAACGGGTATAAAAGAGTTAACCGTTAGTCTGGAATACGCTCGTGAAAAATTTGGTAAAACCAGCACGTACCAACTTCGCTCGGTAGCATAAGTACATACAGATAGCCTCAGAAAACCCGCTACTTCTATTCTGAAGTGGCGGGTTTTTTTATGGAATACTGTTTTTTAGAAAACTTGCCTGTCAATGGATAGTTAGTATGTTTATTACGAAAGATTTATTACTTACCATCGACTACATTTCCTATGAGAATTACTACCTGCCAACTTCCTGGAAGTTTGCTATTACTCGCGTTGATTACTTCGTGTAACCGACCAGTTGCCTATTTTCAACCAAACCTTCGTGAGCACAGTGTGGCTACACATACGGCTGCTGAACCTCCGGTTGCCGACCCGACTTCATTGGAACAGGCTCCGGTTGTGGTGGCTAGCCTTGCCCAACAGCCCAGTCAGGCCAACTCTACGCCAAACAGAGTTAATGTGCTAGCTAGCACGAACAAACTAGCTGCCCCTAAAACTAGTCAACTGCGACTATATAAGATGCGTACATTATTGGCTTCCACGTCAAGTAAAACCAGCGTTGGACCTAATGAAACAGCAGCGCCCAGGAAGATGACATTTGTAGAGCGGTTGATGGTGAAGAAATTGAATACTAAAATCAGAAGACAACTCGCCCCCAATAACCCCGAAAAAACGTGGGCTAGTAAGAGTATTCTGGCTATAGGAGCGGTCCTATTGCTGGGTGGTATTTTGCTGTTGGCCTTTACAACGGGAAGCGGGTTTGCCCTTGGTGCTATTGCAGTAGCTGCGGGTTTAGTTCTCCTATTGGTTGAGCTATTGTAGAGCTGATTTTACTTATTTTCAATAACCTCCCAACAATCGAATAAAGTTGTAGTTGTTGAAGATGATATCTTAATCGTTCACGTTAATTCTCACCTTATGAACACATTCTCCAAACAACTTTTCACGGCACTTTTTGGGTTAGTTATTCTGGCTTCGTGTAGCCGTCCTGTCGCTTATTTCCAGCCCACTGCACGTGAACATAGTGTGTCTACAGTTCCTCAGGCGGCCCCAATTGTTGCCGATCAAACTCCTGCCGATCAGACCCCTGCTGTGGCTGTTAGCCCTGCCCAACAACTTGCCCAGGCAAATTCGACACTAAACGAGGTGGATGCACTGGTAAGTACCAACAACAAACTGGCTGCTAACAAAACAGTGCAGAAACGTCTGAATCGCGTTCGTGCCCTGTTGGCTTCCGCGTCCACTAAAGCCAGTCTGAATCCTACTGAGGTAGCCGCGCCCAAAAAGATGAATTTGATGGAGCGGCTGATGGTGAAAAAAATGAACAAGAAAATCAGCAAGCAACTCGCGCCCAATAATCCTGACAAAACAATGATGAATTCCGGCACGCTGGCCACGGGTGCTGTACTCGTTATTGTTGGTTTGCTGCTAATCTTATTGACAACGGGTACGGCCTTTACCGTCGGTGTGATTGCTTTATTAGCTGGGGCTGTTCTACTGCTGGTGGGTCTGCTGTAACTGGTTTATAATCAGAGTCGCTAGTATAGACTTTTTGCTGTTAATCAACTAGTATCGCAAAAATTTTTGTCTGTAAGCGATTATTTTTTCTTACTTAGTACAACAAATACAAAAAGCTGTAGTTGTTGGGATGATACCTCAATCGTTCAAATTTAACCCCTTTTCTATGAGAGCGCTTTCCAAGTACCTCTTTGCTGCCTGCATGGGCACTGTTATTCTTTCGTCTTGTAGCCGTCCTGTCGCCTATTTTCAACCTAGTGCGCGCGAACAGTTTAAATCGACCCAACCTGAAGCAGTTGCTACTGTAACGCCTGTTGAAGCGGTAAAACCTACGGAAGTGGTGCTCTCGACTCCTGAAGCAACGCCCGCTCCAGCCTCGGCTGAACAGCTTGCGCAAGCTAAACAAGCGGTAAGTCAGATTGAAGCCTACGTTCGGAATGACAGCAAATTGGCTTCAAACAAAAAACTGACCCAACGGGTGGCTCGTTTGAACCAACTAATGGCCTCAACCAGCGAGAAAGCACTAACGTCGACCAACGTAACGTCTGCCAAGAAACTAACGTTGATGGAGCGGACAATGCTTAAGAAAATGGATAAAAAAATCAAGAGCCATGTTGCTCCTGACCAAACCAAGGTCATGAATTCTAATGTGCGGCTTGGGCTTATTATCGGTATTATTGGCCTATTGTTGCTGTTATTAGGTGGTGGTACTGCTCTAGGAGTTATTGGCCTTATCGGCTTTATCGTCGGTCTGGTACTTATTCTGCTTGGCGTGATTAACGCATAAAGGAAACAAATCAATTTTTTGGAATGAGCCAATCATCGTCAATTTGTCTCATCCACGGTCACGGCGTAGATGCTTCCATCTGGGATAGCGTCTACGCCGATCTGATTTTGGATGTTCCAGTACTCAAGCCTGATTTCTCCAGAGTAACCAATCATCTGACTATTGAAGCCTATGCGGAGGATTTGTATGGGCACATCAGGGCATTGCAGGTTGAAAAAGTGGTGCTGGTGGGCCATTCGATGGGTGGCTATATGGCACTGGCCTTTGCCGAGCAACATCCCGAATTGGTACAGGGACTTGTTTTATATCACTCCACAGCCACTGCCGACGATGATACCCGGAAGGAAGCGCGTCAACAGGCGATTGAGGGTCTAAAAACACAGGGTACGGCTCCATTCATTCAGAAACAATTGCCGAAGATGGTGGCCCCGGATTATCCGCCAGAAAAAACGCAGGTCTTGGTGGAGCAATTTCTGAGTTTACCGGCCGATGCATTGATTGCCGGTATATCGGCTATTGCCAGCCGCCCCGACCGAACACAGGTGTTACGGGATGCCAAATTTCCGATTTTACTCGCTCTTGGTCGGGAAGATCAACTGATACCCTATCAAAAAACGGCTCAGTTAGCCAGTTTGTCGGATCGTATCCGTGTAGCAACTATTGAGCAGGCTGGCCATTTGAGTATGATTGAGCAGCCCGCTGAATCTGTCCGTGTCCTTCGGTCATTTTTGGATCGACTCTGAGCGTACGGCAACAAATCATAAAAATGAGGGAGTCTACGGGCTCCCTTTTTGTGTTTTAAGCCCATTTTAAACCGATTATCCGTAAACTTGCAACTCGTTTATGGTCAGGCCCTGATTGAACGAAATGACTCAGGGTATTTAAGCATCAAAAGAATGGCAGAGCTTTTTAACGTTTATCCGTTATACGATATTGAACCTGTTCGCGCGCAGGGTAGCTACCTTTGGGATGTCAATGGCACCCGGTATTTAGACCTTTACGGCGGTCATGCCGTAATTTCGGTTGGGCATACACATCCTCGGTATGTACAGGCGCTGACCGATCAACTGCACAAAATTTCGTTTTACTCGAACTCCGTCCGGATTCCGCAGCAACAGGAATTAGCTGATAAACTGGGCGATCTGTCTGGCCACCCGGATTATGCTTTATTTCTGTGTAACTCGGGGGCGGAGGCTAACGAAAATGCACTCAAACTGGCATCGTTTCATAATGGACGGACAAAGGTAGTTGCCTTCACGAAGTCGTTTCATGGTCGTACGGCGGGCGCTGTTGCCGTTACCGATAATCCGGCTATTGTTGCTCCGGTCAATTACAACCAGCACGTCAGCTTTTTGCCGTACAACAATGCCGAAGCTGCCAAAGCGGGCATTACGTCCGATACCTGTGCGGTCATCGTGGAGGGGATTCAGGGTGTTGGGGGTATTCAGGTAGCAACGGATGAGTTTTTACAAGTGCTGCGTCAGCGCTGCGATGAAACGGGTGCCGTACTTATTCTGGATGGTGTTCAGTGTGGTTATGGCCGGTCGGGTAAGTTCTTTTCGCACCAATTCAGTGGCATCGAAGCTGATATTATTTCGATGGCCAAGGGAATGGGCAATGGTTTCCCAATTGGGGGTATTTTGATCTCGCCCAAGTTTAAAGCCAGTTACGGGCTGTTAGGTACTACGTTCGGTGGAAACCACCTGGCCTGCACTGCCGGTATTGCTGTGTTAGACATCATGAAGGAAGAAGGGCTCCTGGAAAATGCGACCCGTATGGGGAACTACTTCATGGAGGGTATTCGGCAGATTGGTGGCTACAAGGAGTTACGTGGCCGGGGGCTGATGATTGGGATTGAATATGACTTCCCTGTTGATTCGCTACGAAAAACGCTGTTGTTCGAACACAAGCAATTTACGGGAGTGGCTGGTAAAACCATCATTCGCTTGCTACCATCACTGGCTATTGGTGTTGATGAAGCGGATATGTTCCTGGAAGCGCTGGAGAAATGCCTAAACACAGAGAAAACTGAGGCATAACAGAGCGTACAGAGGAATATGAATGATAACCAGATAACAGAGTCTATTATTGGTTGTGCAATGAATGTACACCGTCGTTTGGGGCCTGGATTATTAGAGTCAGCTTACGAAGAATGCATAGCCTATGAAATGGATAAAGCTCGTATGTTTTTTGAGCGTCAAAAAGCTATGCCAATCGTTTACGACGAAATAAAACTGGATACTGGTTATCGAATAGACTTACTAGTTGAACATAGAATAGTTGTTGAATTAAAAGCAGTTGAAACGCTAACGGATGTTCATGTTGCTCAGATTATGACGTATCTACGATTATCTAATTGCAGATTTGGTCTTCTAATAAATTTTAATGTTACACTACTAAAAAATGGCCTTAAGCGAGTGGTTAATGGATATTGACCTCCGTTTTCTCTGTATTAATCTCCGTTTCTCTGTGTTTAAAAAATAAATGACCAATTTTCTCTCCCTTGCCGACGTCAGCAATATTGACGCCCTTATCCAGTCTGGCCTCGATGCCAAAGCCAATCCTTTTGCCGATCAACTGCTCGGTAAGAATAAAACCATTGGCCTGATTTTCTTTAACTCCAGTCTGCGGACGCGGATGAGCACTCAGAAGGCGGCCCAAAACCTTGGCATGCATGTAATGACCATGAACGTGGGTCAGGATAGCTGGGGGCTGGAAATGGAAGAAGGCGTACTGATGAATGGCGATAAAGCCGAACACGTTCGTGAAGCTGCTGCTGTAATGGGACGCTATTGCAACATCATCGGGATTCGGGCTTTTGCTGAACTTAAAGATCGGGATAAAGACTATCGGGAACAGGTGATGCATCAGTTCGCGAAATATGCCAAAGTGCCTATTGTAAACCTGGAATCGGCTACGCGCCACCCTTTACAATCGCTCGCCGACTGTATCACTATTGAAGAAGCGAAACAGAAGTCTTCACTTATACCCGCTCGTCCGAAGGTGGTGCTGACCTGGTTGCCGCATTTTAAACCGTTGCCGCAAGCAGTAGCCAACTCGTTTGCTGAATGGATGAATGCCCGCAACGTTGAGTTTTTCATTACACACCCGGAAGGCTACGAACTAGCTCCTGAGTTTGTTGGGAATGCCCGCGTAACGCATAACCAGAGTGAAGCCTTTGAAGGTGCTGACTTCATTTATGGGAAAAACTGGTCGTCGTATACGCACTACGGGCAGGTACTCACACAGGACCCATCCTGGGCGGTAACAATGGACGACCTAAACCTGACAAACAACGGCCGATTTATGCATTGCTTACCCGTTCGACGTAATCTGAAAGTATCGGATGCGGTGCTGGATAGCCCTCAATCACTCGTCATTGAGCAGGCTGCTAACCGGGAATGGTCAGCGCAGGCAGTTTTGAAAGAAATTTTAAGAAAAATGTAAACGCAAAGGCGCAAGGGTAAGCGCAAAGATCGCAAAGAAGGCTCTCTACAACTTTGCGATCTTTGCGCTTACCCTTGCGCCTTTGCGTTTTATAAAAAACATGGATAACCTCACAGTAATTAAAATTGGCGGAAACGTCATTGATGACCCGACTGCCCTTAAACGGTTTCTAACGGCCTTTGCAGGTCTGTCGGGCTCAAAGCTTCTTGTACATGGCGGGGGAAAGATAGCTACGCAGGTTGCTGATAAACTTGGCATTGAAACCACTATGGTTGAAGGTCGACGCATAACTGACCAGCCTATGCTCGATGTGGTAACCATGGTGTATGGCGGTCTTGTTAATAAACAGATCGTGGCTAAGCTCCAGGCATTAGACATTAATGCTATTGGCTTAACGGGTGCCGACGGTGGTACGGTTTTGGCCAAAAAACGCCCGGTAAAAGATATTGACTATGGCATGGTTGGGGATATTGAGGAGGTTGATTCCGGTCAGATTCAATTTTTCCTGCGCCAAGATTTAACACCTGTGTTTGCCCCAATCACCTACAGCGCTGCTGGTGAGTTACTGAACACCAATGCCGATACAATGGCTTCGGCAATTGCTGTTGATATGGCCGTGCATAACAACGTAACACTGATTTATTGTTTTGAGAAAAAGGGTGTCTTGAGAGATCCTACAGATGACAATAGCGTTATCCATGAGCTTACGCCTGCCCTTTATGCTAACTATAAGACGGCTGGGGCAATTAACAAAGGCATGATTCCAAAATTAGATAATGCCTTTAACGCATTGGTCAACGGGGTGTCGAAGGTAATCATCTGCCATGCGGATGAACTGGCCAAAGCGGTAAATCAGGGAGCAGGGACTACGTTGATACTAGGTAAATCCTAATAAGTGGAGTGGGTGGAGTAAGTGTAATAGGTACATTATCCGTACTACACTTACTCCACCCACTCCACTTTTTTTTTACTTACTCCACCAATCACCTTTCCAACAAATGAGCAACGCGCCGGATGCCCATAAAACGTCGTTGATAATAACTGGCGTTTAAGTAGTCGTAGCGAACACCACCATTCCAGGCAGAGTGAATGAATTTAACCTGATCGCCAATTACTTCGGTAATTAAACCGACATGGCCAATCCGATTGCCTCCTGCGCTGTGCCCTTTAAAAAGGATCAGGTCACCAGGCTGGGCGGCCTCTTTATCAACAGCTTCGCCTACGTTACCTTGAGCAGCACTGGAGTGGGGAAGCGAAATGCCGAATTTAGTGAAGCAGAAACGCGTGAAGCCTGAGCAGTCGAAGCCGCGGGTAGTTGTGCCGCCCGAGCGATAGCGAATAGAAAGGTGCCCTTTAGCGTAGTTGATGACGTCATTAACGAGCGGAATCTGCTCGTAGAAACTCGGCTTGCTTGAAGTTACGGTGGGTACCTCTGTTACGGTAGGTACGGTTTGAGCTTGAACGATGCCAAACGAGACAGTACAAACTACTGCCAGGAGCATTTTTCTCATCATAGAAGTAGGTCAAATCCAAGTTACATAGCATAAAAGTATCGATATAGGGGCAAACTACCTATTCAATGAGGAATATTTTCCACATTTTTTTTTCAACTTTTTTTGTGCCAGAGTTAACAAGTAACTGACCGTAAACTAATTACTATGATAAATCTTCTGTTATTTATTTTACTATCCAGAAAATGCTGGCCGTTATCTTAAAATACGTGTGGGTCTAAAGCAGTTCATAGACTACTTTAGACCCACTACAAAACTTCATCTATGGCTTGGCTCAGAACCAGCCTGCGCCAATAATACGGAATGGCCAGGGAATGGAAGCCAGAATAAGCAACAGACCCAAGCCATAGAAAATGCCTACCAGACGTTGCTTGGTTGTAGCATCAGATGCTCGTTTGGAACGGGAATAACCAATGGTAATGAGTATGATCGCAATCAACATACCGGTAGTGTGCTCTACACTGTAGAAACGGTAGAGTTTTTCGCTCATCATACTGAAATTCACTTTTGGGCTGATGAATAAAAGAATCAGGCCTATTATCAATTGGGTGTGAATGGAAATTAGGGTGAACAGGTATAATTTGCGGTTGCCATCGGTATAACCGCTACGACCCTGCCACTTGCCAATGGCGGTGATAACAGCAACCAGTAACAGAATAAGGGCTACCCAGCGAAGCCCCGAGTGGGCGTGTACTAATCCAGAATACATAACTTGGTCAGTTTAACGGACAATTTGGTTTCTGAAAGCAAAGAAACAACCAAACCGCCAACTTACCTTGTCGATTGCTTGTTTGTCTTATCTATGATTCTTTACAATACTACCTATAGCGTTGCCAACGAAGTTGCAGAGGACTGGCTTCGCTGGATGAAGCGATTCTTTCTACCTGCCGCCGTAGCCACGAACCTACCCGTCGGGCATCGGGTTTTACGCTTGCTGACCGAACTCGATAATGGAGGTACGACCTATTCAATCCAACTTGATTTCGACTCTCTGGAGTCCTACACGACTTATCAGGAGCTTCATGCAGATGCCCTGCGCCAGCGGATTCAGCACCGATTCGGCAATCAATTTGTCTCCTTCGATACCTTTTTGGAGGACGCTTAAAAGGAGTGAAGAGTGAATAATGAAGAATAAACCGAACTCTATTCTTCATTATTCACTCTTCACTCCTTTTCTTTTTTTATCGACCGTCAATAGAAACGCAGGGAGCAGGATCAGATTAGAGGCCATCCCCATCAGTAGGGTAATGGATACCAGTATACCCAAGGCAACGGTCCCCTGAAACGTGGAGGCTGCAAAAATGGCGAAGCCCGCAAACAGAATCATGGCCGTATAAAACATGCTGATACCTGTATAGCGTATCGTTTCTGAAATGGCCCGATCCAGGCTAAGTTTCTGGTTGCGCAGTTCATCCCGGTACTTGGTAACGAAATAGATGGTCCCATCCGAGGAAATGCCAAAAGCGATACTGAAAATCAGAATCGTGGATGGTTTAAGGTGAATGCCGCAGAATCCCATAATGCCTGCCGTCACAATCAGGGGTACCACACTGGGCAGAATGGCAATCAGGCTCAGGCGAATGTCGCGAAGCAGAATAATAAGAATGATCGAAACCAGTAAGACGGCTAATACGGTACTCTCGGCAAGGTTCTTAAGCAGGTAGTCATTGCCACGCGTAAACACTACACTGTTGCCTGTAATGTTCACCTCATACTGTTCATTAGTTGCAACGCGCTTACCAGTTGCCCGGTCTATATTGAATATAGAATCGGCTTTGGGCTGGAGCTCATTCAACAGTTGTGTGGTGCGAACTGTGCCCACATCGGGCATCTGGAAACTGATGCGGGTATATTGGAACGTAGTATCCATATACGCCTTGAAGGCAGATCCTCCAGCCGCATTCTTTGCGCCTTTCAACTGGGGAACATAACTCGCTAACTGGCTCAGTTCAAGCGCACCGGGCAGTGCAAAATATTTTGGATCGCCCCCCCGATACGACTGATAAAAAAACTTGATGGCTTCTACCAGCGAGAGTGGTCGTGTAAATTCATTGTAGGTATTGAATTCCCGTTCGAGTACCTTGATTTTGGTTAGTGTTTGCGGAGTGAGTACACGCCCAGGTCGCTTTGTATCAATGCTCACTTCAAACGGCATGACACCCTTGAACCGGCTTTCAATAAACTTTAAGTCGGTATAGATCGGATCATTCTTCGGTAAATCATCGACTACATACCCAATTGGATTGATGCGTAATGCGCCCACAATGGCAACAGCTGTTAGAAGGCCAATGAACGTATATATGGCTGTCCGACGGGTATGAACCAGATGGTTGACCCAGGTCAGGAACCCACTCACCTGCCGACGCTCTAAATGCCCGCGTTGTTTCGGGGAAGGAACGGGTAGATAACTGAATATAATGGGAATCAGAATCAGCGAGACGACATAGGTGGTCATGATGCCAAATGCCGCCACCAGCCCGAATTGCAGTAGGAGAGGGCTACCTGTGAAATAAAACACGAAGAAGCCAATACTGGTAGTTACGTTGGCAAAAAAGGTAGTTTCGCCAACCTTCTCAGTTGCAATAAGTAAGGCCTGGTGCTGGCTCCGGTTTCGATTTAGTTCTTCATGATAGCGATTCAGTAGAAAAATAGTGTTCGGGACACCAATCACAATAATGAGCGGAGGAAGCAGACCTGTTAGTAGGGTAATATCGTATCCAAACAAAACGATGTAGCCCAGGTTCCAGATAACGCCCAGACCTACTACGATCAGAGCCGCCAGCATGACGGTTAGCGAGCGAAAAAAGTAAACCAGAATCAGGCCCGTTACCAGAAAAGCCAGGCCCATAAACAGGGTCATTTCTTTGCTGACTTTGGCCGAAAATTCCGTGCGGATATACGGCATTCCCGACATATGCACCGACCCGTCAGCTCCCAATAGTGTATGCTGTCTGCCGAACGAATCGGCTACGGCCTCTACCTGACGAACCAGTGCAATTCGATTTTTAGTATTCACAACCTTCTGATCGAATGTTATGGCCATCAGATGTGCCCGCCCACTACTGTCGCTTACCAGACCCCGGTAAAAGGGTAACGAGGCAATTCGTTCACGCAGGCTATCCAACCCAGTCTGTGTTGTAAGTGGGCGTGATACTAAGGGCCAAATCCGGAACGTGTGCGCCGAATCATCGCGGACAATACCAAACAGATTGGCATTCGACACGACATCTTTAACGCCCTCAATTTTTCGGATTTTCTGACTCAGCGTATACCAACTGTTGAAGAATCCAAGCTGGTACATGCTATCAGTTTCAATACACAGCACCATGACACTACCATCCTGCCCAAAACGCGATTTGAAGGCTTCATATCGCTGAAAGTCGGGGTCAGTAACGGGGAGAATTTTAGCTAATTCGTAGGAGAGTTTGACCTTACTGGCCTGATACCCCATAAAGGCCGTACCGAGTAATACGACTACAATTAAGGCTATTCTATTACTTAAAATGTACGATGAGATACGGTGCCAGATCATTCCTGATTAACGCAAAGTAAGTCCGAAAGGTACGCAAAAACACTTTAGCAGATTTTTTCTCATGTGCACAATGGGGTTTTGGGCGTACCTATTCAAGGAACGATGTAGTAATCTGGCTGACTATTTCGCCGATTTGTCTTAAACTGGAAACGGTAATCTTATGGTATAAAATCATCAAAAGTCTCTTAGTATATACGTATTGGTAATCTAATTAATAAGATTATTACGAAAACGCCTTTTAGTAGAAATCGACTATGGCTAATATTATATAGTGTATCTTGAGTTTTTTAACCAGCTAGCCAGTTATTTATGCCTAAAATCTACGCGAAGCGTTCTGGCCAATTTGGTAGTCGATTTTTCTATCTATTGATCAGTAGTTTAGTTGCTCTACCGTTTGTCGCAACAGCTCAGCTGATTAACCCACCTTTATTTCAGTGTGCAACGGAAAGCCTTTCACCTGCCGACCGGCAGGCCCTTGAAGCCGAAGCGGCCCTGGCTCTTCGCTTAAAACAAGCCTTTGGCCCTTCTTTTGTCTCCCTAACGTATGTGCCCATCAGACCACATATTATCCGAAAATCGGATGGTACAGGGGGCTACAGTATGTCTAGTTTGAATAATGTGATGGCCCTGACCAATAAATATTATCTCCAGAATGGAAATGGCATTCAATTTTATTTTTCAGGTACCACGCCTGATTATATAGACAGTGATGTCTTATATGCTCAGTATCGTCAGAATGCTGATGATGCTACCGTGGCCCCGCGTGATGTGACAAATGCATTAAACCAGTACTACGTTCACCAATTTGACAACGCTAGTCTGGGTGGTTATGCCCAATTCCCCGCGAATACGGTAGCTTCTACCCGTACAATCATTCTGGATGAAGGCTCTGATGACGATATGGGTAATCGATTAATACCCCATGAGTTAGGGCATACCTTTAACTTGTTGCATACTCATGAGCCATTCTATGGGTATGAACGGGTGACGCGTGGTGCCGGGGCCAACTGCACAACCACCGGCGATTTGGTCTGTGATACACCCGCCGATCCCTATGGGCGGTACGCGGGTGCAAATTATGCCTGTATATCTGGATGCCCACCCTCTTATACGTGTACCTTCGTTGACGATCAGAATAATCTCTATACGCCTTCGCCTACCAATCTTATGTCGTATTATTTCCCGTGCGTACATGATTTTACCGCAGGGCAATATGATCGCATTCAGGCTGGTCTGGCCACGCGTCAGAACCACACCGCTTACACACTCGATGCTCCGGAAACAGCCATGGCGGCCCCTTCAACTGTTGTAGCCACTATACAGGGTAGCGGCATCGTAATTACCTGGCAAGATAACTCCAGTACAGAAATGGGCTATTTCATCGAGCGGTCCACTTTTCCCACAACAGGATTTGTCCCAATAGGTGGAGTAGCGCCTAATATCACTACGTTTACCGATAGGTCGTTCACATCCCAAACCCGGTATTACTATCGGATTAAAGCATCTAATACAACTACGGGAAGTACTAGTATAGCAGCTACAGTGGTTGCTCCCGATTGTCGTCCCTCATTTGCGAATGATGGTTGCCCGTATGCAATTAACATAACGGGTGTAACAGTAAACGGCGCAACCTTAAGTCAAAATTCGGGCTGTTCGCCCAGTAGCAGCAGTTACTATACATCATTTACCGCCGTTAGCGGAACCGTTACTGCCGGGCAATCCTCCACCTTTACTGTTACGAAAGGTACATTTAACCCAATGGGTGGCACTATTTGGGTTGATTTAAACAATAACGGCTTGTTTGAAACGAACGAACGGCTCTATCAAATGCCGGGAGTAAATATGGCCAGTACATTTTCGGGTAGTCTGACTATACCGGCCAGTACTACAGCCAGTACGGTCGCCATGCGGGTTGTAGTTGCTTTTTCAACCGTTCCTTCCGACCCATGCGGAAGTTATTCATATGGTGAAACAGAAGATTATGTATTGGTTGTTAAGCCAGCCTGTAGTGCACCCGTTGCCAGCCTCGCTGGAACAACTACTATTACGGCTGGGCAAACGGCTACACTTATGGTCAGTTTAACCGGAGCCGCTCCTTTTTCACTGACTGTTAACTCCAGCAGCAGTCCGCCTATCACCTATACCGGTATTCCTGCGTCGCCATTTAGTTTCACGGTGGCTCCAACTGTTAGCACCACCTATACAGTAGGACAAGTATCCATTGGCTGTAGTAGCGGTACCGTGAGCGGTACCGCCATCGTTACGGTCAACGCCTGCACAACAATGTACACCCTTAAAGTAGGTAACTGGGACGATCCCACTGTTTGGTCATGTAACCATATTCCTTCCCAAACGGACCAGGTGCAGATAGGTCATGCTATAGTTGTACCAACTAGCTTTGTAGCCAGAGCCTTACGTGTTGACTACAGTATCGGGGGACTTTTGACTATTAGCCCAACGGCCCAGTTGCGCTTGGGACCGTAAGCAATGCAACCTGTTTGTTAGGACGATTCAGTGCTACCTGATTACGTGAGAAACTGATCAAGCATCTTTTTACGACATTTGTTGTTAGGGAGTCTATACCCATTAAATGGAAGTACTATGAACATCGCGAAATGGTTTTTCTATTTAGTTGTTGGTTGCCTGTCCTGTTCACAATCGTCAACTACCCCCGAGCCAGAAATAACGATTGATGGACCATATCGGGTAACAGCCACGTTGAATGACTCAACCTGGTATGGGGCCGCTGATGCCTCTAAAACGATTGGGTTAACTGGCGAAACCAGTTGTACCAAAAATAGAATTGACGTTAAGTTCTCCACCGATTTGCCGTTTTCCAATACTACCCCAAAGCAAGCCGCAACCGGTTGCGTAGGCAATTGTGTACCCACTCAAATACTGGTATTTCACAATATTCCGTTGGCTGTTGGAAAGTATCTGGTCTCCGATCTAAACGCATGTGCTGGGGCGGCAGGTGGTGTTTCCTATTTTCTGCTTCTTGGTGGAGACAGCATTATAAAAACCTACACCTCTCAGGCAAATAGTATCGGTTGGATTCAGATTACAGGGTATAGTGCAAGCCAACAGGCCGTCCAGGGTACGTTCGAAATTGAACTGACGGATATAACAGCACCTACCGTTCGATTCAAAAACGGTAGCTTCAAAGCCTTACTGAACTAGTAAGCATCAGTTTATTGTACGCTTGGAACTTAGCGTTACAGGAATGCCAATTATAGTGCACAGTTAAGGAAGGACTCTTTTAAAAGACGCTGTCTGCATTCTAGCTGCTACAACTACTCACTACCTGCCTTCGACTAAAAATTTTATAGGCTATCTTGTAGATTATAGGGAAAAATAAAGTATTAGTTGGATAATAGTTTGTTCGATTGCCTTATTCGGCTCCTAAGCAATTAAATTATACTGTTAGGCCAAACAAAAGGGGGCATTAGCCGATTATAGTTGTAGATTAAATAGCATTCAGTACGATAAACTAACTCAACCGGTATGACAACTCATGTAAACTATAGTGGAATTACGAATCAAGGCGAACCGCGGTTAAAGGTATGGGAGCATAATCCCAAAAATGTAGCGTTTGTCGGTGACTATCTACCCAGACAGTGCGGCATTGCTACATTCACATCGGATCTTTATACTTCATATAATGCATTTATTCCTAATTCCAATGCTTTAGTTATATCAGTAAACGATACCCTTGAGGGCTATGATTATCCGTCAGAAGTCCGCTATGATTTTTATCAGCATGATCAGAACGCGTATCGCAAAGCTGCCGAATTTCTAAATTCAAAAGATGTCGATGTGGTTTGTCTGCAACACGAATACGGCATTTATGGTGGTTCGGCGGGAAGTTATATCTTGACGCTGCTGCGTAATCTGACCATGCCTGTGGTCACTACGTTTCATACCATTTTGAAAGACCCCAATGAAGAACAGTTGGTGGTGTTGAAAAGCATTGCCGATTTATCATCAAGGGTGATTTGTATGAGTGAAAAAGGCCGGGATTTTCTGATTAATATCTACGAGATTCCCGACGAAAAAATCGACGTTATTCCACACGGTATTCCTGATATGCCTTTTGTTGATCCTCATTTTTACAAGGACAAATTTGGCATGGAAGGCAAACAAACGCTATTGACATTCGGCTTGCTTTCGCCCAATAAAGGCATTGAAAATGTAATTCGGGCGCTGCCCCGTATTGTGGAGCAATGCCCCAATGTGGTGTATATGGTGTTGGGAGCTACTCATCCGCACCTGCTCAAACATGAGGGAGAAGCCTACCGCGATAGCCTGAAAAAATTAGCCGCCGATTTGGGGGTTCGGGATCATATCCGATTCTATAACCAGTTTGTTGAGTTGGAGGATTTGCGCGAATACCTTGGTTCTGCCGATATCTACATTACGCCTTATTTGAATCCGGCTCAGATTACGTCGGGGACCTTATCCTATGCTTTTGGCTGCGGGAAAGCGGTGATCTCGACACCTTACTGGCATGCCGAAGAATTGCTGGCCGAAGGCAGAGGAATGCTAGTGCCCTTTGGTGATTCAGAAGCTATTGCTGATCAGGTTATTACGATGCTGACTGACGAACCGGCGCGGCATTCGATTCGGAAGAAGGCGTATATGATGGGCCGTGAGATGATCTGGGAACGGGTTATTCAGTCGTATGCCCATTCATTTACACAAGCCCGGCAGGAACGAATGAGTACCATTAACAGTCAGGTGCCGTATGCAATGGGTGCGCATAGTAATGCCGCATTTAAACTGCCAGCGCTTCGGCTCGATCACCTGTTCCGCTTAACCGATTCAACGGGTATTGTGCAGCACGCACGACATCACCTGCCCTATTACGAAGAAGGCTATTGCACCGACGATAACGCTCGGGCGCTGATTCTGACGCAGATTTTGCAGGAGGCTGGACTAAGCGACGCTAAACTGGCCCGTACCGCCGACAACTATTGTGCGTTCATTAATCATGCCTATACACACGATTATCGACGGTTCCGTAACTTCATGAGTTATGACCGGCGCTGGCTCGAAGAGGTGGGTTCCGACGATAGCACAGGCCGTACCATCTGGGCATTAGGTACCTGTATCGGTCGGGCTACGGATCGGAATACCGTGAGCTGGGCTATGAATCTTTTTGAAAAAGTATTGCCGAGTGTTGTTACAATGACATCACCCCGTGCCTGGGCGTTCTCGTTGCTGGGTATTCACGAATATCAGAAGAAATTCAACGATGATCGGCTGGCTAAAACCATTCAGCGGCAATTACTCGATAAGCTGGTGTTTCGTTACACCGAAACCGCCACAGAAGAATGGCCGTGGTTTGAAAACACGTTGTCGTACGACAATGCTGTATTGGTTCATGCGCTGCTACGTTCTGGCGATGAGCGGTTTATCCAAATGGGGCTTACATCACTTCGGTGGTTGATAAACTTACAGACGGCCACCTATGGCCATTTTCAGCCAATTGGCTCAAATGGATTTTATACAAAAGGTCAACCTCGTGCTTATTTCGATCAGCAACCACTCGAAGCACAGAGTACGGTGTCTGTTTGTTTGGCGGCCTTTGAGGTAACGGGCGATGCTGAATGGCAACGGACGGCTATCCGGGTGTTCAAGTGGTTTACGGGCTTTAATGACCTTGGCCTGCCGTTGTATGATCAGCAAACTGGTGGTTGTCGGGATGGGTTGCATATCGACCGGGTCAATCAGAACCAGGGGGCGGAGTCCAGCCTATCCTATTTGATTGCCCTGGCAGAATTGCATCTGGCCCAAAAGAAGCGAGCTGAACCAAAACCGGTGAATGTTGAAATGCCCGCTTTACTGAATGGGTAATTTGTCAACCAGTTGTACCGTTTATCAGTTGGACAGCTACTATATTTGCTCCTATACGAACCGGGGAGTTGTCCGCTCGACTACCTTACTTACTGATACTGATGAGTATAAAAGCCACCCGAACAGGCATTGTTCTGCGGCCCGATCCTACGCGAGTGTTGTTTCGCCCGTTTGAACTGGGCAGCGCTACCCGTACCCTGAAAATTATTGCCCGAGTTGGCAGCATGACCGACGAAGAAGCCGAACAGAAACTCGATGAAGTGATTCGCGAATTCGGTGGGCGTCATTATAAACTCGAACGGTTTTTGTTACAGCGATTTGACCAGATTAAATCGCAGTTATTAACCGATGAGCCACTTACTGAGGACCGAAAGCTGTTGCTAGGGGCGTATTTCACCATGGAATATTCGCTCGAATCGGCTGCACTTTTCAATCCGTCGATGATCTGGCACCCCGATCAGACCAATGTGCCGCCTGGATTCAAGCGGTTCATTTTAAGTTTGCGGGCAACGGGAGAGGGGCACGTATCGTCGATTTCATTCCGTATGGGCTATATCGACGAAAACGGGAAAATCGTGTTACGGAAGCCATCCCGCTATGTCACATCGCCCGATATGGTTCCCAATCATGTCTTTAACCGGTCTGTATTTGAGCGTAAACTCTATGAGTTGCGGTTGGAAAACAGCATTCAGGAAAAAATGATGGCGGGCCTCGGTGATGAATTTAGTCTCCTTGAACTGGAAGCCCAGATTAAACGGGTATCGGCTCAATTTCGCTACAATGCAGAATATGAGACCATTGCGAGCGGACTGTTGGCACTGGCTAAATCGAACTACGAAGTTCACTTTGAGGATGACCAGAGCTTAGATGAGCGGTGCATTTTTCCGACTTCGCCCAATGAAACAAACGGCATTGAGGATGCGCGGTTTGTACAGTTCACGGACGATGATGGTCAGATAACGTACTATGCCACCTATACGGCCTATAATGGAAAAGTAACGTTTCCGCAACTGCTGGAAACCAAAGATTTTACCCATTTCAGTGTGAGTACCCTTAACGGGGCCGAAGTCTCTAATAAAGGCATGGCTCTGTTTCCACGTAAAGTCAATGGTAAATATGCTATGATTTCACGGCAGGACGGGGAAAATATCTACCTGATGTATTCCGATGATTTGTATTTCTGGCAGACGAAAGACATACTGCTCAAGCCGACCTACCATTGGGAATACGTACAGTTAGGCAACTGTGGTTCACCCATCGAAACGGAAGCAGGTTGGCTGGTGCTGAGCCATGGGGTAGGACCTATGCGGAAGTATGCCATTGGCGCTTTTCTCCTCGACCTTAACGACCCCAGCAAAGTAATTGGCCGCACTGCCGAACCAATCCTTAGCCCTGATGAGAATGAACGGGAGGGCTATGTTCCCAATGTGGTCTATAGCTGTGGGGCGCTTATCAACAACGATGAATTGATCATTCCCTATGCCATGGCCGACTACGCCAGTAGCTTTGCTACGGTGAATGTAAAGGAACTTCTGGCCGAGCTAACCGGGGAAACTAAGCCGGCAACGGTTACTAACGAGGTAGTTGCTTAAGCTTTTCGTTCTTCGTTCTCACTCGGCGTAGCCAAGCGAGAACAAAAAAGCCAGTTACGAATTCGTAACTGGCTTTTTTGTTAAAAATCACTCTTTACTTCGTTAGTGAAACGACCAGGATCTGCGTATGATAATTAGCACTAATAACTACATTGCTGGGTACGGTTGTAATGCTAATGGGTATCGCATAAGGGCCACCCGTTGCTGGTACCTGTGTACCAACAACGTTGACGTTCACCGTAGCAATGCGCTGACCGGCTGCCACCGTCACCATAGGATTGGGTAACTGGAACGCAGCTGCTGGTGGAATCGTATACGAAGTTTTATTTGCTGTATTGTAAGCCGTCAGGGCTGCCTGATCAATGGCAACGGTAACAGGAACATCCTGCGATGGCGGATTGGGCGACGCAATATTAATGTCGACTGGAGCTACAAGTGATGTGCTGGTAGCCGAAACCGTTACCGTTTTAAGAATACTTCGGTTGGCCACATAGGGAATTTCGGCTACGTAGCCTGCTCCCGCGAAATCGACAAAGTGTTCGTCGTCTTTGAGGCACGAAGTCAGACCAACTGCCAAACTTGCGGCCACGATAATACTAAATAACTTGTTCATGGTTGTTTGCTTGTTTTGGGTGGCTTACTTTTCCCAGAATATTTTGCTTGTAAACTGATTGATAGTACCTTGAGCGCCTACGTTAAATGCGTTATTGCTATACTCTGAGGTGGGATAAAGCAACCGAAGTGGAATTTGCTTCACTGTGGTGCTTGGGTCCTGCGAGATTGGAATCGTAATGGGTAATCCCAGCCGACGATAATCCGACCAGGCTTCAAAGGGCGCTGTGCTATTTTCCGAAGCCCATTTCTGAGTAATAATCGCTTCGATCTTGTTAGTCGATGCATCCCAGTTTACGTCATTCAAACCCGCTTGAGAGTAATACGCAACTGCTTCAGCTGCGGTACGGCCTACGTTAATGAATGACTCCGTAATAGCTGACTGGTACAAGGTTTTTGGGTCGCCCGTAATCCAGCCCCGTTGTGCGGCTTCTGCCTGCATAAACAGGCTTTCGTGCGATAGTAAAATCGGCGAAGGTTGGTCAACACTCGTTAAAACGCCTGGGCCTATATCCGATACCTGGCTGTTTACCAATACATCGGTAGTGCCAAAGTAGGTGCCATTAAATGTGCTGGTTGTACCCGCAACGGGTCTATAATAGGCACCCAACCGAGGGTCATTTGTACTTTTATAGAACGTGATTCCGTACAGATTTCCTTTGAACTGGTTGTTCAGCGTTGTTGGATTACCATTAATCGCGTAAAATGCCCCGAACAACGGATTCTGCATGTTTTGGGAATTCGTATAGCCTGGATTTACACTTGCATTTTCGCCCGCGCCCAAAAAGCTATAACCTGAAGCTTTAATAGTGGCTAACTGCGTTTGAATGAACGAAGCGCGGTCGGTTTTTTCCGATTGACGAAGCAGCATCCGTAACTTAAGGGTGTTGGCAAACTTGAGCCACTTATTGATATCCCCCTGGAACATGATATCGTTTGGTCCCGGATTAAGCGTGCCATCACCTTTGCCCAACAGAACTATTGCAGCGTCGATCTGCTTGAACAAGTCGTCATAAATATCCTGTGCTTTGTCGTAAGTAGGTAGAATATTAGCCGTGCCCTGTAAAGCCGATGTATAAGGAACATCGCCGTAGGTATCGACCAAAATCTGAAAATGCAGGGCTTTCATGATTTTGGCCATGCCCTGTAAAAGTGGTTGCCCCAGCGTAGCCGCCTGATTCTCTACATAATTGTAGTTTTTCAGATTGAGGTAAGCGCTTGTCCAGACGCTGTTGTTGAACGCTTGGGTGAACTGGTAGTTTTTATCCGATGTAGCAATCGAATAGTTACCACTCCAGTTCCAGTAACCCATCCACAAATTCAGGAAATAGAAGCTACCGGCGGCACCACTAGGCGCATTGCCCGTAAGATACCAACCCGTTGTAGCCAGTGCGTCGGGTAACACCAGTTGTGGTGTAGCCGCTGTTACCTGGTTCGGGTTATTATTAACGTCGAGATAGTCGCTTTTGCAGCCCGCCACTACGGCCAGCAGTACAGCTAGCATGCCAGCTGTTAGTCGTTTTATATAAATCATTGTTGTTTGCTGAATTAAGTTCTTAAAAACCAAAACTGAGCCGGAATCCATAAAGCCGAGTTGGGGGCGTCTGGTATTCGGTTGTGGTACCTACCGCGTTACTGGTATCGTTGGCATTTGAGCCACCCGAAAATTCAGGATCGGTGAATACATTTGTTTTAGGTCGAAGCATAATCAGGTTTCGGCCCGTCAGCGCAATGTTCAGCGACTTAATGAATTTGGTGTAATTCATTATCTTGCTCGGAATGTTGTAGCTCAGCACAACTTCACGAAGCTTCCAGAAGTCGGCACTTGTTACGTAACTATAGGCAGCATTATGGTAGCCAGAATTAGTCCAGAACACGAGATTACCATCTTTGGTAGTCACATTCGTATTTGGGTTGATACTGGCTGTAGTAATGCCATCTGGGTTATTGGTTACAATCACCGAGTTCGGGAACACAAAGTTTTGCCGTCCAGCATAAGTCGACCGGATGCCTGCTCCCGTAAATTCGAGCGCATTTCCCAAAGCGTTATAGATAACAGCACCACCACGGTACTCAACCACAGCTGCCAGAGTCAATCCTTTGAATTTAAAGGTATTGGTTAGGCCGAAGCGATATTTCGGTTGCGTTGTACCCGCATATTTAAGGTTGGGGTCCAGCAGGGGATAGCCCGTTGCGTCAACAACAGGTCGGCCAGTATATTGCCCACTTGCATCGTAGTTAGGGGCTTTCGGATCGGTCGATTGTACTCGCTGGATATCGCTGACAAATAACGCTGGGTACGCATACCCTTTGGCCGCATATACGTTCGAGGCTCCGCCCGATAAAGTTGGCCGATAGGGGTCAGTTCCGTAAGGAATATTAATGCGGGGTAGATCCTGATACAAGTCCGTTACCTTGCTTTCCAGATACGTGAAGTTGGCATTAACATCCCAGGTAAAACCTCCCGTATTGACTAGCGGTCGGATGGTGCGTAAATCCAGTTCAAAGCCCTGGTTTTGCATGGTGCCTGTGTTAATCAAAGCCGTGGAGTAGCCCGTTGCCTGCGATATCCCAATCGGAACGGTCTGATTCGTCGTCAGCGTATTATAGTATACAGCTTCGAAATTGAACCGGTCAAACAAGCCTAATTCTATCCCGACTTCCCGGCTGTTCGTGAACTCAGGCTTCAAGTTTGGGTCGTTCTGCTGATTACTTTGTTCAAAACCAGCCTGACTACCAAATGGGAATCCTGTTCCCGGATTGAACACATTCTGTAATTGATACGGAGCAACGTTAACCTGACCAACCTTTGACAAGCTACCCCGAATTTTGGCGTAACTGAGTACAGTATTGCTTTTTAGGGCTGGAATCACTTCGGTTAGCACAACCGATGCATCAACTGCTGGATAAAAGAAGGAACGATTGCTGGGAGCCAATAAGGAAGTCCAGTCATTACGACCCGATGCATGCACGAACAACGCATTTTTATAACCCAGTGTCAGATCGCCAAATACACCCTGTAACCGGCTTTGGCTGCTGTATTCAGCTAACGTAGCGTTCCCCAATCGGTTGGCAACGTTATACGTGCCTGGCACAACAAGCGCCCCTGCATAGTCGTATGTGGTTCGTAAATATTCCTGCCGGGTCTGTTGGCCAAGAATCAGCTTGGTGGTAAAATCGCCAAAGGTTGGACTCAGGGTAACGAGCAGGTCACCCGTGAAGCGCGTTTTTAACTGAGTAGCATCCTGTACACTGGCATTCGTGTGACCACCTGCTGATGAGGCAATATTGCCCGCTTCCCAGGGATCACCGGTAGCATAATCCGAGAACGTTACATCAGCAATGTGGGCTTTCAACTGCGAATTATATACCTGACCGCCAACCCGGTATAATACACTCAACCAGTTTGTGAACTTATACGCTACATCGGCCGATCCCTGAATGGTATACAGGTCCGTAATCTTCCGCGAATTGTCACCCGTTATTTGCCAGTAAGGATTTGGATAATAAGCGTTGTAGTAGCCATTGACATCGCCGTAGGGAGAGGTAATGTCGTTGAGTGGATAACTATTCAGCGGAGCCTGTGGCTGCTGATTCAGTACGTTCCAGTACACAGGGCGGTTTTGGTTGAAGTCGCCATTCTCGGTATTCGTATTCTGATACGAAAACTGTACGCCTGCATTGGCGGTAAACTTATCGACCGCCCGACCTCCTTTAATACTGATGTTGGTCCGCTGATACTTATCGTTCGGTACCACCCCTTTCTGATCCACACGCTGTAAACTCAACCCAAAATAATTGAGGTTATCGCCGATGCGGTACGAAATATCATGCTGTTGCGTAACACCGGTGTTAAAGAAGGCCTTACGGGGATCTTTTGACGGGGCTGAATACGGAATTTTGAGCGTATCGAGCCGAACGTTTCCATTCGCATCCCGAATCTGAACACCGTATCCAAGCGGCTGAATCGAGCCGTCGAACGGGGTTCCAAACTGCTGATTTTCGTAAGGCACGTACGTTCGAGCGTAGTTACGATCATAAAACGGAACGCCTTCACCACCATTAGCGCCAAACTGAGTTTGTAGTCCGGGCATATAGGAAATGCTCTCGAACTGCGTATTGTTCGTGTAGGTAATCTGTGGCTTGTTGTTTTGCGTGCCTCGTTTCGTGGTAATGATGAGGGCGCCATTCGATGCATCGGAGCCGTAGAGAGCGGCTGCGCTCGGTCCTTTTAGTACAGTAGTCTGATCAATATCATTCGGATTAATTGATGTTAAGAAAGAGATGTCTGATATAACGCCATCGACAATCAGTAAGGCCTGATTATTACCGAGAAAGGATCGGTTACCGCGTAAGGTAAGCCGGACGCCCGCTCCTACACCGTTATTGGTTGTATTGATTTGCAGACCCGAAACCTTACCGGTTAATCCGTTGGCCACGTTGATTGGCGCTGCCTGGGTAATTTGAGCATTACTAATACGGGCAATTGATGTCCCGATCTCTCGCTCTGTACGCTGAATACCAAAGCCAGTTACCACAACCTCATTTAGGGTAGAAGCATCAGCAGCTAAAACGACATTGATGGTGCTTTGGCTACCCACAACGATGTCCTGCGATTTGAACCCAACAAATGAGAATGTTAGGGTAGTATTTGGCTCTACGTTGAGCCGGTAATTCCCATTCACATCGGTGGTTGTACCTCGGCTGGTACCCTTTACAACAACACTCACACCTGGCAGACCAGACCCATCATCGGATGATGTCACTCGTCCCGTTACAGCCGCTTCCTGTGCCAGCAATGGCAGACAGGAAAAGAGCGAAAGTAACCAACTTAGAATTAGAACTTTTCTCATAAAGTTGACAGCGTTTAAATTAAGAAATTAATAAAAATTATAGCCATGTTAACGAAGTGTTAAAATGTAACTAATTGCAAATTAAGTAAATAAATTTAATGCAAAAGGCCTTTCACAACTATGGGGAAGCTTCTAATAAAATTGTATTTTTAGGTGAAAATACTTAGGTAGGTCGATAGAGAATACTTAATCTGTAAAAGGGATAGTAACTAACTAATTTTGGAATTAACTATTTAAACGATATATTATATGGACTGTTTCTGAAAACAACTTATTCTATACTAAGATGGCCATTACCTCATAGCCTTCAGAATCACTAAAAAAAGGCAGGCTAGTATGGGAAAACTAATTTTAGAAAAAATAGGGCAGGGAGATTAATAAATTTTAATTCAATTCTTAATTCAGTACAGCTGCTATTAAATTATCATTAAGAAAAGAAAATGTGCTGGTTTGGGCCTTAGCTACCCCTTTAAGCTATATAGACTTGCTATAACAGAACAATATTTTAGCAATAATTCAACAGACAACTTTTTGTGGTTTGCGTTCTCATATTGATAAAATGGTATCTTTAACGAATTTTTAATACTTTTGGTGTAGTTTTTATACTTAAGTATCACTTCTTAACTTAAACAACGTTCTATGCGTAAATTTTTACTAACACAGCTCCTACTGTGTTTATTCGCTATTCCGTTGATTGCTCAAAATCGGGCTATCACTGGAAAAATCACTTCATCAGAAGACGGCTCTCCATTACCAGGTGTTACTATCCTTATAAAAGGAACCACCCAGGGTACAACAACAAATTCAGACGGTACTTTTCAGATTAATGCAGCAAAAGGCGCTGTCATGCAGGTTAGTTTTATTGGCTTTGCAACCGAAAGTGTTAAGCTGGAAAATCAGACCACAGTGAATCTGGCCCTGAAACCCGATGCGTCTCAGCTTCAGGAAATTGTGGTAACGGCTCAGGGTATTCGGAAGAGCCAGCGGGAAATTGGGTATGCTATCTCGAAAGTAGCTACTGAAGACGTAACCGTTGGTCGGTCCCCACAGTTAGCCCAGGCTCTCTCGGGAAAAGTGACTGGTTTGGCTGTTTACAACGTCAATAACAGTGTTGATCCAGCCGTGAAGGTTGTTTTACGCGGATATCGTTCGTTGACTGGTAATAACGAAGCGCTGGTTGTTCTCGATGGTATGCAAACGACCTCGACCATCTTATCAACCATCAACCCAAATGACATTGAGAGTGTGTCCATCCTGAAAGGTGGCCAGGCTGCTACCTTGTATGGTTCATCAGGTATCAATGGTGCCCTGATCATCACCACCAAAAGGGGGGCAAAAGGAAAACTGAAAGTGAATTATTCAAACAGCACGAACTTTGAACAGATCAGTTTCCTTCCTCAGATTCAGGATAAATACGGCTCTGGCTCGCACTATGCTACGGCGTTCGGTACAACGGGCTATAAGACAGATTATCTGGAGCGGATGAAAGATAACTGGCGCGCCTACGAAAACCAGCAGTATGGTGATGCCTTTGATGGATCAGTTCGGATTCAGGGACGAACCGCTGAAGATGGTAGCCAGCTTCTTATTCCGTATTCGGCCGTTCCAGATGCACGCCGGAAAGCCTTCAATACGGGTGTTTCGGTGAATAACCAGATTAATTTCCAGGGTGGCGACGAAACCAGTTCGTTCTACATGTCGATTGAGAATCAGTCGGTAAACGGGATTGTTCCAAACGATAAGAGTGTTCGGACGGGTACCCGTCTGTCGGCTACGAAAGAATACGGTAAACTGACGGCCAGCTTTAACGCCGGTTATGTGCAGGGCGTTTATAATCGTACTTCGTTTGATTTCTACAATGGCGTATTAAACCAGCCAGCAAACTTGCCATTGAGCGACCTACGGAACTGGCAGACCAATCCGTTGGCCAACCCAAATGGATTCTATAACGATTACTACAACAACCCATACTTTGAGGCCGACAATGCCCGGCGAAATTATAAGGACGCCAACATTAACGGTAACCTAAGCCTGACGCTCAAAGCAACGAACTGGTTATCCTTGACGAACCGCCTGGGTGTTATGAACAACTCCCGTACCGGTAAAAATACCGTCGGCAAGTTTACCTATTCTGACTGGGCGAAAAGTAAATCATTTATTCCGGCTCCGTTCTTCCGGGATGGTGATGGCACAGGCATTTACCGGGCACTTACCGATACGCCAGGTTCTGTAGAAGACTTTTCAGGTACGGAAAATGTCATTAATAACGAATTCCAGATTCAGCTGTCGAAAGATCTTGGTCCGGTATCCAATCGATTAATTTTGGGTAACAGCTTGTATCAGCGCACAACAAACAACATTTTGATCGGTTCAAGCTCAATTGTTGTTCCTGATGTCTATAACGTATCGAACCGTCAGGGCATCCTGAGAGGTGGGCAGATTCTTACGCAGGAGCGCCGTCTGGGTTATTATGCCGATTATACCGCGAACTATAAGAACTTCCTGATTTTGAACGGTTCGTTCCGTTTTGATCAGACGTCTAAGTTCTACAAGCCAAACCGAGATGCTAGTTTCTGGTCATACCCCTATTATGGCGCAGCGGTTTCGTTTATTGCTACCGATGCGTTCCCAAGCATCAAGAGTGAGTTCCTGAACTATTTTAAGTTACGGGCTAACTATAACAAAAACGCCAACGATAATATTCCGTTGTATGGATTGGATCTGACCTATCCGAACGGAACGAGCTTCCCATATGGGAACACAGTTGGTTTGACGGTTGGTAACACCCTACCCGATCCCAACTTAAAGCCTGAAACAGTTTATTCTTCTGAAATTGGTGGTGAATTTCAACTGCTGAATAACCGCATCAATATTGATGTGTCGGCTTATACACAGAACTCTAAGGGGCAGGTAATTACGGTACGGGTTCCAAACTCGACAGGTTTCCAGAGTTTGTTAATCAATGTAGGCGAGACCAAAAACTGGGGTTACGAAGCTGAGCTGAAATACCTGATTGCCAGAGGGGGCAAGTTCTCCTGGGATGCCAGTGTTCGTTATTCCTATAACGATAATAAAGTTATTGACCTGTATCCAGGTATTAATGAATTCCAGATTGGTGGTTTCTCGTATGCAAACACCAACGTAATTAAGGATTCCCGCTTCCCGGTCCTGAAAACAGATGGCTACCAATACGCTCCAGATCAGTCAGGACGTGTTTTGGTAAACGCAACGACAGGCTATCCTTTACGTAATACGTCGTTATCAGCTCGAGGTGGTGTTCTGCCACGGCACATTGCCGGTCTGGGCTCCAAAATGGAATATGGCAACTTCGGCTTTACGTTTAACTTTGAGTATCGGGGAGGTAACGTAATGTTCAGTGATTTGGGCCGTCAGATGACCTTTACCGGAACGGGTAAATGGACCGAAGATCGCGCTCCGCACGTTTTCCCGAACTCCGCTATTCTGAATGCTGATGGCAGCGTGTCGCCTAATACGACGAATGTGCGCGAGGCAGAGTATGCTCTTTGGGTAGATAACTACCGGTTAATCTCTGAAAACTTTGTTACACCAGCCTGGTTCATCAAACTTCGGGATATCAACCTGTCGTATCGTCTGCCACAAAACCTGATGAACAAAACCAAGATTTTCTCTGGAGCTAGCATTGCAATCTACGGACGGAACTTACTCACCATCGTTGACAAGCTGAACTATTACACCGACCCTGAATTTAGTTACCAGGGTAACCCAGATCCGGGTAGTCAGGCTACACAAACTCCCACAACAAACTCATCGGTTGGTATCGGGATCAATACAACGGGCCAGACTCCACCAGTGCGCCAGTATGGGGTAAACATCAATCTTACGTTTTAGTCAACAGCAATATTGAACTTGATATGAAATTCAAAACATTAATTATAGCTGCTTTAGTGACCTTGGCGGGTAGTAGTTGCGATACCAAAAAGTTTCTTGACATCAACACCAACCCGAACCAGTTGCCCACCTCGTTGCCCAACTATGTATTTACCAATGCGCTGAATACAACAGCGACGAACATAGCTGGCAACACAAATGGACAGGGTTCGAACGAACTCGGTTTCTATTGGGCAGGTCAGTGGTCGCAGGGAAATGGGTATATTATTACGACTACCCAATTTGCCTACCAATTCACGAATGGTGATTTCAATTATTGGGATCCCTATTATGATAATCTGGAAGATTATCAATTTGTGATTAACAACGCCGATGCTAATAACCAAAAGTTTCTGAAGGGGCCAGCTAAGGTGATGAAGGTAATGCTGTTCCAGCAACTAGTTGATCTGTATGGGAACATACCGTATACGGATGCGCTAAAAGCGGCCGCTGTGTTAGCCCCAAAATTTGATGATCAGAAAGCCGTTTATGCATCGTTAATTACCTCACTGGACGAAGCTATTGTTGATCTAAAAGCGAATCCATTTGCGGGTGGTTTTGGTACGTCTGACATTGCCTTTGGTGGTAATATTACCAAGTGGATTCAATTCGCGAATTCACTCAAGATGCGCATACTGATTCGTCAGTCTAAAGTAGCGGGCCTGGAGTCGTACATCAAGACCGAGATCAACAAAATCGTGACTGAAGGTTCAGGGTTTGTTACGGGATATGATGCTAGTATTGGTGGTCCATCCTTCTTTCAACCGGCAGCGGGCCAGTTAAACCCCGTTTACGATCGCTGGGGCTATGACGCTACCGGTGCTAAACGGGCTTTGAATAACTACCCACGGCCAACGCAATTCCTGATAAATACGCTCAAAGCAAATGGTGATACCCTGCGCCTGAAGCGGATTGCGTATGCTACTGGTGGTGAAAATAGCAACACGCCTGGTGTTAGTACGAAAGCTGAAATTGCAGCAAACTATGCGGGCACACCATTTGGCGCTAGTTCTGGCTACTTACCAGCAAATACCTCCTCTGTAGGACCTAGCTTATTAGTGAAAGGTGATTACAACCGTCCGTATATTATCATGACGGCATCTGAAGTTCAGTTCCTGCTGGCAGAGGCTAAACAACGGTACGCCGACGTGACTTTACCAAATACGGCTAAAGCTTATTTTGAAGAAGGTATTGTTCAGTCGTTCCGCGTATTAGGTGCTAACACAGCTGGTGCCGCTGCATTTAAAGGTAGTAAAATTGAAAACTACGACTTTGATTCGTCAACGGATAAGTTAGCGGCTATTGCCATCCAGAAATGGATTGCCTTGACGAACTTCAGTGGTTTGGAAGCATGGGCTGAATACCGACGGACCAACCTGCCGGTTACGCCACAAAGCATTCAGGTGCCTGATACCAAACGGCCTACACGTCTTTTCTACCCAAATACGGAAGGTGGCTCAAACTCAGCTAACGTGACTGCACAAGGTACCATTGACGTATTTGCTACTAAGTTGTTCTGGGACGTTGACTAACTGATTCTGTTAGCTGTCTCTTCATAAAAAAGGAGGTCATCAATATGATGACCTCCTTTTTTATGAAGAGAATTGTAGCGTAAGCTGAACTATAGGTCAATCCATCCATAAAAAAAGCGGGCCGATAGAATCGGGCCGCTTTCTGCATTACGCTTTATCCAACTATTAAAATTTTCTTGCTTTAGGAAATCGTATGCAGACTAACAAGGATATATAAGGCAGGATTATAGGAGTGGCCTGATACATACTGTGGTGTTAGGCTGTGGGCAAATACACTTGTGTACTGATTTCTATCAGAAAGTAAACCTTATTCTCATTAAAATCATAGTATGGCTAGACTAATGTATATTTTTCGGTAGGTTTATTAATTTCACGGTAGTAAATCCAATGCGAGGGTACATACTTGCATTGCTTGTGTAGTGGTCTTGTACAGTCGTTGTTTATGCAGAGGTGACACCAAACTTTTTGCCCAAAACGAAGTTATTCTATAAAATTAGCCGACTCAACATCATGAAAGACGAAAAAGATATAGATCGAGACGATGCCCAGCTAAATGGCCGAACGGAAGGCCCATTTAGCACTGACGATACGGATATCGACAGGCCGAATGAGGATAATAGAAACCGGTATCAACAGGAGAACTCGGCCAATGGTACGGATAGCCAGCAGGTGCGTGGTGGCCAGGACGGCCGGAATGACCGGGCTATTGGCAGTACCGATATGGACAGTAAAAATGGCGTACTACGTATGGGCGATAATGCCAATAGTACACTTGAACTAACGGAAGAGGGATTAAATAGCGCCGTAGCCGATGAGGCTAAAACGAACACAGCTATGGTAGATGTAACAACCCATGGTCCCGATGATTATGCGTCTGCTGATCAGGTACCCGTACCAAAGGCTGAAGAAGAAGCAAAAAAACAGACTGGTAAAAAGGACAGGAAGGAGTTGGCCAGTGAAGAAAAGGCGCGGCAGACTCACGATACTGACCTAGCTGAGACAGGCACCGATCTGAATAATAAACCTACATATTAACTTTTCTTTCTCAACACCTAACAAAGTAACGTTATGAGCGTAAGTAGCAATTCCCGCAAAGAAAGCACTGAGTCATATGCGGCTCAGGCCATGCACAACACCATGGGGATTCCCCCAGCGTTGGCACAACTAAACGACAAAAATCTGGATAACGAATTGCCTTCCCGTGTAGCAGACAGTAATGACACCGATGTTCCTGGTGACGTTACCGAAGCGGATGCTGTAATTGCGGAAGTCGACGATGAAAATGGCGCCACAAACGCGGATATCGAAGAATCCAAGCGGGCTTCGTGGGGGCAACCTCCTGTAAATACCGACGAAGGCAACCCGGACTGGGCCACCAGCACAACTGATGAACCTGTTCCAGCAACACGCGCTAATGAGCCCGAGCGGACACTGGGTAACGCATAATAGGTAATTCGATAAGTAACAACAGAATCGGGTTGGTTAAGTCTCTAAAAGGCTTAGCCAATCCGATTCTGTTGTTACTTCACCAACTGGTTTAAGGTATAGCATACCAGTCGATTCATGAGCTTTTTTTGTCCATTACTGGCCTGTAAATTGCCAAAGGTAAGTTCATAAATCCGGTTAGGCTTTAACTCGCTTAACGTCAATAATACCGTTTTCCGGTCGTCAGAAAACGCTACGGCCGAAACAGAAACTGTTTGAACGTCCATCTGTGGGGACCCATAAGCACGATGGTATTCATAATAATAACTACGAAAGTGATAGTTTGCCAGACCACGGGCAGTAGCTTCGTCAACAGGATGGGTAAAGGTCAGGGCAAAGCCAGTTGGAGTTAATTTCATCGCCATTAGGTCCAATGGAACACCGGAACCAGATTTATAACGAAGCCGCTGAATACCCCGCGCACCAAGCCAGCCATGATCGGTTTGGCCCAGATATAAGCTGCCATCAGGTGCGAAGGCCAATCGATTATTGCCAATCCGCATCGGAACACCATTTGAACCTGCCTTACTGAAAAAGGGTATGCAGGCTCCCTGCATCTGTCCATTCACCTCATCGGGCAGAATACGTAACAAGTGGGCAAAATCCATATCGCTCACAAACAGTTGATTCGCAAAGGGACCGAATTTGCCGCCTGTATTATCCAATACAATTTGCGTAGGTGAATGCGCCATTAATTCGTGCGGAAAGGCGATACTCTCAACCGTTCGCATACTGTCGAGTGTTTGGACTGACAAGGTCAGTGGGTCGATGTCCGGGAAGCCAGGTCGCCAGACCAGGCTGGTTGGATGGCCGTAAAATTTCCCTTCTTCCACATGATACAGTTTACTGGTGCCAAGCCAGTCCCCCTGATTGTCTGTAACGAATAAACGACCCTGCGCATCGAAACCCAGTCCGTTAGGTGATCGAAAGCCACTGGCAAATGGTTTTAGTTTCCCATCGGGGGTAAGTTTCATAACCCAGCCCCGGTAGGGTACACAGGAATACATCCGTCCTTGTCGCCCCAGCGCATCGTACTTCCCCCGAACTTCATCGCGGATACCCGCGCCGTTAGAACCTGTATTCAGACTGATATACAAATTCCCTTTAGCATCACGCACAGGGCCAAACGCAAACTCATGGTAATTACCCGACATGCCAAACTGATCCGTAACGGTCTCATATTTATCCGCTATACCATCGCCATTCGTATCGGTCAGGCGCGTGAGTTCGGGTCGCTGAACAACCAATAACTCCCGATTACTGATCGCTATGACGCCTAGTGGGTCATGTAGACCTTCGGCAAAGAGTTTCCAGGTTTTGGTTTTAGGCGTATAGAGCATCACTTCGCCCCGGTGGAAACAGGCTGCCATACGCCCGTCGGGCAGAAATGATAAGCCACCTGTTTCGGCCACTAAACCGGGTGGGGTAGGAATCGTTTCCACCTCATAATAATCGGAAATCGTATCTGCCGGGGAGGCCGTGAGCAGCAGGGAGGAAAGTAGGAGGGAGATAAGCATGAGTTAGTTAACAATGTAACATGGATAATGGTCAATGAAAGTGATTGATAGACAAAGGTTTTTTCGGGGTAATTATTCATTATTCATTGTATATTATGCATTATCCATTCAATCTGTTGACACTGATAAAGTGAACTGACGGGTTCCGGCAGGTAGGCGGATCTCTCCATTCTTTAATTGTCCAACGGATGGCCGTAGCTTTATACCAGGTTGGATCGTTGTAACAAACGTAACGGGTTGTTTACTGGGGCCGACCGAAAACGTTCGTATAAGGCCGCGCCCAGTGGGTAACGGTTTAACCAACTCGCGGATTTCCACCCCATTGATGCTATAACGAAATTCAGGGTATCGATTTACCAACTGATAGCCTTTGAACTGGGGTTGTTCCTGGAGGCCAGATCCTATTTTCCAGGGAAAGCCACCCGTGTCCCGAAAATAAATTTCCCCAACGATCTTGGTCAAGCGCTGCCCTTTGCCATCCCACTGTTCGGTATTATCAACGAACCCTCCCGACCAGGCGTAACGCAATCGGCAATGACCCGCATCAAATACGTACGATTGACCGCCTTCAGGTCCGGGTAAGCCTACAGCTATGGCTGCTGGGCCACAATCAGGCATAAAGGTTCGGTAAACGGCAGGGAGCTTCAGCGTGTATGGATGGCCCGACATGGCAGGCTGATGGTGCTGATGACCAAAATCGGCCATACGGTCAGGATTCGGGATATTCAAATCCTGATCCGGTGGAGGGAGTCGTTTGGGCTCGTTGGTGGCATAGATTACCCCGTACATGATTGAACCATGGCCGGGATATGTACATACAAAGGGATAGGCCCCTTCGGGTAAGCTAACCACTAATGAATCGACATTGCCGGGTTCAACGCTTATGGTATGCGCCAGTACATCTTCCATGATCGGTACATGATGCTGAGCGGGCCCCTTGTTTCCCAGCGCTAAAGCGAATTCAACTACGCGCAAGCGTGAGTTTGGCCGGGTAATAACGAGGTTATGGGCCATATCATCCTTATTTTTGAAGACAAGTTTCAGACGCGTATTTGGCCTGATAACCAGTCGTTTCTGATCGAATTGCAGGCCGATCGATGTGGAAAGGGTAATGAGCGTATCTCGTTGAGCATGTGCTATCTGAGCAGATAACAGAATACCCACGATGAGTAACAAGTTTGGCATAGGGTTAAAAGCAAAAATCGATTAACTCTAATGATTATTGGTGGATGGGTTGAGCAACATGTCTACGGCGGGTGAAGGGAGGAGTGTACCCGATAGGACCTGGTTTTCAAGCCTGTTGATCTGCTCACGAATACCCGGCTGACTGTAAAATTTCCCTTCGAGTCGCTGCCGTAACAGGGATCGGAACCAGGCCAATTGCTGCTTCTGCCGTCGGCGATTTCCGGCACCGTTTTGGGTTGTCAGTTGATGGTGTTCCTCAATCGTCTGCCAAACGTCGGATATACCGAATGGTTGAGTGTTATGCTCGGGTAGGGCCGAACAGGTTAGTACCGGCGGAAACCAGCCTGTTCCTGTGGGTGGAAATAAGTGTAGTGCATTTTGGTATTCAACGCGAGTGCGGTTGGCGGCTGACCGATTATCACCATCAGCTTTCGTTATTACCAGTGCATCGGCTAGCTCCATAATGCCCCGTTTCATGCCCTGCAATTCATCGCCTGCTCCTGCCAGCATCAATAGCAGGAAAAAGTCAACCATGCCATGGACAACGGTCTCTGATTGGCCTACGCCTACAGTCTCCACCAGAATCGTATCGAATCCGGCAGCTTCGCAGAGCAACATGGTCTCGCGAGTTCGGTGAGTGACTCCGCCCAGCGAGTCGCCTGCTGGTGAGGGGCGGATATAGGCGCTTGGATTCATTGAGAGCGTTTCCATCCGGGTTTTATCGCCTAGTAAACTACCACCCGAACGCTGGCTGGTTGGATCAATGGTAAGCACTGCTAATCGATGCCCCAAACCAGTAAGGTAAGTGCCAAACGCTTCAATAAATGTACTTTTCCCCACGCCCGGAACACCGGTAATACCTATCCGGATCGAATTGCCTGCTTTGGGTAAAATAGCCTCCAGGACTTGCTGTGCTAACTCCTGATCATCTGCCCGACGACTCTCTACAAGCGTAATGGCCTGACTGAGTAACAGTCGGTCGCCAGCGAGAATGCCGCTAACGTAGTGATGAGCAGGGTGTCGGTGGCGCATTCAGAACCGGGATTTATATGATTAGACTGATTTTTATGATTTTGTTCATTAACTATGATTATAAATCTTATGAATTAAGTATTAATGGCAAGACTCAGATCATTTAAGGCCCGGCAAAATCAGTGGAATCAGTTCAATCATAAAAATCCCGGTCGAAGATCCTCAGGCGTTGTAATTTTTATATTTTCGTATGATCCCTCAATGAGTGTTATCGGAAAACCAGCATATTCCATAACGCTGGCGCAATCGGTGAAGAATGCCTGCTCCTCGGTTTTAAAGGCATGCCGGAATGCAGTTAGTTGAAACGTTTGGGGGGTTTGAACCAGACGATACTGACTCCGATCAACAGCCTGACTAACTCCATCGGTCCCAACGACGCGTATTGAATCTTTCACCGGTACGCAGGTTACTGCTGATCCGGTACGGGCAGCCGTTTCGAAACTAGTCAGGATGATTTCTGGCGAAATAAAAGGCCGGACACCATCATGGACTGCTACTAAGCCATCACTCGCTCCAATCGCCTGTAGCCCATTGCGAACCGATTGGAAGCGAGTGGCTCCCCCATTGACGGTCTGGATGGGTGGGTGAAAATTATGGTCTTCGCAAAGGGTGTTCCAGATAGACCAGTCGCCTGAAGGAAGAACCAGAATAAGCTGGGAAGCAGGTACTACAGTCAGAAAACGCTCAATCGTATGCTGGAGAATCGGCTTGCCTTTTAGTAACAGAAACTGTTTTGGAATGTCGGATTTCATCCGGCTACCACTTCCCCCGGCTACAATAATAGCAAAAAACGGGTTGTTCACTGGTTGGTGGGTCATAACGAAATGAGGGGCTCAATGGCCCCTCAAAAATAGTAATCATACTGACTTTGACCGCTCTGGTTGTTCGGTTAAATAATCAACATCGCATCGCCGTAGCTGAAGAAGCGATATTTTTCTTTAATGGCAACCTGATAGGCTTCCTTGATGAGTTCATGCCCCCCAAAGGCGCTGGTCATCATGATCAGGATAGACTCCGGCAAGTGCAGGCTTGTCAGCAATGAGTTCGCAATTTTGAAGTCGTAAGGGGGGAAAATAAACCGATCTGTCCAGCCTTCAACGGGCTTCAAACGGCTGTTTGCAGAGACCGACGACTCAATCGCTTTGAGTGATGTAGTTCCGATTGCGCACACACGCTTGCCAGCATCCAAAGCCGTGTTAACGATTTTAGATGACTCTTCGGAAATTTTATAGTTTTCAGAATCAGTTTTGTGTTTGGTCAGATCTTCAACATCCACCTGACGGAAGGTGCCCAAACCAACGTGCAGCGTAATAGGGGCGAAGTGGATACCTTTAATTTCCATCCGTTTCATCATGGCACGGGTAAAGTGCAATCCGGCGGTAGGAGCGGCTACTGCCCCAACATGTTGGGCAAAAACCGTTTGATAGTCATCACGGTCGGCGTCTTCGGCTTCCCGGTTCATGGCGCGGGGAATTGGTGTTTCACCCAGTTCGTCTACTGCTTTCATGAATTCCTCATGATTGCCATCAAACAAAAAGCGGATAGTCCGACCACGCGACGTCGTATTATCAATTACTTCCGCAACCAGGTCACTATCACCGAAATATAGTTTATTGCCAACACGAATCTTACGGGCTGGGTCGACTAGAACGTCCCAGAGTTTCATTTCGCGATTGAGTTCGCGCAGGAGGAAAACTTCAATTTTGGCACCTGTTTTTTCCTTATTGCCGTACAGCCGTGCTGGAAAAACTTTGGTGTTATTGATCACCATCACATCGCCATCACTGAAGTAACTCAGCATATCCGAAAATTGCTTGTGTTCAATAGTCTTGGCTTTCCGGTCAACGACCATTAGCCGTGATTCGCCCCGCTCAACTGGGTATTTCGCAATTAGACTTTCGGGTAAATCAAATTTAAACTCGGATAACTTCATAGGATATCAGCACGAAAAAGAACGGTGCGTTTTTTGTAAAGGGCGCAAAGATAGTAAAAAACCCGGAAAAAGTCAAATTTTCCGGGAGATTTTCTTGCAAATATCAGAGAAATGACTATCGAATAGTCATTTTAGTGGCCAATTGGCTGAACAGACCCTTCCGTATTCACATGCGCCCGATCGGTCGTGTTAAATTTCGCCATCAATTCAGGGGAGACTTCATTTGCATACGTGCCCTGGGCAGATACAAAAACACCTTTCATTCCATTAGATGCTGTGATCGCATATAATGTCATTTCATCACCAGGATCTGAAGTGCCTTCGAACCGGTAAAACTTATCGACATTAAATTCTTCGCTCTTCAGTTTCGTTTCTGTGCTCTTCTCTTCCAAATAGTCTTTTTTAGGACCGAATTCGTGTGTATAGCCTTTTGTGCGGAGATCTTCCATCACTTCGGTCAGGGTGGTCATGTGGTTCATAACGGTAGCGTTTAGTACATTAGTAAAACTCAAAAGAGAGTGGATAGTTTTCGGTCCTATAAAGGCCATTGCCTATGTTGGCGAAACATTTGCCAGAAAAAGGGTATTAGGGATTTATTTCTTCATACGGGATACATAACCAGCTATGATTACTTGCCATCAATCTATCCATAAACTCCTCATACTGATGCTACTTGTTTCTGCCTGTAACACCACCGATCCTGAATTTACGATTCCTGTCCTGCCCCAACGGATTGAGTTTTCGGCTAACCGCCAATATCCGGAGGGAATTGCCTATTCGCCTACGCTCGATCTGTTTCTGATCAGTTCAATAACCCAGGGGAAAATAGGAACTGTGGATCAAATGGGCCGGTATGCCGATTTGATTACTGATGACAAACAACTTATCAGTAGTATTGGGATGAAGGTACGTGGCTCGCTGTTATACGTTTGTAATGGGGACCAGGGTGTTTCGGATAAGAGTACGGAACACACAGCCCTGAAAACAGCCGGATTATTTATCTATGACCTGAGTACGAAACAGAATGTACGTCGAGTCAATCTGGCTGCTCTGCTGCCCAATGAAAATCACTTTGCTAATGACATTGCTTTTGATGCAGCAGGCAGTGCGTATGTGACAGACTCATATGCACCTGTAGTTTATAAAATTCCTGCGGATACAGCGCAATCGGTCACGATTATCAACTCTCCACTGTTCGCAGGTGTAGAAGGGATTAACCTGAATGGAATCGTGTATCACCCCGATAATTACCTGATTGTTGTAAAGTCGAACGAAGGAAAGCTGTTTAAAATAGACCTCACTAATACAAACACGATTACAGAAATAACGGGAGTGAATCTGCCCGGCGGAGATGGTATGTTAGTTTACAACAACGATTTATACGTTGTGAATGGACGAAACCAGGTATCGCAGATTCGAAGTTCAGATGGATGGAAAACGGCTTCGCTAGTTAAAGTCGATACGGTTGGGTATGAAGATGCTACTACGAATGTATTGGTAAACGACAAGGTTTATACATTAAACGCCCGCATTGGTGAGGTCAGCGCAGCCGCAACCGCTAAAGATACCTCCCAACTTCAGGCAAGTGGTTATAGTATTCAGCAGTTTAAATAGAAAGGAGGAGAGGGAGTAAAGGGAGGAGGGGGAAGAAAGGGAAAAGCAGCATAGCTTCCAATCCCTTTCTTCCCCCTCCTCCCTTTACTCCCTCTCCTCCTTTTCATCAATCCGGCAACACCTTGATCATAATGTCTTTGTAATAAATTTTGCTTTTTGGATCGTGGCCTTGTAAGGCAACGGTGCCCATGCTTAGTTTTTTTGGTGATTTGCCGTTACTAATGCTATCAGGTTCAGTGTAATCGTTGATGAGCTTATCATTGATTTTGATCATCACTTTTTTGCCCTGTACAATGATGTGTTCAGTATACCATTCTTCGTCCTTTACAAATACCTCCTTTACATCCTGCACTCCATAAACGCTACCGGTTTTACGCCAGTCAGTATGCGTTTGATTTACCTGAATTTCGTATCCTTTGGAAGGCCAGCCAGTGTTCTGGTAGGCTGTGTGAATAAACATGCCTGAATTGGAGCCGGGCATGGTCTTTACCTGCGCTTTAAACTCAAAATTCTTGAAATTATGATTGCCTACGGGGCCTTCGTAAAACAAGTGGGCACGTGGCCCGGCTACAACGATAGCGCCATCCTGAATGGTAAACGTGCTTGGGCTATCTTCATTAACTTTCCAGCCAGTAAATGTTTTGCCGTCGAAAATACTGACCCAGCCGTCGGCAGATGGGCGAAGGGTGAAACTAAAGCAAAAACCGAGCAGCAGTGTGGCTGCTAACAATGTCAGACGAGTTTTCATACGAATGGGGCGAGTTGTGTTTAGGGTGGCCCAATCACTAAAGCAAACAGACGGTAGAAACTAACGAACATGGCTTGTATATATAGCTTTTGGGGTGAAATCTTTATACCTGGCCTGATTTCAGAATAGCTAGCTGCTAGTAACGGAGTTTATCAATTGGTTAACAAATTGCCTGCTTAACCAAGGGCAAATAGCTGAGTTAGTGATAAATAATATAAGTTGATTGTTGTAAATTGCCTCCAGTATTACCACCACCCTTGTACGTTAAAATGCTAACTGAACAGTCCACCGATGTCGGATTTGTTGAGCTTCTTGATGCCCTGCCCGATTCGGTAGTCTGGATGCGGGCGTTGCGTAATGAAGCCAATGAAGTTGTAAATTTCCAAATAGACTACGCCAATCAGAAAGCACAGGACCTGACACAAAGTATGTATCAGGTCTGTGTGGGTACGTTGGTGCTGGGCGATAATGACCATATTAAAGCCTTTACGGAGAAGAGTTTTCAGGTCATGTGTCGGGTGCTGGAAACAGGGCAGCCACATGAGTTTGACTTTTTTAACCCACAACTGAACGGCTGGTTTCTGATGAGCCGCTCTAAACTGGGTGATGGTGTCCTTTGCGTTACTCGGGAAATTTCGTCGCTGAAAATTGCCGAACAGGCGCATCGACGGCAAACGAACTTGCTTAATAGCGTACTGGATAGCTCTCTCAACGGAATTATGTCGTTTGCATCGGTACGGGATGATGCCGAGGAAATCATTGATTTTACCTTTCTGTCAGCCAACAAGGCTGCTTGCCGTATGGTGGCTAAACCGGTCGATGAGATCATTGGGCAGCGGCTCTTATTGATTTTCCCGGGTAATATCGAATCCGGACTGTTTGCGAAGTACATTGAAACGGCCGAAACCGGTGAGCCAACACGTACTGAAACCTATTATAGCCACGATGGGCTGGATTTCTGGCTTGATATTTCAGCGGAAAAGCTTGGGGATGGTTTTGTCGTTACATTCACCGACATAACTGTACAAAAGCTGGCGGCTAAGGTTGTAGAGCGGGCGGCTACTGAGTTGCAAACGATTATTGATACATCGCAAACGGGTATTTTTCTGTTCAGCCCGGTTTATAATGACGATGGTGAACTGATAGATTTCCGGTTTCGGGTAGCTAATCGGCAACTGGCTGCTTACGTAGGCCAGCAACCCAAGGCTGTAATTGGTGCATTAGGGAGTACCTGGTTTCCTGAATTCAAAACAAACGGTTTGTTTGATCGATATCGTCAAACCTATGAAACGGGTGAGCAAGTACGGTTTGATTTTCACTATAACGGAGATGGCATTGATGTTTGGCTCGACATTATGGCCACCAAAATGGGTAATGATGTTCTGGTAACCTTTGCCGATTATACACCCCTGAAACGGCTTCAGCAACAATTAGAAAATACGGTTACAGATTTACAGCGTTCGAACAAAAACCTGGAGCAGTTTGCCTACGTGGCCAGCCATGATCTACAGGAGCCGTTGCGAAAAATTCAGGCCTTTGGCGATATTATTCAATCGCAATACGCTTCTGTCATTGATGATAGTGGTGCTGACATGATTCGTCGGATGCAGTCGGCAGCAGCCCGCATGCAGGTGTTAATAAAGGATGTGCTGGCTTATTCTCGTGTTGCTACTATACAGGAAACGCTAAGTTCCGTGAATCTTGGTCAAATTGTCAACGATGTGTTAACCGACCTTGAAACACCTATTTTCGACAAACAAGCCCTAATTACGGTTGATAAGCTGCCAATCGTGCAGGGAGATGCTGCTCAACTGCGACAGCTCTTTCAGAATCTCCTCAGTAATGCACTGAAATTTTCGAAGATAAGCACAACATCTTCTGTCCCAACGATCACAATTACAAACCGGCGCGTGCATGGACGAATAATGAGCAAAATGGCTATTCCGGCTATCGATGCTGACCGGCTATTCCATCTGATCACCGTAACCGATAATGGAATTGGTTTCGACCCAAATCAGGCCGAGCGAATTTTTCAGGTGTTTCAGCGTCTACACACTCGAAGCGAATACCAGGGCACCGGAATTGGCCTGGCTATTGTTCAGAAAGTTGTTGAAAACCACCAGGGATATGTACATGCCGAAGGCCGACCGGGCCAGGGAGCTACCTTCTCTATACTCTTGCCAGTATCCTCGCAGGCCTGATTAAATTCGGTATGCGTAACTAGCTTTCTTAGCCCATGTTTATCACTTTTGCCTATCTGTTCGTTACTTTGGCAGTTGAATCAACCGGACTATTCATGCGCAATTTCATTTTATTGGTTTTTGGATTGGCACTAGCCTCATGCAAACTCGCTGTTCCCAGCGTGTACGAAGCTCAATTTTCGTCGGATCCAATGTCCGTGTCGGTAACGCCCGGCCAGATTGATGAAGCGTCGGGTATGGTCGACAGTCGTAGCCAGTCCGGTAACCTTTGGATCGAGCAGGATAGCGGTAGCCCGGCCGAATTGGCTTTGTTGGGTTATGATGGGAAAGTAAAAGGAAAAATCAGTATTCCGAATAGTACGAACCGCGACTGGGAAGAAATGACTATTGGGCCTGGTCCGAAGGATGGTACGAATTACCTCTATATTGGTGATATTGGGGATAACAATGCCCAGAATACTCTTTGTCAAATTTACCGGTTGCCTGAGCCCACTTCCGTACAGACGGCCGTATCACAACAGGTTGACCGTATCAACTTCCGCTATCCCGATGGCCCTCGTGATGCCGAAGCGATGTTTGTCGATCCAACGACTAAAGACATTTACATTATATCGAAACGGGAAGAAAAAGTCCATTTATATAGCCTGCCTTATCCACAAAATGTAAATGAGGTGACGGTAGCCAAGGCATATGGCGAACTACCAATAACGTTTGTAACGGGTGCTTCTATCTCTCCTGACGGAGCCGAAATTCTGGTGCGCACCTACACCCAACTCTATTACTGGAAGCGGGATTCTGGCCAGTCGATTGCCGATGCACTACAGTATGGTACCAGCCGTCAGTTGGTTGTCCGCGCAGAGCCGCAGGGCGAAGCCGTTTGTTTTGATAAAGACAACAAAGGATTTTTTACCATCAGCGAACGCGCCAATGCAGCATCGATAAACCTATATTACTACGCCAGGAAATAGTTTATTAGCGGAGTACATGAACGTACGTGCAGTGAGTAGATTAACTATAAAAGGCACATGACCCCACTTCACTTATTCCACTAATCACCTCATTGACTATATTGCTGGATGGATTCATCGATACTGATTATAGTCCTGAGTTTATCGGTTCTGATTTCATACGCTTTTGATTTGTTCAGCAGTCGGTTCAAAACGCCTTCCGTTTTGTTACTCCTGTTGCTGGGCATGCTGACAAGGCAGGCAACCGAGTACTTCAACGTTCAGGTACCTTACGTCAATACCATTCTGCCTACACTGGGTACGCTGGGGCTAATTTTGATTGTGCTGGAAGGAGGCCTTGATCTGGAACTCCACGCCGATCGGCTTAACATTATCCGGCGAACGCTCCTGGCTTCTCTGCTGGCCATTATTGGCGGTACACTCATCATGGCTGGCATGCTGTATCTGCTTCTGAACGATTCGTTTTACCATTGTCTGATTGCGGCCCTGCCATTCTCGATAGTCAGTAGTACCGTAACCGCCCAGACCGCAACGAACCTATTAGGAGGACAGCGGGAATTTGCCATCTACGAATCGGCTTATGCCAGTATCCTGGGAATTATGGCCTATAACTTCCTGGTACTGAGTCGAGATTCAGTGTTGAGAGCTGTCTGGTCGTTCGCTCGCGATACACTGGCAATGGCTATCATTTCGTTAGGCTGCTGTTTCTTGCTACTATACCTGATTGGTCGAATCAATCACCGTATCAAGTTCCTGCCTATCATTTCAGTGCTGTTTCTGGTGTATGCGCTTGCAGAAATCAATCATATGTCATCGTTACTGTTGATTCTGATCTTTGGCCTTTTCCTGAATAATACAGATCTGTTTATTCGCGGGCGATTAAGTCAGATCCTGAAAAATGATTTGTTTGAGAAAGAGCTTGATCAACTGAAAAATCTGACGGCAGAAGGGGCCTTTGTGGTTCGCACGTTCTTTTATTTGATCTTAGGCTATGCTGCTGTCCCTCAGAGCCTAATTGATATGGATGCGCTTATTGTCAGTGTATTATTTGTAGCGGCCATTGTTTCCTGGCGCTGGGTGACACTACGGTTAACCTATATCGGGCCTTTAACCCCCTTACTCTGGATTGCGCCACGCGGTCTGATCACAATCCTGCTTTACCTGAATATTCCAGAAGACCTGCGTTTGGTGGGCTTTCGGGAAGGAATCCCCATGCTGGTTGTGGTAGTATCCTCGGTGGTAGCCATGATAGGCTTGCTGGGGAATAAATCAGTGAAGAGTGAAGAATGAAAAGTAAAGCAATTATTCTTCACTTTTCATTCTTCACTCTTCACTTAAAGGTACTGCCAGAATTTCCAAAATGGCCGATTGGCAAGATAAGTCAGATCCTGCTCATTGGTAAATGCCTCTCGCTCGAAACTAATATTTCGGTAGGCTTTATAGTGATCCCGGTAGTGAAACCGGCGGATGCAATATTCAATGCCATACCAAATATAGAAAGGCAAAATGCCCAGTTCCGCCTGTTGCCGCAAATGAATTCGTTCATGGTTAAGCAGGATAGGTCCAGGATTGGCTTGCCGGACTAAAATGAACGGGAACAAAGCCATTCCATCAGGGCGTAGAGAAGGCAGATGAACAACAAACATAGCTGCACTTTACTTTTACAGGTGGCAAACAAGGACAAACGCAAAAGTATTCACTAAGTCCTGGGTTGACAGCTTCCTCTTATGACTTTATTACTGATTAGTCTCTTTATTGTTGGGTATGTCCTCATTACCCTGGAACACTCGATTACTATCAATAAAACCGCGACAGCTCTCATTACCGGGGTCGTTTGCTGGACGGTATATGCATTAATGGATGGCCATCCCGAATCGGTTGGGCATCACCTCGGTGAGCATCTTGCCAATACCGCCGAAATCCTGTTTTTTCTGCTGGGGGCCATGACTGTAGTAGAATTGATTGATGCCCACGATGGGTTTACCCTTATTACCGATCGGATTGCCAGTCGAAATATCCGGACCCTGCTCTGGATCATCAGCCTGCTGGCGTTTTTTTTGTCGGCGCTCTTGGACAACCTCACTACCGCCATTGTGATGATATCAGTTACCCGTAAACTGGTACGTAATACGGAGCAACGGCAGATTATAGCGGGTATGATCATTATTGCTTCCAACGCTGGAGGAGCCTGGTCGCCCATTGGTGACGTAACAACAACGATGCTCTGGATTGGCGGACAGATTACTACCCTGCACATTATTCAGTGGTTAATTTTGCCCAGTTTGGTCTCTATGTTGCTGCCTTTGGTTATACTCACTCGCGCTCAGCCCAATGTCCAGGTTAAAACAGCATCACAGGGTATCAGCCGCCCTTATGTTACACCTACCGCCCGGCGCGACCGTCGAACCATGCTGGCCGTTGGGCTGGGAGGGATGTTGTTTGTTCCCATCTTCAAGACGGTTACGCACCTGCCTCCCTACATGGGTATGATGCTGGTGCTAGGTGTGATATGGGTTGTATCTGAATTGATCCACAGCGATAAAGATGAAGCTGAGCGGCAGAAATTCACGGCAGCCTATGCCCTCAGCCGGATTGATGCACCCAGTATTTTGTTTTTTTTAGGTATTCTGCTGGCAGTAGGGGCATTAGAAGCCACTGGTATTCTCCATAGCCTGTCTGAAGCATTAAATCAGGGAATAGGTAATTTAGATGTAATTGTATTTTTAATTGGGATCGTTTCGGCCGTCGTCGACAATGTTCCGATTCTGGCTGCTACGATGGGTATGTATGACTTGCAAACCTATCCGGTCGATGACAAACTTTGGGCATTTCTTGCCTATTGTGCGGGTACTGGCGGAAGCATACTGATTATTGGATCGGCAGCAGGAGTAGCCGTGATGGGGATGGAAAAGCTGGCTTTCGGCTGGTATTTGCGTAAAATTAGCTGGTTGGCATTAATTGGTTACGTGGCTGGTGCCTTGGTCTATCTAGCCGAATTTGCGTTGATAAATTAGCCTGAAGATGAGGCTATAAGGGGATGAAATATAGTTGCTTTTTAGTGCCTTAACCGGTTGGTTTCTAGTAGAAAAAGTCCCCAAAACTCAGTGCTTTGGGGACGAGGGTTCAAGTATGAACGGCTTGTCAACGGTTACATTTACTAACATGAATCCAGTTGAGCCACGGAGCATTTGGCCTCGCATGACAAGCTGACTGACGGTTGTAATCGCGCCGTTACTGAACCACCAGGCGGTATGCAGCACATGCCTTTGTTTACGTAACTCCCCAACATAGGCCGGATGCCCATCAAGTACTGTTTCCCGAACGCGCCCTAATGCATAGCCACTACCGAGCCAACAAGCCATAGGGCTATGATCGGCACTGAACCAGTCCGGCTGAGGTTTCAGATAGAGTAATGTGCCCGGTTTCGCAAACTGAATAAACCCATTGGCAAGGGTTTTACGCTGGCAACCTGGCCCATAGTTCCGCAGAATGGAATCTGTTAACTGCCTGGTAACTTCTGAATCAATTGCTGATTGGTTCGGCAAAGACGCAAACGCCCTAATACTGATACCAACCACCAATACGCCGAATCCCCAACCTGCCGACTTCACCATAACCAATGGTGATTTTATCGCTGACGTCTCTACTTCCATCAGACCAGTTTTCTGTACCAGCAAGCGCGCTAATCCCCAGCTAGGCAACCAGGCGTATACGGCAACGCAGGCTAATCCAATACCCTCGTGCGCCCATGAACCAGGCATTGCGCCAAACGCAACCAGCAATACGATCCGAAACAAATTACATAAGATAGTCAGGCTGAAAACGACAGATTCATAGGCTACTACCCAGCTTACTACCACCTTTTTCTGCTGAATGCGCTCCTGCCAAATCAGGGCAAACAAACCAAGCAATAAGGATACACCCGTTAGCTGTAGACCCATACAGGCTGGATCAACAGCCATTTCAAGAGGCCCCGTATCCGGCCCAGCTTTGATAAGTACATTACCCTCCACCTGTACGTTCAGGCCCGCCAGCCTAAGTAGAGAGGCTGCCCAGGCGCTAAGTTGCAGTCGAATTGGAAACGTAAACAAAGCCGAAAAGTAGCGAAGGCCTGGTGAGAACAGGCATAAAGCAACCAGCCGCCCTGTCCAGCGGTTTCGTCCTGCGTTGCCCGGCCACCAGGCGTAAACCAGGAGCAGAATAGAGAGCAGGGTTGTCAGATCAATGGATAGCATAGTTTTTCTTCCAGACGCCCCAGCCAATCAGACCCGCCAGCATAATTAATAAAGCCCATTCAGGAGGTTCCGGTACGGCTCCTTCCTGCTTAAGGGTTGCGTTGTCAAGCCCCGAATGATCTTTCTTGATCCCAAATCGGTCGTAGTCGGCTTCGGTTTCCAAAACAACCAGGCTTGATAAGGGAGAGACGATGTGCGCCTGTTGGGCTTCCTGAATAAGGGCTTCTGTCTGGTAGTTTTTGACAAAATACTGCCGTCCAATCTGATACAATAGATGGTTATAGGTAAACAGGCGGGCTATGTGGTCGGGTGCTACCGATGCCTGAGTGGGTTGACCTGGCGTTTCGCGAATGACAATACCCGCTTCGGGTAAGGCAATACGATCGGGTTCATCAGAGCGACCTGGAAACTGATGTGTTTGGCTATACGTCCGGAGATCGTCTGTATTGCCAGTTGCCATGTTTAGCACCGAGAGTTCGGCCAGCGTTTTCAGATAAGGCGATAACACCAGCTTCGTATCATCCGAAACGAAACAAAAGGTGCGGATGGGTGTCTGCTGTTTCGACAAAAGCCCGAGATTATCGGCAAAGCGGCTTCCTCTTAAGTCACTCAACGTAGGCGACATTGCCGTGCCTTTCGTAATGAGTAGGGCTGATTCTGGATTCGCAATCCGATAAATTGGGAACAGACTAAATGCTTGCTGACTGAGCCGTTCAAAAGCCGCATCAAGATCCCCTTCCGTTAGTTGCTCTAGCCCGTCATCGAATACCCAAATCCGGCAGTGAAGTTGTTTTTTAGCCGCCTGAAAAGCTGTTATAAACTCGTTTTTCGTCCATGATTGATTCACGTCGAGATACACATCCGTAGGTGTAAATGACTCACTAGCTGGTTTTAGTGGCTCTACCTGATACGCTTTCTCGTTCAATAGAAAGGCGTCGGACGATAAAGCGGGCGTCTGGAAACGTAACGACCAGTTGGGTTCATAACTACCCTTATGCGTGAGAATGCGGCCCTGTAGTTTATCGAAAAACCAGGGTGTTTTTAGGTCCGTCGGGGATGATGCAAACTCCACATGTACAAGTTCATTCGCCGACGAAGCATCGGGGCCTTCGATAGTGGGAGTCTGATAAATCAATTGCTTACCCGTCAATAGTAGGGGAGAGGTAATCCCCAGTTTCACGCGCCGATCTTCGCCTGCACGGCAGGGAAACACACGTACCGTTACCCGATTTCCTTCCTGCCAGTACACAACCGACGGATCTCGGGCAACCACCCGGGATTCTACGCCAACAATGGTCCGATACGCAGAATCGGCTTTCGCAACGGTTGTCAGACGAGCGGGTTCTTCCCGGCCATTGACCCATAACGACATTGAGGAAACAACCGAACCCGCGGGCAAGTGAAACGTCATTAGGGCTTCTTCGGTGGCGTTGCGTGCCTGATTTCGAATCCGCAACGTTTGCTCGGTGTAGCTTACCCGGAACTGGGGCCAGATGCGCACCTGCGATACAATATCCTGTGTAGTCAGGTGCCGACCCGTCCATAATTTCTCTTCGGCACCGTGTCTATTCGACGAAAGCACTTTTAAAAGGGCAAGCTGATCGTCATTACTCAAAACATCAGTCGGAAACAACTGCGAGGCAATGACTACCAGTGGGTCGTGCTGGCGAACGTCATCAAATGCAGTTAGTCCGGTTAATCCCCACCCACGTCCATTGAAAAATTGCCCTTGATCGTAAACCCGATTACTCAACAACAGTCGATTCGTTATCCATTGCGATACCAGCCCGTCGGATTGAATCCGTTGGGCAATCAGAACCCAATCGGGCAGGTCGCTCGTTTTACGGATGGTAGATTCCATATGGGTTTCCTCCATATGGTTGAGGTCACGTATCCAGCCACTCAGAAAAAGACCAAGTATCAGGAGTGGTACAGATAACCCGATCCCTACGCCGAGCCGTACATGTTCTTCTCGTTTTGCATCCTGCCATAGGCGTTTGCCCAGGACAACAGCAAATAAAAGTGGTACAAACGAATGGATAGACAACCCCAGACCAATTAGCATAGGTACGCTAATGAGGTATAACGGAATCACATAAATTGCCATATAGGCAAATAGCCACCACCCAAACGCTAATACCGCATAGAGTAGCTGCTGCATTCTGACAGATAACTCTTCTTTCCAGGTGTAAAGAACCATTGCAGCACTAACCAATACCAGCGCCCAGCATAGCCACTCGGTCGATTGCTGAAAAACGGGTATTTCCCGATTCAATCCATAGGCGCTGATTAGCCAGAGTAGCATTCCCATCCATCGGGCAGAACGGCCATCCGGATAGTGTTGCTCACGAAATTTAAGAAACCCATTCATGTATAACACCAGCGAAATGGTTAATGCCAGGCCGTAATGGAGCATGAATAGTATAGTATTGGTGGCGCTTACCTTGGGCGAGTCGAAGAAATCATACAGCAAAAACACGCCAGCCGATATTGAGAGCAGTAATAATCCCAAACCGAATGTTGAGTCACGAAATGGCCACAAAAAGCGGGATCGAACAGAATCTGGCAGCGTATACTCGGTGTTATCTGCCTCATCGAGTGGCAGTTCAAGATCAGAACGCAATTGGTTTTCGTTGATTTCTGTTTTCATGAAAGTACTTTGTTTGACAAAGTGAAATGATAAAAAAATAGCTAATACGATTGCTCAAAACCGGTTTGAACACTGTCGAACCAGGTTTGCTGTGAAGTTAATTTGCCAGCAGTGCAGTTATTACAGATTCTTAATAAAGGCCTCCAGCGCATTCAGGTGTTCCGAAAATGCCTGTTGCCCTTCCTGGGTTGCCGAGTAGGTGGTATTCGGCTTTCGCCCGATAAACTGCTTTTGCACAGACACATAGCCTGACTCCTCCAGCGCACGAAGGTGCGTGGCCAGGTTGCCATCGGTGAGACCAAGCAGTTCTTTTAGCGCGTTGAAACTCATAGAGTCATTGACCATCAGAACAGACATAATGCTTAGCCGCGCTTTGCTTTCAAAGGCTTTATTAAACTGAGCCAGCAGGTCGTTCTTCATGCAGTAGTGCGTTCATATTTGTAGTACATGGCAAGGCCATACACAATGTGCAGCACCCCAAACCCAAGCGCCCACGTTAATAAGTTATAACCCGGCCAGAACAGCGATAGTAGGCCTAGCACGATTTCGCAATAAGCCAGCGACTCCACATCACGAAGGGTATATTTACTGCCATTTAACAGGGCTAACCCGTAAAAAATAAGCGTTGCCGGAAATGCTAGCCAAATCAGGTCATAGTACAGCAACGCCAGGCAAAACACTCCTCCCGTTGCCAAAGGAACCACTATAGCCCAAAGTAATCGTTGAGAGGATTGGTTCCAAACACTCAATCCCTGACGCCGGGCTTTACGAACGGTGAAGTACGTTCCTGCCAACAGAGCCGATACCAATACACTAATGGCCACTAGTACAAGAAACTGCCTGACATCATGGTGGTTTCCTTCCTGTGAATTAATGCGAAAGCTGGTGAAAAAGCCCCTTTGCAAACGCATCGAAACAACAACGGCCCCAGCAAGGGCGATTACACCCGCCGATACGCCCGATAAACCACTCAGTGACAAGAATTTGGAAGAACGCTCCATTAGGCTACGGATTTCCGTCAGCGTTTGTAGGTGTTCGCGCGATTCGTGCATGGGTAAAGGTGAATAGAAATTGAGAGAATGAGTTAATCAATTAGGACAATAGGGTTACCAAGTGCCCTCCGAGGATGATCAGGCCAACGATTACCGCTGTAATGGCCAGAATTAGTACGGCACCTGACGACAAATCTTTGATGGCTTTTATTTGCGGATGCCGACCCGGCGAGACAAAGTCGCATAGTTTTTCAATAGCCGTATTGAACGCTTCTGCCGCCCAAACCAGTCCGATTTGTGTCAGGATAATGGCCCATTCTGTTCGACTCAGTTGCAAATATAAACCAGTTGCCACAACAAGCCCGGCAATCAGCAGGTGTACTTTAGCATTGTTCTCGAAACGAAACAAATCCAGAATACCCTGTCCGGCAAACCGAAAACTACGGACGACTTTGCGGAAATCAATCATTCGGCAAACATAGCATTAAAATAAGCGCACTTTGCTTGTAGGATCGTCTTCATGCTCGGCGTACCAGTAGAAGGCTACGTATAAAACAATCAAGACAAAACCGTAGGCAAGTGTTAGTTTTATACTCAAATGGTCATGGTAAGTATGGGCAATGGCTACCATCAGCGAGGAAGGGTTCGTTAGTATGTCCCAACTGTTCCACCGGCCAATACGCCCGAGGTAAATGCCAAACCCCGAAAGAAACTGACTAACTACCAGCAGCCCCCAGAGTTGCCATTTTTCCAGTACTGGTTTAAGCATACGATGGACAATCAGAATGGAGTATAAGCCTACCAGCAAGCCCGTTAGCGCAAACATGAACAGCGTCATTGTATCAAACCAGATGAGCGGCATGTCGATATGTTTAATATGCGACAAGTCGGTAATGATGTAAGGGGCATTCGGGAAAAAGACTAGCCACGTTAGCAGGCCGCCGATCAATAACCAGCTACTTCGAAACTGTGATGCTCGTAAATCTCGAAGAACAAGAACAACACCGAGTGGAAACCAGGCTAGAAACAGATTCCAGGCAAGCATCTCGAAAAACCACCAGTTGCCTGTGAGTAGCCCGCGGACTGTTACCAGACTTAACCCGGCTACGGTTAGCAGGGTGAGTGCCCGGAGGCCTTTCCCCGGTTTCGCATCTCGGGTTAGGGGTAACCCAGCACTATAGGTAGAAGCGTATTGAGTTTGCATTTATAAAAGTACTTTGTTTTGCAAAGTAAACTCTTAAAAAGAATGCCAGTCAAGGAAACTGGCAAAAATATTTCTATCGGTTCAAAATGGCCTCAATTTGCTTTCCGCCTTTTTTACTAGTTTTACCCGAAGCAACGATAGTGATTTATAGCCTTCTGAATGAATTTTAATCAATTAGCTCCCCGCCGTCAGGAACAACTGATGGCATTTGACCGGCTGCTGACCATCATGGATGAACTGCGTGCGCAGTGTCCCTGGGATCGGAAACAAACCATGGACAGCCTGCGCCACCTCACCATTGAAGAAACCTACGAACTCTCCGACGCTATTCTGGAAAAAGACCTTCCCGAAATTCGGAAAGAGCTGGGCGACATTCAATTGCATCTGGTTTTCTACGCGAAGATTGCGTCTGAGACGGGTACCGAATCGTCGGACCGCAGTGCGACTGACCGCTTCGATATGGCCGACGTCCTGAATGGGGTTTGTGATAAACTCATTAGCCGCCATCCGCACATTTATGGAGATGTAGTGGCCGATACCGAGGAACAGGTAAAAGCCAATTGGGAACAGCTTAAACTTAAAGAAGGTAACAAGTCAGTGTTGGGTGGCGTGCCGGGGTCATTGCCTGCTTTGGTAAAGGCTATGCGCATTCAGGAAAAGGCGCGGGGAGCCGGTTTCGATTGGGACGAAAAGCAACAGGTTTGGGAGAAAGTAGAGGAGGAGATGCAGGAGTTCAAAGCCGAATTCAATGCCGAAGCGAATGAAACCATCAATCACGAACGGGCTGAAGGAGAGTTTGGCGATCTACTTTTCTCTCTGGTCAATTATGCCCGTTTCATTGATATTAACCCCGAAACCGCTCTTGAACGTACCAACAAAAAGTTTATCAAACGCTTCCAGTACCTCGAAGAGCAAGCCCGCGCCAATGGCAAAACACTGAACGAGATGACACTAGCCGAAATGGACGTTTACTGGAATGAAGCCAAGAAAGATATATAATGTATTTTGCTGCCCCATACATTCTACTTTCTAAAGCAGACCTAAACTATGCGTATAGCCTTTATTACTGACATGCACCTCGGTGCCGAGGGCGAAAATCCACAGGGCGTTGATGTTCGGCAGAATTTTTTGAACGCACTGGATTTTCTGACAGAATTGAAACCGAATTGCTTAGTACTAGGCGGAGATCTGTCCAATACGAAAGTTGATCGGTCAATCTATGAGTGGATTAGAAAACAGGTCGATGAACTCCCCATACCCTACTATGTTATTGCCGGAAATCATGATGACCCGGCTATCATAGCCGATGTGTTTCATAAAGCGCATGATTTGAATGACAATGAATTATACTATGCGTTGCCGCTGGAGGGTCGTCCGGTTTTATTCTTAGATTCGTCGAAAGGTGAATTTTCTACAGCGCAGTGGGCCTGGCTGCGGGATTATTTAGTGGCCCTGCGCGACACTAATGTGCTGATTATGATGCATCATCCGCCCTTGCCTGCCGATGTTGAATTTATGGATACGAAGTACCCGTTCCGGCAAAGTGATGAATTCATTGAATTAGTGCGCGAATTACCCTGCCACGTTACGGTAGTTTGCGGGCATTATCACGTCGAAAAAGTTGTGCAGCGTGGTAATCTGCTGGTATTACTTTCGCCCTCAACGTTCTATCAGATGAAGCAGGATACGCCCGGATTTGCCATCGACAATTACCGCGTTGGTATCCGCGAAGTTAACCTCAGTACACACGGCACGACCAGCGCAGTGCACTATTTGGCTATATGATATAGGAGGTATAGTCTTACCTCCTATATCATATAGCACTTCACCGTGCCGAATAGTTCGGCGCTTCTTTCTGGATAGATATATCGTGGGGATGGCTCTCGCGTGAACCCGCCGTGGTAATTTTAACAAACTTAGCTTGCTGCAAGGCGGGGATGTCAATGGCACCACAGTAGCCCATGCCTGCTTTTAAACCACCAACCATCTGGTAAACGATTTCCGAAACTTTGCCTTTGAAAGGTACTCGCCCAACAATGCCTTCGGGTACGAGTTTCTTGATGTCGTCTTCTGCATCCTGGAAATAACGGTCCTTAGAACCATCTTCCATCGCTTCAACAGATCCCATACCCCGGTATGTTTTAAACCGCCGACCTTCGTACAGCACCACTTCGCCAGGAGCCTCTTCGGTTCCAGCCAGGAGTGAGCCGATCATAACGGTACTGGCACCACCGGCGAGGGCCTTTGTAATATCACCCGAGAAACGAATACCACCATCGGCAATCACCGGAACACCTGTTCCCTGAAGGGCTTTTGCTGCTTCGTAAACCGCTGTTAATTGGGGCATGCCAATACCGGCAATGATACGTGTGGTACAGATACTGCCTGGGCCTACACCCACTTTTACCGCATCGGCACCTGCATCGGCCAGAGCTTTCGCTCCTTCGCCCGTTGCCACGTTACCGGCCATGACCTCTAATTTAGGAAACTGATCTTTGATGCTCCGAACAGCATCCAGAACGCCCTTCGAGTGTCCATGTGCGGTATCAACGCTGATCACATCGACACCCGCTTTTACAAGCGCTTCAATACGCCGGGTAAGGTCATAGGTAACACCTACAGCAGCCCCAACACGCAGCCGACCTAACTCGTCTTTACAAGCGTTAGGGTGGCTCTTTTTCTTGAGAATATCTTTATAGGTAATCAGCCCAACTAAGTGGTAATCATTATTAACGATTGGCAATTTCTCGATGCGATACTGTTGCAGAATACTCTCAGCCTCTTCGAGCGTCAGCCCTTCCCGTGCGGTAATGAGTTTTTCGCGGGTCATAATGCCCGTAACTGGCTGCGAAAGGTCGCTTTGGAAACGTAGGTCACGGTTGGTCAGAATACCGACCAATTTGCCCGATTCGTCAACGACCGGAATACCACCAATTTTAAACTCGCGCATGATTTTGAGCGCATCGCTTAGGGTAGCCGTTTCCAGTAGTGTGATCGGATCAATGATCATCCCACTTTCTGAGCGCTTCACCTTGCGGACCTGATCGGCCTGGGCTTCTACGCTCATATTTTTGTGAATGATGCCAATACCGCCTTCCTGGGCCATCGCAATGGCCAGAGCCGATTCGGTAACAGTGTCCATGGCCGCTGAAATAAGCGGGATGTTCAGGCGAATGTTGCGGGTAAGCTGGGTGACGGTTTGCGTATCGCGTGGGAGAACTTCCGAGTAGGCAGGAAGGAGCAGTACATCGTCGTAGGTAAGAGCCTCGTAAAGAAACTTACTGGTATCTAAGCTCATGAGCAAATAGCAGGTTGTGTTATTTGCCGGACAAAGCTACGAAAAAACTTTGACTTTCAGATACTAAATTTGCTAGCGACCTCCATAGGCTTTATTAGCCATCGTTTATTCGCCAGGTTTTGATCTACAGAGCAGAAATAAAGACGTACTCCCATAAAAAACCTTATCCCAAATGGTATAGTTGTCGCTACTGCTTACTGTATATTCGCTTTTCCTCTTTCTAACTTAAGTTTCTCTATTCCAGAACTACTATGAAAAAAGTTAGTTTTCTAATCGCCCTGATTGGGGTAGTAGCTGGCTGCAAGCCCGCAGTTGATGTTGACCTTGCCAGGTTAGTAGAAGGTGTTTATCAGCTAAATGAATATAGTTCACCAACCCGACTTGATGTCCTGCCCAGTGGTACCCTACTTGTTACCAGACTGGATAATGAGCATGTGCGTATTCAAGCTATTGGGTTAACGGGTAAAACCAAAATAGCTTATACGCTGCCCAAAGTCCTGGTAATCAATGTGAATCGGACAACCAATGCGTTGTCAGTGAAAGGCAAGGATGTGGGACAGGTAGTGGATGATGGCGCAAGTCGATTTGTAACGATAATGCCTAGTTCAAAAATAAAATTAAGCGCAATGGTATTTTAAACGGTTGTCATTTTCGCGCTGTTTGGGCCACTGTCTGGACAAATCGATTTAGTCGAAGTTTTAGTATTGTTGACGGAAATAAACTCTTTGGCTTAATGAGCTATTGGACAAATTTGGGTTTTAGTTGTAACTTTTGTTAGTGTATTTGGCTTTTTGGTAACAACCCTATTTCTTCGGATCGTTCATACCTTTTCCTGTGTAATTGGAGTATCCCTATTGGCAATCGCCAGTGGGGATTTTTTGTTACATTTCAGTTGTAGCCGAATCCTCCTCACGATGCTGGTTTACCAAGTATTCGTGTTAAAGCGCGATGTAGTTTAGCCCATATAATAATCCAACTAGTTTACTGGCGATTTGCTGAAGGGAGGCTGTTTTGTATGCGTCTGCGCCTTTTTGGTTAAAATTTTATTAGAATAAGGGCCTTTGATAATCCATTTATCATCCTGGTCGTTTTAATAGAAAAACCTTTACCCATATGAGCAACTCGAAATCACGCTTGTTTTTCTTCCCTAACCGCTTCTGTAGTACAATTCCAGTTAGTACCACTGGCTCACTATGGGTGGGTTATGGTGGCTTTCATTATACCGCCTGTAGTTTTTTGCTGACCAAGCTTGATCCTGGTCTGGGTGTTCGAACGCTCCGCGCTGCTTGCCAGTTTATTCCAGTGGGATTTTATTATGTTACCACTCACTATCCATCCCGACACCTTCGCTCCCGACTACGCAAGTGGATACGAATTGATGACTCGCTACTGGTTTCTAATTTCAGGTCCCATTTCCACAAATGGGCTGCCTAATGATCATTGTTGAAATTTGAATCTGGTTTACTCATGAGGTTTTGTGACTTTTCCTGAAATTTATTTTCTAAGGAAAAGTTAGTTCGTAATGGCGATTGTTCTCATGAAAATCAACAAAAAGTCATTCCCCATCCCTGGCCCCTGGACGCTGGTATTTATTATTTCTGGCTGGCTGTTCTGGCTAGCGATTGAGGCCATCTGGCGGTTATTTTAAGGGCTTAGTAGCTCTTGATAGGTACGCATGGCGGCCATAATTCCTGTGTACTCAAGAAAAGAAAGTAAAAGGTTATTGACCATAGCCTAGAAGCGTGCTTTATACCAGGCATCTGGCGGTTCATTAACTGGCCTACTCCCTGAATACGTATAGCCCTCCAGGAGTCTATATAAGTCTATCCTCACTCTAGCTTAATACTAATTGTCCTCCCAGATGTGCCAACACTAAACTGGCAGTCTTTAAATTTGGGTGCTGACAGACGGGGCCGAAAATTATTACTGAAACCGTAGGGTTCTTTAGGCATACCGAAAATCCGCTTGTCTAGTATGCCGTTCCCGTTTTCATCGTGAAAAACTGCAACTGCGTACTCTCCTGGCTCAATCGAAAATATTGTTTGAGCATTACTTCCCTTAATGTCTGCCTTTTTGCCCTCCACGGGGTTTCCTTCCGGAAAACCGCTGTCAGGTTTAAATAACGCAATATAGACGGAGCCTTTTTGCGATCGGATATTCTGAATATCAATCGTTAAACTAGTTTTGGGCGACGAAGCTACAGGACTAATACTGGATGAAAGGAAACTGATAAGTGAAACCAAAAAGAGCATAGACAGAGTGTTTTTCTAAAAACGGATTTATCTTGCAGTTATGATAACCCAGCCGTCCCCCCCGCCTAAACGATGGATCTCCAAACCGTTCCCTGATTCAGACGATCAGCAGCTGGCTATTCAATCGTTAACGCAGTCGTTGGGCATCAGTCCATTTCTGGCAGCTTTGCTGGTCCAGCGTGGGGTAACAACCTACAATGAAGCGCGGGTGTTTTTTAGGCCCGAAATTAGCCATTTGCACAATCCGTTCGACATGAAGGACATGGATCGGGCTATTATGCGTCTTCAAATGGCTATGCTACCCGAACGGGAGGAAAAAATCCTGATCTATGGCGACTACGATGTAGATGGTACGACTTCCGTAGCCCTGGTCTATAGCTTTCTGAAAAATTATCACTCAAAAATAGATTATTATATCCCTGATCGCTATAAAGAAGGCTATGGGATTTCGCGACAAGGTATTGAGTGGGCCGCCGAAAATGGGTTTTCGTTAATTATTGCGCTTGACTGTGGCATTAAATCCATTGAAAGGGTAGCAGAAGCCAAAGCCCTCGGTGTCGATTTTATTATTTGTGACCACCACCGCCCAGGTGATGAATTGCCGGATGCCGCAGCCGTGCTGGACCCTAAGCGCGATGATTGTGTGTACCCCTATAAGGAATTGAGTGGTTGCGGGGTGGGGTTCAAATTGCTTCAGGCATTTTGTATGCATAAAGGCATTGAGCTGGATATCCTTTATCCATGCCTCGATTTAGTGGCCATCAGCATCGCATCGGATATTGTACCACTTACAGGAGAGAACCGTGTTTTGGCCTACTATGGCTTAAAATATCTTAACTCGGCACCTCGCACGGGTGTAAAAGCGTTAATCAAAATAGCGGGCTTTTCGCGGGAACTGGACATTACAAATCTGGTCTTCGGCTTGGGACCACGGATCAATGCTGCTGGGCGTATTCAACATGCAAAAGCCGCGGTGCAACTACTCCTGGCCGAATCGGAAGAGGAAGCCGACGAATTTGCCATGGCTATTAACAAACATAATAATAGCCGACGCGAGTTTGATAGTAGTATTACTGAACAGGCCTTGGCTATGATTCGGGAAAGTGACGTACTGACGCACGCTAAAAGTACAGTTTTGTACGATGCCAGTTGGCATAAAGGCGTTATTGGTATTGTAGCCTCTCGTTGCATCGAGCATTTCCATCGACCAACAATTATTCTGACACAGTCCAATAATAAGGCGGCTGGGTCGGCACGGTCGGTACCTGGGTTTGATGTGTATGAGGCCATTGAAGCTTGTTCTGATTTGCTGGAGCAGTTTGGAGGTCATACGTTTGCCGCTGGAATGACAATGCCTGTCGACAACATTGACGCGTTTCGACGAAAGTTTGAAGAGGTTGTATCTCGTACCATCAAGGAGGAACATCTGACTCCCCTGATCGACATCGACCTTCCATTGGACTTTAGCGAGATCAATGATAAACTCGTTCGGATTGTGAAACAAATGGGTCCCTTTGGCCCTCACAATCTACAGCCAACATTTATGTCCGACGATGTATATCTGGTTGGCGAACCAATTATTATGAAGGATAAACACTTGAAAATGAGTGTTAAACAAGGTAGGTCTGGGCATACATTAACAGCCATTGGCTTCGGGTATGCGCATCTTGCGGATCAGATTCGAGTGGGCAAACCCTTCTCGATCTGTTATCAGGTAGAACAGAATTTTTATAACGGAAATGTGTCTTTGCAGTTAATGCTCAATGATTTGAAATGTAGTTAATGAGTCGGTAAGCGAGTAAGTCGATAAGTCAGTAAGTGGCTGACGCGAAAACAGTACACATGCGTCAGCCACTTACTGACTTATCGACTTACTCGCTTACTCACTAACTTATCATGATTCTTAGAACAGAAAATTTAATCAAGAAATACGGGTCGCGGTTAGTCAACAACAACGTGTCGTATCAGGTAGAAACCGGCGAAATTGTGGGGCTACTTGGCCCAAATGGTGCGGGAAAAACCACCTCATTTTATATGGCAGTTGGTCTGGTAAAGCCGAACAGTGGAAAGGTTTTTATCGATGATTTAGACGTTACTGCCTTGCCTATGTACAAACGGGCGCGACTTGGGCTTGGTTATCTGGCGCAGGAAGCCTCCGTTTTTCGCGATCTGAGTGTTGAAGAAAATGTGCTGGCGGTTCTTGAAATGACCTCTATACCCAAGAAGCAACAAAAGGAAAAAGTAGAAGAACTGCTGGAGGAGTTCAGCCTGACGCACGTTCGGAAGAGCAAAGGTAAAGTGCTTTCGGGAGGTGAACGCCGACGAACGGAGATTGCACGGGCGCTGGCTGTTGACCCTAAATTTATTCTCCTGGACGAACCTTTTGCGGGTGTCGATCCCATTGCTGTTGAGGATATTCAGAGCATTGTTGCTAAGCTAAAACATCGTAACATCGGTATCCTGATTACCGACCATAACGTGAATGAAACGCTCTCCATCACCGACCGGGCGTACCTGCTTTTCGAAGGAAAAATCCTGAAACAGGGTACCGCTGAAGAGCTAGCCAACGACGAACAGGTTCGACGAGTGTACCTGGGGCAGCATTTTGAGCTGAAGCGGAAGGTATAGGTACGGATAAATTACCCCAGCACTTCCCTCAACACCGGTAACGATTTCACTTCTCCCACCGAATCAATATGGATTTGGTAGTAGGCTACCAGCGCATCGAGCAATTCATTGCGGGCTGATCGATGCAGTTTAATGGGCGTTCCGAGCGGTTGACGCAGCATGATATTTAAAGCCGTTTCCATTTCGTTATCGGGCAGGAATGGATAGGAGTTTTCGCGAAGTTGATCCTCGAACTCGCGGGCCGATTCGGGGCCGAAACCCAGGAAGAACGATAGCTTGAGCAGAAAGGCTAGGTGGAAATTTTCGTAATTTGTGTGGGCTTCCTCCAGAAATAATACAGAATCGACCAGAAACCGGAAGAGAACTGGGCTGCTTGCTTCTTCTTTCAACACTTTGTTCAGCATCTCCGTCACAAACATGGCGATCGTTGACTTTGCTACTTCGAACGGCAGGCTCTGAAACGGATAGCTGGTTTTAACCTCCGACAGCCGGTGCAGGTCGCGGTCGTGTTTGTTATAAACAACCATGTCCAGCAACGTCAGTGGCTGAAACAAGGCTATTCTGTTGTTCTTACTTCGGGCCGTTCGGACGCTGTTGACAATGTAACTTTGCAAACCGAACTCTTCGGTGTAGATGCGGGCGATAATAGACGTTTCGCGGTAACGAAGGTAACTGAGGGCAAGGCCCCGGGTTTTTTGCAGCATTTCCTGGAAAGCAGTAAACTATCTAAGATAACGCTTTTTAGTGTAAAAAGTCGCCTTCGTGCACTATAATTGCTGACAAATTCGCCTTCCATGAAACTTTACAAAACCCGCTTCGGCATTGTTGCTGACTATCAAAATCAATTTTATTCCATTCCTGCCGCTGATTGGGACGAATTGGTCAATCGAGATGATTTGCATGATTTTTTAGTAACTACAACGGCAATTACCCCGCCATCGGATGAGGCCGAAGCCTGGACTAAATCCAGCGTACTGGCTCCCATTGGTCGTCAGGAAGTGTGGGCATCGGGGGTTACCTACCTGCGTAGCCGAAACGCGCGTATGGAAGAGTCAAAAAAATCAGGGGGCGATAACTTTTATGACCGCGTTTACGATGCCGAACGGCCCGAGTTGTTCTTCAAAGCCACGCCGGAGCGCGTTGTTGGGCCAGGCGCTAACGTTCGTATTCGGGCAGACTCAACCTGGAATGTACCCGAGCCAGAATTGACCCTGTTTATTACATCGACGGGTAAAATAGTTGGCTATACCTGCGGTAACGACATGAGTTCGCGGAGTATTGAGGGTGAGAATCCGTTGTATTTGCCACAAGCCAAAAGCTACGATGGTAGTGCAGCCCTTGGCCCCTGCCTCTATGTTCCTAAAACACCTATTGCGCCCGAAACACAGATTCGACTGGAAATCATTCGGGATGATCAGGCCGTTTTTACGAATAACATCGCTATTGATCAAATGAAACGACAGCATACGGAACTGGTCTCGTTTCTGTTTCGTGAGTGTTCCTTCGCCAACGGATGTTATCTGATGACGGGTACAGGTATTGTGCCTCCCGATAGTTTTACGCTTCGCTCCGGCGACGAAATCAGTATTAGCATCGAAGGAATCGGAACGCTAACGAATGTAGTAGGGTAGGTTAACCAGTTTTTAACCGCAAAGGGCGCAAAGGTTATCGCAAAGAACGCAAAGTTTTTCCTTACGTGCCTTGCGTTTTCTTTGCGCCCTTTGCGTTTAAAAACTGGTTAAGAAACCACCCGAATTTTCGCTTTCACCTCCGCCACCTTCTCTCGCAATGCATCCAGCGAATCGTCCATGACTGTTACGTGGCCCATTTTGCGGAAGGGTTTGGTGATGGCTTTGCCGTAGAAAAATGGGAATACCCCTGGCATAGCCAGCAGGTTTTCTAAGCCTTCATAAACAGCTGGCCCGGTATGACCATCCTCACCGAGGAGGTTTACCATAGCAGCAGGTTGATAGGCTGACGTATCGCCAAGCGGATAGTTAAGGATGGCCCGCCAGTGCTGTTCAAACTGCGAAGTTAAATTGGCACGTATGGTCTGGTGACCACTATTATGCGGGCGCGGAGCTACTTCGTTAATCAACACATTTCCAGACTTATCCAGGAATAATTCTACTGCCAGTAAACCCACAATACCAAAGGCATCAGCGGTTTTACGGGCAATATCCTGCGCTTGTTGATTAATTTCAGGCGAAATTTCAGCAGGGGCAAAGAGGTATTCAACCAGATTTAGTTCTGGGTGAAAAACCATCTCGACGGTTGGAAAGGTCTGTACCTCACCTTGCTCATTTCGGGCAACAATGACGGCTAATTCTTTCTCGAAATCAACGGCTTTTTCCAGGACACCGGGAGCGTCGAAGGCTTTTCCAACATCGGCAACTGTTGCAATACGCTGCACACCACGACCATCGTATCCATCGCGACCGAGTTTATGGAAAGCAGGAAAAAAGTCGGGCTGATGAATTTCTAATAAGGCGACATCCGCCCGATTTTCGGTCAGAATAAAATCGGCAGTGGGTAGGTTATGGTCGCGGTAAAATTGTTTCTGTAGTCGTTTGTCCTGGATAATCCGAATGACCGATGGTTGTGGAAAAACACGTTTTCCTTCGCGTTCAAGCGCTTCGAGTGCTTCTACATTAACGCGCTCAATTTCAATTGTCAGCACATCGACCGACTGCCCAAATTGATACACCGTATCGTAATCAATTAATGAGCCTTGAGTAAATTGAGTGCAGAGATGCCGACAAGGTGCTTCGGCATCGGGGTCAAGAATATGAACGCGGAGATTCCAGTCAATTGCGGCTTGCAAGAGCATCAGGCCAAGCTGGCCCCCGCCGAGAATACCAATAGTAGGTGTCACGTGTTGGTGGAGTGAGTTGTAGTATGTGCAGTGAGTGCAGATAGTGCGGCTGCAAAATTACTGCTTTTACCCACTACACCTACTGCACATACTATACTAATTCCAGTATCTAATCTCTCCGCTTAATATCCGAGCCGCCCGACTCACTCTTGGCTAATACTTTAGCGGAGCCGGAATAATAAATGTCTGAACCTCCCGATGCCTTCATGCTCAATTCTTTACTGGCGTTGACATACACATCAGAACCACCCGATGAGTTGGCATTGCAGATGTCGGCAGTTAGTTTGCGGGCATCTAGGTCGGCACCACCCGAACCATTGGCGTTAAGTGTACGAACAGAGCCTTGAAGGATAGCATCTGCTCCGCCCGATGCGGATACGTTCAATTGATCGGCTTTAAGCTCCAGTTTTACATCCGACCCACCCGATGCATCCAGATTCAGATCGTTGAAGGAGAGCCTTCCCTGACCAAACACATCCGCACCGCCCGACGCCTGTAAGTTATTCAACTGTTTAAATGTCAGATAGGCTTTCACGTAAGTATTACGACCAAAATTCCAGCCACTGAACCCTTTTCGTTCAATATAGAGTTTCAACGTACCATTTTTGACTTCCGAGATAACCCGATCTTCGTCGACGCCTTTTGCTTCGAGCGTTAGTTTTTCCGAGTTTCCCTGCGTTAAATAAACGTCAATGCCGCTGCTGACACTCAAGCCCGTAAATCCTGAAACAGTGCGATCTTTTTTCCAATCGTCGGTGCTCGCCGAGTTTATACTGGTCGTTAGGATGAAAATTCCTGCAATAATTGCTTTCATTGGTGAAGGTGTTTGTATGATTTAGTAGAAGATGCGAAAAAGAGACTCTATGTTGCATTGTAACCCGAAAAAAGATGTCCGGTTTTAAGGATATCTTTGTCCGGTAACGGACGCCATATAGCGGGATGCCTACTGTAAAATTCTATTAATCAATGAACTATGAGTTTGGCATGACGCTTGATCTTCGTATATCGAATCGAAAGTAATAGTATAAACGGAAAAGTGAACGAAGGCTTTAATTGCTTTACAATATTTGTTGATACGGATTGCTTTTTGAGCAGTAAACACCCCTAACGATCAATCGGCTTAACTTAACTCCTTACTAAAGTAATTAAATATGATTCAACTCCGCAACGTCTCGAAATTCTACCCCGCTGGTTTCGGCCGGGTATATGTGTTGCGTAACATCAACCTCGAAATAGCTCAGGGCGAGTTCGTATCCATCATGGGGCCGTCTGGATCGGGCAAGTCTACGTTGTTGCATATTCTGGGTTTACTCGAAGAACCCTCCGAAGGGGAATATTTCTTTGATGATCAACCTGTTCAGAAATTATCGGAAAAAAGACGGACTGAGCTACATCGTACCCGGATTGGTTTTGTCTTTCAGGCCTATCATCTTATTGATGAACTGACAGTCTATGAAAACATCGAAACCCCTCTGCTCTACAAAGGCCTGAACGGTTCAGAGCGCAAAAGCCGGGTTGCTGAACTGCTCGACCGATTCAATATGGTGGCCAAAAAGGATTTGTTTCCGGCACAATTATCTGGCGGGCAGCAACAATTGGTTGGTATTGCGCGGGCGCTGGCGGCAGAGCCAAGCGTTATTTTCGCTGATGAACCAACGGGTAATCTGCACTCCGATCAGGCCCGTGATATTATGGAACTGTTCCGCGAACTGAACCAGAAAGATGGTGTAACGATCGTACAGGTAACGCACTCAGAAGTCAATGCTGAATATGGCTCGCGGGTAATCAGGCTCAAAGACGGCTGGCTGGAAGATTCAGCGCTGAAGCTGAGTGAACAGGGCGTTAAGTAGCGGATCGGTCGTGAAGTCTGCTTTCCTACCTTTGAGTGATAGGCCGCTTATCTGACGCATCGATTGAATCCCCATAACATTCACGCAAAATACAGCTTCAGCATGCACCAGTTCGGCTGGCTTGTAAGCCCCTTCGGCAACGGCAATGCCTATTGAAGGGGCTAACCGAAGTAGTTGCTGCCGCACAATGCCGTTGATGCAGCCGGTTTGCAGCGAGGGAGTAAGCAGGGTTTGGTTACTATACCAGAATAAGTTTGAGGCAAGGCATTCGGCTAGGTTGCCGTTCGTATCGAGCAGAATAACGTCGTCAATAGCATGCTGTTGTTTGTAAAGGCCAGCCAGCACGTAGGGGAGAGCGTTCAGGGTTTTAAAGGCCGAAACTGGCGACTGGGTTAAGCGAAACGCGTCATAAATGCCAACTAACGATTTTTCCGTTATTGAAAACGCATGCCCAGCCCGGGCCGTAATCAAAGTGTGAGCATGGTTGCTGGATGGCGTGTACAGGCCACCGGATTGTCGCCATACTTGAATTTTGATTCGGGCGGGTTGATTTATTAGCTTGTTTGCCGAAAGTAATTGCTGAATGCCCTCAAAAACTGTTTCGGTGTTGAACCCTTCCGGTTGATTGAATTGCAAGGCAGCCATCCCGGCAGTAAGCCGGGCGAAATGGTCGGGCCAGTACCAAACCCGGCCATTTTCGTACCGAATGGTTTCGAACAGACCGTCGCCATATTGGAACGCCCGGTCATTTTCCGACAGACGGAATTCATTTTCAGAAAGTACATCCGAATTATAAACCAGAAACATGCTTAGTTTGCGCCGTTTATCCTAAAACGATAGCTGCGCCGAAGGTAAGTTTGTAACATTGAACCATCAAAATTATGTGTATGCAGCGTAAGCTTTTTTTAGGAATCGGAATCGTGGGATGTTTGCTGTCCGTAAGCCCGTCAGGCTTGCGCGCACAAAACGCACCGGGAACCGTGTCGCCAGGGGTGGGGACAGCCAAAACGGACACCCTCCCCGTGCTGAGTTTACCGCAATGTATTGATATTGCCCTGAAGAATAACATCACCGTTCGGCAGGGGCAATTGCAGGTACAGAATAGTGCATTGCTATTAAAGCAGTCAAAGCTTAATCAGTTACCAACCGTTAACGGATTTGCTTCGCAAGGTTTCAGTTCCGGTCGAAATATCAACCCGAGTACCAACCAGTTCGTTGATGTAGGGGTACGATCTAATAATTTTCAGCTTTCTGGCTCAGTACCCATTTTTCAGGGCTATCAATTGAAGAATCTGATTCGTCAGAACCAGGTTATTGTTAAGGCCACGGAAAAAGAACTGGATGCGACTGAAAATAACGTAATTCTTAATGTCATACAGCAATATCTGGGCGTATTAACCGGTGCTGAGCAGTTAGCCGTTGCTAAACGGCAGGCCGAGACCTCGCAACTTCAGGTAGAGCGTACGCAGAAATTAGTGAATGCGGGTTCTGCTCCAGAAGCAAACCTGTTTGAAATTAAAGCGACGCTGGCGAACGATGAATTAGCCATTGTGAATGCTCAGAATACGGTCGATCTGGCAAAACTTGCTTTATTGCAGGCTATGAACCTACCGGGCGGCCAGTCTTTTGAGATTGAATATATTAAGCTGCCAGACCCTCGTATTGAAGGGTATTCGGCAACCGCATTGCAGGTGTATGAAACAGCCTTAAGTTCACAGCCGCAAATTCAGGCCGCTGATCTTCGTACTGAAAGTGCGCGTATAGCGGTTGATGTAGCCAAGGCGGGCTTATATCCACGCCTTAGTTTAAGTGGTAATTTATCGTCGCTATATTCGAGTGTTGGGCTCTCGCGGTTTATTGCTGATGGGTCAACAACGGAGAATAGAACAGACGCTAACGTTCTCATCGGCGGTACTATACAACCAGTTACCATCATCACTACGCAGCCAGGCGGTTCATTTCAAACGTATGGTTTTTTTGAGCAATTAAGCAATACCCTCAACCGTGGGGTGTCGCTTAACCTCAATATTCCTATTTTTACAAACCGGCAGTTCCGTACCAACGTAACAAGTGCTATTATTCAACAGCAGAATACACAACTTACGGCTGATAACACGCGGTTGCTGCTACGCCAACAGATCGAAACGGCATACACAAATCTGCTGGCAGCTTCCAACCGCTATCGAGCCACTGAAGCATCGGTTTCATCTTTAGATCGGGCATTTAAGGCAGCTGAAAGCCGTTTCAATGCAGGGGCGATCAACGCTGTTGATTACAGTCTTGCTAAACTCCGGCTCGACAATGCTCGTGCTCAATTGGTACAAGCGAAATACGATTATGTGTTCAGAACCAAGATTTTAGACTTTTACCAAAATAAACCGCTTAGTTTTAATTAATGGTTGAATGAGAGATTGAGAGAATGGGTTAATAATCTAGCTACTCATTCATTCGCTCATTCATTCAATCGCTCATTCACTCATTATGAAGAAGAAGTCAAATCGCATTTGGTGGATATTAGGAGGGCTCGTTGTTTTGATTGTAGGTGGCCTGGTAGCTGCCAAACAAACGGGTATGATTGGAAAGCCAAAGGCAACAGAAGTTGACTTTGCGTCGGTTAAACGGCTTGATATTACAGAGCGGGTCAGTGCCTCAGGCCGTGTTCAGCCTCAGGTTGAAGTAAAAATAAGTCCGGATGTATCGGGCGAAATTATTGGTTTGTACGTTAATGAAGGTGACCCTGTTAAGGCAGGTCAATTACTGTGCCGTATTCGGCCTGATAACTACGAGTCGTTGCTGGCGCGGGCGCGGGCAACGGTTAACCAAAGCCGTGCACAGTTAGAGCAGGCAAAAGCTTCTGTAGCGCAGTCGGGTGCACGCCTAATTCGGGCTAAAGCTGACTATGAGCGGAACCGTAAACTCTTTGCCGATAAAGTAATTTCATCATCTGATCTGGAAACCAGTGAGGCTAACTTTAACGTAGCCAAGCAGGAAGTAGAAGCGGCTAATGCCAATGTTCGGGCATCGCAGTTTAACATTCAAAGCGCCGAAGCCAGCCTTCGTGATGCAAACGAAAACCTGCGTAAAACAACGATTTATTGCCCAGTAAACGGAACCGTTTCGAAACTGAATATTGAACTGGGTGAACGCGTGGTGGGTACCTCGCAAATGGCCGGTACCGAAATCATGCGGATCGCCAATCTGCAAAATATGGAGGTTCGCGTCAATGTAAACGAAAACGACATTGTACGTGTGAACCTCGGTGATACGGCCGATATTGAAGTGGATTCGTATACAACCGCTGGCCGAAAATTTAAGGGTGTTGTCTATGAGATTGGTAATACAGCCAATGGATTGACGAGTTCATCTGGAGCAGCCGCTTCGCTCTCCGCTGATGCCGTAACCGAGTTTGAGGTGAAGGTGAAAATCCTGAATAATTCCTACTCTGATCTGCTAGCCGAAAAAGATAAAAAAGGCTACCCGTTTAAGCCAGGTATGACCGCTTCTGTTGAGATCTTAACGGACCGAAAAACCGGTGTGTTATCGGTGCCGATTGCTGCCGTAACCACGCGTGGAGCGGACTCTACGGCCATTGACACCGCGAAGATGAAAGACAATAGCAATGGTACTGTAGAAGAAAAACCAGCCGCACAGGCAGATAAGAAAGAGAAGCCTAAAGAAATTGTTTTTGTGAATGTAGGCGGTAAAGCCGTACAACGCGAAGTGAAAACTGGTATCAGTGATTTTGAAAATATAGAAATACTCTCAGGTCTAAAAGTGGGCGAACAGATTATCTCGGGGCCATTCATTGCCGTTTCGAAGAAACTTAAAAACGGTGAGCTTGTAACCAAACGAGACCCGAACAAGAATAAGAAGAAAGAAGAAGAGAAGGAGTAAATAAATAAACCGATAAGGTCTTCAAGACCTTATCGGTTTATTTAGGATCGCAACAGAAAATGAGGGTGTCCTGAACCACCACTATCCGAATCCAATAATGCATCAGCCAGCTTAACAGGAGTCACCTAACGGTCGACACATTTCCCAACTGGTGTTGACAACCTATAACAACCGTACGAAAAGCCGGACTAATTATATCCTTACCGAAGGATATGGCAGCGCTAGCGCATAAGTGGCTGAGGGCGAACTTTTGTGAGTAGTTTCAAGGAAGCATCAGTCAATTATCAGGCCGTATAAATGGCTGGCAACCGTGCCATTAAAAACTCAGTCAGGTTGCAGACCCAAAGCCCATCGGCCTTTGGATAACTCTCACCTTCGGGAATAACGATGAATGCATAATCCGGATTGATGTCGGCAATACTTTGATAAAAGCCTTTCGATACCGTAGGCGCATTTGATAATTTGATTTCGATGGCTGCTTTTTTGCCATTGGGAGCCACTAGCAACAAGTCGATTTCGGCACCGGCAGCGGTTCGGTAATAGTAGAACGACCAGGCATCTCCCACAACCCGGTGTGTTTGCTCAATGACATAACCTTCCCAAGATGAACCAACAATCGGATGACCTAACAGCGCATCATAGCTAATAACCTGAGCGAGTTGGTGTAGAAGACCAGAATCACGGAGATATAACTTTGGGGCTTTAACTAAACGCTTGCTCACATTAGCAAAATAGGGAGATAACCGATGTATAACAAAGCTTCCTTCCAGCAGGTCAAGATAGCGATTGATGGTTGGTTGAGATACGCCGAGAGAACGGGCCAGATCACTCACATTGAGAATACTACTGTTGATATGGGCAATCATTGACAGTAGTTTGTTGAGCGTGTGGCCAGAAATTTCATAGCCTAATGCCCTAATATCACGTTCGATATAAGTTTGAACAAAGCTTGATAGCCACCGAAACGTGAGCGTTAGACGAGGGGCAAGAAAGGCTTCTGGAAAACCTCCTTTAAGCCAATGCATAGCCATTGAGTCGATTGTCATAACTTCAGACCAGGAGAAAGGCATCAATTCTATGTAACTAATACGCCCTGCCAGACTTTCTGAACTCTCCCGGATTAGATCTGGAGATGATGAGCCAAGCAGGATGAAGCGAGCTGGCTCTCGTTGCTGGTCCACTAAGGCACGAAGCACTGGAAAGAGATGCGGCATTCGTTGAATCTCGTCTAAAATCACGCATTTGCTGACGTTTCGTTGCAGATACGTTTGAGCATCTATCAGTTTTTGAGCGTCTGTTGCGAGTTCAAGATCAAGGTAAAGCGTCTCCTTACTCAGTTGTTTGCTTAATTGTTTTGCCAGTGTTGTTTTTCCAACCTGTCGTGGCCCAATGATACTTACAATAGGAAAGAAATCTAAATCTTCCTTAATCCTGGCCGTTATTGCTCGATCTACCATCCTTGCAAATTACTAAGTCAGCTTATAATTTGCAAGGATAAATGAACACCTTAGAGGTTTATACAGTTTCCTTCTCCATAGCCCGCAACATCCGATATGACAATAGCCCTAATACTACTAACACCAGCCCTAACGCTGGCCAGATAATACGGCTGTCGGTGAAAAACAAAGTGGTCTGTTCGCTACGGATACTATTGGGTCTTACAGGGCCAATGCCAATGATGGGTTGATTCCCAGTCGATATGGGTTTGAAGGGCGTCAGATCATAAGAAGGCGCAACTACATCGTCTGTCGAAAAATGAAGCTGGTAGGGCTGACCAGCTAGTAGGTCAGCTAGTAGATAAGTGGTTAATTGATATCCATGAACATCCTGAATCACAAGCGGTGGACTATCGTCGTTGGCGATAACTACGTATACGTCTTTCGTTTTTAAACCCGGCAAATACACCTCATGGCTATCCGCTGAACTTAGCTCAATGGTCCGAATAACCTCGAACCAGCGGTCAATACGTCCACGTTTCAATTTTCGGGAGTGAAACTGACCTATTTCGGCTCGCCGACTGAAGGGAGCAGATGCCTGAATTGTAATAATGAGTTTATCAAACCGGGCATTACTTGAGCCGACGAGATGTATATAGGTATGTTTGTCACTACTATCACGTTGTGAAAAGGATAGGTTTGGAATAGTAGAGTAAGCACCGGCTGCGGCCTGTTGTGTAGAATGGCCAACGCGCAAAATATTCAACGGAGTACTTAGGGAATCATTGATCACTAACCGATAATATTCATAATCACTAAGTGGAAAGTTGATTTGTTTTGTTTCCGTTGTGTTGATGGGATTCTGGGTCGGGCCAAGCCAAATTGCATCGTCGATGGCGTACCAGTTATGCGCATCCGAACTCCCACTGAGCTGAGCTGTTTTACCCACGTTTGTATTTTTCAGCACAAGGGACAGGGACGTAATACGGCTTTTTGCCTGGTTGCGTAGGACTAGTGTGGTGGCTACATTTGGGCGAGATTGCTTACTAACGATGTCATAATCCGCAAAAGAAGACACCTGTTCAGGCTGTTGCCGAATCAGCACATAAGGCACCTCTTTTTGTTGTCCGTCATAAAGCCGAATGTCGGTCAGACTTGCGTTTAACTGACCTACTACATTGGGCGGAAGCATAATCCGATGAAAACCTGACTGCTGAACCGTGTCAACATTGGCCTGAAAACGAAACGATTGCGCCTTGCTTATGAACGTAATCAGGAAGCCTGCTAGAAGTAGGACTAGTAGTTTATTCATAGTTCTTCTGGGGCAGATTGCGGTGTGTCAGTGTCGAGAATAAGCTGCTTAATACGCTGGTACATGAACGAAATGATAAGTAACAGCGCCCCCAGCGAAATAAAGGCTGCAATTCGCCCTCCTTCCGAAATTCCCTGGAGGTCATAAAAGAACAGTTTCAAGAGCGTCAGTGCAAATAAACTGAGCGATATGATCCGAAACTGGCGGTTCCGCCGATTTAGTCCCACGTACATAAACGCGAAGGCACAAACGCCCCATAAGATTGGTAAACCTACTTTGTTGATTTGTTCGAGTAAGGCGTAATAGCGGGTAGTAATGGCAAGTTTTTGGTTAGTTGAGGTCGGAAGATCAGCGCCGGAAAACGTAAAATACACCACATGCGAATACAATTCTGAGCTAGCGGTATAGACCAGTATGAACCCAAGAAACCATGGCCAGATCTTGCCAAATACTGCCGGAAGCGGGTCCAACTGTGGTCGGATGGTATGCAGTAAAACCAACAGGCCTAGCACGCAAGCTAAACTGAGATAATGAATCGGGAACCCAATAAGACTAGTGTCCTGTCCTTGAAAATAAGCTCCTAACAAATCATGCACTGCCGGGTCGAAAAACGTTACGTATAAAAGAAGGAGAATGACGCCAAGCACTGAAGTCTGTAGTAGCCTGCTGCGGAGGGCAGACCGCCGAGCGATCAGCAGCAGCCCGGCGGCAAAAAGCAAGTTGTACGTACCTAGAAAAATGGTGCGATTAGCGCCAAATCCAAATGCGTGACTAGCCTGATAATCGAGTTCGCAGACACCCGCGAAATAGGTAACGATAACCATCAGGTAGCCGATAATGCGTTGATAGGTCGATACAGTCAACTGACCAAGCCAGAACTGAAACGGAGACGCTTGATTTCGTAGTAACCGCTGAGTTAAGGCTAAGCTAGCAATGGCAATTAAGCTGGTAACGAACGCTTTGTTAAACACGATGCGCAGGAAGGGAGGTGTGTAGGCATCCCGGTAAAGTGCCGACCAGTCCATGGTCAGGCTAATCAGCATTAACCCCATCACAATCACGGCTCCTGTTGCCAGCAACGTTAAGCCCGAACGTTGCGCCAGCCAAAGAAGTAGTACGGCTTCCAGAGCCCAGAACATCGTAATAAAATTACCATCCAGTTGAACAGGAACCGTCAGGCTGGCAAAGGTGACGACCAAGCCAATCAGCAGGTAAATGAGCGTTCGGTCTACCGTTCCTTGGCGGTATAATAACGTAGCAATGCCAAAATTTACGACAGCTAATCCTGCTGTAAACAGTCCCTGGTAAGCCCCGTGATTTACATTAGCCAGAATTATCATCCCCGCTGCATAATAAAATGCTGTATCGCTCAGGAGCAAGCTGATTTCAACGGCCGAGAATTTTGCCTGATGTTTCAGATTGTAGATTAGGTTCATAGCCATAAAGACGACATAAAACAGCGAAGCAAAGAGTAAGGCACTGCTATAAGGCCCTTGCTTAACCCCCAGAACTTCAGTACTGAGCCATAGACTGTATAGCAGGACCGTGAATCCATAGGCCACAAAATGAACGATGTTCCATTTCTTGAAATAAGCTAATACCAGCATTCCACAGTCTAGAACAAGCAGATAGCTAAACAGTACAACATAATTACTATGCCCCGTACTCACCATGAATGGAGTAGCAAATCCGCCAATGAGCGACATCACCGCTAGGGCAGATCGGTTGTAGGCAATGGCCAGCAGGACGGCGAAGCCCGTAATAACCACCATTAGCAGAAAAGCCGCTGTTTGGCTGAAAATCTTATAGTCGGAGAAGGCAATGGCAATGGTGAAATAAAGGACAGATAATCCCCCTGCTACCAATACTGAACTAAAGGCTGTAAACGTGTTCCGAAGGCGGTGAGCGACGCCCAACAATAAACCACCCGCCAGAATGCCAATTAGTACACGGCCAATTTCGTTTATCCAGTTTTGATCAATGGCAAACTTCACAAAGTAGCCAATGCCCGCAACCAGAATGGCAATCCCGATTTTGTTGATGAGATTTTCGCCGATAAATTTTTCGAGATCCGGGTTTTCTGCCAGAAATCGCTGTAAGAAGGAAGGCGTTGGTTCTGACCGAATAAGTGGCTGTGGAGCAATCGGTTGAACTGGAGCAGCCGCTGGTTCGATTACTGGTTCCGGCACAACCGATTCCACCAAAATAGGCTCCGGCTCTAGGATGGGTGGTGCTGGTGGAACAACCGTGATAACCGGAGTCGGCTCACTGATGGGTTCAATGGGTTGTTGGGCAGGTGGTGGTTCTGTTACCGGACTCCGAAACTCATTCTGAAACGCGAGCAATTCCGCCCGTAGTTGATTAATAATTGTAATCTGAAGATTAACAGCTTCTTTAACCGCGCTAAATCGGTTGTTCCCGACAATGACAAGAATCAGCAGGACAACAAGTAGAAACAGCTCCATGGTAGTGTAAGTGGCAGGTTTAGAGCACTATCCGTGATAGTACTTGGGCAAATATGCAAAAAATAGACGCCTGCTTGATGAAGTAGTTGTCTGTAGGTCAGACAACTTAGCTTTCGGTAAGTAAAGACCATTGACTAGGATTCGATGAGCTATCTATTTTAGGCACAGCCCTAACCGAATCGACTGTATTGGTGGTTTGTATCGAGTCTCCTCCTTTCTTCCTTACTTTGCTTCATGAAAGTAACTCAACCCGTTCGGCTGACAATGGTAGGGGGGGGGAGCTGGGCAACCGCGCTCGTTAAAATCCTCTCCGAAAATAACGTCAGTGTTAAATGGTGGCTTCGCAAATCGTCCGATGCGGACCATATTAAGAAATTCGGACATAATCCCAGTTACCTGAGTGACGTGCAGATTAACACGCGTAAAGTGAAGGTATGCACGAAGATTCGGGAGGCTTTTCGGGATAGTGATTATATAATACTGGCCGTTCCTGCGGCATTTATTGGCGATGCATTAATGGGTTTAAAACCGGAGAATTTCGCTGGAAAGTCAGTAGTGTCGGCCATTAAAGGAATGATTCCAGGCGCCAATCAGTTGGTTACTGATTGGGTCAGTGAGCAATATAAGGTGCCTACGGAACGGATGGCGGTCATTGCTGGTCCGTGCCATGCTGAAGAAGTAGCGCTTGAAAAACAGTCGTATCTGACGATTGCTTCACAGGACCCGGATTGTGCTGAGCGGGTAGCTGATTTATTGCGTTGCCGTTTCGTACAGACAACACCCGTTGATGATATTTATGGGATCGAGTATAGCGCCGTAATGAAAAACATCATTGCGCTGGCCTGCGGTATTACCCGTGGCCTGGGTTATGGCGATAATTTCCAGGCAGTGCTGGTGTCCAATGCCATGCAGGAAATCAAGCGGTTTGTGGATGCCATTTACCCTAAACACCGCGATCTGAGCGGCTCAGCCTATCTTGGCGACTTACTCGTAACCGCCTATTCACCCTTTAGCCGAAATCGCACATTCGGCACCCTCATCGGTCGGGGTTACACCATACAATCAGCTCAGGCCGAGATGAATATGATAGCCGAAGGGTACTATGCTGTTAAAAGTATTTATGAAATCAACCGAAAATTCAAGGTCGCCATGCCTATTACGAATGCCGTTTACAACATTCTGTACGAACGGGCTGCACCAACCGGCGAAATGAATGAGTTGAAAGGGTTGTTAATGTAATCGGTGACAAAACAAAAGCCTCCTGATTGTGTCAGGAGGCCCTTATATCGGTATAGCGTTGTCGGCAATTGTTACCGGCAGTTGTGCCTTAGCAAAAATTACTTCGCGCTATCAGCAGACATCGTCGAAGCAGAATCCGTAGCCATCGTCGAATCCGTAGCCATCGTCGAAGAAGAATCCGTCGTGGTGGTGGTCGTTTCGGTGGTTTCGGTCTTTTTCGAGCTGCAAGACGTAGCCAGGGCGATCATAGCCATGAAAAAGAAGGCGGATTTCGTGATTGCTTTCATAGTTTTGGGGATGTTTTCGTTTAAGTGATTACTAACTAATGTCAACGTTAATACTCCATAGGGAAAAAGGTAACCCAAGTTTTTTTAATTATTTTTTTTGGGTTACGTCTCAGGCATTTTTGTATTAAGTAATGACTCGACTCAATGAAGGAAAGTAGGCAGCCTATATTGTCGGATGAGGAGTTGCTGATGGGTTTGGCTGATGGCTCCGACAATGCACTGACGCAGTTATATCGTCGGTACTTTCCGATGGTGCTTCACTTTGTGACCACGAACAGTGGCAGCGAAGACGATGCCAAGGATATTTACCAGGAAGCGTTGATTGTGTTGTATGAGAAAGTAAGAAGTGATTCGCTTGAGTTGCACTGCCAGTTGAAAACGTATCTTTATTCAATTGGCAGACGTCTATGGCTTAAGCAATTAACTCAACGAAATCGGTTTGTGGTACGTGATGTGGAAACGCCTGTTTCGGATGAAGTAGCGCTGGACCACCTGAACGACGATCTGATCGATCATGAAGAACGTGACCGCCAGTTTGACCTGATGGCAGATTCGCTCGACCGGCTTGGCGAACCCTGCCGGACGCTGTTAGATGATTTTTACATCCAGCATTTAAGTATGCAGGACATTACCGAAAAGTTTGGCTATACCAATGCCGATAATGCCAAAACGCAGAAGTATAAATGCCTGATGCGGCTAAAACGGCTCTTCTTTTCGGAATATAAACAGTGAGATGTTACTGAGTTTGTAGTGACTGGATTATGTGATCGAAAAATATCCATTCTCGTTAGTACTAGCTATTTAGCTCAATAACCTTATAACTCTTTACCGTAATGGACGACGAAAAAGACATTGAAAGCGCCCTGCATGCCTACGGCGACCGAATTCGGTTCAAGCAGCGGCTGGCAAAAATTCAGGCTGGTGTCGATATGAACGCGATGCGTCTGGAGGCTGATTCATATCAGTCTGCAACGGAGCAGTCGGGGCAAATTCGTGCGTTATGGCAAACGTACCGTACTACGCTGGCCGTAGCTGCATCGGCGGCCATTATTACTACGTTCGGTTCTATTTTTCTATATCGGTCTTATCAGCAAAGCCATCAGCAAGAGCAGCAATATAGCCAGTTAAGTAAAGAAATTCAGGCGGTTAAGTCATATCAGCGTAAAATGCAGAATGATCTTAATGGCCGCGGCCGTGGCCTAAGTGTTAACCCGGCACAGGTTTCTGGTTCTGGCTTTTTACTAACGGGTGATGGCTATTTTGTAACGAACAATCACATTGTTCGCGATGCTGATTCTGTATACGTGCAAAGCACAAAAGGGGAAGTCTATAAAGCGCGGGTCGTTTATACAGACCAGACGCATGATCTGGCTTTCCTGCAACTCTGCGATGACAGCGCCTTCCGTACACTGCCTCCCGTTCCGTATAGCTTTGAGTCCCGGCCATCTGATCTTGGCGAGCGTGTTTACACACTCGGGTACCCTCGCGAAGAGATTGTGTATGGAGAGGGGTATCTAAGTTCCGGCACAGGTTACCGGGGTGATTCAACTGCCTATCAGGTAGCTATCGGTGTGAATCCTGGTAACTCAGGCGGTCCACTCCTGGACGAAAAAGGAAATGTGATCGGGATTATTAGCGGTAAGCAAACTACGTCAGAAGGGGTAAGTTTTGCTGTGAAAACCAACTATTTACTCGAAGCTCTCAATAACATTCCTGTTGATTCGCTGAAAGGCCAACCGCTGCGCCTGAATAAGAAGAACACACTGGCGAATTTACCACGCAAAAAGCAAATTAAACGGATGCAGGACTACGTTTATCAGGTAAAAGTATTCAAGCATAAAGAGTAAAAAAGATTATAACCTAATAGGAATGCAGCTAGGTTAAAAGTTTTTTCCACTGGCTAAACATTTGAGTAGGCAGGGGTGTTGTTGAGGACGATAATCACCAACTCAACAACCATGAAAAAGATCATTATGCTGGCCGTCGCGATGGCCTTCTCAACAGCACTCGTATCGGCACAGGATACAAAAGAAAAGGCAAAGGAAACGGCACATCAGGCGAAAGAAACGACAAAAGCTGCTGGTAAGAAAATAGGCCGTGAAGCTGATAAGGCAGGCGATAAAGTATCCAAGGCAGCTAAAAATACGAAGGAAGATGTGAAAGATGGAACGGATAAAGCCCTCAATAAGGCCGACCGAAAAATGAAGAAGGCCGAACGTAAGATGAATAATTCAAAGTAAATTTTGAGGGTTTAAGTAAAAAGGGTGTCACTTCGTAAAACCAGTGACACCCTTTTTATTGGCAGTTCGCGAACTTCGATCAACCTTTGTTACGTTCTTTGTATAGGTTCCGTTTCCGGATTATAATTAACACATGGATTTACCTGTTTCAGTACTTTTGTTTGGGATCACTCGCGATTTGACAGGCCAATCAACTGTTTCAATTACGTTAGATGATGATTCGCGGGTTAGTGATATGCTCAGTAAGCTGCATCAGCAATTTCCTGCCCTCGCCGGTATCCGGTCGTTACTGGTGGCCGTCAATGGGGAATATGCTGAGGCCGATCAACTCCTTAACCGGAATGATGAAATTGCCCTTATTCCTCCGGTTAGTGGGGGGTAAGGAATTGGATAGCGTACAGTATCCATTATCCATTACACATTTTTCATTCGTTTCATGATCACGCTTACTGTTGACCCAATTGACGTTGCCACCGCTTTGGCCTATTTGCAATCTGATCAGGCAGGAGCTATTGATTTATTTTTAGGGGTTGTACGTGATAATACGCAGGAACGTCCGGTTGACCGGCTCGAATACGAAGCCTACGACCGTATGGCGATCACTGAAATGCAAAAAATTGCGGACGAAGCTCAACAGCAATGGCCCATTCTTCGCTATGTAATTATTCACCGCAAAGGCACTTTAACAATCGGGGAAATGGCTGTTTTTATCGGCGTAGCAACCGCTCATCGTGCCGATGCCTTCGATGCCTGCCGGTACATTATTGACACCATCAAACAGACCGTACCTATCTGGAAGAAAGAAGTTTTTACCGACGGTGAGGAATGGGTGAATGCGCACCCGTGATTTTGTGAAGTAGGTGTAGTAAGTAAATTAAGTGGAGTGGATACATCCTTGAATAGACCTACTACACCTAATCGACTAGTATACCAATCTACTACTTTACCAAATACGTTCCCACAATGGGGTAGTGGTCGGAGTAACGGATATAGTTAATTGTCTCGAAGTTTAATACGGACAACTTTGGATCATGAAACTGATGGTCTATACGAATGAATCCAGGTAGACGGTTGTAACTAAAGCCAAAGCCGCGCCCTGCCTCTTCATATGTATTGGGTAACAGCCGATGCAGTCGTTCATACACCACACTATAGGGCGTGTCGTTATGGTCGCCGGTGACAATTACTGGGTAAGGACTCGTACGAATATACTCTTCAACGATACGGACTTCCGCATTGCGGTCGATAAATCCGGTTCGTAACGCACTCAATACCCCCCGGGTCTCATGCTGGACACCCTTCATTTGCTTCTGCTTTAATACTTTACCAACTCGAATGCCCATCGAATGTAAATGTACATTGATAATCCGGATGGTATCGTTCCCTATTTTTATATTGGCCCAGACAAGGCCATTATGGGTTCCAAACGATTCACGTCCCGAATCTACAATGGGGTAAATAGAAAAGATAGCTATCCCAATGTCACCGTTGGCTGTCTGAGCCATTTCGGGATGCAGAAATGCAGAATACGGATAGCCCCCTCGCTGAAACCGCCCGACGAGATCATAATCCGGGACTTTTGTTGAGTTATAAAATTCCTGAAAACATTTGATCGGCGCATCATAGTGGAATACGTAACTAAGTATTCGCCGAACACGGGGTGAGCTCTTATTTCGCTCCCAGGCTTCTTCTTCGCCAAATGCCTGCACATTGTAGCTAAATACCTTAACAGAAGTGCCTTGTGTAGGTTTTTCTGCTGGCTGATGCCAGACGAACGTGCGATATCCGAATAAAAGAATGCCAATTAATAAAGTCACGCCCGACAGCCAGCTACGCCAGGGACGGGTGGTTAACCACAAAAAAACGATGATCAAATTCAATACCCACACAAGTGGTATTGTAATCATGATCATACCGGCTACCCAATGTTCAATTTGCAGGCTGTGAAGCAGCCAATAAGCCAGACACGTATAGGCTGCCAGCACTAAATTGATTGACCACAACAAGGACCGGAAAAAAAAGGCAATGAGCTGCCCAACGCGCATTCTTATCGTCATACTGTCGTCTTGGAGCAAGACAGATACCTTGAAGATGCCAAAAATAACGTATAATGACTGGAATGCCCACTGTTAGCTCAAATCCAGGGCTTGCTATGCACACAGAAATGCATTATCTTTGTGGCACAAAAACCATATGGCATTGATCAAAAAAGGGAGTCGCACTCCCTTTTTTGTTAGCCTTACCTTATGGACGACAAAGCAAAAATAAGCGAACTCCTCCAGCCCTACCTAAACAACGATCAACTTTATGTTGTTGATGTTCAGGTAGTTGGTCGTCAGGGTGGCCGCATTAAAGTGACCATTCTGCTCGATAGTGACGCTGGAATTACCATCGAAGAGTGTGCCAATGTTAGCCGTAGGCTGGGTGCACAAATGGATGAACTTAATTTTTTTGGTGAAGCGCCGTTTACCCTCGAAGTTTCATCACCAGGTGTTGATTTCCCGCTGACGTTTCCCCGTCAGTTCGTCCGTAATGTAGGGCGTCAGTTAATCGTAACCCTAGTTGATGGAACTACCAGAAAAGGTAAACTGGAGTCTGTTGCCGATGATCATATCGTGCTGGACATTGAAGCCGAAAAGAAGTCGAAGAGTAAAAAGAAAAAGGAAGCTGATTTAACTACTGAAGCATCACCTGTCGGCCCAACACCGATTGCCTTCGGAGAAGTAAAAAAGGCGCATGTAGAAGTATCATTTAAATAGTTTTCGGTTTATGGTTTACTGTTCCTGGCAATACGTATGCGTTAGACAACAGTAAACCATAAACCGAAAACCGAAAACTTTCAACAAGAATGACCAGTGGACTATTAATCGAATCGTTTGCTGATTTCGCCCGGTCGAAAAATATTGACCGGCCCACCATGATCGCCATTCTGGAAGAAGTCTTCCGGACAATGATTCGTAAAAAGTATGGTACCGACGAGAATTTCGACGTCATTATCAATGCCGAAAGTGGCGATCTGGAAATGTGGCGTACACGCGAAATCGTAGACGATAACTCCGAAGATATTTGGGATTACGATAAAATCCCCCTTGCCGAAGCCCGCAAAATTCAGGACGACTTTGAAGTAGGCGAACAGGTTGCCGAAGAAGTAAAACTGGAGGATTTTGGACGGCGTGTTGTGCAGACAGCCCGTCAGACATTGATCCAGAAGATAAAGGATATGGAGAAAGAACTCCTTTATCAGAAGTATAAAGATCAGGTCGGCGATTTGGTTGGTGCCGAAGTATATCAACTGCTGAAGCACGAAATCATTCTGGTCGATTCAGAAAATAACGAACTGAGTCTGCCCCGTACGGAGCAAATTCCGAAAGATCGTTACCGGAAGGGTGAAGCCGTAAAGGCGGTTATTAGTCGGGTAGAAATGATAAACGGAACGCCTAAAATCGTTTTGTCGCGGACATCGCCGGTGTTTTTGGAGCGCTTGTTTGAAATTGAAGTGCCGGAAATTTATGATGGCCTTATTTCAATCCGCAAGATTGTTCGGGAGCCGGGCGAACGGGCTAAGGTGGCCGTTGAATCCTACGATGATCGTATTGATCCAGTAGGCGCTTGTGTTGGTATGAAAGGTTCCCGAATTCATGGCATTGTACGTGAACTGGGCAACGAAAACATCGACGTCATTAACTATACCGAAAACCTTGAACTGCTAATTAGCCGGGCACTTAGTCCTGCTAAAATCAGTACGATGCAGATCGACCGGGAGACCAAACGTGTATCAGTTTTCCTGAAACCTGACCAGGTTTCACTGGCAATTGGTAAAGGAGGTCAGAATATCAAACTGGCCGGTCGATTGGTTGACATGGAGATTGACGTATTCCGCGATAACGAAGGCCAGGAGGACGATGAAGACGTTGACCTAATGGAATTTTCCGACGAAATTGACGAATGGATGATCAACGAACTCCGTAAAGTAGGTCTCGACACCGCAAAAAGTGTACTGGCCCTGAGCAAAGAGGAACTCGTTCGCCGAACCGATTTGGAAGAAGACACTGTTGAAGAAATTGTGAATATTCTGAAACAGGAGTTTGAATAAAGAAAAATGTACAATGAATAATGTAGAATGACGGCGGAGAAACACTGCCCATTTTACATTATTCATTGTACATTATGAAAATGCGGGATTTTTATTGTTGTAAGTGGTGTTCATAAGATACCAACAACCATTAAATTTGCGGAATATAGACCGAAGTATGGCAGAAGAAAAGTCAATGCGCCTAAGCCAAGTGGCAAAAATTCTCAACAAAGGACTCTCCTCTGTTGCGGGTAGTCTGTCTGCCAAAGGGTTTAAGGTCGAAGTTAATCCTAACACCAAAATCAACATGGAACAGTTGGAGGTGTTAGCGAAGGAGTATAAATCAACGGAACTCCTGAACGGAGCTCGTCGAGCCGAACCGCCGGTTGCGGTCGCTGAGCCACCGCGTCGTCAGGAGGAGGATGTCGTTTTGTACCGTCGTGATGACGCGAGACGTCCAATTGTCGAAAACAAACCAGAATCAGCTCCGGCTGAATTACCCAAGGAGGCTCCAATTGAGTCGAAACCAATTCTACAAACTGCTCAGACAGGTTTGCCAGGATTGAAAGTAGTGGGTAAAATTGATTTGAATGCAAAGCCAGTTATACCTGCTCCCCCTGTGCCGCAAGCGAAAGTGACGCCACCACAGGAGGTAAAACCGGTAGATGTACCCAAACCTTCAGAAAGTTTGGCTCAGCCGGTTAGTGCACCTGCGCCCACACCAGTGGTAGCAGAAGTGCCCAAGCCAGTAACGGTTCAACCACCAGTTGCTAAGCCAGAAGTAGAGGCTGTAAAGCCTGTAGTACCAGCTCAACCTGCTGAGGTGAAACCTGTTCCGGTAGCTCCCGTTCAAGTTACACCTGTTCAGACAAGTACACCAACTGTAAGTGCTCCTCCTAAGGAAGTGCCCCCGGTAGTAACCAATACAAATCCACCAGCGCCAGTACAGGCACCTGTGGCAAAAGTTGAGGCTTCCCAACCTGTGGTTACCCCTGAGGTTCAGAAACCTGTGGCTCGTGCTGAAGCACCGAAGCCAACAGTTCCTGTTAAGCCTAAATCAGAAACCCCACAAGCTAAACCGCCTGTAACTTCTGAGGAAGAGGCACCAACCGAAACTATTCGTGCGGCTGGTAGCCATCAATTAGGCGGGCTGAAAATTCTTGGTAAAATTGAATTGCCTGTTAATAACCCTCGTCAGGGGGGCGGTAACAGCAATGCTGATAAGAAAAAACGCAAACGGATTCGTGGTGGACGTGAAGGTGCTGTTGGTAGCACTGCACAACCGAATCAGGGTGGCGGTGGCCAACAACAAGGTCAGGGTGGTAATAACCGCAATGATCGGGCTCCACGTGAAGGTGATCGTGGTCCCGCAAACCGCACTCCGGGTGATCGTCCGCAAGGTGATCGTAACCAGGCAGGTGGCAACACGGCTCCGCGCGATGGAAATAATCGTCCGCAAGGCCAAGGTCAGGGTGCGCCACGTGAGGGCGACCGGAATCAGGCACCAGCTAATCGCGCTGGTGGTGGTACAGGTCAGAACCAGGGCACCAATACCGCCAATCGTGGAGGACAAGCTGGTGCCGCTTCTGGCAATAACGCCAACAACAATCGTACGGGCGGTGGTAATCGCGCTGGTGGTGGCGGAACTGGACAAGGCCAAAATCGCGGTGGCGGTGGTGGCGGAGGTAACAATGCCAACCGGGGTGGTGGCGGTCGTCGCGAAGCGCCAACCCAAGCCGATGTTCGGAAGGCAATTCAGCAAACCAACGCCCGGATGCAGGGCAATACGCCCAACCGGGGTGCTGATCGCCGACGAGATCGCCGGAGCCAGCGCGAAGAAGATCGCCGTTTGTTGAATGAACAGGAGGAACTGGAAGCAAAAATCCTGAAAGTAACTGAGTTCGTTTCGGCAAATGATCTGGCCTCCTTGATGGATGTGTCCATTAACGAAGTTATTTCGGTTTGTTTAAACCTTGGAATGTTCGTCTCGATCAACCAACGTTTAGATGCTGAAGCGATTACCGTTATTGCCGATGAATTTGGGTATGATGTACAATTTATATCGGCAGAAGATGAAACCGAAGCCGGTATTGATGTTGAAGCCGATGAACCAGACGATTTACAGCCTCGTGCGCCAATCGTTACGATCATGGGTCACGTTGACCACGGTAAAACATCCTTACTTGACTATATCCGACGGGCGAAAGTAGCGGCTGGTGAAGCAGGGGGTATTACGCAGCACATTGGTGCCTACAGCGTGAAAACCACTGATGACCGTATGATTACGTTCCTGGATACACCGGGTCACGAAGCCTTTACGGCCATGCGTGCTCGGGGTGCTAAAGTAACGGACGTAGTTATTATCGTAATTGCGGCTGATGACAGCATTATGCCACAAACACGCGAAGCCATCAACCATGCACAAGTGGCCGGTGTACCCATCGTGTTTGCCTTCTCGAAAGTAGATAAACCAGGTGCTGATGCCGAGAAAATTCGGGCTGAGTTAGCGTCTATGAATATGCTTGTTGAAGAATGGGGTGGTAAATATCAGGCACAGGAAATTTCGTCGAAGTCCGGTATGGGTGTCGATGATCTGCTCGAAAAAGTTCTGCTTGAGGCTGAACTGCTCGAACTGAAAGCCAATCCAAACCGGCGTGCATTAGGTACAGTTATTGAAGCCTCACTCGACAAGGGGCGGGGTTACGTATCGACTGTACTAGTCGAAAATGGCACACTCCGCCAAGGCGATATTATGCTCGTAGGCGCCCACTATGGTCGCATTCGGGCTATGACCAACGACCGGGGTGAGCGTATCAAAGAAGCTGGCCCGGCAACACCGGTTCAGATCCTGGGTCTGCCAGGCGCACCACAGGCAGGAGATAAGTTCAACGTAATGGAAACGGACCGTGAGGCCCGCGAAATTGCGAACAAACGCGAACAGCTTCTGCGTGAGCAAACGCTACGCACCCGCAAGCACATTACACTGGAAGAAATCGGTCGCCGGAAAGCGATTGGTACCTTCAAAGAATTGAACGTGATTGTGAAAGGTGACGTGGACGGTTCAGTAGAAGCGCTCTCTGATTCGCTGTTGCAACTCTCTACGGAAGAGGTTCAGGTGAACATCATCCACAAAGCAGTTGGACAGATTTCCGAGTCGGACGTTCTGTTGGCTTCGGCTTCAGATGCGGTAATTGTCGGCTTCCAGGTACGGCCTTCATCAAGTGCCCGCCGGTTAGCCGAGCAGGAGCAGATCGAAATTCGTCTCTACTCAATTATCTACGACGCTATCAACGAGGTACGAGATGCCATGGAAGGCTTATTGGCACCAACGGTTGAAGAGGTTATTGTAGGTAATATTGAAGTCCGTGACGTATTCAAGATTAGCAAAATCGGTACCGTGGCAGGTTGCTACGTAACGGAAGGTAATATCAAGCGGAACAACAAGATTCGTATCATTCGCGACTTTATCGTAATTCATACAGGCGAAATCAGTGCGCTGAAACGCTTTAAGGAAGATGTGAGCGAAGTGAAGTTTGGTTACGAATGTGGTCTGAGCATCAAGAACTTCAACGATATTGAAGTTGGCGATGTGATCGAAAGCTTCGAATTGAAAGAAGTGAAACGGACGCTATAGTCTTAACCGGGATTTAACTGATTTTTGGATTTAATCTGATTCTGCTTAAAAGCAAGTGCGGATCTAATTACAAAATCCTGAAAATCCAAAAATCAGTTAAATCCCGGTTTAGATACTTGCCCCAACTGGTTTCCAGTTGGGGCTTTTTTATGCCTGTTATCCAGTACAGGAACCGGTGTTCTATTTTTTGAGCGAGGAAATTAACTACGAATAACTTTGTGGCTTATATTTCACAATCGTTCCTGTAGCCTAAACGCATGACTGCCTACCGACCGGGCTTGCATTTGTTGTCAACATTTGCCTCAACACCTGATTGCCTCACAAACGTGGGGGGCTGTCAGGCTACATTCAACCGGCTAATTGACGCGCTAACCTTAACGAAGGTGGGTGAAGTTTATCACGTTTTTCCAAACGGAGGGTTCACCGCTGTAGTCTGCCTAACCGAATCGCACGTATCGATTCATACCTGGCCAGAATTAGGAATCGCTACCTTCGACGTTTTTCTATCAAACTACCTAAAGGACAATACGGCCAAAACCCAGCAATTTTATAGGGATGTACTGACCTATTTTGACGCCACGGAGCTCTCTAAACAGGAACTCAACCGATGATAAACATGGCTCTCTCTGGCCATACGTTCCCGTCGGCCACGCTTACTTGCCCCAACTGTCAAACCACAATTACCTATTACGATATATCAGGTAGTTCATACTATGGCTGTCCAAACTGCCATGCGTTTTTTAAGTACGAAAACGAAGGTACGCCCGAAATTCTGACTACGTTTCAACTCTCCACGGCAACACCCGTTTTGCCAATTGGCTCAGAAGGCTACCTGAATGGTCAGTTCGTTCGGGTGGTGGGTCTACTGCATAAAAAAGAGGCTGGTTCATTTTACAGGTGGTTAGAATACATGCTGTTGCGACAGGATGGACGCTACAGCCAACTGGCTGAATACAACGGGCACTGGATGGTTATTGAGCCAACGGATCACACGTATTCGCACTACCATGTTGGCGGCAAAACGTATACGATCAACACCGATGAAGGTCAATACTGGCTCTATAATCAATATAAACCTGAACTACTTAACGCCGTAGGGGAGTTCGACTGGAATTGTCTGGAGGACGAAAAGCTGACGATCTCTGAATACATTCGGCCCCCTTCCATGCTGGTTAATGAACAGGGAGCGACTGATACTAAGTGGTACAAAGCGCACTATATTTCCCGTTCAGAATTGGCAACAGCTTTTGGCATTGCAAAGGACGTGTTGCCGGCTCCATCCGGTGTTGGGGCTATTGAACCTGCCGACCCTGATGATCGTTCGGGTACGTTACTGGCATTTACAGGTATGCTCCTGGTTGCCGTTTTTGTACTTCAGGTTATTCTCAGTATTGTAAAACCGTCAACACAACTGCTTAAAGAGTCCTATCAAACTGAATCAGATTCGTCGGGTACGATCAAACCAATTATTACGTCTTCATTTGATGTAGATGGCCCTACCGTACTGGCGTTTAATCTGTCGGCCTCGCTTGATAATCAGTGGATTGAATTGCCGGTTACGTTAATCAACGAGCAATCGGGTAGAGTTTATGAATTTAGTAAGACGCTGGAATATTATTATGGCGTAGAAGGTGGCGAAAGCTGGTCGGAGGGTAGTCGTGATGACGATGCTGTTTTATCACGGATTCCGTCAGGGCGTTATCATGTAAATATATATCCTGCCAGAGATCCTGGTAAACCAGTATCGTTCAGTATTGGTATCACGCAAAACACCATGCTGGGCTCCAATATTGCTTTGCTCCTTTTATTATTTTCTATTTACCCAATTAGTCTCTTTGTGAATAAGCAATGGCATGAGAGCCAGCGCTGGAGCAATAGTGATTATTCTAAGGTTTATACAGAGGAGGATAAATCATAACTATGAGTAAAGAACTGGCCAAAATAAAATACTATGTAGTAGTTGCGCTCCTTGCGCTTGGCGGATTTGTGTGGGCTGGTCTTACCGGAACACGTTTACTGGGCGACGACAATGAGAGTGTCGAAAACAAACAGGGCTACTATGGTGGTTCAGGCCATTCTGGCGGCAGTCGCGGCTATTCCCGATTTTATCATAAATAACCTTACCTCCAACATGGAATACAAGTACATTACGGCCTCCATTGTTTACTCGCTATTGGGCATTGCTATCCTGATCATCAGTTTTGTAATTATTGAAAAGCTGACGCCCGAAAATCTCTGGAAAAAGATTCTGGATGAGCAGAACGTTGCCCTGGCCATTCTGGCGGCTGCGTTCATGATTGCTGTTTCTATCATTATCAGTTCCGCCATTCATGGTTAGTGACGAAGAGCGGGTGGCGGTCAGGCCGGGATTAACGCCCCTGCATTGGCTGTTACTGGTATCGGTATTTGTTATTTCGACCTGCGGGCTGATTTACGAACTCGTGGCCGGTACGCTCGCTAGTTACCTGCTGGGTGATTCGGTCATGCAGTTTTCAACCATCATCGGGGTCTATCTATTCTCGATGGGCATCGGCTCATGGCTCTCTAAATACCTCGATGGTAACCTGCTTAAGTGGTTTATTCGAATTGAACTTCTGGTAGGTATTGTTGGCGGATGCAGTGCGCCGTTGCTGTTTGTCCTGTTTGATTATGTGGCCTCATTTCGGTTGGTGTTGTACACGCTGGTCGGGTTAACGGGTATTTTGGTCGGGCTGGAAATTCCACTGCTCATGCGCATTCTGGAGAACCAACTGTCGTTCAAAGACCTCGTTTCCCGTGTGTTTACATTCGATTACATTGGGGCACTGCTGGCATCATTAATCTTTCCCCTGATTCTGATTCCGCAACTCGGCCTGATTCGCACCTCCCTGTTTTTTGGCTTACTGAATATCGGTGTGGCGGGGTTCCTGCTGTATCGATTTGCTGAAACCCGCGCGTTCCGGCCTGGATTCACGATCGTACTACTGGCCTCCGTTATTCTATTAACCGCTGGTTTTGTTTATGCCGAACGCATCATGTCGTATGCCGAAGGCGTATCGTTTCAGGATACGGTCATTTACAGCAAAAGCACGCCCTATCAACGGATTGTGCTGACCCGGAACAACCGCGAACTCCGACTTTACCTGAACGGTAATCTGCAATTCAGTTCGGCCGATGAGTACCGTTACCACGAGGCTCTCGTACATCCGGCCATGCAGGCGCGCCCCAACGCCCAACGCGTACTGGTGCTGGGTGGGGGCGATGGAATGGCCGTGCGGGAATTGCTCAAATATCCGGCCGTTCAGCACATTCGATTGGTCGATCTGGACCCAGGAATGACGAGTTTGTTTCAGCAGAATGAAACACTACTGAAGCTTAATCAGAGGTCATTGTTATCACCTAAGGTGCAGGTTATCAATAACGACGCGTTTACCTGGATACGCCAGGACACCATCCACTATGACGTTATTATTGTGGACTTCCCCGACCCGTCGAATTATTCAATTGGCAAGCTTTACAGTACCACTTTTTATGCCGAGCTGGAAAAGCGGCTGGCACCCGATGGGCTAGTGGTAGTACAGTCGACGTCGCCTTATGTAGCTCGGAAATCGTTCTGGTGTATCCGGAACACGCTGGCAGCGGTTGGTTTTCAGACCATTCCTTACCATGCTTATGTGCCGTCGTTTGGTGAGTGGGGGTATGTGTTGGCGCTCCGCAATCGGCACTGGCGCGTAGATGGCCCACTGCCGAAGGGGCTTCGCTATACTAATACGGCTACCCTCCGGGATATGCTTTATTTTCCACCCGATATGTCGGAAGTGCCAGCAGCGGTCAATAAATTGAATAATCAGGTTCTGGTACAGTCGTTTGAAGAAGAGTGGGCACCCTATGGACAATAACGCTGACCAATACGAAGGGCCAACGGCCAGCCGACGCGAATTTTTGGTACAGGCAGGCCTTGGCGTGGGGGCCTTGATGATCGGCGCTACTGGATTACCTGCCTGCTCTCCATCACGTTCGAGTAGCCATATTCAAGGTGGGATGGTGGGTGCCAATCATCAGACTGGCCACAAACTCAGAGCAATTCCAGCATTACACAAGTTGCCGATTGCCGGGCAGCTAACGACCGATGTCCTCATTATTGGTGGCGGTGTTTCGGGCTTATCGGCACGGCGGTGGTTGCATCAGCAGGGCGTTCGGGAGGTGCTGTTGGTGGAAATGGATACGCAAACGGGCGGCAACGCAGCCTATGGACAAAACGCCGTTTCTGCCTATCCATTTGGCGCGCATTACCTGCCAGTTCCGGATCTTCGGCATAAAGAACTGCTTGATTTCTTACAGGAGAGCGAGGTCTGTACAGGTTTCGATGCGGAGAAACGGCCGATATATAACGATTACTTCCTTTGTCACGATCCTGAAGAACGCCTGTTTATTAATGGTTTCTGGCAGGAGGGGCTTGTGCCGGAAACAGGTGTGCCGGAGATCGAAAAAGAGCAGATTCGGCGTTTTTTTGAAGTGACTGAACGCTTCAGACAGGCGAAAGGTACCGATGGGCTCGATGCGTTTACGATTCCACTCGACCGATCCTCTACCGATGCGCAGTTTCGCGCTTTAGACGCTATTTCATTTGCCGGTTATCTTGATAAAGAAGGATTTACGTCACCGTACCTACGCTGGTACCTGACCTATTGCTGTCGTGATGATTACGGTGCCACGTTAGAAACGACCTCGGCCTGGGCCGGTATTCACTACTTTGCTTCTCGGAAAGGACAAGCCGCTAACGCAACTGCGGCCTCAGTGCTGACCTGGCCACAAGGGAACGGATTTCTGGTCGATCAACTTCGGGCGCAGGCGGATTCGCCGATCCGGCAGAATCTACTAGGCTACGATCTGCAACTCAGTAGTTCTGGCGTGACGGTTCGAGCCTGTGATGTTGAGACTAATCATACCATCCTGATTCACGCGCGTAAGGTGATTATGGCAACCCCACAATTCATTACAAAACACCTGACTGGCTCTATTGATCCAGAGCGAACCAATCTGGCGAGTTTTCGATACGCCCCCTGGATGGTGGCTAATCTGACTATTTCAGGACTACCGCAGGGGAGAGGTATGCCGCTTTGCTGGGATAACGTGCTCTATAATACTCCATCGGTTGGCTACATTACCGCTAACCATCAGGACCTGCACGATACTCCTCAAAAAGTAATTACGTATTATAAACCACTCACTGATCAGGAACCGGGCGCTGCCCGACGAACGGCATACACGACGACTTATGAACAATGGCTGGACCAGATTCTGAATGAATTAGAGATGGCACATGCGGGCATAACCCCTTATGTTTCGCAAGTGGATGTCTGGTTGTGGGGGCATGGTATGATTGCGCCATCACCCGGTTTTATTTGGGGAGCAGAACGCCAGCGGGCTCGTCAACCCATTGACAATCGGGTATTTTTCGCTCACTCCGATTTAAGTGGGATCTCTATTTTTGAGGAGGCATTCTATCAGGGTATCCGGGCCGCTCAGGAAGTTACGAAGGCGTGATGAAACAGCCCTGGATAAAAAATGCCCGCTTCGACGGCCTGTATGTACTGGCTCCGCCATTTCTGGCTTTGCTGGTCGTATGGCTGTTGCCGGAGCGGTTCAAAACCACCAGCGAGATGCCGCTTGTTGGCTGGGTGATACTGGTGTTGCTGGTTGATGTGGCGCATGTGTACAGCACTTTGTTTCGTACCTATTTTAACCGCGCGCGTTTCCGGCAGCAGCGGCTATTATTTCTGATGATCCCATTGGGTTGCTATCTGGGAGGGGTCTTGCTGCACAGTGTCAATAGCTTATGGTTCTGGCGGGCACTGGCGTATTTGGCCGTCTTTCATTTTGTGCGCCAACAGTATGGCTTTATGCGCATCTACAGCCGTTTCGACAATGTACCTGGTTGGTCAAGGGGACTGGATACACTGGTCATTTATGCGGCTACAGTATATCCTGTCATTTGGTGGCACCTGACTCCCGGGCGGCATTTTAACTGGTTCATTGACGGTGATTTTGTTCAGCCGCAGCTAAAATGGCTGAAAATTACGGCAACAATTCTGTACTGGCTCTTGCTTGCCTTATACGTTGGAAAAGAAAGTTGGCTATATGCCCGCTCCCGTGAGCTTAACTGGCCTCGTAATTTGTTGGTTGCGGGTACGGTTAGTTCGTGGTATTTCGGGATCATTCAATTTAATGGGGATCTGGCGTTTACGATGCTCAACGTGGTGTCGCACGGTATTCCGTATATGGCGTTGATCTGGGTCAGCGACCGACCGAAACTGACTTTGAAACAGGAAAATTCTACTGGATTATCAATAAACAGGTTTAGTTGGCTTGTTTTTTTTAGTTTACTCGGTATTCTGGCTTATCTTGAAGAGGGTTTGTGGGATGGGCTCGTCTGGCGCGAACACGCTACGGTTTTTGGCTGGTTTCAGGCACTTCCACTTGTAACGGAACAACATCTGCTGGCTTTGTTAGTCCCTTTACTCGCACTCCCACAAATGACCCATTATGTGCTGGATGGTTTTATCTGGCGGAGAAAAGATCGTTCATGAAATTCCTTACCATCAGTGACCTTCACGGAAGAACCGTCTGGAAGGAAGCTAATTTTGACAAGTACGACCAGATTATTTTCCTTGGCGATTATACAGATAGTTATATTGTTGATGATGAAACGATTTATACGAATCTGCTTGAAATCAGTCAGTTAAAGCAGGCTAATCCAGATAAGTTTGTGTTGCTGATTGGCAATCACGATGCCCAATACCTGCATTTTCCGCACTATCGCTGTTCTGGATTTCGGGCTTGGGCGCAACCTACGTTGAGCGACTTTTTTGCCAAACACCAAAATCTGTTTCAAATAGCGCATCAGGAGGGGCCTTATCTGTTTACGCATGCGGGCATTACCAATAAATGGCTTAAACGATTACTGACGGAAACCAACAATGGATCCTTAGCCATAACTCCCGATTATCATTTGGCCGAATTAGTAAATGAGATCCACCAGCGAGAGCCGTGGTTCCGTAATCTGCTATTTGAGGTTAGTCCCAAACGGGGTGGCTCTAGTCCGTTTAGCGGACCAATTTGGGCCGACCGTTCCGAAACGAAAACCGATTACGTAGCGGGATTCCATCAGGTTGTTGGGCATACACCCATCCATGAATTTACAACAGTGGGCGATGAGTCTGGGTCAATTACGTATACAGATGTACTGCAAACCAAAACAGCATTTTACGAAATCACAATCCCTGACTAACTTAGGCACTAAAGAAACGAAAGGCCTGTATCAGGTCGTTACTTATAAAATGGACACGTAATTGTTAGTCGTTGTCATACGATTGTCATTGCTAGTCATTGATTGCCTTATACCTATCAAATGACCAGTAATGACAATCGTATGACGATTGACAGACTCTTCTTACTTTGCCTGAATGAACTTCCTTTATCCTACTTTTCTGTTTGGCCTGATGGCCGTGTCGGTTCCAATTGCCATTCACCTGTTTAATTTCCGGCGGACACGGCGGGTATTTTTCACGAATGTTGCCTTACTGCGAAGCGTTCAAACGGAAACCAAATCGTTTCGGCGGCTGAAACACTGGCTCATTCTGGCATGCCGTTGTTTATTTCTGGCCTGTCTGGTGCTGGCGTTCGCACAACCGTTTATCCCCAGTAAAAATAAACTGGGTTTGTCGCGGCAGGGCGTTACCAGTCTGTATGTCGATAATTCGTTCAGCATGCAGAATGAGCGGAATACCAAGCGCTACCTGGATATTGCTACGGGCAAATTAGATGAACTGTTGACACTGTTTCGCAATGCCTCTTCCCTTCAACTACTGACCAACGATTTTTCGGCGGCCGAGCAACAGGCCGGAACCGCCGAATCGGTTCGTGACCGCGTGACCTCCATCCGCTTTGCCCATACGCCCCGAACGCTCGAAACCGTTTACCGCCGACAGCGTAACCTGCTGAGTTCGCTCAATCCGGGTGGTCGAAACCAGTTGTTCTGGTTCTCCGATTTTCAGAAAAGTACCGCGGGTGATTTATCGCGGCTTAAAATCGACACCACCGATCGTTTGTTTATTGTGCCTTTGGATGCCCAGGCAACTAAAAACGTGTATGTCGATTCCGTGTGGCTGAGCACGCCCTTTATTCGGGAAATGCAGAACAACAGCATTAACGTTAAGCTCAATAACGCGGGCCGGGAGAATGTCAAGAACCTGCCAATACGCCTGTATTTAGATGATACACAAACGTCAACTGCTTCGGCTGTGCTGCCGCCGGGTGGATCGGCAACGGTATCACTCAATTTCAATGTGACCTCGAAAGGGTACCACCGCGGACGGATTGTGTTTGAAGACTACCCAATCACCTTCGATAACCAGTATTTCTTTGTCATTGAAGCGTCTCCGGCTGTTCGGGTATTGCATTTGTATGAACAGCAGGCTGGTTCACCAACCCGCACAACGCCTTATGTAGATGCTGTGTATTCCAACGACAGCCTGTTTGTGCATCGGAGTTTCAATGCCCAGAATTTCGATGTGGGCCAGTTGAAGGAAACTGATTTAGTTGTTCTGGAGGGAGTTGCTGATGTAAACGGCACCCTGCGTTCTGAGCTGGAACGCTTTGTTCGTCAGGGTGGTAGCTTAACTATTATTCCACCTGCTGTGCCAAATGCAACCTCGTACGAGCCATTTCTACGAAGTTTAGGGGTTGGGAATCTGCAGGTTTTGGCTTCGCCGGGCGCAGCCCCCACCTCGGTTCCCGTGGCCGATCCTGACCGACGGACTCCATTTTTCCGGGATGTCTTTCAGCAGAGCTATCAATCCGAGCCGCTGAACATGCCAACGGCAGCGCCCGTCTGGCGCTGGAGTGCGGGAGAACGACTCCTAACCCTGCGCGATGGAAATCCATTACTAACTCAGTCCAGGGTGGGTAGTGGCACCGCCTTTGGCAATGTTTATGTGCTTGCCAGCCCACTATCGTCGGCCTACGGGAATCTGGCTGAACACGCCTTATTTGTGCCGGTTATGTATAAAATGGCTGCCCTGAGCGTTCGGGCGCAGCGGACGGCCTACTCATTCGATGATAACCTGTTGACGATTCCAGTGAGCAATCCGTCCGAACGGTCAGTATATAAATTGAAGCGCGATAAACTGGAAATTATTCCGGTTCAGCGTGTAGTTGGCAATCAACTCCTGCTCGAAATGCCCAAGAGTAACGAACTGGCTGCTGGACAGGAGGTGGAAGCGGGCTACTATGCGTTGCAGAACAGCGACGGGAAAACGGAGCGATTGCTCGCCTTTAATCACGGTAACGAAGAGTCATCAATGGATTTTTATTCAGCCGACGAGCTTCGCCGGGCATTTGCCAATCAGCCTAATGTTGAGGTATTCGACAGCATTCAGGATGGCGATTTTGTACAAGTGCTGGAGCAGGAAAATTTGGGAAAAAGTCTCTGGAAGTACTTCCTGCTGGCGGCATTGGCGTTTTTGCTGGTGGAAGTGGGCTTAGTGCGGTTTATGAAAGGATAAGGCCGTTAGAATAAGACCTACCTAATTAAATCAACTTCCCAAAAACTTTAGAACATTTCTAAAGTTGCTAAGTTGGGCAGGTACATGAAGCCTCAGGAAACAGCGCTTAGGGTACGCTGCTAATCGAGACGACCACTAAACCAGAACAGGTATGACACTCTCGTTTACAGCTTCAACTACAGAGGACCAGTTACGACACTTTAGTTGCCAACTTCCTGAACTGGAGATTGCATTGGATGTCCTGAGTTCAATCACTTTAAAGGGCGATAAAATTCTTAAAGCCTATATTAGTGATGAAGATGGAAGTATGGAGCTTCCTACAGAAGCTTTTGATGGGGAACCATTCACCGATCCGTTGCATCAACTGGCAGAACAATGGCAGATTGCCCTTGGTGAATCCATCGTCTTGGTCTCGCCCGATAATAGATGGTATATCGAATTAACCCGTCGGCGAATTAAGCTATATGATGACAGAATTGGTCAGCTTCTGTTGACAATAACCAAGTTAGAGCAGTTTCGTGAACGGGTTCATGGGTCTATTACGCAAGGGCCCAGGGAAATAAAAATAATTAATCACTACGACTCGTTACTTATTACTTATCTCCATCAGGTCGATCAGGTCAAAAATGGTCGGCAATTAGCTCAGGAAAAACTTAGTTATTTACTGGGCTAATTTACTTCGGCTTTATACTGACCCTGATTGCATTGGAGTAAACGAGCTTTCACTCAATTGCTCCTGCTGGAAAACAAAGGTATGCGCCTGACGTGCCCGCTCACGGGCTTCTCGGGCTTTCTGAAAAAATTGCTCGGCAGCATTCTTGTTGCCCCCTTCGGCAAACTGTCTGCTGGATTGTTCAAGTAAAATAACCGTTTCTTCCAAGGCGCGAATAGCCTTCCAGAACGATTCTTCCACCACTTTACTCGTATCAGCCAATAACGAACTGGCCGTAAAGGCGTGACCAGTATGGCAGCGATACCGAATGAGCTTCCCTTCTTTGATACTGACCAGGGCTCCCTGACACTCGGGGCAGGTCAATGGCGTTAACTCGCCCATGTCTAAGATTCCCATATCGAATGCATTGTCCTGAGCCGCAATATTTACCTCTATTTCCAGCCGTTTCTGCTCCTCGGGTGAGAGGTTTGGTTTATCTGGAACCGTTTCTCCAATTAAATCACAGAGCAATAAAGCCATCTTAGAGATTGGGAGTGTGTAATCGACATCTACATATTCCAGAACGTGGGTTGGCATACTGGCATACAGAGCCTCCTCGGGTTGCTGGATGATGCATGTGCCCCCTAGTCGCTTTACCGACCACATACCCGATGTACCATCATCGAGCATACCTGTCAGAATCAGGCCAATTACCCGGGGCCCGTACGTATAGGCGGCCGACCGGAACAAGGCGTCGATAGACGGACGGAATCGGTTTTCTTTTGGTCCTTTTTTTACAATCAGCTGGTCATATTCTACCAGCAAGTGATGATCTGGTGGGGCTACATAAATATGACCCGGCTGGATGAGTTCCCCATCTTTCGGATGAGATGCCGGTATAGGCCCAGAATGGCTCAGAATATCAGGCAAATAGCTCGGAGAGTGGGGAGATATATGCACCACCACAAAAACAGTTGCGTTAAAGTTGGGGGGGAGAGACGCCATTAATTCCTTCAGGGCAAAAACCCCACCAGCCGAAGCTCCAATAACAATAATGTCTCGTTTTGCCATACATTTATCTAACCTAGAACCACTTTCACTAAGCCACGAATAGTGGAAGTTTCTTGCAACAATATGTAAAATTAGGCAACAATAATAGGCTGATTTTCAGGGCAGAATCTAACAGATAATACGCCCGTTTAGCTGGCTTTTCACGCCTGATTACTTAACTAAAGTTGTACTATTTAGTTAGTTAATTAGCGGCAAGCCATATCTTTATAGGACGTTCGAATCCTGCCGACTGTGGTTATAAAGTAAACCGGTACCCTGCCCGTTGGTTTAGTAAAGCAGTAAAAAATGCCTAAGAAAAAATCATCTTCTGACCAGTCAGAATCAACGTCTTCCGCCATTGTTCCTATTGTTGCCATTGGGGCATCGGCAGGGGGAATGGAAGCCATGACAGAGTTATTGGAACATCTGTCGCCAATGACTAGACTGGCGTATGTTTATATTCAACACCTTGATTCGAATTTCGATAGTCAGCTTGCCAGCATTCTGGGACGTGCAACCACCATGCCTGTCAGGCAGGCCAAACATCTCATGCGAATTGAGCCTGATCATGTGTACGTTATACCGCCTAACCAGGATATAGAGGTTGTAGACGGTTTATTGACACTCCAGCCACGCCAGTCGAATGGGTCGCCACATATGCCCATCGATCGGTTCTTTATTGCCCTGGCCGACCGGCAGAAGGAAGGATCTATTGGCGTTTTATTATCCGGAATGGCTAACGATGGAACGCTGGGGCTACGGGCTATTAAAGTGGCAGGAGGGATTACGTTTGCGCAGGACGAAACGGCACGGTTTCAGAGTATGCCCAAATCGGCAATTTCCGAAAATGTGGTAGACCGGGTGCTTTCTCCCATTGAAATTGCTCATGAACTGGAATTGCTGAGTGGCAAGCCTGAGCTGTTTCGGCAGACGGAACAGGCTGATGTATCGGAAGATGACGAAACCGACGAAGATATAAAGGCGGTCATTTTATTGCTTCGTAGGGCAGTTGGAGTTGATTTTGGGAATTATAAAATTACAACCATTCGTCGGCGTATTATCCGGCGAATGCTGCTTTTTAAGCTTGAAACACTAAAATCGTACGCTAATTATATAAAACAGCATCCGGATGAAATGGAACTGCTGTACAATGATCTGCTAATCAATGTAACTACGTTTTTTCGCGATCCGGAAACGATGGACTACCTCCTAAAAGTCCTGTTTCCCCGGATTATCAAAGAAAAGGGGGCTCGCGAGCCAATCCGAATTTGGGTGCCTGCCTGTTCAACAGGGCAGGAAGCCTATTCACTAGCTATCCTGTTGATCGAAGCCCTGGGCGATATGGCGTCGAGCATGACGATTCAGGTATTCGCAACTGACTTGAGCGAAGCTGCGGTAGCCAAGGCCCGGATGGGTAGCTATACAAAAAGTGAGGTCATGGATGTATCGGCCCGGCGGCTACAGCGGTTCTTTACCAAAACGGATGATCACTATCGTATAAACCGAGCCGTTCGTGATTTGTGCGTATTTGCGCCCCACAACCTGCTAAAAGATCCGCCATTTTCGCGCCTTGATTTTGTTAGTTGCCGTAATCTATTGATTTATCTGGGCAGCACCTATCAGCGAAAGGCGATCTCTATGTTTCATTATGGACTCAATCCGAATGGCTACCTACTGCTTGGCAAATCCGAAACGGTAGGTAGCTTAACTACGCTGTTCGCTCAGGTAGAAAAAAATTATAAGATCTACATCCGTAAAAACGACGTGATTAGTCGGGCATCTTTTGAGATGAACCCCCGGCCCGGCTTTGATCGGTTGAATTTAGATAATCCGGAGCCCGACAATAAAGGAGAACGGTTCAGTGGGGCCGATGCGGCAAAGCGGCCTGAATCGGCTCCTGAGATGGGGTTTCCGGTCAACGATCTGGAAAAAACAATTGATGATTTACTCCTCCGTCAGTATGTGCCTGCCAGTGTAGTGGTCAACGATGATCTGGATATCCTGCGATTTAGGGGCTCTACCAGCACATTCCTTGAACCCTCAACCGGAAAAGCCAGCCTGAACTTGTTGAAAATGGCCCGCCCTTCGCTGGTATTTGAACTACGTAACACAGTTCATAAAGCTCGAAAAGCAGGCCAGCCTGTACGCAAAACGGGGCTGGAGGTGAAAATTAAAGACAAAATACATCAGGTTGCCATTGAAGTTGTTCCGCTTAAGACAGATACCGAAGAGCGGCTGTACCTGGTTCTTTTTGAAGAGGTAGAAGCACCCGGAAGCGTAGGTACCGATCTGGCTGAAAAACGCAATCGCCGGATTAAGCAACTGGAGGAGGAACTGGCTACGCTGCGCGAAGATATGCGCTCAATTGTAGAAGAACAGGAAGCTAGTAACGAGGAACTCCAGTCGGCCAATGAAGAAATCATTAGTAGTAATGAGGAGTTGCAGAGCATCAATGAAGAACTCGAAACCAGCAAAGAGGAAATTGAATCGACAAACGAAGAATTGCTGACCATTAACCAGGAGTTACAGGTCCGAAATGATCAGTTGTCGGAGGCCAACGAGTTTTCTGAGGTCATCTTTGCAACCATCCGGGAGGCTACCCTGGTACTCGATGAAGATTTACGGGTAAAGAGTGCTAACAAGACATTTTATAAGCTGTTCCGGGTAGATGAAGACCAAACTCAGGGGCGGCTTATTTACGAACTGGGTAATCGCCAGTGGGACATTCCTGCCTTACGCTTGTTGCTGACAGATGTGATTCGGCATAATGTTCAGGTCGATTCGTTTGAAGTGGCTCACACCTTCGCCGATATTGGGGAGAAAATTCTGCTCGTCAATGCCCGCCGGATTGTGCGGAATCAGGAAGCAATTCTGCTGGCCATTGAAGATATAACCGAACACCGCCGGGCACAACGCCTGCTGGCCGAGCGTGAAGCCTGGCTTCATAACCTGGTTGAAAATGCGCCGGTATTGATCTGGGTATCAGATGCCAATGGCTACTACACCTTCTTTAACAAAGCCTGGATCAACTTTACAGGCCATTCATTAGCTAACTCTATAAAGCAGGGCTGGGAAAAAGACATACACCCCGACGATCAGCAGTCGTATTTAACAACCTATAAAAGCGCATTGGCAAAACGGCTGCCCTTTCAGGTAGAGTTACGCCTGAAACGATTCAATGATGACTACAAATGGGTACTACTGAACGCCAGCCCCATGTTTTTGCCCGGTACGGCGGAGAGTCGTACCCCCGCCAGTGGGGTAGAGGCTGATAGGTTCGATTCATCCAGAGGTATATTTAATGGCTACATCGTTACCTGTGCTGAAATTTACAATCATAAAACACTACTTCAGGCTTTAGACTTCCGGGCTCAGCAGCGAATGCAAAAAGTGTTTGAAACCAACGCAATGGTATTGCATGCCCAGCGGGAGTTAGCCAAAAATAAGACGGATAATTCTGTCCATGAACTAGCTCAGAATGAGCTTCAGCAGCATGAAAACCAGTTCAGAGAACTGATTGAAAGCACATCGGATGTGATTACCCGCTGGGCTCCGGATCTGAAATTGCTGTATGCAAACTCAGCCTTCGAACAAAAGATAGGTAAACCCAAAGAGGAGTTGGTGGGGAAAACCAATCAGCAAATGGGCCAGCCCGATGAGATTGCTCTTCCGTATATGAACAAATTGCAGCGGGTGTTTGACACTAAACAGCCGCAAAGCCATTATAATACATTTCCTACACCCAACGGTATATCGTATTTCTTCTCCAGATTAGTCCCGGAAATAGGTCCTGATGGTAACGTTCAAAGCGTACTGGCCATTGCGCAGGATATCAGCGACTTGAATCTGGTTGAAGAGATTCAACAGACCGCTTTTAATTTACAAGGGGTATTGGATAGTTCTCCGGCTGCCATTGGTCTCCTGCATGCCATTCGAAATGAACAGTATCAGATCATTGACTTCGAGCTGGTTGTTTGCAATCAGAAGTTTTCGGCACTGGTTCATCAGCCAATCGAGCACTTAGCGGGGATGTCGGTATCGCGGTTAGCAGATGCTTTATGGGGAGATGATACATTTGTTGAATTAGAGAAAGTATTGTTAACCAATGAAATAACCTACAAGGAGCAACACGAGACATACGAAGATGGCGATCGCTGGCTGGCTATGTCGCTCACAAAACATGATGATGGGGTAGTGATTACGAGTTTAGATGTAACCGCCCTGAAAAAAGCCGAGCAGCAGCAACTTGTTTGGTTAACCAAACTGGAGCAATCGAACAAAAACTTAGCAACGTTAGACCAAATCAGAAAACACATACGGACACGGGGTGAACTCCTGCGCAGTACCTCGCACGATCTGCGGGGTAACTTTGGTATTATTCAGGGCGCTGCTTCTTTACTGGATATGGCCAATACCGACGAGGAGCGGAATCAGATGCTGGCTATGCTTCAGCGAAATTTAAAACAGGCCACGCAAATGTTAACTGAGTTGCTTGATTTCTCCCGATTAGAGGCTGGTCAGGAAGAACGGCAGATCGATTCCTTTGATGCTTCCAACTTATTAAATGGACTGGTTGAGAGTGTACAGCCATTAGCCCATGAGCAGGGATTATGGCTGAAACATGAAGGAACTGGACGGCTTATTGTTCAGGGAGATAGGACTATGACCCACCGAATTGCCCAAAATCTATTATTGAACGCCCTCAGGTACACCAAGAAAGGCGGGGTAACTGTTGAATGGGGACTAGCTGATGACCAGGAACATTGGCAATTCACGATTAAAGACACAGGACCAGGCCTTCCAACTGGTAATCAGGCTAATCAGGGCGAAGGCATCGGTCTATCAATTGTCAGGCAGTTGTGTGAGTTATTGAACGGCCATATAGAAATAGATAGTCAGTCTGGTATAGGAACACGGTTTATGGTGTTATTACCCCGGCAATATGAGCGTTAGTTTATTGGTTGTTAGGCATACTTGGGCAAGGTAACAGCCTCCCACCAATAGTGGCGGAATGAAGCAATACAATCGAGCCATTTTTCGTACCCCATAGGCTTAACAATGTACGAGTTACTTCGGAGGGAATAGGATTCACTAATATCTTCAGGATCGCTGGATTGGCTTAGGATAACAACGGGTATTTCCCGGAACAGGTAATGCGCCTTAATCATTGCTAACAGTTGCCAGCCCATTTGCCGCTGGGGTAAGTATAAATCCAGTAAAATGAGTTTTGGCAATTCGCGTACATCGGCTTTACAGGCTTCCAGATACATGATTGCCTGAGCAGGCTCCTGCATCCAGATAGCCTCCACTTCAGGAAAACGCTGTAGTAATGCCCAATGAATAATGAACCATTGATCGGCATTATCTTCAACCACTAAGATGGTTGCCTTTCGAAATTTACGCGATGATGAAGTAGTCAAATTGGTCATAAATGAGCGGAATACAGAGTACTGTAAAAATACAAAATGCTCTCGTTTTTAATCAAATGTATGTTGTTTTTTTTGTTATATGAAGAGGCCGAATAGTAGGCTGGCTTTCCCTGTTCTGAACGCCAATAGCTGATACTGTTCCGGAGTTAACCGGCTATTGATTTGCTGCTGTCAGCCTAAGTGTGAACGAAAAATAGGGGTGATTATAAACCAATTTCGTACTCACAGGTTTAACTAACTGATTGATCCCCTGATTTTTGTTGACAATCGGGATGCGCTGAGATACCTATGGGAAAACGATCATTTTATATAGATAAAGGAGCTTATGCCAATCTCCTTGCTGGTATAGGCAGCCTACACACTACAGAACGAAAGGGGAATCTATCCGATTTTCAGGTATATGCTGACAATACATGGCTAGCCGATACCGTGATTATTGAGCAACTGACCCGCTCGCAGGGGGAGTGGCAGGTTGAGTTGTTGTTTGCTTCGATTCATAATCCGCTTAAATTTTTAAAGCAACGCATGATCGCTAATTCCTGCCCTGAACGGGCGGCTCAACAGGCGCACGTTATGCGTAAACTGACAGCTAACGATCGGCGGAGGGACATAACCATGTCAATCGGGCAGATGAATATCTGTTCGAATTGAGACTTGGAAATGGCTAAAATACTACTAGGTCGGTATATAACAAGAGTAACGGCTTTGACCCTGGAGTTAATGCTGGATGTGTGTTCGTTTAGTCAATGAAACCAATCAGATGGAAGCGATTGAACTTACTATTGTGGCCCTGTCAGAAAGCCTGTCACAACCGGGTAACTACGCGCTTATTCTGGAAGATATGGTCAGTCAACGTCGTGTTCCGCTGATTATTGGTCCTGCCGAAGCTCGGGCTATTGCTATGGCAATAGAGAAAATGACTCCCTATCGACCGCAAACCCACGATCTGTTTTTTCAGACACTCGAACGCCTGAACACGCATCCAACGAGCGTTCAGATTCATCGGGTTGGCGAAAACAGTGTATTCTTTGCCTATCTACACCTCAATACCCCATCTGGGCCAGTAAGTATTGATGCCCGACCTTCCGACGCCATTGCATTAGCGGTCCGGGCGGGCTGTTCGATCTTTATGAACAAAACGGTTCTGGATATAAGTGGCTACTATCCCGACGATACTGCCCGCGCCCTGGATGGCTTTTACGCAGCTTGTACCCTCACCGAACTCGACGATTTGCTCGATAATACCCTGAAAAAAGAAGATTACGAGAGCGCAGCCCTTGTGCGTGACGCCATTGAGCGTCGAAAATAAGCCATAGACTAGACTACCCTTCACATTCGTTTGCCATCGTGGCCCCATATTCTTAGCGTAGGAATATTGGATTTACCCAATTTTACGTATTTTGGTAACAAGATTTGTTATCGAATGCTTTTCTTTGCCCAACTATTGCCTTGCCGTTTACATGTCGCCTGATCAAAAGGCTACTAGTAAAAGGCCCTTTAGGAGGCATAAAGGCACGTTATAGCACAATGAATCTATAGAAAGCTGCTGATAACGAGGTAAGTATCGCTGGATTTATGCAACTATCAGCCTTATCAGTTCTATATTTTATAGTGACCAATAGTTTATGTTTGGTGATGTATTGCTACTGTGTGACTAACGTACTTTGGTTGACGTGTATTGACGGTAGGTCAATGAAACCAGAATAGGGTAGTTTTTAACTAGTCTGAGTTCGAATTTTTGGCGAAGGGAAGAGCGGTATTTGTGAATAGAGGAGCTATTAAAACGAAATCAGGCGGTATACGTAATTCAACTTAGAACCCATAAATGATGTTTTATAAATTTGATCCTCTTACGTATGCTAACTTTATTCACCGATGAAGAAGTAATTCTCCAATTCTCAGACAGCCACCCCAGGCAATGCTTCGAAACCCTGTATAAGCGGTATTTCGGCAAAGTGTATCGTCGCTGTTTGTCCATGACCCGAGATCATGAACTCGCTCAGGACTTTGCCCACGACATCTTTCTGAAGGTGTTTGCTAAACTGGACGCTTTTCAGCAACGATCTAGTTTTTCGACCTGGCTTTATGCCATTTCGTACAACTACTGTTCAGACCAGCTTCGACTCGCGAAGCGGCTTAAGTTTGATTCACTGGACAATCTGTTGAAACAGGATATACCTGATTCGGATTTTGCTCAGTTACACGAAGAGAAGCTCCAACTGGTGAGGGATGCACTGGCACAATTGACAATGAATGAACAGGCATTACTTCACTTGAAGTATGAAGATGGCTTAACGGTTAATGAAATTGCAGGGTTGTATAGTCTTAAGGATTGTACTGTGAAAATGCGGCTCAAACGAAGTCGGGATAGAATGCATAAATGGTGTACTCAGCAGTATGCCTATCCTTCCATACCCACGTATTCATAATAGCCAAGACGTTGGTATTGTCAATCACAAAGCCCGCTATGACACTTCATGGCGGGCTTTTGTCGGTTCATCGCCCGAACGGTTGATGTTAACTGCTCCGTCAACTACTTTTGACCCACTAGGGAATAAACGTTGATGCGGTGTACCAGTCCAAAGGACGGCCGCAACCTGCTATATTTACAAAGACGAAATCAACCTCAACGGGCTTTGAAGACCTTTAATGACCGGCCGTTACGAATTTTTGGTCCACTCACCCTGTTTGTAGTTGGAACCGTATTTTTTCGCCTGAACTGGTACTTTGAGCAACCCTTCAGCAGCGTACTCCGAACCGATCTGATTGCCCTTAGTGCGGGATACTTTTGTTGGAATCTGGCCCGCTGGGTGGTGCTTTCCTTACAAAAATACTATCCAGGTCTGGCCAATACCCGCCGTCGTCTGCAGTGGATGGTGCTGGCTCTTCCCGTGTTGGTCAATATTGGCTGGCTTGTCCGGCAGGTAGCTCACATCGCTTTCAACGGGTTAACTACATTCGACACGACACTGCCTGCCTATACCTACTCACTAGGTATTCAGCTATTTTACCATGCTATTTATTTTGTTATTTACGAAGGCAGTTATGTGCTACTAGCCTGGCAGCAAGCTTATGAGCGAAACGAACGACTCAAAAAACGAAAGCTTCAACTTCAGCTCGATACCCTGAAAAGCCAGATCAACCCGCACTTTCTGTTCAATAGCCTCAACTCGCTCTCCTCGCTGATTTACGACAATCCCGGTCAGGCCGAAAATGTCGTGGATGAAATCAGTAGTGTGTACCGGTATTTGCTACGTGCCAATGATGGGGAATTAACAACTCTTGGCCGGGAGTTGCAGTTTATTCAGTCCTATTTTCACCTACTGAAAACCCGCTATGGGGCCTGTCTCGATCTGCGGATTTCAGTAGGGGCAGCGCAGATGGAAATGAAGCTTCCAGCGCTAACCCTGCAACTGTTGCTGGAAAATGCCGTCAAGCACAATGTCATGTTGCCCGAACGACCACTCCGGGTGGTTATCGAAGCCCAGGAACGGTCATTGATTGTGCGCAATAACTTACAGCGGAAGAGTACCCCCGTACTATCGAATCGGATTGGGCTGACCAATATTGCAACCAAATACCGATTACTGGGTGAAGGCGATCTATCTATTCTGGAAGCGGATGGACAGTTTGTGGTGACTTTACCCTTACTGGCTCATCAATATGAAATGCCGGTTCGTTCATGAAACCACTCAATGACACCCGCCTGCGTTTACTTGGCCCGGTTGGGTTGTTTTTGTTTGTTGGCCTTTTTTTTCGGCTGGACTGGTATCTCAAACTGCCTTTTAAAACGACACTGTTCAATGACGCCATTGCGCTGACGGCAGGACTAGTCTGCTGGCAAATTGCCCGCTACGTAGTTTTACAGATTCAATACCGGTATCCGGGCCTTGTCAATACCCGCCGGCGGTTACTGTACTTATTGGCAGCGCTGCCTGTGCTGGTTTTCTTTGCCTGGCTGATGCGTCATTGGGTGCGTTACCTGATTGATGGTAAATTCTTATACTTTACCAGTGCGGTCGAGCTTAGCCGGACGCTTGGTATACAGGTTTTCTATCATATCATTTATTTTTCGGTGTACGAAGGCTGGTACATTCTGCGCCAGTGGCAGCGTGAAACGGTAGAAAGCAGCGACCTGGAGAAGATGTCGCTACAAAGCCAGCTCACGTCCTTACAGAGCCAGGTTAATCCTCATTTTTTGTTTAACAGCCTCAACTCGCTTTCCGCACTGATCCGGGAGAATCCCGATTCTGCCGATCAGTTTTTAGACGAGCTTACCAGTGTGTTTCGATACTTGCTTCAGGCTGGGGACCAGCACTTGATTCCCTTACGCGATGAACTGAGTTTTATTCGGTCGTACTTTCATTTATTACAAACCCGATACCAAACCGGGCTACTCCTCAAATTAGCCATCGATGAACCGTTGCAAACGATGTTCATCCCTCCGCTTACCCTTCAAATGCTGGTTGAAAATGCTGTGCGCTACAATGTCATCCTGCCGGAGCAGCCCCTGCACATACGCATCAGCACAACGCCAGATGGCTGGCTACGCGTTGAAAATACCCTACAACGAAAGCCGCTTCGGGTGGATACAACGGGAGCCCGACTAACGAATCTGGCAACTAAGTATGAGTTGTTAGGCCAGGAAACTGTGCTTATTGAAGAGAGAAGAGGTTGGTTTGTTGTAACTGTCCCCTTACTGAACGAAGAGTCGTCGATTAACTCGCCCAAGTTGCTGTTCAATAAGTAGTCATTGATGGTCATTGATAGTCACTCATGGTTTTTACGAATAATGACCATCAATGACTACTAATGACCACGTAGTTAAGCCTGAACGATTGATGCCCCATCCTGGCGGTTTCACCGATAAAACCTATCGTTTCACCGAACACCAGCTTGAGATATAGCTACTCTTCCCTGCATCTTCGACTCACGAACGGGCGGTGCACCCTTCTATACCTTTCTCTTTTTTACCGAACAACATAATGAACACTAAACGTATTCTATTCGCCAGTATGCCCTTAGAAGGGCACTTTAATCCACTAACGGGGCTGGCCGTTCATCTGCAACGGCTTGGCTACGATGTTCGCTGGTATACGGGGCCTTCGTATGCCGACAAAGTTCATCGGCTTGGTTTACCGTTTTATCCGTATCAGCAGGCCATCGAGCTGAATCAGGACAATTTCGACGAGATAATACCGGAACGGAAGCAAATAAAGGGGGCTATTGCCAAGCTGCGATTCGATATTAACCATGCTTTTCTGTTGCGGGTACCGGAGTTTGTTGCCGATTTGACCAGTATTCATCAGGAGTGGCCGTTCGAGTTGCTCGTTTGCGATGTTGCCTTTACCGGTGCGCCCTTTATCCGACAATTGCTCAATGTGCCGGTGGCAGCAGTGGGTGTAGTGCCGCTCATCGAAACCTCCCGGGATTTGCCCCCATCGGGGATGGGGCTGACACCAATGCGTGGGGTGCTGGGTAGACCCATACAGGCTTTACTGCGTTACCTGATCACGCATCACCTGCTAAAAACATGCACGGATCAATATAATCAACTGCTCCAGGCGTATGGCTTACCCAAAACAGCCAAATTTCTCTTCGATGCCATGATTCAGCACTGCGACGTGTTACTGCAAAGCGGTGCGCCTGGGTTTGAGTACCCCCGTTCCGATATGAGCGAAACTATTCGGTTTGTTGGTCCCATGCTGCCTTATACTAATGGCGTAAAGCGCCCATTCGCGGACGTAACTAAAGCCCGGATGTATGAGCGTGTAGTTCTGGTCACGCAGGGAACCGTTGAGCGCGACGCAACGAAACTGATTGTTCCAACACTCGATGCCTTCAAAAACGATAGCCGAACGCTCGTTATTGTAACAACCGGGGGCTCACAAACCGCTGAATTAAGAGAGCGCTACCCCCAGGAAAACGTCATCATCGAAGACTTCATTGACTTCAACTCCGTTATGCCGTATACGGATGTATACGTGACCAACGCGGGCTACGGTGGTGTAATGCTGAGCCTTCAGCATGGTTTGCCAATGGTGGCGGCCGGGGTTCACGAAGGTAAAAATGAGATTGCTGCCCGTGTTGGGTATGTTAATGTGGGGGTAAACTTAAAAACTGAGCGTCCTACGGCCCGCCAGATTCAGACAGCCGTAGAAGAGGTGCTGACCAACCGGGACTACAAGCGGAACGCGCAACGCCTTCGGGCTGAATTTAAGCAGTATAATCCCAATGCACTTTGTACAAAGTACATTACAGACTTGCTGGAAAAGCAGCCAGTCGTGCGCGAGCCTGTCCTGAACTCTGTGGAGTAATTCATCAACCAAACTAATCCTGTTTCAGCGGATCATCATGAAAATTATTCGTTGACCCTAATAATAGTACGACGAATTCGATTCGGGTTGTTTTTCGGGTGAAGAAAGTCTGAAGATAGGTTTACGTAAGGTACTCATCGAACCTGCTTAAAGTAAATCCTTGGACAGGTTCATTCTTTTTAAGTTGATTCGTTCCGATCAAAATACCTGCTTAACGTTTGAACGGTAGATGCTACTTAGGAAGATGCTTTTAGGGTTAATGATACGGTCATTACCTGATGGCGCAAGGCAGGAGCCTTGCGCCATCGTTTAAGCCTGAATTAATCTATTCATGAAGAGTCTCATTTTCCTTAGCGTTTTTACGTGTAGTCTACTTACTCAACTGTGTTTGGCACAGCAACCGACCAAGCCGGTTGTTACGTACCGAAATCCAGTCATCTCGGGCGATTTTGCCGATCCATCCATTATCCGGGTTGGTACCACATACTATGCCGCAGGGACTTCCTCGGAGTGGGGGCCACCGTACCCCATGTATACATCCACCGATCTGGTTAACTGGACGTACCTTGGGCCAGTTTTTAAGGAGATGCCAGCCTGGACGATGGGCAGCTACTGGGCACCGGAGCTTTTTTATCGGAATGGGACGTATTTCGTGTATTATACCGCCCGCCGGAAGTCGGACAAGCGATCGTACATCGGCGTTGCCTCTACCCGCGACCTGCGGAAGGGCTTTACAGACCACGGTTTATTGATCGAATGGACGACCGAAGCTATCGACGCGTTTGTGCTGGAAGACCAGGGGAAGTTATACATTACCTGGAAAGCTTACGGACTAGACAAAGGGAAGGCTATTGAGATACTGGGTGCCGAACTCGCTGCCGATGGTCTTAAGGTGACTGGTAAAGCGTTTACGCTCCTGACCGCTGACAAAAACAACTGGGAAAGCGGAGGTGCAGAAGGGCAGGCTATTTTCAAACGGGGGCGCTATTACTACATGACTTATTCCGGCAATGCCTGTTGTGGGGCCCGCTGTAATTATCAGGTAGGTCTGGCCAGGGCCGAAAAGCTCCAGGGACCCTGGGAGAAGTACGCCGGAAATCCGGTGCTGGTCAGCGATAGCATCTGGAAATGCCCTGGCCACGGAACAGTAGTCACTACCCCCGATAACCGCTATTTTTACCTGCACCATGCGTATAACGGAGTCGATTTTACGTCTGTGGGCCGCCAGGGTGTACTCAGTGAATTAACCTGGGATGACAAAACCCAATGGCCTGCCTTTCGATACGGTACTGAAATGCCCGCTGTGTCTGAATCCCCAATGGGCGTCAGCCAAACGATGCAGCCTGGCCTGAAGCTGGACTTTGGAACCAACAAAACCGAAATGCCCTGGGTATGGGATGTAAGTTTGCCTAAACCTACGTTTACTGTTCAGGAAGGCCAGCTTCAGTTAGTAAATACGGCCTCTGGTTCAATAGGTAGTTTTCTGGGATTCGTTATCAAGCGAGGAACGTATACCTTCTCGGCAACCATTCGCCCGCAAGTGGATGTCCTTCAAAGTATATGCCTGTACGGTGACGCATCGAATGGGCTTGGCTTGGGTGTCCGGAAAGGCCAACTGGAACTTTGGCAGGTGAAAGATGCCGTTCGAACGGTACTGGAAACACAGTCGATACCTGAATCACTATCATCCATTAGCTTGCAAGTCCATACCGCTGCCGGACAATTTTACACATTTAGCTGGTATACGGGTGGCACAAACCCACAACTCCTAACAGCCGGACCACTCAATGGATCTTCCGTGCCCCGGTGGGATCGCGCCCCACGTATTGGGGTTAGCGTATCTGGGACGGGTAAAGAGAAGAGTCATATCCAATCCATTCAACTGAACTACAACTAAGCAGGCTGATTTTTGCCTTGATATTTAGTAGTAAACCGAGCCATTTTTCGCTTCTTATGGGGCAGAAATAGGATCAGTTATCTTATTCGTTCTAAACGGCCTTTTCAACTGCCTATAAACAGACAGCTGAAAAGGCTTTTTCGTATTCAGCACTATACACCTTGGCTCCACGTTTAGTAATAAATGTAATTACGCGAAGTTTTATTTTTACTTTTTTTTGCTGACGACTAAGGGTAAATAGGGTTGAATTCGTCACCCTATTAAATACTCATCCTTAGCCAATGCGCCCAGTCGAAAACTTTTCAGTTTCAGAAACTCCCTTTCACAAAGGGGGGATTCACCGGCATGATGAAATACAGTCAGTAGTGGTAGATAATGAACATCTGATTCGGGTAGCTTTTGCAGAGTCGACAAACAAGGGCTTTGAAGCACTCTTTCGAATCTATTATCAGGCCTTATTCAGCCATGCAGTTCGCTTTGTCTATACCAAAGAGAAAGCGGAAGATATCGTGTGCGAAGTCTTTCACGATTTTTGGAAGAGCAATAGTTTCAATTCCATTAAGATCACTTATCGGGCTTACCTGTATGCGGCTGTTCGAAACCGGGCCTATAGCTACATCCGCCACGAACTCCGGGAAGAGCGCAGCATGACCTCCCCGGAGCTGTCGGAGCAAATGCCCAGTACCGAAAGCCCGCAATTACTGATCGAATATGATGAGCTCTATCAACGGATCGAATCGGTTATTCACAACATGCCCCCCCAGTGCCAGCGTATCTTTCTGCTGAGCCGGTTCGAAGGAAAAAAGAACCACGAAATCGCTACCGAATTGGGTGTAGCCTTGAAGACCGTTGAGGCCCATATGGCCCGCGCATTAAGTCTCCTCCGTAAGGTCGTCCTCGCCCTGGGCCTGCTTTTTCTGGTTAGTTAACTAAGGGTAAAACACACCACCATTGTCAACCTTACTAAATGATGGATTATCATATGGAAGATATACTAGATAAAAAAGTAGTATTCGATTATTTCTCGGGTCATACAACCCCGCTTCAAAAAAAAGCAGTTGAGGCCTGGTTACAGGATACCGCTAATCATGAGCAATACTATCAGTGGTTGCATGAGTGGGAGTTATCCCATTTGCAGGCCACGGCATCCTGGCAGGATGCGTTTAATCGGACGCAGGAGCGAGTGAACCAGGAAGTCCCCGCGAGCAGTCCCTTTTTGTCCGTATCCTATAATCGGAGCTGGTGGGCATTTTCTAATCGAAACATGGTGGCAGCCATTGTTCTGGTTACGCTGATTGGTGCTTCTTTATTCGGACTAAAGGATCGTATTTTTTATAAGACCATTCAGGTTGGCTATGGACAGACAGAGCAGGTTAAACTGACTGATGGATCGCTGGTCGTATTGAATGCCAACTCGTCGATCCGATTCCCGAGGTTTGGTTTTGGCGATGGTACCCGTACCGTTGAACTAACTGGAGAAGCTGATTTTCAGGTGCAGCATTCCCCAAAAAATCAGCGCTTTGTGGTGGTTACGCCCAAAGGATTACAGGTAACCGTGTTAGGTACGCAGTTTACGGTTTTTGCCCGCCAGCGACGATCTCAGATAACACTACGCACGGGTAAAGTTGCGTTGCAAATGAGTCAGACGCCTAAAGCGCCTTCTATCATTATGAAGCCCGGCGACCTGGTAACCCTGGATAATTCGGGCAAACTAACCCGAGCGCATACTACTAATCCGGAAGTCCAGTCGGCCTGGAAGCATCAGCGGATTACGTTAGAGCGGACCTCGTTGAAAGAGATTGCCGCCATACTACAGGAAACGTACGGTTTTCAGGTCGAGATAAAAGAGCCTGAACTAGCCGATCGTACGGCAACGGGTTCCTTCCCCGCCCATAATGCCGATGAAGTTCTGGAAATGATCACTGAGCTGTTCGATATCAACTTTACCCGCCAGAATAATAAAATCGTTTTTAAAGACTAATTCCTACCCTCTAAATCCCGTTAAACCATGAGATACTTTTTACGGGTAACTCGTAAAGCATTACTACACAGTGGTTTGTTGTTTGTGTGCTATCAGGCACCGGCTCAATTGCTAGCCAGCACAAAAATTAACGCAGTGAGTACGCATGCTGTGCAGGCAACCACCATTTCGTTACGAGAGGTCCTGATTCAATTTAAAGCCCGCTATCATGTTGATATTCTGTTTGAAGATCGACTGGTCAATCAATCCGTGAATTCGTCCGTCATTGAAACAACGGCAACGCTGGAAGAGAATCTGACGAAGGTGCTTCAGCCGTATGATCTTCGCTTTAAAAAAATAAAGGACGGTGTTTACGTGATCGTGAAAAGCCGGAAGGCACAGAGCACGGCTAGTCAGGGCTTACCAACGGGCTCTGAGACGACAGATATCCTACCAACCACTCCGCTGAACCGGACTAGCCTGCAACCCTACAATTCGCTGGAAATGCACCTTCCGGCTCCGGCAGATATTCCGGTTCAGGGTAAAGTGATCGATGATAAAGGGGAGGGTTTACCCGGTGTCAGTATTGTTATAAAGGGTACACAAAAAGGAACAACCACCGATGCTGACGGAAATTATAAACTGGATGTTCCCACAGCGGCTGCCATCCTGATATTTAGTTTTGTAGGTTACCTGCCGCAGGAAGTCAACGTGGGCAATCGTACGGTTGTGGATGTTACCCTCAAAACGGATGATAAAACCCTGGATGAAATTGTAGTTGTCGGCTACGGAACCGTCAAGAAAAAGGATTTGACGGGATCGGTTGGGGTAATCAGCAGCAAAGAAGTAAAAGACCTGGGCGTAACCCGGATCGAGCAGGGATTGGCTGGACGGGTAGCGGGTGTGCAGGTAAAAGCCGTTTCCGGCGAACCGGGTGCCGCACCGCAGATTCGGGTGAGAGGTATCGGTAGTATTTCGGCAGGAGCCGGTCCCCTGTATGTGGTCGATGGGTTTCCGACGGATAACATTCAGACCTTGAACCCAAACGATATTGAAACCCTGGACATTTTGAAAGACGCTTCGGCTACAGCTATTTATGGATCGCGTGGATCGAACGGTGTGGTTATAATTAATACCAAGCGCGGCAAATCGGGCAAGGCGAACATTACGCTGGATACCTACTACGGCTGGCAGAACGTATCGAAAGTGCCCATCATGAAGAATTCGCTCCAACAGGCGCAGTTTTTCTATGATGGGATGCGGAACAAAAATCTGGATGCTGGTAAAGATGTAACAGGGCCACCTACTGCCTGGTTTACGCCAGTTCCCGCCATTATCATGGACGTAATTGAAGGCCGGAACACTACCGATGAAAACTCCCTGGATAAAGTATTGATTACAGCTCCCCAACGTCAGATTCAACTAGCTGCAACAGGAGGCTCCGAAAATATTCGCTATGCGGTAAGCGGTGAGTATTTCAATCAGGATGGGATTATCATCAACAGCGGGTTCAAGCGGTATTCGTTACGAACGAATATTGACGCCCAACTCACAAAACGGTTATCGCTGAAGCTGAATTTCAATCCATCGTATACAGATCAGCGTTCGCTGCCGTCGACCGGAGTTAGTGGAGGTACGGCCAGTACGCTGGGGATTGTAGCCTCTACCTTACAGATTCATAATTTTCGGCCGTTGTTAGATGCCAATGGCAACTACTTTAACTACGCTGGCCTGGCCGACATGGCCGACATTTATAACCCGCTGGCCGTGGCGAAGGAAACGATCACCTCGCAAAAAGGCCTTCGTCTGCTGGGGAATATCAACCTCGATTACCAGATCATGGATGGCCTGAAGTTCAACGTGCTGATAGGGGGGAGTCTTATAAGCGGCAAGGGCATGTATTTTCGGCCGCAGCGCGTTTACTTCGCCAATGAGCTGGCGCTAGGTACCGATAACTCATCCCTGATTACGAACTGGCTCACCGAGTACACCTTAAATTACACGAAGAGTTTCAACAAGCACTCCATTTCGGCTTTGGCGGGTTATACGGTTCAGAAAGAACATGGTGAGTCTAATTTGTTGAGCAGTAATAAGTTTCCAAATAATTTAGTGCCTACCTTAAGTGCCGTTGGTGGGCTAATCACCAACGGAACGTCAAGCATTTATGAGTGGTCGTTGCTGTCATATCTGGCACGGGTCAATTACAATTACAACAGTAAATACTACGTAACTACCTCCATTCGTACGGATGGATCGTCCCGCTTTGGAACTGAAAATAAATATGGGATATTCCCATCTGTTGCCCTGGCCTGGCGTATTTCGGATGAAAGTTTCCTGAAAAACATCCGCGCCCTCAACGAACTTAAACTCCGGACCAGCTACGGTGAAACCGGGAACAATAATATTGGTAACTACGACCAGTATGGAACCATCGCCTACGAAAATTATGGTCTGGGCAACTCAGTAGCAACGGCCATTGCACCCGGTCGTATTGGCAACCCATCCTTAACCTGGGAGAAACAAACCTCCATCAATTTTGGGGTCGATGCCAGTTTCTTTAACAACCGGATCAGCGGCTCGATTGACCATTTTCAATCTAAAAACACGGACCTGCTACTGAACGTAAACATCCCGAATAATACCGGTTTCAGTACGGCCCTGCAAAATATCGGCGAAGTCAGAAACACCGGCTGGGAGTTTGTGCTCAGCACCGTAAACGTTGACAGAAAAATTAAATGGTCAACGGACTTTAACCTGTCGACGTACCGAAACAAAGTGGTGAAATTAGGTCCCCAGGGTGATCCAATTTACTCGGGAAACAACGTTACCCAGATTGGCCAGCCTATCGGGATGTTCTATGGCTGGTTGACCGATGGGATCTTTAAAACCCAGGCTGAACTGGACAAGGGACCATTTTATAACCCAACTGGTAGTGACCGCTCGCACGTGGGGGATATCCGATTTGTGGACATCAACGGCGATGGCGTCATTACAAATGCGGATAAAACGATCATGGGCTCGCCTTATCCTGATTTCTATTATGGCATGACGAACCGCGTCAGCTATAAAAATATCAGCCTGAGTTTCACGCTGCAGGGTTCGCAGGGGAGCCAGATCTATAATACCTCACGCGGTGGAGGGAATAGTGGCCGCGCCCGTGTAAGAGGCTATGCGTTCAGCAATAACTACTGGAAATCGGAACAGGACCCTGGTGATGGCAAGACACCCCGCCCCAACGATACGCCAACGGGTGGTGTTCGGCTACCCAGCCAGCTCTTCCTGGATACCGGTACTTATCTGCGGGTCAATAACATCTCGTTAGCGTACGTACTGCCCGCCAATATTGTACAAAAACTGGGGCTCAACTCCCTTCGGGTTTATGTAAATGCATCGAACCCGTTCCTGATCACCAAGAACACGGCGTTTAATCCGGATGTCAGTACAACGGATAATCCATTGACGCCAGGCGTAGAGGCTAATGACTATCCACTGCCCAAAAGCTTACTCATCGGTTTAAATGTGGGATTTTAATTAATCGAAAATGGATAGTGTAAAATGAATGATGGATAATGATTTGGCCTGATAATCAGGTGTATGTATTGTCCATTTTACATTATCCATTTTCTTGAAGACTACGAACATGAAAAAAATAGCCTGCCTTGTCGTTTTCGCATCCATGTTCACCGTGTCATGCCAGAAGGACTTTATTGAATTGAATCCAATATCTACTGTTAGTGTTGAGGCCGTCTATAAAACGGACAAAGATTTTCAGGATGCGGTGGTTGGCGTATATAGCATGCTTAAAAATCAGTATCAGGATTTCTGGATTTTTGGCGATCTACGCGCCGATGATTCGTGGCACGCGCTGGGGAATGATGCTTTCTTGATTTCGGTGGATAAGTTCAACATGAATAGTGATGCCAACTTAATGATATCCACCTGGCGAAATTATTACAGTGCCATCAGCCGGGCGAACCTTATTCTATCGAAAATTGAAGGAACCGACCCGGCCGTTGTGACGAACAAAGACCGGCACATTGCAGAAGCCAAGTTTTTACGCGCCTTCGCCTATTTTGATCTGGTACGTATTTTTGGTGATGTTCCCTTGAATACCAAGCCGACTACAATTGAGGAGGGCTATACTAAAGTACGGGAGAAGGTCGATAAGATTTATGATGAGGTGATCATCAAAGATCTGCTGGAGGCCGAAGCCAAGCTTCCCGCCAAGTATACAGGTGTGGATGTGGGCAGAGCTACCAAAGGAGCGGCTAAAGCCATTTTAGGGCGGGTCTATATGACCCGGAAGGATTTCGTGAAAGCAGAAGCCAAATTTCAGGAAGTAACCACCCTGGGTTATGCACTGCTCCCCAATTACAAAGACCTGTTCGATTATACCAAAGACGAACATCATAGCGAGTACATCTTCGATATTGAGTATCAGGATGGCAACCTGGGGGCAGGCAGTGGTTTCTCGAATAAATTTTTGCCCAAATCCGCCAATTCATTAGCAGAAACTTTTTACGGCATTAAAGGTGGTGCTGGGGAACAGAATACGCCAACCCTTGCTCTGTTCGATTCCTTTGACCCCACCGACCCAAGACGGGACGTTACCGTGGCCAAAGGATATACCGATAACAACGGCGTTTTCCAGGGCTTTTTACAGATTGCAACCTTCACCAAAAAGTATCTGGCCATTACGAACTCGCTGAATGACAGCAAAGTAAACTGGAAGGTGATCCGTTATGCCGATGTCTTATTGATGTATGCCGAAGCCCTGAACGAAAATGGCAAAACAGATGTCGCCCTTACCTACCTGAATCAGGTGCGCACACGGGCAAAAATGCCTACCTTCTCAGGCCTGACAAAAGATCAATTGCGTACCAAAATCTACGACGAACGAATCTATGAACTATCCATGGAAGGTGTACGCTGGTTCGATCTGGCACGGACAGACCGGTTAGCAACCGTTATGGGACCGCTTGGCTTTAAGCCCTATAATGCACTATTTCCGATTCCATTAGTCGAAATACAAATCATTAATAACCCAGCTGTTCTGCCGCAGAATCCAGGGTATAATTAGTGGGTAATTTGCCCTTACCTAAACTACCCCCAACCCCCTAAAGGGGATAGTTCCCATGTCGAGCAAAGCCCTCTTTAGGGGGGTGGGGGTAGTTTTAGATGAACTGATTCCTCACTGGTACGCCAGCCCGGTCGGCAAGCCAAGCGAGAACGGGAGGCTAAAATAGAACCTACAAGATGATCCTAAAAAACAACGCCATATTTGCCGCCCTGTCAATCCTCCTTTCTCTAACAGGAATACAGGTTGGCTTTGCTCAGCAGAAAAAGAACCCTACGCCAGCGGTTGGGCTGAACTACATCGATCCGACTATTGGGAATGTGGCACCTTTCTACAATACCAATCGGCCGATCGTTCAGGTGCCCAACCAGATGGTACGCATGTTTCCTAAGCGGCAGGATCACCTGGATATGCAGATCACCGACTTCCCGATGTCGTCGCTGAATATCATTACGCCCCAGGTCATTTTTGCAATTAAGCCCTATGCTGGTGCCCTGGCCGATACAGGTTGGTATAGACGCCTGACGTACGACCATGATCTGGAGGTTACCCAACCCTGGTACTACTCGGTAAAACTAACAGATGATGATGTCCTGACAGAATATACGGCGGGCGAAAAAACAGGAATCTACCGATTTACGTTTCCGGCAGGCGCCAAGAAAAACCTGCTTCTTTCACACTATTACGCAAAAGGAAAGTACGAACTAACCGATGGCAACACCCTAACCGGTGTAGAGTTCGTAGATGATGCGAATCATCAGCAAAAGGGCATTGCCTATTTGTATGGAAAGGTGTCGGGCAAACCAGAAAGTGGAAAGAAGCAGGGCGAAAAAGATTGGGGTCGATACACAGTTTTGGGGCCTCCCCAAAAGCATAAAAAGGTAGATGGGGAACGGGCATACTTCAGTTATGGAGAATCCGATGCACCTGTGCAGGAATTTCGCTACGCCATTTCGTTTATTAGCCCCGAACAGGCTAAGAAAAACTTCGAAAAAGAACTGACCAACGTTACGTTCGATCAGCTTAAAGAGAAAGGCAAAGCCGCCTGGGCAAAAACCATTGGCCAGGTGAACGTTGAGGGCGGTACCGACGCCCAGAAACGCAGTTTTTATACCGCACTCTACCGCTGCTACGCCCGCATGGTGAATATGTCGGAAGAGGGGAAGTATTTCAGTGGGTATGATAAAAAGGTTCATCAGGACGCCCGGCCATTCTACACCGACGACTACACCTGGGGCAACTACCTGGCGCTTCACCCGCTACGCTCAATCCTCGACCCTAAAGCGGAAGCTGATATGCTCCAAACGTATGTACGGATGTATCAGGAAAGTGGCTGGATACCCGAATATCCTAAATTCTTTGGCGACCGGGCGGGCATGTTTGGCTTCAAATCAATGGTGGTCTTTCTGGATGCCTACCGGAAAGGAATCCGGGATTTCGATACGAAAACGGCGCTGGAAGGCATGGTAAAAAGTGCCGACAAACGTACCATGCTCCCGCACCGCAACGACCCCAAAGGCGCGCTGGACGATTTTTACTACGCTAAAGGTTATTATCCAGCACTCCACCCCGGCGAAGTTGAAACCGACTCCGTTGCCAAACTCCACGGTACTGGTCAACGACGATCGTCTGTGGCTATTACGTTGGGCAACAGCTATGATAGCTGGGCACTGAGCGAATTTGGAAAAGAACTGGGCAATCAGGATGTGTATAAAAAATATGCGCCCCGAGCCCAGAATTATAAGAATGTCTGGCATGCAAAAACCGGCTTTTTTATACCAAAGGACGCTCAGGGAAACTGGATCGAAATTGATCCCAAATTTGATGGCGGTCATGCCGGGAATGATTATTACAACGAGAACAACGGCTGGAGCTACCGCTGGAATGTACAGCAGGACATCAAAGGCTTTACCGACCTAATGGGCGGACCTGATAAGCTGGAACAAAACCTTGATCAGCTTTTCCGGGAAGGTCTCGACCGGAGCAAACCCGTGTTCTGGGAGAAGTTCCCTGATCAGACAGGCATGATCGGCCAGTTTGCGATGGGCAACCAGGTGACCTTCTTCATTCCCTACCTCTTCAACTACACCAACGCCCCCTGGAAAACCCAGAAATACACCCGACTGCTGCTCGACACCTGGTTCCAGGATACCATCTTCGGGGTGCCGGGCGATGAGGATGGGGGTTCCATGTCTTCGTTTGTGGTTTTTTCGGCCATGGGTTTTTACCCCACCACACCCGGTTTACCCCGCTACAGCATCACCAGTCCGCTGTTCACCAAAGTGAGCATCGACCTGCCCAACGGCAAGAAGTTCACCCTGCTGGCCCCCAAGTCATCACGTCGCAATAAGTACATCCAATCGGCCACGTTAAATGGCAAGCCGCTGAAATCGCTTTCGTTTAGCCATGATGAGTTGATGAACGGGGGCACGCTGGTGCTGGACATGGGCGAGAAAACCGATACAAAATGGGAGATAACGTATTAGCGTACCCATGGGTACATATATACAACTAAACACCTTTAACCTTCCCGGGAATATGTTCCTATTACACCATAGTCTACGTAAAACAGCTTTAACCGCCCTGATTAGTACCCTATGTCTGTGTCAACTCAGTCTGGCGCAAACGGGGAAAATAAGCCAATCGGGCATAAATTACATTGACCCCACCATTGGCAACGTAGCCCCTTTGCTGAACACGAATCGGCCTATTGTTCATTTGCCCAATCAGATGGTACGGGTGTTTCCCCATCGGCAGGATCATCTGGATATGCAGATCACCGATTTTCCGATGCTGTGCCAGAATATCATTACACCCCAGATGATTTTTGCCATAAAGCCATCCGTTGGCAACGTAACGGATACGGCCTGGTACAGCCGATTAACCTACGATCATGACCTGGAAGTGACCCAACCCTGGTACTACTCGGTAAAACTGACGGATAGCAATATCCTGACGGAATATACGGCTGGCGAGAAAACGGGTATCTACCGATTTACCTTTCCGGCGGGTACGAAGAAGAACCTCCTGCTATCGCATTACTACGCCAACGGGAAGTATGAGCTACAGAATGGTAACCAGCTAATGGGTACGGAGTTTGTTGTCGATGCGATCCATGAGCAGAAAGGAACTGCTTATATCTACGGCGTTTTCACTGGAAAGCCGCAAACGGGTAAAAAAGATGGCGAAAAAGACTGGGGAAAATATACCGTAAGTGCCGTGCCTGAAAAACCCAAAAAAATGCCCGGCGAACGCGCTTTTGCCAGCTATGGGGAATCCGATGCGGCCGTACAGGAATTTCGTTACGCCATTTCATTTGTCAGCCCCGAGCAGGCCAAGAAGAACTTCGAGAAAGAACTGACCGGCGTTACATTCGATCAGCTTAAAGAAAAAGGTAAAGCGGCCTGGGAGAAAGTTATTGGACAGGTTAAGGTAGAAGGTGGGACCGAATCCCAGAAACGGAGTTTCTACACTGCCCTGTATCGCTGCTATGTGCGCATGATTGACTTTTCGGAGAACGGAAAGTACTTCAGTGGCGCTGATAAACAGGTACATGATGTTACTCGCCCTTTCTACAACGACGATTACACTTGGGGTAACTACCTGGCACTGCACCCCTTACGGTCGATTCTTGATCCCAGGCGGGAAGCCGACATGCTGCAATCGTACGTGACCATGTACCAGCAAAACGGCTGGATGCCCGAATACCCAAGACCCTTTGGTGATCGGCCCGGTATGTTTGGCTTCAAATCGTCAGTTATGTTTCTGGATGCGTACCGAAAAGGTATCCGGAATTTCGATGTGAAAACAGCATTTGAAGGCATGCTCAAAAACGCCGAGCAGGCAACCATGCTCCCGTTCAGAAATGGCCCTAAGGGAGATCTCGAAGAATTCTATTTTACAAAAGGTTATTATCCCGCACTCCATCCCGGCGAGGCCGAAACGGATGCCTTTGCGTCACAGAAGTCGGGTCAGAAACGCTCGGCGGTAGCTATAACCCTTGGCGATTCCTACGACAGCTGGGCGTTGAGCGAATTGGGTAAAGAGCTAGGGAACCAGGAAGCCTATAAAAAGTATGCACCCCGAGCCCAGAATTATAAGAATGTCTGGCAGGAGAAAATAGGGTTCTTTATGCCTAAAGACGCCAAAGGCAACTGGATCGATATAGACCCTAAGTTTGATGGGGGGCATAATGGATTTGATTACTACAACGAAAATAATGGCTGGAGCTATCTGTGGAATGTGCAGCAGGACATCAAAGGACTGAGGGAGTTACTGGGTGGAGCCGATAAAATGGAGCAGAAACTCGACCAGCTTTTCCGGGAAGGCCTCGACCGCAGTAAACCCGTGTTCTGGGAGAAATGGCCGAATCAGACCGGCATGATCGGCCAGTTTGCGATGGGCAATCAGGTGACCTTCTTCATTCCCTATCTGTTTAACTACACCAACGCCCCCTGGAAAACCCAGAAATACACCCGACTGCTGCTCGACACCTGGTTCCAGGATACCATCTTCGGGGTGCCGGGCGATGAGGATGGGGGTTCCATGTCTTCGTTTGTGGTTTTTTCGGCTATGGGTTTTTACCCCACCACACCCGGTTTACCCCGCTACAGCATCACCAGCCCGCTGTTCACCAAAGTGAGCATCGACCTGCCGAATGGCAAGAAGTTCACCCTGCTGGCCCCCAAGTCATCGCGTCGCAATAAGTACATCCAATCGGCCACGTTAAATGGCAAGCCGCTGAAATCGCTTTCGTTTAGCCATGATGAGTTGATGAACGGGGGCACGCTGGTACTGGATATGGGCGAGAAAACCGATACCAAATGGGAAATGCAAAATTGATTTTTTTAACACAGAGCCACAGGGAACACAGAGATTAAAAGTCTGATTTTTTAGTAAAATAAATCTCTGTGTTCCCTGTGGCTCTGTGTTAAAAAAATCTCAAGAGCCTAATTTTAAATACACCTATTAATGCAATCAACCCTATGAAATGGACACAGGTTATTGATCCACTTAACAATATAGCTTTGTCCGTTCTGGTCGCGGCAGTGCCTATTATCTTCATTTTCTGGGCATTGATCATCAAGAAAATGAAGGGCTATCAGGCTAGTTTGATTGCCATCGTGATTGCTGCGTTCATTGCCATTCTGGTGTATGGAATGCCGGTTAAACTGGCTGTTCTGTCCATCGGACATGGCGCTTTATATGGCCTGTTCCCTATCTGCTGGCTGGTGGTCATGTCCGTTTTTCTCTTTAACCTCACCGTTAAGAGTGGTCAGTTCGAAATTATTAAGCATTTCATGGCGTCCATCACTGCCGATCGGCGGTTACAGGCACTGCTGATTGCGTTTTCCTTCGGCTCGTTTCTGGAAGGGACCGCTGGTTTTGGCGCACCCGTTGCTATCACAGCGGCCATGCTGGTAGGCTTAGGCTTCAACCCACTTTATGCATCGGGGATCTGCCTGATCGCCAATACGGCCCCGGTTGCGTTTGGCTCCATTGGTATTCCCATTACGGTGGCCTCGCAGGTATCCGGTATTCCTGAGTTGCCCATTTCGCAAATGGTTGGACGGACGCTGCCGATCCTGTCGATCATGCTGCCTTTTTACCTGGTCATGATCATAGCGGGCTTTAAAAAGGCCAGAGAAATATGGCCCGCTGTGCTGGTAACGGGGATATCGTTTGCCTTCCTGCAATGGTTTTCGTCCAATTATTTAGGGCCATCGCTTCCCGATGTTATTGCGGGTTTGGGCTCGATTGTCTGTCTGATGGTTTTTCTGCGTTTCTGGAAACCTAAAACGGTATGGCGTTTTGCCAATGAACCAGCTCCTACGTTTGATGCCAGCATTACCTACACCAGCGGACAAATGCTTCGAGCCTGGTCGCCGTTTATTGTACTGACCATTATGGTGATTGCCTGGGGTATGCAACCGATCAAGGACGTACTCAACTCCATTGGTATGTTCCAGTTCGAGTTTCCGGGACTGCACAATGCCATTCAGGGGCAAGATGGTACTGTATTGCCCAAGCTATTCAAAGTCAATTACTTATCGGCCGCTGGTACGGCAATACTCATTGCCGATCTCGTAGCCATCCCGTTAATAGGTCTGACCTATAGCGAGGGTGCCAGGGTGTTCGGGGCTACGTTGAACCAGCTAAAATTCCCGATTCTGACAATTGCCGCCGTATTGGGATTTGCCTACATTTTGAATGATTCGGGTATTACGCTAACCCTGGCGGCCGTACTGGCTAATACAGGATTTATGTTCCCGTTTTTTGCGCCGGTGCTGGGCTGGTTGGGTGTGTTCATTACAGGCTCTGATACATCGGCCAATGCCCTGTTTAGTAAACTTCAGTACGCTACGGCGACGTCCATTGGGGTTGATCCCGTCGTGACGGTAGCGGCCAACATATCAGGTGGTGTTGTGGGTAAAATGATTTCTCCTCAATCCATTGCCGTAGCCGCAGCAGCCGGTAATCTGGTAGGTCAGGAGTCTGAATTGTTCCGCTTTACGGTGAAGCATAGTTTCTTCATGCTACTCCTGATCTGCCTGATTGTACTGGCGCAGGCCTATGTACTGAAGTGGACAATTCCTGTGTACGAAATGCTCGGCACGACGAAAACGACTACTAGTCTGGATGCATCACGAGGGTATGTGTACCTTTTGGGATTGGCTATTTTGTTAGTCACTCTGGCATCGACCATTGTCATGCTGGTGAAAAAGAAGCCCCAGACACCGAATCTGGTGAGCTGATTTTATATGAACAAAAAGAAATTTGTCCATAGAGCGGCCCGTCGTTACGGCACAGAGAACATAGAGTTATTTGGAGCCTTCGGATCTCTGTGCCTCTGTGGTAAAAAATAATAGGTAAACTGAAACCCTATCCTTAATAAACGTGATGAAACGATTCATTTTTCGAAGAGAACGTATGCTGGCATTCTTTGTGATGCTCTGCATAGGTACCTTGAACGCCCAGGTAGTCAAGCGATCGAATGTACCCGCCCCAGCTTTTGAAGTTACCGGAAGTATTTATCCCTGGGAAGTACATGATGAAGGCATTGATCTGATACTCGACAATATGACCAGCATAGCCGGGATAAATTCGGTGTATATGCTGGCGGTTATGCACCAGGAGCATCGTCCGTTCAACAACGATAAATTACCCGGAACCTTTACGTTTAACCATAATCCGGTTCGTAGAGAGTGGGATGCCGAAGATTCCAGAGCGTATTTCCGTCCCGACATGAGCCTGTACGGGCGGATTAAACCCATGTTTTCAAAGTACACCTGGCTCAACGAGACCGACTGGCTGAAACTGGTTCTGGATAAAGCCCACGCACGCGGTCTGCGGGCGGGTGCGGAGGTTTCCCATACGTACATTCCGGTGGAATACCTGAATCAGCATGAAGAGTTTAAGCAGCGGGATATCAACAATAACCCCGTTGAGCGGCCTTGCACAAATCACCCCGATGTGCGTGAATACTTAGTAGCCCTCTACGGCGATCTAGCTAAAAACTACGATGTCGATTATGTTCAGACCTGTATGCTGCTCTTTAGCCGGTCCGATGATCCCGTAAAAGGAGGTACGTGTTTCTGTGAATCCTGCAAACGCAAAGCCAAGGCGATGGGCTTTGATCTGGAAGCGGCTATCCCCGTTCTGAAAGACAATCCGTATGCACAACCGCAGTTGGATAACTGGCGTAATTTCCGGAAAGCATCCACGACCGAGATCTATAAGTTAGTGACGGATAAACTGCACGAGGTAAATCCAAAAATTGACTTTCGCTTGAATGACCTCAATGACCGCACATCTGGATTAGCCCTGGAAGAGCTAAAAAACAACATCAACTCCGTTCACTTATCAACGCACACGGAGCAAAATGGCTATCAGAAATCAGATCGTAAATCCAGGATAGCCACTACTAAATACTTCATGGGAAATGATATTCCCATTATCCCTGGCGTACCAACCCGCTTGCTCACTACACCTGAAATTGTGAAATCCAGCATCAAGATTTCGGTGGATGGGGGTGCCAAAGGAATCGGTGTCAAGCACTACGACGGCTCACCGTATTCGTTGCTTCGGGCTGTACGGAATGGCCTGAGCGAAGCGGGTGTTACCGGATTTACGCCCATTATGGGTATGGAAGTTGAAAACATGACACTCACGGGTTATACGCCTGATAAGTTCCTGATTGAGCCCAGCGTACAGACAACCAGCAAAGGAACGGCAAAATCGACCTTCACGAATCCATCGGGTGTTTATGATATTGTGGTATCCTACGCGGATGAAAAAGGGGGGCAGGGCAGTTTGGCGGTATCCGTTGCTGGAAAGCAGAAAGCATCCTGGAAGCTGACGGATGATGTTGACTGCTGGAAACGCAAGACTATTCCCAACGTGAAAATCAATACGGGCGATGAAATTGAACTCGTTGGCATGGCCAATGGCAGCGAAACCGCCCGTGTCGATTTTATTGAATTTATAGCGCAGCCCGTAGCTGGCAAATCGAAAGCTTCGGCAAAGGCGCACTGATTGTACATTGCTTTTTGCATCATAGGTTGGTTTGGAAATCATGGCGGATATTCTGCCATGATTTTTTATCCTGATGATCACACTTAAAGTATTCAATTTCTCAAAGAAATAGAACGCGGATCTTTATGATCAATATGATTAAAATATGATATTGAAAAATCATAATTGATCGTAATAATCTGCGGGCCATAAATAACATGACTAAAGACAAGGTAATTGGATGGATTGGGACTGGGCTTATGGGAAAGCCGATGGTCAAACACCTGCTACAGGCAGGCTACAACGTAAACATCCAGAATCGGACAAAAAGCAAAGCAGCTGAATTGATCGAACTGGGGTGTACCTGGTATGATACCCCAGCCGAGGTGGCTATTAATTCCGATATAGTTGTCACGATCATTGGTTCACCACTTGATGTGGAGGAATGTTATTTTGGGCAAGAGGGGCTATTTACAGGCATAAAACCCGGTACCATTTTAATCGATATGACAACGACTAAGCCAAGTCTTGCCATAAAGATTGCGGAGGTTGCACGTACGCACGGTGCCCAATTTATAGATGCGCCCGTTTCGGGTGGCGAGGTAGGCGCTATCAATGGAACCTTATCGATTATGATCGGGGGCGATAAATCGGTGTCTGACGCTGTGCTTCCCCTGTTTGAGACGTTCGGTAAAAATATTGTGTTTCAGGGACCTTCCGGTTCAGGTCAACATACCAAAATGTGCAATCAAATTACGATTGCGGGTACCCTGATTGGCGTTTGTGAGGGGTTGATCTATGGCCTGAAAGCGGGACTTAACTTAACCACTATGCTGGAGTCAATTTCCAAAGGGGCAGCGGGTTGCTGGAGTCTGGATGTGCTTGCTCCAAAAATTGTCAGAGGAGATTATTCGCCGGGATTCTCGGTCGATAATTTCGTGAAAGACTTACGCATAGCCCTGGAAGAAGCAGACGCTATGAACTTATCGTTACCCGGTCTGGCGCTGGTCAAACAACTCTATACGTCTATTCAGGCAATGGGTAAGGGTTCGTCGGGCAATCAGGCGTTATACCTTGCGCTTGAAAAACTGTCTGCTATGGACGAGCGCTAGTTTAATGTGGCGTCAGAGTAAGCATCTGACGCCACATTAAAGTACGTACTACATCAGAGCTGCGCCAAAAACCCCGGCGCTATCGCCAAGTTTGGGTTTCAGAAACAGGGTGTTGAGCCGTCCGTCGTTAAACACGTATTTTTTAGCTCGTTCCACCCCTTCCGTATATAACAAGTCGATGTTGCCAACGCCCCCGCCAAGCACAATGGCGTCGGGGTCGAGCATGTTTACGATTGTAGATACCGCTCGCCCAAAATACTCCAGCAACCGCTCAACGGTAGCCGTTGCGTAAGGGTCTGTGCCCTGATAATAACGATCAAGGATTTCTTTCAGGTTGCGGCTTTCGCCACTCTGTTCCAGGTAAAAGCGTTGAAGTGCCGGTCCGGAAATAACCTGTTCGTTACAGCCGCGTTTCCCGCAGTAACATGGATAGCCGTTCTCTTCCAGAATATTATGGCCCCACTCGCCACCAATCCCCTGCCGACCAGCCTGAACGATGGGTATTCCGTCGTAACCGCGAAAAACCACACCACCACCAACGCCGGTTCCTAAAATAACCCCAAAGACCGCCCGAAAATCGGGGACAACGTCCTGTACAATCCCCATCGTGGCTTCCGATAAGGCAAAGCAGTTTGCATCATTGGTGGTCGTAACAGGCACACCCAGCGCACGAGCCAGATCATCCCGGAACGGCTTCCCATTGATGCAGGTCATGTTCGAGTTTTTCATCGTACCGGTTGCGGGATCGAGTGTACCGGGTGTACAAAAACCGATTTTTTCTGGCTGGAGCCCCGTTTCAGCTTTGAGCAATTGGATTAGCTTGCCAATCTGGTTCACGATATGCTCATAGCCATAATGAGCTTCGGTATCAATGCGTTTGCGAATAATTACCGCGTCGGGTGAGGGGGCGGATAACACAACGCCTTCAATTTTGGTGCCGCCTAAATCAACACCCCAATAGGTTTGCATTAGGTAAGGGTTTACTGTTTTAAGTTCACTGTATTCGGTTTTAGGTTTACGGTTGGCTGGCGCGAGAATAAGCTTGCGCCAGCCAACCGTAAACCTAAAACCGAATACTATAAACCTTTTTTATTTTAAGTCAGTGATCGCGCAGAAGTCCATATCCCCGTAGTCGAGGTTTTCGCCGGCCATACCCCAGATGAAGGTATAGTTTGATGTACCAGCTCCGGAGTGAACGGACCAGTTGGGTGAAATAACGGCCTGTTCGTTCTGCATCCAGATGTGGCGGGTTTCCTGAGGTTGCCCCATAAAATGACACACACTTTGTCCCTGAGGCACTTCAAAGTAAAAATAGACCTCCATACGCCGGTCGTGGGTATGGGCGGGCATGGTATTCCAGATACTGCCTGCTTTGAGTTCGGTCATACCCATCTGCAACTGACAGGTTGGCAAAACGCTGTTTACCAATAACTTGTTGATGACTCGATGATTGGCAGTTTCCATGCTGCCTAACTCAACAACCTCCGCTTCGGACCGCGAAATTTTTCGGGTTGGGTAGCTACGATGAGCTGGGGTGGAGTTCAGGTAAAACTTAGCCGGATTGGCATCGTCGTGAGAACTGAACTGGACATCCTGTGTTCCCTGTCCAATGTACAGGGCCTCTTTGTATTCCAGATCATAAGACGTACCGTTTGCCACCACCCGGCCTGGGCCACCAACATTGATGATGCCTAACTCGCGACGTTCCAGGAAATAAGTGGCTTTGAGCTGGTCGGGTGCCTGCAGTTTAAGGCGTTCAGCAACCGGCATAACACCCCCCGTCAGGTACCGATCAAAAAACGACAATACCCAGCGAAACTGATCGACTACAAACAGCTTTTCGATAAGGAAATTCTGTCGGAGCTGGTCGGTATTCATTCCTTTTACTTCGCCGGGTGAGTTGGCGTATCTACTCTCGAAAACAGTTTCCTGTTCGACCTGGCTATTTGCAAGAGGAGTTAATTCAGTTTGCATAAAAGATAGGTGGCCTGCTAATAGCAAGCGTTTAGGTATTTTCCCGTAAAATAAGCACAAAATACGTTGGCTTCTGTGCTCTACTAGCGTTTCAGTCTACAGAGAAATAGTCTTGAACTGGCCTGAAATACCCTGTAAGTTGATAAAATTTTGGGAGTTAGTGTGCTATCTAAAAACCCCTAAATCCCCTAAAGGGGACCTTATCTGAGAGTAAGCAAAGTCCCCTTTAGGGGATTTAGGGGTTTTTAGGCTGAGAAAGAGCTAATTTTTAGATAGTTTCTTACTTCACTTTGTAAAACTTCGCCCCGAACAGGAAAATAACAGTGTAGCAGATTATGGGTAGATAGTAGGCATTCGCTACATCATGCTCAGCTGCCATACCCATCAAAAATGGGAATACAGCCCCCCCCGCTACACCCATTGAAATAAATGAGGCTGCCTGTTGTGTATGCGATCCCAGGTTTTTTAAGCCCAGACTAAAAATGGTTGGGAACATGATGCTGAAAAAGAAATTGAGCATCAGTAACGCAATAAAGGAAGGCCAACCAAAACTCTGCGTAATGATGAGGCACATCAGAATATTAGCAGCTGCGAAGATGGCCAGTAACGTATGGGGAGCAATAAAGCGCATCAGGAAAGTACCCACAAAACGTCCGGCTAGCATCAGACCCATAAACAGAACCATGTAATTGCCCGCCGTGGCATCGGAGAACCCCATTTTTTCATGGCCATAATTGATGAAAAATGCCCAGGTTCCTCCCTGTGCGGCCACATTAAACGTTTGCGCAATTACCGCCCAGACGAAGTGCGTATGTTGAAAAAGCGTTTTGCCAGGTTCAACGTCCACATTCGCTGCCTCAGGGTTGGTCGCTCCGTGTGGGTCTGTTAAAGCGGGTACTTTTACGAAGGAAAAAAGAATTGCAATAGTGGTAATAACACTGCCGATAGCAATGTATAAGGTTTTAACAGAAGTAAGATCTGTACTGCCCTCGGTGTTATTTCGTAGCAGAAAATACGACCCGATAGCTGGCCCGATAATGGCACCTAACGCATTGAATGCCTGCGCAAAATTGATCCGTTGATCGCTGGTACGCTGATCGCCAAGGGAGGCCACAAATGGGTGAGCAACCGTTTCGAGTGTGGAAAGGCCACAGCCGAGTATGAAAAGGGCAATCCCAAAATAGGTAAAGGAAACAGCAGCCGCAGCGGGGACAAACAAAAACGCACCGATTGCAAACAGAGACAGCCCCAGCAACACCCCATTTTTATACCCAAACCGCTTCATAAAAAAGCCAGCCGGGATACCCATGACGAAATAGGCGCCAAAAATAGCAAACTGAACAAAGGCAGACTGGGTCTTGGTGAGGCTCAGAACGTGCTGAAAATGCTTGTTTAAGACATCGCCCATGGTGATGGCAATACCCCAAAACATGAAAAGAGACGTGACAAAGACAAGGGTTACGAGGTATTTACTGTCGGTAAAAGTAGCTGGCGTCGATTTGCCAGTTGCGGTTGTTGCCTGCATGAGAGTAGGTTAATTAATAGCTAAGTAAGTAATCGAGTGTTCGGGCCCTCCGTTGATAAGTATGCACGTCTACAATTGTAAAGGCATTTTCCTGGCTAAAATACCCTTATCGTCTTCAGTTACTCGTTCTATGTAGCCAGCCTCATTCAATTTAGCTTAGTTGGTTACGCCCGATTTGGATGACCCAGATGGATTAGCTGGTATATACATTAGCGGAGAGGAGTAGCTAGACAAACTAGTTTACTTTTCATTCTACTAAATCGAACACGCTAACTGATGGAAAAATCATTTCTTGTCGTACTGAGCAGCTTGATGATCAGTCTACTATCTTCTGCCAATGCCCAAACAGGTACTTTAAAACCGGTATGGGAATCCGATACAACGCTGCGCACACCTGAATGTGTATTAGTTGATCCTGGCAAAAACGTCTTGTATATAGCTTGTATCAACGGAAATCCGACACTAGAGAACAAGAGCAGTTATATTGCTAAAATAGGTCAGGATGGTAAACTAATTAAACTGAAATTCACCGAAAATCTCAATTCGACCAAAGGCATGGGGATTATGGGCGACAAACTGTATGTTACCGAAATGACTCAGGTCGCGGAGATAGCGCTGTCTACCGGTAAGATCCTCAATCGCTATCCGATCGAAGGGGCTAAATTTCTCAATGATATTGCTATTGATACCCAAAAGGGAGTGATCTACGTTACCGATTCGAATGATAGCAAAGTTTGGTCGATCACCAATGGAAAAGCCAGTATTGTCTTGGCGGGTGCTCCACTGAAAGGCTGCAACGGCCTTTTGGTGGAAAATAATCAACTACTGATTGGTAATGGCGATGGTTCTCTACTGACGCTGAATCCTACGACCAAGCAACTGAATACAATAGCCAAAGGCATGGGCGGTATTGATGGTATTGTGGCGTTGGGAAACAAAACCTACATGGTAACTGAGTGGGGTGGCAAAATTTGGTACATTCGCGCCGATGGAACGACTGAACTGAAAATGGATACCTCAAAAGAGAAAATCAATTCGGCAGATATTGGGTACAATCCAACTACCCAAATGCTGTTTGTACCTACCTTTTTTCACAATACAGTTAAAGCGTATTCCCTCAAATAAGCTTAAGTCAAGTCTGTTCGGAATATACAATTCCGAACAGACTTTCCCTTCTTGTTAAATCGAATAGTCGCATAATTACTTACAACATACACCTCACCCTGACTTTCGAGAGGAAGCGAAGATTGTAGAAAACGCTCCTTTTCGTGTAGATAGTCGTTTATTGATTTAGTAGGTTTTTACCGCTTGAGTTTTTGCTTAGTGTAATCTCTTACAGGTAGTACATGAACGTGTTACTCCTGGTAACAGGGCTATCCTGCATCGGAATCTTGCAAGCCGTTCATCATTTTAGAACGTTATAATCTCTCTCAACACGGCAAGCAAACGAATTACCTCAAAACTTTAGGGCAATTAAAGCAGGGGCAAAGGCCGCGAAGGTTGTAAAGCCTGCCACCTGACGATACGGTCTCAACTCTGAATGCTGGCTTACCTGACTCGCCAGAATATTGGTCGCGAGAAAGCCGGTCAGGTGGATAATGGATAAATACTTGTGCAGCTTGACCCCGCTGCGTGCTTTTTGATCGGCCATACGTTTAGGGGGCGCGGATAGCGAAAGCAGGGCCGTTGTGCCATAAGCGATATTGGTGATTGTTAGTGCCGTTTGCTGGGCACTGAGTAGCTGATCATAATTGCTTCCTGTGGCCTTGTTCAATTTCAGATCCAGAATACCCTGCGCCAAAAAACCTGCCAGGGTTGCATACCCTGTAACTTTGTGGGTGATCAGCATGAACTGGCGCACCTTAAGCTCTTTCTGTCGCCCTTCAAGCGTAAGGGGAGCAACCTGCATGGCCCGAAGCAGTCCATTGGGTCCCCAGAAAATCCGTTGCGTAAAGAGCATTTTATGGGGTAATAGCAGCGAATCTGCCGAACTAGCCAGCAATTGATTGTCGGACGAAGCTGTTGGCTGCCGGACATAGGATGTGTCCTGTGCCTGAACCTGTAGACCAAGAAACAGGAGGAGAACGAAAAGTTTTGCCATGAGGAAAAGCAGACGTTTTAAATAAGAATGAGTAAATAGAAAGTGAGCGTACAGAATGGGCTTCTTTTTTCACCGTACGTGGGAAATTCGCCCTTGGTTGCGTTAGGGCCTAGGTTATACGGATAAGCTTTTTCATAGTACTTGCCAGCCTGGAACCGTATTTGTTTTTAACCTGATTGGATTTTGCCCCGCAAATGGCGACGTTTGCGCCGTTTCTTTTCAACTAGCATTTCCTTCCATGAACGACTCGAAACTTAGTGAACTCTTCCCAACCAGCGAAGCCCAGATCCCTGCCGAGTACCGAATTGAACCCATTCACCAGCGCGAGTATTTGCTTGACGGCGAAATGCGTCAGTGGACTGGCGCTGTTTCAGAAGTATACTCGCCCGTTTGTTTACCAGATGCGGAGGGTACGTTACAACGTCAGCTCGTCGGTAGTTTTCCCGTAACAGGTCCTACCGAAGCCGTTGAAGCCCTGAATGCTGCTGTAGCTGCTTACGATAATGGCCGGGGTGAGTGGCCCCAGATGTCGGTGGCGGGCCGGATTGCCTGCATGGAAACCTTCATTGGGAAAATGCTGGAGCAGCGGACGCTGGTTATTAATCTGATTATGTGGGAGATCGGCAAGAACCTCGCCGATGCAACCAAAGAGTTCGACCGTACCGTGAAATACATTTACGATACGATCGATACGCTCAAAAATATGGACCGCAACTCGTCGCGGTTTCGGATCGAAGAAGGAATTATCGGGCAGATTCGGCGGTCGCCGTTGGGGGTTGTGCTGGCGATGGGGCCGTTTAACTATCCGCTCAACGAGACCTACACCACGCTGATTCCGGCGATTCTGATGGGAAACACAATCCTGTTCAAGACACCCAAACATGGATCACTACTGCATTATCCGCTCTTGGAAGCGTTCCGTACCAGTTTTCCGAAGGGTGTTGTTAACTCCCTCTATGGCCGGGGTGCCAACGTGATTCCGCCGGTTATGCAGTCGGGAAAAGTTAATGTCCTGACGCTCATTGGCTCCAGCCGGGTAGCCGACGAACTGCAACGGCAGCACCCGAAACTCAATCGCCTTCGGTCGATTATGAGCCTGGATGCCAAGAACGCAGCCATCATTCTGCCCGATGCGGATTTGAACATAGCCGTTCAGGAATGTCTGCTGGGTACCTTATCCTTTAACGGCCAGCGTTGTACGGCTATTAAAATTATCTGGGCGCATCGGTCCATTGCCGATAAATTCCTGGCGCAATTTGGCCCGGAAGTGAGTAAACTAAAACCCGGAATGCCCTGGGATGCCAAAGTGCAGATTACACCCCTGCCCGAACCAACCAAACCACAATACCTGGCCGATATTATTGCCGATGCGGCAGCGGGTGGGGCGTCGATCGTGAACGAAGGTGGCGGAGAAACGGTGGCATCCCTGTTCAAGCCAGCTGTGGTTTATCCCGTTAAAGAAGGAATGAAACTGTACCGGGAAGAACAGTTTGGTCCCGTAATTCCGGTCGTTGTGTATGATGATGTCGAGGAGTTTATCGACTACCTGATTACGGATGATCACGGGATGCAGGCGAGTATTTTTGGTACCGACACTGCTGAGATCTCTAAGCTCATCGATCCATTAGTGAACCTTGTTAGCCGGGTAAATATCAATGCGCAGTGTCAGCGTGGGCCCGATACCTTTCCGTTTACGGGCCGTAAGGATTCCGCTGAGGGAACGCTGTCTGTGGAAGACGCTCTGCGCTCATTCTCTATCCGGTCGGCGGTGGCTACGAAAGATACGCCGGGGAATAAAGCCATTCTGAATGACATTGTGGGGCATCATCAGTCCACGTTCTTAAGTACGAATTTTATATTTTAATGTAAAGTCGCCCGTCCCGGTCGGCGTGTAGGCAAAAAGCTTACATTCATCTTTAACACTTCGCACCGACCGGGACGGGCGGCTCTACCTATGCTCACTGCCACTAAACTCGTCAAGACCTATAAGTCTGTTCCGGCCGTTCGGAATGTATCCATCACACTCGAGCCGGGTCAGATTATGGCGCTTGTGGGTGCCAGTGGATCAGGTAAAAGTACCCTGCTGAATCTGCTGGCGGGTTTGGCCGATGCGGACACGGGCGAAGTCCGGCTCAACGACGAACGGATACTGGGTCCATCGGAAGTGCTGGTACCGGGCCATAACGATATTCGGCTGGTTCATCAGGAATACCAGTTGATGCCGAATGTATCGGTACGAGAAAACATTGCCTACGCGTTACGTTTCTTCGAGAAAAGCTACCGGGATTTTCGGGTTAATGAATTGTTGAAACTCTGCCGTTTGACCGATGTACAGGATCGGATTCCGCGTCAGGTATCGGGCGGAGAAAAACAGCGGACGGCCATTGCCCGCGCCATTGCCGATAAACCGGCTGTTTTGTTGCTGGATGAGCCATTCAGTCACCTCGATTTACCCAACCGACTCATTGTTCGTGATTTGTTGTTCGATCTGGTTCGGCATGAAGGGACCGGGTCGCGCTCGACATCCTGCCTGTTTGTGACGCATGATGCCTCAGATGCCCTTTCAATTGCCGATACATTGGGGATTCTGCGCGATGGAAAACTGATCCAACTGGGCGCACCCGTGGACATTTATCATCGACCCGTTACGGCCTATGCGGCACGGATGACGGGGCTGGTTACTGTTCTCAAAGCAAAATATTTACCGCTGCTGGGTTTGCCCGAATCTGAGAATCCGGAAGCCTTGATCTGCCTGCGTCCTGAACAGCTTAAACTCGATACTACAGGTACGCCAGCCACGGTTCGGGCGGTGTATTTTAAAGGAAGCCACTATGAGCTTGACGTGGCTCTATCGCGCTACGTATCACTCCGGTTACTTACGTCCCGCGATGATGTGCAGGTAGGGCAGGTTGTTCAGATAAAGCTGACCGATAAGCCCCTATGGCAGTTGAAAGGGTAGGAGATGGAGGAGCCAGAATCTTACTTTCTATAACTATTCGGATTGGGGGTCAGTTGTGATATAAATAATCCAATGACGCGTTATGGAAGCTAAAGATGAGCAGCACGATCCTGGTATTGATGAACCCAACGGAACAGGTGATTTCCTAGTCGGTGAAGAAACGGAAAATGTCAAACCTACCGGTGTAGACGATAAATCGACCGGAATGGGCGATGATGATTATCTGGGGAAAACGAATAGAAAAGGAGAGGAAGGGGATTAAAGGGATGAGTGGGAGGAAAGGGAAAACAGAAATGTCTGTTTTCCCTTTCCTCCCACTCATCCCTTTAATCCTTTTTATAACAGCCTCTTGATCAATTGTTCAACCGAAATGCCTTCCGCTTCTGCCTTAAAGTTTCGGACAACCCGATGGCGCAAAATTGGCATGGCTACAGCGCGAACATCTTCGATATCAGGCGAGTATTTGCCTGTTAGTAATGCATTGCACTTGGCGGCCAGGATAAGCGCCTGCGATGCCCGTGGACCAGCGCCCCATTCTAAATACTGGTTGGCGTCTGGAGCCGCCATGTCGGTATTGGGTCGGGTTTTGTGAACGAGTTTGACCGCGTATTCAATTACATTATCGACCACCGGAACCCGGCGCACCAGGTGTTGAAACTCCCGAATTTCTTCGCCCGTAATCACACGCTGAACATCATATTTGTTGTCGGACGTCGTGTTTTTTACGATGTCGACTTCGGATTGATACGACGGATAATCCAAGTAAATATTGAACATGAAGCGGTCCAACTGGGCTTCGGGTAGCGGATAGGTACCTTCCTGCTCAATTGGGTTCTGCGTAGCCAGTACGAAAAATGGCCGACCCAGGCTGTATTTCTGACCGGCAATCGTTACCGAATACTCCTGCATGGCTTCCAGTAGGGCCGCCTGTGTTTTAGGGGGCGTCCGGTTAATTTCGTCAGCCAGAATAATATTGGCGAAAATAGGCCCTTTAATGAACTTGAAATTGCGCTCCTGATCCAGGGTTTCGGAACCTAGGATATCGGATGGCATCAGGTCAGGGGTGAACTGAATCCGGTTAAAATCCAGATCCAATGCTCCCGCAATTGTCTGAATCAGCAGTGTTTTCGCCAAACCTGGCACACCAACTAGCAAACAGTGCCCCTGACAAAAGATAGCCGTTAACAGCAGTCGAACAGTTTCGTCCTGACCAATTACGACTTTCGAGATTTCACTTTTAAGTTTTTGGTAAGAATTGGTAAGGGCTTCGGCAGCCGCGACGTCTGATGTGTAGGGCATTGTAATGAAAAATGTATAATGAAAAATGTATAATGGTTAGGCTTATTGGCTAATGAATTCTAGTACCTTAACTAGCAGCACTCATTATTCATTAAACATTATCCATTATCCATTAATTGCCTCCTCCGCTGAGGTTGGCTGCACTATTTTGGGTTGTACCAAATATTCGGCAACTGTGGAATTCAGGATCGACCGTGATGTATACATCGGCAATTGATTTTTTGAACCAGTCGTCAATAGCGCGGTTCTTTTTGTTTTGAAGCACAATTGTCTGCAATTTCTCGAAGTCTTTGGTGAAATCGGCCGTGTGGGGCGGAACCTTACTCTTAAAATACAATAATCGTACCGCGCTTTTGCCATCTTCCGTACGGTAAGGCAGTGGAGCCGAAATCTTTCCCACCTGCATGGTATCGAGCATCTGGAACATGGCGTATTCCATTGAGCCATCCATAGCCATCCGGCTGCTGCCTGACTGCGGATCGCGCAATAACCCACCCGCATCAGCGGTATTTTTGTCTTCCGAATAATCGTGAGCGGCCTTCTCGAATTTCAGCGAATCGAGTTGAATCAGGTTCCGAAGACTGTCCAGGTAGCGGGTCGGTCCCGATAAGTCCAGGCGGTTGTAATCGGGTCGAAGCAGAATGTGTCGGGCGCGGTATTCAGCACCGCGGGTTTCCAGCAATTGGATCAGGTGCAAACCAAAATCCGATTCAACAACGTCCGACATTTCATTTGGTTTCAGTTTCAGGGCTGCGCCTTCAAAAGGAGCCACCATCGCTCCCCGTTTCGCAAAACCTAAGTCGCCCCCTTTCTCACCTGAGCCAACATCTTCCGAGTTTTCTTTGGCAAGCTTGGCAAAATCTTCGCCTTTTTCAACCCGATGCTTAAATTCCAGCAATCGCTGCCGGAGGGCTTCTTTCTGTTCTTTCGTCGGTTTGGCAAAGCGAACGATCTGACCAACTTCTACGTCGGCGGGCATATAGGGAAGGCTATCTCTTGGAATCGCATCGAAAAACTTACGCACGTCACGCGGAGTCACTTTCACGTCGGTCGTAATTTTTTGTTGCATTTTCTGGACAACCTTCTGTTCTTTCACCTGGGTCCGCAGCTCACTTTTGAGCATTTCCAGGCTCTTGCCATAGGCTTCAACAATACTTTTTTCGGAACCAAACTGCTGCACCATGTACTGCATGCGGGAGTCGAGTTCGCTGTCTACGATTTTGTCATCAACCACAACCGAGTCAATCTCGGCTTTGGCCAGCATCATTTTGTTGACAACGAGACTTTCCAGCAACTGACATTTTTGCGGAGGTGTCTGGTTTTGACCAACGTAGGATTGGTAGGCTTCGTCGAGATCAGACCGTAGAACATAGTAATTGTCTACTTTGGCGATGATCTTGTTCAGACTAACTCCCTGACCCTGCCCAAAACTGGGTGCCGTCAGGAAACAGCCAACCAAAATAAAGAGCACACTGCTGATTACTTTTTTCATATTCTCAAATATACGTACAGAACGGCAAGCGGTCTGTGTTTTAAGAAATTTTAAGTGGAATTTGGGGTTCGGTGGAGTTAGTGAGTAGTGAAGTAAGTTAAGTGGGTGGAATAGATGGAGTGAGTAAAGTTACTCTCTGTACCAACTACACCTACTTCACCCACTCAACTTACTCTACCAATTTCTACTTCACTAACTTCTGAATTTCGGCTTCGTTTACTTTTACTGGGTATGTTTGCCGGAGTTGCGCAAGCCATTGTTTTTCAAGCAGGGCCTGATATTCGTTAATGACGGTACCACGAGCTTCGGCAAACGTTTTGGTACGAGCGGGCTCGATCCGACTAATGATCACGGCAATTGCTTTAGTATCACGATGCAGGGTGGTTGTGCCCACTTTCCATTGGTTAATTGAATCGAGGTACGGGTTCGTTCCCTGCGCAAAGGATCCTTCGGTAATAGAAAGGGCCGGTGGCATACCCGACGTTACCGGATACTTGCTATTGATGATTTTGGCAACATCATCCTTTGCATTGCTGAAATATTGAAAGGTCACGTTACGCTGAGCATCTTTTGAAACACCTGGCCGCGCCCCCTGATAGTCTTTCTCCATGATTCTGCTCAACGAAATTCCGTTTTTTTGTAGGTAGCCAACCACGTTGCGAATCCGGCCAGCCGAAACTGAATCGCGTTCGGTTGGGTCATGTGACCCGGTTACTTCAACAACGTAATCTGGATTATGTCCCAATACTACCAGCAGGTCGAATAACGTTTCGCGTTGAGCGGGTGTTAAGGCTGTCTGGTTCTTGTCAAACGCAATCGGAGCTGCCGACCGCCGAAGCTGATAGGGTGGTTTCCCGCTGAAGACACTTGATGCCTGTTTCAGAAGGCTATCGGTTTGGGCGATGACCAGCGTAGCAATGGCCCGTTTGGGAAGTCGGTACTCGGCTTTATGTTGCTCATAATACTGGCGCTGTCCCGTCGAATCAACCATCGAACGCTCCCATACATTCTGCTCCATCACCTGCGAAAGCAGTACACCATCGCGAATGTCGCTCATCAGGGACTTGAATTCTGCTGATTTTTTGTCCAGATTCGCTTCTTCAGTGGCAATCAGGCGGTCGCCAACAAACCGATCAAACTGGCGGTACATGGCAACGCTTGGAGAGCCAGCTACCGTGTGCTCTGCGGTTGGGGCTGTTGAGGTTGTCGTAGTGGCCAATGCCGGATTCCGGGGCGGTTGCTGCCGTTGGCGGACATAGGCAAAAAACTGGTTAACGGTATACGGCTGCCCCGAAATTGTGACAATGGGTTTGTTCTGTAACGAGGGATCGAGCGGTTCTGTAAAGCGCCACTGACCTCGGAGTAAACTACTATCGGCTTTGGCTACAGCATTCTCAAGAACGGTTTTATCTTCCTGCACCGTATAGTCTTTTCGAAGTTTCTGAACCGTTGATTGTCGCAACACTTCAGCCCGGCTATCGGTCATGACGCGCTGCCGTAAAGGAGCCGCCATGGTTGCATAAGGTTCCAGTGCTTTGCGTTCAATAAGTTTGATGATGTGCCAGCCGTAATTGGTTCGGACGGGTTTTGAGTAATCACCTACTTTAGTCAGAGCAAACGCAGCATCATCAAAGGCCGGTACCCAGGGCCGGTCGGGCGTTGAGAGGGGTAGCACGCCCCCGTTTGATTTCGAGGTTGCATCATCCGATAGCTCGCGACACACCAGTTCAAACGATTCGCCTTTTTGCAGGCGTGTATAGGCAGCATCAATGCGGTTCTGCGCCATTTTCTGGCCCGCTTCATCGGCACCAGGGCTCATACGTACCAGGATGTGGGCTACCCGAACGCGTCCACGGCTGGGTCGGCGATTGTTAACTTTGATCAGGTGATAGCCAAACCGTGTTCGAACGGGCTGCGAAATGCTACCAACGGGCGTTGTGTAGGCGGCAATCTCGAGTGGATAAACAACCCCAAACGCCGTAATGTAGCCCAGACTTCCTCCAGTTTGAGCCGTTGCGGCATCCTGTGAATACTCACGGGCCAATTTGGAAAAATCTTCACCTGCCAGCGCCTGTTTCCGCAAAGCCAGCGCGCTTTGGTAGGCTTTAAGGGTATCGGCAGGTAGCGCATCTTCGGAAACCGATAGCAGAATATGCGATGCGTTGACGTCTTCCTGCATATGCTGGTAAGCCTCAGCCGTGAGCGCTTCAACAAGCACTTTGTCGGTCAGATAGGACTGCGCCAGTTGCTTCCGGTAGGTATTCATTTCCTCCCGAAAGGCCTCGGTCGTATCACGACCTTCTGTTTCGGCTGCCAGAACTTTCAGTTTTAGATTCGTATAGAGATCGAAGTAGCCTTTGACGTCGGTTCGCTGAGTCGAATCAGACGAAAGCTGGTTTTTGGTAAACGACTGAAAAAAGTCATCGGTCGTAAAAGGTTTGTTGCCCAATGTCAGAATAACTGGCTTCGGGGGTGGTGTTTGCTGAACAACCGGTGCAGTTGTTTTACAGGCTGTTATTACGAGTAAGGCCAATAAAAAACCGCCTGTTAAATGGCGCATAGCGTCTAGTAAAGGTAATTTTGGACGTATAGGTGAAACAGATACAAAGGCAAAAACATTCGTTATCTATAGGGAACGATGTGCCAACACGCTTATTGGCGTACCGGCTGGATTTTCACCGCTTTAAGCTGAATGTCATACTCCAGCCGATAGTCGAAGGCATCTTTCATATTCTGGCCGGTAAACACCGCCGGCACATGCACCAGCCGCTGTTTCTTCTGGCGTAAATCGGCTTCGCGAAGGTCAACACTACTTTGTCCCAGCAGATCATCATCATCCAGTTTATCAACGAGTTGCAATCCAACTCCCGACGCAACCAATCCGGCCGATACATACTTCAGGGGTGTCAGCACCTCGGTGACGGTCAGGAGCAATCCAATCGGAATGGCAACTATGTTATGAATCTTCTGAATTTTCGAAATCGTTTCTTTGGCCTGGTTATAGTCATCGACCTCAATTAAAACGACCGATGCCACAATACGTCCATTTCGAGGCAATGCCAGACTGATCGGTTTCGCAGGATTGTGTTCGGGTGAAGCAGCGGAACGTAGATCAAGCTGTTCATCTTTCCGAACGGTCTCAACGCCCCAGCCTCCATTAACAACAGCGACAGGCTTGTTGTTGGAGTCGTAGCTGGTTAACGAATAGGCCATCATCAGCTCATCGCGCCGACTGATGGTTTCTTCCAGATTAACCGCTTTTAGCGAACGGGGCACCAGTTCTGCGGTGAGCGTTGGTTGGCGGGCGCAGCCTACTAGTATCAGAACCGGGATTACACTGATTAAAATGATTCTCATGATTTTGTTAATAGTCCCGCACCGGCGGACCGGCTGATTTTTAGGATTCAGAGCCACTGGTGTGGTTATGATTTGTACAGATTTTAATCAACTAAATCTTACCTCATCTAATTATCATAAAAATCAGCGTTCTATTGATTTTGTGAAAAATTCATACAAAAACTTCTTCAACAATAGATGTTCCTGAGGAACCATCACCACTGGTCCACTGCCATTGCTCATGCAGACGAATTCGACCGTCGGGTAGTAATTCAGGTGCCGAAGAACAACGACCCGTCATCAACTTACCCTGACTGTTGACATGCTCATAACGCATGTCTAAAAAGCCGCCTTCCAGTACAACCGCAATCAGAAACCCTTTGACGATGTCTCCTCCGGCATACTCAGCCCACACAAGTTTATCCTGCTGGTGATAGTGAAAAAGCGTATCACCACTTACGTCACCATTTGGTGTATTGGTAACGGATCGGAAGGTTTTGTTGTCGTACATGGTTTTGATTAGTGAAGAATGAAGAGTGAAAAATGAAGAATAGAAAAAAGCAAGTCGAACCTATTCTTCATTTTTCACTCTTCATTATCTAAACGCTTGGTTCCTGCTGGCTCAGGCAATGGAAACTGCCCAGCCCCCAGACAATATCGGTTGAATCAATTCCTACGATTTTACGGTCGGGGAAACAGCTGCCGATGATATCCAGCGCTTGCTGGTCTTTAGCACAGCGGAAGGTTGGTACAATGACCGAGCCAGTTGTGATCAGGAAATTAGCGTACGAAGCGGGTAGGCGAAGGCCATCACTCACAACAGGATCGGGCATGGGTAGCTCAACGATATTGAGTTGCTTACCATTCAGCAGCCGCATTTCCTTCAGTTCCTGGTGGATTTCCTGGAGAAACGGGTAATTGGCATCGTTTTGGTTCGATTCATACGCGGCTATGACGGTATCCTCATTGACAAAGCGAACCGTATCGTCAATGTGGCCATCGGTATCGTCGCCAACAATGCCTTCTTCCACCCAAAGTACCTGCTGTACGCCATAGTAATCGCAGAGGTACTGCTCTATTTTCGCCTGGGTCAGGTGGGCATTTCGGTTCTGGTTAAGCAAACAGGCCCGGCTGGTCAATACGGTACCAGCTCCGTTGAACTCCACAGAGCCACCTTCCATAATGATACCGGGTGTCACATAATCCAGGTTACGATAGTGGGCAATTTCAATCGGAATCAGATCGTCGCGATCATAAGGCGGATATTTGCCTCCCCAGGCGTTGTACCCCCAGTTGACAATCATCCGTTCTTTTTTCTCAGGATTAATCAGAAAGGCCGGACCGTGATCGCGGCACCAGGAGTCGTTGGTTGGGTGGGGCAGGAGGGTAATGCGGCTCATATCGGCTCCGGCAGCCAGTAAACGTAGTTTGGCCGCCTGGATAACGATCTCGTTGTGGGCGTTAATGCATACCTGCTCACTTTCGGCAATCGCTTTGATAAACTCAATGTAGGCCGGGAACATCAGCTCCTGTTGCTCGCGGGTCCAGGAGGCTTCGGTATGGGGCCAACTGAGCCAGGTAGCCACATGCGGGTGCCACTCAGGCGGAAAGAAAAAGCCCTCTCGGGCCGGGATCAATGCTTGATTTGTTGTTTCAATCAATGGCTGTATATTCATGCGAACGTTAGAAACTCGGCAACAAAAGTACACAAAATATGCGGCTCAACAGATGGAAACACTGGCTGTTCGTACTTGGATTTATCGTAATAAGACTTACCAACAGCTCCGCTCAGCACGGGCAAAAATTAGTAGCAGAACTGGATGTCTTACCCGGTTGGTATCCTGTTCCTCGCACGGCATCATCTGTGTTTCAGGATAATTCGTTAGCCTATCCGAATGCCTATACAAGCTTTTCTCACCTACTCAAAAAAGTAAAGGAGGGCAGTAAAGTTGAGGCTTTGACCATTGATGGTACTATGTTGAAACAGGGTGGCTTGGCTGACTTAAGCCAGCTGCAGACGGTACGCGTGCTGACCATCAACCTGAGTGGAGCAATGCCTCTGCAAACGGATTCTTTGTTTCAGATAATTCAGAATTGGCCGGCCTTAGAGCGCCTTACTATTACGGTAAACCCTTATTTCCCCAATAAAACCGAATCTGGTGGCTTAGTAACGTTGCCCGCTGCCTTTATGCATTTTCCCAACTTGCATGACGTTCGGCTTAGTGGTTCGGGTTTCCAGTGGGACACGTCATTCAACGCCCTGGCTGGACTGAAATCGCTTCGCTCGCTTGATATATCCAGCTGGCAGCAAGTCAAGCCGTTGCCAATTTACTTCCCACAATTACCTCAGATTACCGCTTTACGAATCAGTGGAATAAATTTTCTGGTCAATCAGCAGACGTTCACCAATCTCAGCACATTAAGCCAGCTGACGCTGACAAATGTTACGATTGATTCGCTTACGTTTCAGCACACCTTAACGAGTCTGTCTCGGTTGGAAACGCTGGCCCTGGAAACCATTCGTTCCTTACGGAAACTAGCGCTTAATGAGTTGAAGAATCTGAAGTCTGTTGAATTGAGCGGCAATCCAGACTTGTTGGTCGATGCGGCCACCTTTGCTGGGTTGCCGGGTTTGGAACGGCTTAGCATTCGAAACCAACAGGCTATAGATATGTCCGGGTTTTGCTCGCTCACTCAGTTGCGCACCTTATCCATAAGTGGGATTCGTACACCTACTCAGATTCCAGATTGTATTAGTAAGCTAGATCAGCTTACCGAATTACGAATTGAAAGTGTTCCGCTTAACCGGCTTTCTGATCGTATTGGCTCTTTAAAGCAATTACAAAAACTGAGCCTTAGCCATTGTGGACTCGATTCATTGCCAGCCACACTTGCTCAACTAACGAACCTGAACGAACTTGGGTTAATGGGCAATAAACTACGTCAGATGCCCAACATCTGGAAGCTGACCAACTTACAGAATTTAAATATTGCCAATAATCAATTGGTTAGTTTACCCGAAGAGCTTGGCCGACTAACCCATTTGGAAACCCTGGCTGCTTATAATAACAAGCTAATCCAACTGCCCGCGTCGATTAGCCGGTTGGTGAACCTTCGTCTTCTTTCGCTCCAGGCTAATCAACTCGAACAGCTCCCGGAAGAACTGGGGAAACTACGGAAACTTCAGTTCCTGTCGCTGAATAACAATCAGTTAACCGGATTTCCTGCTAGTATGGGTCAACTGGATTCCCTAAAAAGATTGTTAATTGGCAACAACCGGTTGAGGAGTCTGCCTGCCACCTTTTCTCAATTGAAAAGCCTGATTGAATTACATATTGGTACCAATGAATTGACCGCGTTGCCTGCCAACTTTGGATCATTGCATACCCTAACCAATTTAACGATTGAAACGAATCCAATCACTGAATTACCCGCATCTATTTGTGAGTTGTATGCATTAGAGTACCTAACGATTATGGGCACTCAGATCCGGCTCTTGCCTGAGCAAATTGGGGCATTGACTAAACTTCGGCAGGTGACGCTGACTAATAATGAATTAATTGCCCTCCCAACTAGCATTGGGCAATGGCAGCATGTGACAAGTATTTCGTTGGAGCGAAACCGGTTAGAGGGTTTGCCAAATTCACTTGGCCGTTTGGGCAAATTGGGGAATCTGAGAATTAGTGGAAAGGATAAAGTTATAGAAGGCGCTATGGGGGGCATACAGCAATTGCCTGATAGCATTGTGCACTGTACACAATTGTGGGATTTATTCATTGACCGACAACCTCAGCTCGATGCCGACGATGTGTTTACCAAAGCTGCCCGGATGAAACGACTAACCCACCTGAAGGTTACTAATTGTAATATCAGTAGGTTACCCATGATTGACTGGAAAAATACAGTCTGGCAAATGCTGGTTCTCTCTCAGAATCTGCTAACTGAATTGCCCGTGGGTCTGCTGGATGTACCTGCTTTGCAGACCCTCGCTGTGGCTGAGAATCGACTTCCTGAATCGCTGAACCGTGATTTTCATGATAAAGAATCGGTACGCGTTGCCTTTATCGAAGCCGGTTTAGTGCCACTGGAAAGTCTAAGTAAACCCAACCGAAGGGTATCTTCTGCCTACATGCAAATGTCAGCTCATAGAGCAAGGCAGCGTGATTGGGCGGGTGTTCTGGGTGATCTGGGGAAAGCCATTGAGTACGCACCCGATACCATACGTTCCTTTGCTTATGGGCAGCGGGCAAGCTTTCATGTTTTTCGAAAAGAATACCCTGAAGCGCTGGCTGATTATGATAAAGCCATTCAATACGCCCCCCAGCTTCGAAAGGAAAAATTGTCGGATACGATGGCTACCACCCGGACGTTGGCTACGTACTGGCAGCAGAAAGCATTCGTGTTAGGTATAATGGGCCAGTATGATGCGGCTCTGTCGGCTATTACGCAGGCTGAATCGTTCCTTCCGCCAGCGGATACCTATAGCCCTTTAACTGGTCTTGTTCATACCGAGCGAGGCCGCTATCTGGCCATGAAAGATAAACTGGCCGATGCGGATTCCAGTTATCGCAAGGCGATTCGGGCGTATGAAAAATTGATGCATCCCGATCCTGGAATCCGTCTGACAATTGTTGAACTGAGTTTGCTAACGGGGCAATATGACCGGGCGAAGCGAGCCATTGCCGATCTGCCGATGGATCAGATGCGGGATGGCTATGCCACGCTGAAGGAATATCTTGAAATCTGCATAGCTGTTCTGAAGAATGAACAGACAGGTGCACAGGCTATGGAACGTCTGACAGCTTATCTGGACAAACATCCGGCTAAGATTTATGGATGGCGTTTCGATCTGTTCGACAATTGGTTGACCAAATCAAAACTGCCTACCGAAAAAATGGCAACGCTACGTCAATTAACCGATGCCACCAAAGAGCGACTGGTTAAACCCGAATGAACGGAATCGGAATAGACTAACTAATTAACTTCTGCACAGCCTCGACCGTTAGTTGCCTAAAATCATCGACAATCAGCGCTGCACCTGTGCCGGCTAACTCATTCCGGGTATGCGTTGTTGCTACGGCTACGACGGTCATACCTGCCCGTAAACCCGCTTCAATACCCGCAAATGCATCTTCAAATACCACGCATCGGGCAGGTTCTATGCCCACGTGCTTAGCCGCTGTCAGGTAAATTTCGGGGTCGGGTTTACCCTTTTTAACCATACTGGCATCTACAATTGCATCGAAATAAGGGCGTAGCGGAAGTCCGTCGAGGGTAAACAGAACGTTGCTCTCGGGTGCCGAGGTACCCACGGCCAGTTTAACGCCCTGCGCCTTCAAGGCACTCAGAAAGTCGAGCAGACCCGGTGCTGGCTGGAGGTGCGGACGATATAACTCGCGGTAAATCGCTTCTTTCTCTTCTGTCAGAACGATCAACTCCCCGGCTGAAATGGGGCGTTGAAATACATAAGCCATCGCATCGGCGGATACGCGCCCATTGATGTTTTCAACGTATTGGTCTTTCGTAAGTGGGCGATTGTGGCGTTGGGCAAATTGTAACCATGCATTGATATGGAAATCAGTGTTGTCGATCAACACACCGTCCATATCGAAAAGGACAGCCCATGAACGGGCCGAAGGCGAATCGGGCATAAAAACAAAAGGGTTAAACCTCGTTCTCTGGTGTTGGTAAAATATCTCCGGCAAGTACAGCCGCTTCGTGAAGGAGTTCAGTGGCTACCAATTCATCTGTTATGTCTTCAATGCGCTCATCAAATGCATCCAGTCCACTATCATTGGTCGACTTGGAGGCATTCATACCTAACAGAAATTTTCCTACATACAGCAGATTAAGCGAAAAACGTAATTCGGGTAGAGCGCGACTGTGGCGGGTCCGGGGTTCGGTTTGCATAAGGTTGGAACAACCAGCGGGTGCGGTTGGGTTCGTATAGCGCGGGTTTCCACAACAACGGCCGACCGTCCACGCTACTTATAACGGTTTAATCTTCAGATTGCGGAAGTAGATGGGAGCACCGGCATGCTTGCCCTGTAAGCCAATATAGCCGTGGAGGGGCAGATCAGCGGGTGGTTTGCTGAGCCATTCAGGCACAGGCGACCCATCGGGATTAGTTTTGGCAGACGTGAATTTCGACAGGTCTATCGTATTCACTAACTGGTTATTGAGAACGATGTAAATCATCTTGCCCTGGCAGGTGATGGTATACCGGTTCCACTCGTCGGGCTTTTTAACTATTTGTTGCTTGATGGCGGCCTGATGGCCAAAAAAAGCACCACACTGCCAGTTTGTTGGCGATTCGGCCCACTGTTTGGCATAATCGTCGGCAATTTGAATCTCCACCGAATTTGGAATCCAGTTGGTGGTATCGCTGGCATGCACCACCACGCCACTATTGGTGCCGTCGGCGGTTTTGAATAGTAAATCCAATATGAAATCGTCGTAAGGCACAGCCGTCCAGATGGCTTTATCGGCAGTAGCGGTCAGAATACCGCCATCATCAATGCTCCAAACGCCTTTTGGAAAACCAGCATCCGAGAGATCACTGGCGAAGAGCGGTCTCCAGCCGGGCCCGCTAGAGTTAGGATGGCCTTTGGGAGGTATACTGACTGTTGGCGCTTGGGCTAATAACTGACCGGCTAAGGCCATTAAAAAGACAGAAAGCAAAAGGTTTTTTTTCATGAAAGGGGTTCTTGAACGGCTAGTTGCTTTACAAATAACAGATTTTAACGACAGAGACACAAAAGACACGGAGGTTTTAGTTTTCTCCATACCCTTTGTGTCTCTGTCGTTACTCGATCTATAGGTTCAACCAGTAACTAAACCGCGCTGGTTGCTGCGACCAGTTGATTGTCCTGCGCTTCGCTTTGCCGAACGTCGTTTTGACGGAAGCTTTTCATTATCCAGCCGCCACCAATGACGTCGTCGCCTTCATAGAAAACGGCAGCCTGACCCGGAGCAATAGCCGAAACCCCTTCGCTGAACAGCACTTCAATTTTGTCGCCAGATTGCGAAATCGTAGCGGGCGTGCCGGGGTCTTTGTAGCGCACTTTGGTTACCGTTTCGAGTGGCCCATTGATGTGGTCGTACTTTTGCAGATTTAATTTGCTGACAATCATGCCATCGCGGAAGAGGTCTTTGTCGACTCCCAAAACCACCTCGTTGGTGTCTTTCCGGATTTCGGTGACGAACATCGGTTGGCCAAATGCCATACCTAGCCCTTTGCGTTGGCCAATGGTATAGAACGGATAGCCCTGGTGTTTGCCCAGCACTTTTCCCGTGCCTTCCATAACGAAATTTCCACCGGCAACTTCGGCTTCCAGACCTGGCATACGCCGTTTCAAAAAGCCCCGGTAATCGTTATCGGGAACAAAGCAGATTTCGTAGGATTCCGATTTAGTAACCAGTTCCATGAAGCCCCGTTCTTTAGCCATTTCCCGAATTTCAGATTTGCGCAAATGGCCCAGTGGTAATTTCGTCCGGCTCAAACTCTCCTGCGATACACCCCACAAAACGTAGGATTGATCTTTCAGCGAGTCAATGCCTTTGGATAAAACAAATCGGCCGCCTTCTTCTCGAATATGGGCATAGTGGCCCGTTGCAATTGATTCACAGTCAAGGCGGTCGGCCCGGCGAAGCAGGGCATCCCATTTGATGTGGGTATTGCACATAACGCACGGATTGGGTGTCCGGCCTTCGAGGTATTCACCTGTAAAGTGGTCGATTACGGCATCACCAAATTCTTCCCGAATGTCCAGAATATAATGGGGGAAACCGAGACTGACGGCAATATTGCGGGCGTCGTTGATGCTGTCGAGGCTGCAACAGCCGGTTTCTTTTTTTGTACCACCTGAGGATGCGTAATCCCAGGTTTTCATGGTCATGCCAATGACCTCGTAGCCTTCTTCGTGCAGCAACACCGCTGCCAATGAAGAGTCAATGCCACCACTCATGGCGACAAGAATTCGTCCGTGTTTGCTCATTTTTGTATCCGCAAGGGGTCAAAGCCCTCCGATTTGATATGCTGGTAAAATTACCTGGTACGTAGCCAACAACTGAACGAAGCGATTTGGTTTCCGATAAAAGCCGGTAAAAAGTGATAGAGGCAGATCTTCCACATGCCCGTGCCCACCTGAGCCGGTAAGTGGATCGACATAGAATGCTAGCCGCACAGCCGAAAGCCAGATAGATGCTGTAACTTATTCATCATGCGTTTATTTCTTGCGACCAGGCTTTTGGGGACTATACCCTTTCTTACCATGAAACCAGTGAGCAGCCTGCCCCGTGAGCCAGAGGTAATAATCCGAACCCAGGTCGGATTCAATGCCAACAAACTTGCCTTCGCCATTCAGGGGCAATTCGTTCTCTCGGCGAGTTTTGAAGATGGCAGTGCCTTCATCAACTTCATCGAACATGGCTACGTAGAGACTCTGGGCATCGGCTGCTTTGGCACCAGCCACCTGCTGCCAGAGGAAATCGCCTTTTAACCGCGGAATCTGGTTATAGACATTGGGACTATTTTTGAGATTCCCCCAGCTAAACCCCGGAAAAACCAGCGGTACGTAATCCACTTTAGCCGCTTTACACCAGGCAATGTCGTCTGCCAGTGTACTGCCCGCTACCGTAGCGTACGTTTCGGGTTTATAGCGACCCACCGCCCAGGGCATAATAATGTCGGCGCTTTTAATGAGCGGATGGAGTCGGTCAGAGACTTCGGTATCTTTGGTCATTGTTCGCCAGTAGTATGATACACCGAGTAGAATCGACGTTTTTTTCGTCGGGCCTTTTACCCGATCCACCAGCACCTGAATATCGGCCGTGGTGTACCGTCGACCGTCGTTAAAGCCTACACCCCAGATTGCCAGGAGGGGTTTGCCGTTGTGCCGCAGATAAGTCGGGTTTTCTTGGTTATTGAATAGCGAAAATAGCTGTTGCACTTCCTCCCAATCCTTTACCAGCAGCTCCATATCAGCGGAGGTTGAGCCACTCAGGTCATACATGATGCAGATGGCCCGGCGGTGTTTCTTAGCTGCTTTCAGCGCATTCTCCAGCACCTTGTTGAAATGTCGCTTTCCTTTTTCAGACTTCACTTCGGTCAGAAATCGCTGCATAAAAACCCCGTCGATCCCGTACTCTTTCATCCAGTTAAAATGCAGGTCGACACTGCTCTCATCAAAAGGGCTGTAGAGGGATGCCGGACTACCATCCGCAAATTGAAAAGCCGTTTTGTACGTAATCGGATAGTCTTTCACATCCGGCCAGAAGTCAATCGATGCGTAACCCGGTTCGAATTTTCCCCGTTTCTGATAATGATGCCAGCCTCGTTCAGAGGCATCGCCCTGGGCGGCAAACCAGCCCTGATAGCCTGCCATCACCAGCCCTTTGTAACGGGTATAAAGGCAACCTTTTTCGTCGTATTTCACCTCGGCAGGTTGGCCTCTACCGATTGTGATACCTAGTAACCAACCTGTCAGGGATAGGAATAGAAATGCAGTTGTTTTCATACGTACTGGTAAATCAGAAAGCAAAAACAGATAAAAAGCCTGCGTGGAAGCGATACTGTTCGATAGCTGTAATTGAATTAATTGAACCCGTCGTGAAGTACGGCGCCCTCACTTAAAAAAATCTTAATAAAGGCTTAATAGGCTGTTTATGAGTGAAGTTTATTGGGCAATTTTAAGAAACTGTACTCGCCCTGCTACTTCATCTTAGGGCGTTGCTTTTCGCCTTTCTGGTTCCAGAAAATGAACGTACCCCGGTCGGTGGACGTAACAATGTCGATAGCACCGTCTTTATTTAGGTCTGTCGCCAGTACATCTGATCCAACCCCTGATCGGTTGTGAATCAGTTCGGGTACAAACTCGGCACCACCCGGCGCTTTGGGGTTCCGAACGGTCCGGTACCAGTACAGAACCGGGGGGCCATATGGGTCCGGGTCGAAGTAGTTATCCAGGTGTGACCAATAGCGTTTCCCCACAATGAAATCAGGTATTCCATCGCCATCGATATCCGCCTGCGTAGAGCCGTGGGGCTGTGAAAAAGTTACGTTACCGGCATTTTTCGTGGAGAAATCGTCACTGATCACGTGCTGAACAAAGGTGATCGTTCCATTAGAGTCCCGTTTCTGTTCGTACCAGCCCAAGCCGAAACCGTGTGCGTTGAGGCCCGTTACAACGTCGTTCAGCTTGTCGCCATTGACGTCGTAAATAGCCATCATGCTGCCTCCCACGCCCGGCCCCCGGTGGCCGTATCGGGCAAATGCCGCTGAATGATAAGGCCATAATTTCCCACTGCTATCAGCCGTGGGCTGTTCCCACCAGCCGTTCGGATTAATCAGGTCGATTCGTCCGTCGCTGTTAATATCCCCAAGGCCAATCCCATGCGCCAGGAAATAGCCTTTTTCTGAAACAGGATGCACGGTCCAGGGTTTCGTGGGGTCGGTAGGGTCAGGTTTGGCATAGCGAAGTTCACCCTCCGCCCCGTAAATCAGTTCGGGTTTGCCGTCGTTGTCAATGTCTTTAAATAAGGTAACCTCCGTCTGAACAGGCACCACGACCTCAAATTTATCCCAGCGACGTGATTCGCCTTTTGGGTTCAGGTACAATGTAGCGCGGGGTGGTCCGGTCAGGATGTCAGTCCAGCCGTCACCATTAAAATCGTAGGTGTACTGACAGTTAACGTCCGTAAATTCTTTCGACGGATTGAACGGAAAAGCCGGATAAATTTCCCGTGACTGGGTGAAATCAGGCCCGAAGTAAATATAAGGACCAGCCACTAGGTCGGGAGTGCCATCCCGGTTGAAATCACCTGCACCTGCACCCCACGAATAATACATGTCGTTGATTCGTTGCACCTGGAAACGATCCGATGTTTTTTCGGTGGGCATGGTCCGCAGGGCGGCATCTTTATAACCAACCTCCTTGAAGCGAACTTCGCCGGTTCCACCTACGTATAAGGCGATAGGGCCGTACCGACCAGCCTCTTCATCGGTAGCTCCACCGGCCATTTCACCACTGTCGTTGAGAAACGTACGGATAATGTTGTTGTCCAGAAAAATCTCAACCTGATTCCAGTCGTTCGGACGATAGCTACTTTCTACGCGCGAAATGGGTAGTTTCAGTCCAAAATAAGCCGGGCGACGGTTCCGGTTAGCAGCCGCATTATTCGCAGTCTCGTTAGGTTTGGGCGGTGGCGCCAGTCGAACAATACTACCCGCCGACCGTAACTTCTCCCGTGTCAATTCATGTCCTTGTGCATCCAGCGTGATACGATAGGAACCTACTTCCGTTTCCCGAATCGATACCAGAATTCCTTTATACCCATCCGCTGTTTTCTCCAGTCTGAACAGAGTACCCGTTTCGCTACCGCCTGTACAGCGGAACTGCGCATGAAATCCTACGTCCTGATAGGAACGATCCAGCACGAGACAGCCTCCCGAAGAGCCAGGTTTTAGCGTGCCAATCAGTTCGCCATTTTCGGCCCGCCAGTCGGCCTGCCCCAGCGAATGCCAACCAGTCAAGCTCGACCCTTTGACGATAACATCGGGCACAAACGTTAGCCCGATGCCAGCTTTGGCTTCCGACGCGCCAGACTGCCCAAATGAAATATTAGCGCAGAACAGCAACAGACAACACAGTAAAGTTTTCACAGGGTAAGTGGTTTGTTGTCTAAATGTTGCGTTTTACGTGCTCAATCAGCCAGTCGGCTACCTTTTCGTAATCCAGATTCAGGTACTTACCACTGTACTGTTCAAGCGAATAAATACCCTTGAACCCCATCCGTTCGGCCAGTTGAACACATTGATCGAAATCGTAGGAGGTGTGTTCCATATGCTCATTGAAACTATCCGCTTTGGCCGAGATCAGGTAGGCATAAGGCATGATCTTCGCCAACGCGTCGAAGCGAGCCGCCTGCGAATAATTACCGAAGTCGGGCAGGGTGTAAATGTTCTTGGGGCCTGCTTCCTGCACGATGCGCACGTGTACATCGGGATTCATCTCTAAGCCGAAGTGGTTTTCGGTCAACAAAATGAGCTTTTTGCGTTGAGCATATTGGTTGACCACTTTCATCGACTCGATGCTCTTTTCAACCGATCCATTCGCCCGACCGGGATTGATACGAACGCAGGGTGAACCCAGATACGCTACGGCATCCATCCACTCTTTCACGTGGGCCAGACTCCGTTGCCGCTCGGTTTCGTCGTTGGATGCCAGGTCGTATGCGCTATCCACCTGCACATTTATCAGGCGCGATGAACTGGTTTTCATGCTGGCTTTAAGCTGATCCAGATACGATTTTTCGAGTGACTCGAAATGATTGCTCCAGAATTCAAGCTGCCGAATGCCAAACCGTTCCTTGTAATAGGCCGGTACATCCAGCAGTGTCAGTTCGTTTGCGATAGTGGCTATTTCCTTTGGCTTTGTCTGTTTAAACCGGTAGCGAAACAAAACCGTCCCCATGGCAATTCGATCCATTTTATCGGGCTTCATCGGTCGGAAAGCCGATGAAGCCCAGACGGTTATTATCAGGCCGGAAGCACTGCTCAGAAAGGTTCTTCGTTCCATAGGGATAAGGTTTACTAAGAGAACGCTGTTTTTTATGACGATTATGATCTGTGTAAATCATGCAGATCATAATAATCGTGTTCTATTAATTTATGATCATTTTTCAGGAAGGGCATACACGACGTAACCCGATGGTAATCCATTAGCCCGAATACTTGTATCGTCCTTAGCCACACTCTCGACGGTAAAGCTGGCCGTAGAGCTAACCACAAGGTATTGACGTCCTTTCGCTTCGTACATAGATAATAGCCCCTGCGTTTCTTTCGGCAGTTCATCCGTCCAGAGCGTCTGGCCCGTTTCAGCATCGAAAGCATAAATCTTCCCTCCCTTGGATGTCGCGAATAGTAGCCCGTTCGATGTGACAATCATTCCTTTCCGTTGCGAACCAATGGGCGTACCGGTATCTTTCCCACCCTGCTTTAGCACCCGGATATCCTGCCCGATAACTTTCTTCCATTTGATGGTTCCCGTATTCAGGTCGTAGGCGACAATAAACGACCAGGGTGGACTCAGCAGATTGGAATATTCCAATCCGTATCCAGAGGAGTATTTATTGGCGGGTCTGGCCACTCCTTCGGGGTAAGCGCGTAATGCATTGGCAGATCGCATGGCCGCAAAACCACTGGGTACATCTGGAGCGCCACCCGAAGCAACCACAGGTCCATTAGGCATCGTTACTGAACCGGCTGGAGCGCCCTGAGGCCGACGGTTGGCGGATTCGATGGTACCGCCCAGAAACCGATACAGGGCGCTTAGCGTCTGTTCGTCGATATGCTGAAAGCCAGGCATTTGGCCTTTACCCACCGCAACCACGCCTTTGAAGTTGTCAAAGTTGAGCCGTGTACCGATGTCAAGCAGTGATGGGCCGACAACACCCGCTCGATTGGCACCATGACACGACTGGCAATTAGTTTTGTAGACAGTCATTGCCCGCGTTACCTGATCGGCGGATAAGGCGGCCTGACCCAGTTCAGTTTTTGCGAGTCGATAGACGGATGGATATTCCTGAGCCGCTACGTACATAATTCCCTTTTGAGGGTTTGCAGCTGTGTTCCCATAATTAGCACCACCCACAGCTCCGGGCATGGCAATTACCTCATATTGATCAGAAATTGGAGTAAACAAACCTGTTTTGGCCGCTGCAATTCGAGTTTTCCAAGACTCCCGTTCTTCTGCCGTCATGTATGGGTTAATATCATTGACGGTTACGTTTTGCCGGTTAAAAGGCGGGAGTACAGTCGGAAAGGGTTGCGTTGGCCAGGCTTGTTCTTCGGGCATATTGCTCGCCGGTACGGGCCTTTCCTGAATAGGCCACAACGGCTTGCCTGTGACCCGATCAAAGGCAAATAAGAACCCCTGCTTGGTGGCTATCGCTACAGCATCAATTAGCTTCGTCCCTCCAGACTGGTTCTTGTGCCGAACCGTCAGCAGTTGCGGGGCTGCCGTCAGATCATAATCCCATAAATCATGGTGAACCGTCTGGAAGTGCCACAGCCGTTTGCCGGTACGGGCGTCGAGGGCCAGGAGGCAGTTGCCAAACAGGTTACTACCAATCCGGTCGGCACCATAGTAGTCATAGGTGGGTGAGCCGACGGGAAAATAGGCAATTCCTCGCTTTTCATCGAGCGTGATTTCACCCCACGTATTCGCTCCACCAACGTATTTGTAGGCATCTTTCGGCCAGGTGTCGTAGCCAAACTCGCCCGGATGGGGAATCGTATGAAACACCCAGGCGAGTTGACCCGTAACGACATTGTAAGCCCGAAGGTGACCCGGTGCCGAAAACAGGTTTTCGCCGGGTGATGATCCCAAAAGAATCAGATTGTCAAAAATACAGCCGGGTGTGGTCGACTGAATACGTCCGATTGTCGATGGATCACGGCCTAATCCTTCCCGCAGTGAAACCGAACCATTGGTACCGAAACTTAGAATCGACTTACCCGTTTGCGCGTCGATGGCCTGTAAGGTATTGTTCAGGCAAAAAAGCAATCGCCGGTCTTTACGATCTTTACTCTCCCAATAATTGATGCCCCGCCAGGTAATTCCGTTCAGATTCGCATGGATCCAGAGTTCTTTGCCCGTTGCCGCATCGAGCGCTACCAGCGAATTATTCTTCGCCAGCACATACATCACCCCATCGACGATGATCGGGTTAAATAAATACTCAACTTTATCAGCCGTCGGATAATGCCAGGCCACTTTTAACTGGCCAACATTCTGCTTCGTGATCTGGTCTAGGCGCACATATTTGGACTGATCCGGCCGACCACCGTATTGGGGCCAGTTCGAATCGGTAGCTGGCTGATCAATGTGTGGATTAACGCCCTTCAGTCCCATCATGGCGATTCCTAACCAAGCCGAAAGGCATAGAGAAACCGGCCAATAGCCAGATGGCCTCCGGTTAGTGAGTCGTGTATTCATCGGCAGGAGTGGTTGAACTCGTTTCGTTTTTCGCCTTGCGATGCCACCAGGAAGCCAAAATGGAACCTGTAATGTTCATGAGTGGGCCGAAGATGGCCGGAGCCAGACCGACTGTTGCCATTTTGCCCATCTGGTTGGCAATGCCCGAAGCCAGTCCACCATTCTGCATCCCTACTTCAATGGCGATAGTCCGGCAATCGCGTTCATCCATCTTAAATAAGCGAGCCGACGAATAGCCAAGCAAATACCCGCATAGGTTGTGAATGAGCACCAAGCCAATCAACACAGGGCCAATGGTTAAGAGATTGGTTCTTCCGGCTGCCGTAATCACGACGATAATGAAGGCAATGCCGAACATCGATACCAGCGGCATGGCCTCATCGAGCCATTTCGATTTACCGCTTAGAAACTTGTTGAATAGTAGTCCGGCCCCGATCGGTAAAATCACCATCTTGATAATATCCCACATCATGTGCAGGGCGTCGATCTGCACAAAAGCGCCCGCCAGTAATTTCATCAGGAAAGGCGTAACGAACGGGGAGATGGTCGTCGAGATGGCGGTAATGGTAATGGATAGCGCCAGATTAGCTTTTGCGAGGTAGGAGATTACATTCGATGCCATACCGTTGGGCGAGCAGCCAATCAGAATGATACCAGCCGCAATTTCGGGAGGTAGCCCGCTCAGATTTGCCAGCGTAAAACCCAGCAGCGGCATGATTAGAAAATGACTCACTACGCCAATGAAAACCCCTTTAGGCATTTTGACGACCCCAACAAAATCCTCGGCACTCATCGACGTACCCATGCCAAACATGATGAGCTGGATGAGGGGCGTAATCAGGCCGGATAGCTTAAATCCATTGACTTCCACAAAGTAGTCTGGATAATACAGGGCCGTTGTGACGGAAGCGAAAATGACAACGGTATAAGAAAAGCCTCTTAATGCCTCGTAGCCTCTAAAACCAATGGCCAAGGCTACAAAAAAGGCAATAAAAAATGGCCCAGCCTGAGCGAACGCACCGGTAAATGCTAAATACAGGGCAATAAGCAGCCCTAGAGCCGCAAAACTGAATGCGAACTTATACATATTCATGTAAGTAGGAAATAGGAGTTTAAGCCGCTACGGCTTCAAAATGGTACCGTCATTTTTACGAACTGTCCAGCGCGATTTAGTGCCAATGGGGTACTTGGCTGCTTCCTTTTCGTTGATGTCAATCCCTAAACCCGGCGATTCACTCACCTGATAATACCCGTTTTTGATAATCGGGCAGCCGGGGAAAACCTCTTTTACTTTGTCGTTGAACATCTGCGACTCCTGGATGCCGAAGTTCCAGACCGCAATATCGATGCTGTTGTTAGCCGCATGGCCCACGGGCGAGGTATCTCCGGGGCCATGCCAGGCCGTGCGGACATTGAACCACTCACCCAAACGAGCTACTTTCATGGCTGGCGTAATGCCGCCAATCTGCGAAATGTGAATCCGGATAAAGTCGAACAGATGGTTGGCCATCGGTTCTTTGAATTCATTGATGTTATTGAACAGTTCGCCCATAGCAATGGGTACGGCGGTTGTCTGACGCAGTAGTTTGAACCAGCTCATGTTCTCCGGGGAGAAGGGGTCTTCGATAAAGAAAGGCCGGTATTCCTCCAGACCCTTGATCATGTTGATGGCGTCGATGGGCTCGGTCAGTTCGTGCATATCATGCAACAACTGAACGTCTTCCCCACAACGTTTGCGCACCACATCGAACATTTTAGGCACCCGTTTCAGATACGTCCGTTGGTCGGAGAAGTCATCGGTTTCCCGGCCAAAGCCAGCCGTTTTGAAATCGGGTTTTAAGTCATTCATGGCACCGACTCCGCCGTAGCCCCCCTGCTGAATCCGCACATGACGGAACCCCATTTCCATAAATTGCTGTACTTTATCGGCGATGGCTTCGGGCGTTGGTCCGCTGGCATGGGTGTAAGTATCCACAGCAATTCGGGTTTTTCCGCCCAGAAGTTGATAAACCGGCATGTTGGCCCGTTTGCCTTTAATGTCCCACAAAGCCTGATCCAGCCCGGAAAGGGCATTGTTCAATACGGGGCCGTTCCGCCAGTAGGAGCTGACATAGGCTGATTGCCACATGTCTTCGATGTTGTCAACATCTTTCCCGATACAAAAATCGTTCAGATACGTATTGATGGCCGGTATGACCACCTGGGCTCGTTGGGTGAAGGTGGCACAGCCCAGGCCGTATAAGCCCGGTTCAGATGTTTCGACTTTCACAATGACCAGATTAGCTCCTCCCGGTGCGGTAGTGATAGCCCGAACACTTTTGATAGTTACGGGAGCCGCACCTTTGGCGTAGGCTGGAGTCGTATAGTGTTCGGCCCTGGCTTCAGGGCTATCGAAAAGACCAAAGATGCCTGCGGTTGACCCCAGTCCCAGCAGCTTAAGTGCGTTCCGGCGGTTCGTTTCGGTTTGTATTTCTGGCTTCGCCATATCAAGTTTATGTTCCGTTAATGGTCTAGAAATTAGTTCAGTTAGGGTATTATTTTGACGGGTCTTTTATATAATACTGGTAGGTAATCTGCCAGGTAATGGTTTTGCCCGGTTCCACATTCAGGTTGATATAAGGTTCTGGGCAAACCGTCGTGGCCGAAGACCAGTACACCAATCGGTCAATCTGCCGATCACCGGTTACGTTTACACCTGCTCCGGTTTTTGTGTTTTCGACGGCAAGGGCGTAACTCACTGATTTTCCGTTAGTGAGATTGGGGAAATAAGCCTGCTCGCGTTTGCCTAACTCGCGCAGGTAGCTAAGCTGGTTATCCTGAAGTTTGACCAGGTCATTCAGACCTTTGCCACCTTCGGTGGAAAGATTGGTTGCCGGTAACGTGACAGAATATGTCGGGCCCGTTGGCTGTTGGTCAATGACGAAAAAGTTGTGGTTATAGACGGTCGTTTCAATCGGACGCTTTCCCGTATTTTTCAGGCTGTGCGTAATCACCAGTTCGGGTTTACCCTTGGTGAGTTTCAGCGTTTTCTGGTACTCGTAGGCGTACGTGCTATCGGCAAGTGTGTGCGTAAACTGCACCTGATCGGCTTTCTTTTTTATAGCCCATTTACCCGAATTGGCCAGGGTATAAAATTTAAATGAGTTATACAGTTTCTCGTCGGACCGGATCAGACTTCCAATACCAATTTTGACAAATGTTCCACCCGGCTTAGCCGTCGAGTACCCCAATGGGCCAAACTCTTCGACCGGTCCCATGATGGCATCATGGGTTGTTGGATTATACGTGTCGAACCACTTGCCATGATACGTATGCCCCTTGTAATCCAGACTGGCCACGACACCCGACCAGTCGAAACGTGTGCCCCGGTAATAGCCAGTCTCCCCATCAGGCAGGTACAACTGTGCATGAACCAGCCCGTTAGAAATCTCTGTTTCGGGAACATCGATAACTGGTTTTAGGCCAAGGGCTAGGCTAATGAAAAGAGCGAAAGAATGAAAGAGTGAAAGAGCGGTTTTCATAAAAATCAGCGTTCTATTTCAACACAAAGGCGATGTAGTTTCCGCCAAGTTTCTGACCTCTTCCTCCTCCAGCAGCAATGACGATGTATTGTTTTCCATTTACCTCATAGCTGATGGGTGTTGCAAAACCACCCGCCGGAAGCTGGTATTCCCAGACAACCTTCCCCGTTTTTTTGTCGAATGCCCGAATCTTTTCATCCTTGGTTCCTGCTATGAACACCAGACCGCCTGCCGTAGCCAGTGGCCCACCATAGCTATCGGTACCGGTTGTAGGAATACCTTTCTTTGCCAGTTCCGGGTATTCGCCCAGCGGCACCCGCCAGAGATAGTCGCCTGTATTCAGATCAATGGCGTTCAGCGTGCCCCAGGGTGGTTTAATACCCGGATAGCCCTCTTTATCTGTAAAGCGTTGCCAGACTTTACTCACGTAGGTTGGCACATAGGGGAAGCCACTCTTGTTCGCTGAAACAGGCGTATTGGTCGAAGCCTGAGCCACCTTTGGCGATCCGGTTTCGGTATTCAGCAGAAAGCTAATAAGTGCGTCACGATCTTTATCCGACAGATGGCCAAACGAAGGCATCCGACCGCTGCCGGTCTTTAGCAGGGTTTTAATCTCATCGACTGAGCGCCTTTTACCAATATCGATAAGCGAAGGCAGTTCGGGGCCACTTCCGCGTCGATCCTGACCATGACAGGCGGCACAATTCGCAATATACAATGCATTGCCAGCCGTGACGGGTGTGTTACGCTGCGCCAGGTCAGCCCGTTTGGTCATGATCAGTTCCCAGGGCTCTTCGTTGACATTCTGGTAAAGAATCCCCGACGGATCGATGGCATTGCCGCCCCATTCGGCCCCACCACTGTAGCCAAAAAGCAACGTGCCTTTTTCGGACGGTGGAGCGAACTTATTATCCGTTTTAAGCTGTAGGAAACGCTCTTTTACGTAGGCATGTGCTTCCGGCGACAGATCGGTAATATCCGCTTCAGTATACACCTGCCGATTTAACGGTAGCGGTTTAATAGGGTATTTCTGTGTCGGCCAGGGATGTTCGTCAGGTAAGCCATTGATCGGAACTTTGCGTTCTTCCACTGGGAATAGTGACGTGCCTTTATCCCGATCCAGTACATACACCAATCCATCTTTGGTCGTCTGTACAACGGCATCGACTCGTTTCCCGTTACGATTCAGGGTAATGAGATTCGGTGGGCAGGGGTGATCCCGATCCCACAGGTCGTGGTGAATGGTCTGATAGTACCACTTTAGTTTGCCTGTTTCGGCCTCTAGTGCCATGATGCAGTTAGCAAAGAGATTCTGGCCTTTACGGTCACCTCCGTAGAAATCGGACGCGGGGGAGCCAGTCCCAAAATACACGACGCCCCTCTTGTCATCGAGTGACATGCCACTCCAGTTATTCACAGCCCCGATTTTCTTGTAGGCATCTTTTGGCCAGGTGTCGTAGCCAAACTCACCTGGCTGCGGAATCGTATGAAATACCCACTTCAGTTTGCCCGTCACTACGTCGAACGCCCGAATATGGCCGGGTGCTGCATCGCCCGACTCCGATACGCTCGATCCGATGATAAACGTATTCTGGTACACAATCCCCGGCGAGGTCGCATTCACCGATAGCTTGCTCACATCGTGATCCAGATTGGTTTGCAGGCCTTCATGCAAATCGGCTTTACCGTCGGTGCCGAAACTGGAAATAGACTCACCTGTTGCTGCATTGATAGCATACAAGCTGGAGCCAACCGTATACAGAATCCGCTTATCGGTCCCGCTTTGCCAGTACACAACGCCCCGGTTCGAGTTGCGCCGATCGTTCCGTGACGGTTCAAACCGCCAGAGTTGTTCACCAGTACCTGCTTTCAGGGCGAATAGGTTCAGATCCGGTGTAGTACCGTATAGAATCCCGTCCACGACAATAGGCTGGCACTGGATAGCCCGATCACGCCGACGACCGTTGGCGTCGGGCTTTTCAGCAGCATCATACATCCAGGCAACCTGTAAGTTTGTTACGTTCCGGGTGTTAATCTGGGTCAGTGGTGAGTACCGATTTCCCGCTTTATTCCCTCCGTAATTGGGCCAGTCCTTACCCGTCGATAGAGGGCCTTCGCCTGTCACCATGCTGGCGGCAAACGCGCTACCCACTACTAGTCCAAGGATTGCCCCTTTTCGGTCCAATCGAATCATAGAAATCAGCGTGTATTGTTATGTATTTTTTAAGAATGTGCCCAGTTAGAAAAGAGCAAATGTCGATTTCTATATAAAGACACATGAAGAAGGAAAGTGGATAAAGAACGAGTGTAGTTTGCGTAAAATTTTTGTCAATAAGAAGAATAATAGGGCCTGCTTTAAAATTGATTTTGTCAGAATATATTTTTTTGTCATGCTGACGCAGGAAGCATCTTAAGGTATCCTAATTTGATAGTAAGGAAACTTTAAGATGCTTCCTGCGTCAGCATGACAAAAACTACTTTCGCCTACTTTCTTGATGGCTATAGTTGAGCTGTGCGGATAGAGCTAATGCTTCTTTATTAGTAGGATCAATCTTTAAAACTTTTTGTACGTAGTTTGATGTTCCTTTCTTATTATCCATACGATAATAGGCACTGGCAATTTGAGTTAAAATCGACACGTTGGCAGGCTCAACAACAGCGCGTTGTTCGAGAGAAATAATCTGTTCGATATTGGTTTTAACCGAATTTAAATCAAATCGGGATTGGTTGTTCTGAATGGCATAATCCAGATACGGCATGGCTTCCTGAGGTCGATCAAGTTGGAGATAAAGCACAAACAGATACCGTGCTTTGTCGAAGGTTGGGGCTAATGCAAATGCTTTTTTGAAATAGAAAATAGCCGTTTCCTGATCGTTCAGTTCTCCACTGAGCATAGCTGCCTTTTCATAATAGCGGGCGTCAGTCGGGTATTCCAGTGCCAGCGTTTCGACTACTTTCCGTGCGCTACTCAACGCACTACTGCGCATGTAAAAATCATACAAATTACGCAAAGCTTCATCCCAGGTCGTTTGCTGCGTCATCAGGCCATAAGCCAGTTTCTCTTCAACCGATTCAACTCGAAACGACTGCGCCGACATGACTTCATTAAACGGCCAGTTCCGTTTGAGATTGGCTACTTTATATAAACCCGCCAGCGAATCTACTTTCGTAATAGGCATATCATGAAGTAGCTGGGCAAAGCTCATTTCCTGTTTATCGTTAACTGTAATAAGCTTCCCTTTTTTCAGCGCTTCATAAAATACCTCCGACAATAAGGCATAGCCTTTCAGATCAGGATGAACGTGTTCTAAAATCAACTCATCACCAATAATCATGTTGGCTGAATAGGCTTCAAAAAGGGCTTTAGCGTCTACTAGATGCGTGTATTTGTATTGCTGAGATAACTGACTAAGAATGCCATTGAATGATTCAGGCGCCCGGAATCGCAGGCCATCTAAGTCTCTTGCCCGCGAGAAAAGTCGTTTTGCCTCAACGAAATCACCCTGCAAATAAGTTGTTCGCCCCAGGTAGTACGTACACAGCGCGTGGGTGTTATTCAACTGATTGGCCGCCTTGAAATATGAATAAGCGACTGGCAGATTACCTGTTGTAAGGGCATTCAATCCGAGGTTGTACTTCTTGTTAAATTCGGAGGAAACACGCTTGCTGACAGGAAAACTAACAAATGGTTTCAAGTCTTTTTCATTGCTGACCAGATTGCTGACGAAAACCGGAATGCTTTGGTCTGAGAGCAATTGAAGGGTTCGATCCATGTTCCGGCGAAACTGTTCTACACCTCGCCCATACAGATCTGAACCATAAGGAATCTGTTGATCAGCAACCATCAGCTTCATGCGCGTACCGCCTGAACTCGATTTGTCTCCTCCGGCCATGCGCTGTAGCGTTTCGTAGCTATTGGTCAGCAACTGCACAAGTCGAAACTGGCGTAGGTATAGAATCAGGTCTACCAGTTGCGGATTGCCACCAATGCGCTCGGTTGAACCAACACCCAGCGCCCCGTAGTATTCATTGTGCCCAGTATAAATCAGAACAGCGTCTGGTTCATAATTGATGAGTTCTTTGGCAAAACCAAAGACGGTATACGAATTTACGGCTGTCAATGAGAGATTGATAATCTCAAAATTTCGATTGGGAAACGTGTGGGTTAAGCGATATTGAAGCCATCGATGAAATGAGCCGTTGTGAAAATAAGGATAGCCTATTGTAGTCGATTCGCCCAGGATAAAAATGCGTAAGGTGTTCTCGTCTTTTTTCTTTTTAAAGGGTTCACTATTTCCGGTAGTGGCGATTTTTTGATTCGTAAAATATCGTTTAGAGGCATCAGGGTTTAATACGTAATACGCTTTGTCTTCTGGGTATTCAATAAATAAATTGACGTTATGGCCGTAATGAAAAACACGCAGTATAATTTCAATTAACCCTAGTAAAAAAAACGGAAGTAAAATAGCCGTAATTTTATAGAGTACTACTCGCCGGGGAGATGGCTTTGCGGGAGGAGTATATTCTTTCAGCGCATTCATCTGTAACGTAGTAAAAATCAAAATGTCTTCCTTGAAAATACCCTTAGTTTGTAAAAAGCATAGCAGAAATTCCACTATGCTTTCCAAGCCAACCTATAATGAATGCGTAATACCGCTTTCCAGTAGTTTCTCTTATCATCCCCACCCCTAATGGGCAGGGCTGTTAAGTTCCAATCCCGTAGGGGTGACATATAAACTCTTTATATCACCCCTACGGGGTTCTGTACGATTTGATCCCCTTTTTTCTACAACCATTCCACCCCTTCGGGGTTAAAAAGTTAGCACTTAACAGCCCTGCCCTAAAGAGAGTTCTGGTTGACTATTCTCGACCTAAGCCCCCTTTAGAGGATTGGGGGTAATGAGCACTTAATAGCCGTCATTCTGCGTCCAGGTCGGATTCCTGGACATTTCGTTCACTGGGATGGGGGCTAAGTATTTCTGGGCGAAATTTGTATTCGCCGGAATTGGATTTTCGGCCGAACTTCGGGCGGCTACAATCTGAGGCAGTAGCTGTAACCGAACAATATCAAACCACCGCACACCAAACTCGCCCGCAAATTCATAGGCCCGTTCATACACAACCGCATCCCGGAAAGCAGTCGCCGAAAGGCCTGTCGTCAGGTCGGGCAAACCTGCCCGTTTCCGTACCTGATTGATGGCGCTATAGCTTGCTGCGGTTGGCCCACCGGCGGCCATGGCTGATGCTTCGGCATAGATTAACAGCACCTGTGGATAGCGAATGACATCGTACACTTTGTTCGTACTCGGATTGATGGCATCTATGGTCGTTTCGGTTTCCGACACGCCATCGCCATTTAAACCCGCCCGGAACTTCTTGTAATAGGGGTGACCAGCGTGCGTTTCGGGTGAGTCCCAGGGAACCAGCTTAAACGTTTTTCCATCGGGCTGGCGTAATTTGATCGTCGTATAAAACGTTGCATCCGTCCGGGAACATTTGGGTGCATTTTTATAGAAATTGATTTCCGGATAGTAATCATCCCAGCCACTTGATCCGTTCGTTGCGATTTCATCGAGCGGTACAGAAGAAGACCCTGCACTCCGAAGCGGAAGCCCCCCGCTTACATTGTACTGGAAACCAAAAATAGACTCGGAGCTATTGTTGGTCGTGAACACGGTTGCGTAAGGCGTATTGAGGTTATAGACACCCGATTGCATGACCGAATTCGCTTCATCGGCCGCCAGTTTGTAATTACTCTCCTGGTTAAGTGGCCAGCCCGTCATGCTCAGGTACACATCGGCCAGGAGTGAGCGGGCGGCCATCTGGTTCGCCTTGCCCGGTTGGTTCGGGAATGAAATGGGCAACAGCTCCTTCGCTTTCTGTAAATCGCTGATGATAGCTGCGTACACTTTGTCGACCGGATCACGCGGAGGGCGGTCGTTTACATCGATCTGGGTCAGAATAATCGGGACGGGCCCAAATGTTCGAACCAGATAAAAATACCCTAAGGCCCGCAAGAAATACGCCTGACCCGCTGCCTGATTTTTCAGGACATCTGTAGAGCCCACTTTCGCGTAATTAGCGATTACGTTGTTCGCCTGATAGATTCCCTGCCAGGGGCCTTGCCATTGAGCAACCAGACTGCCGTTGCCACTACCACCACTCAGGCGGTCAAAGAGCCGGAAATCTTCTTTATTCAGGCCGGGGTCGGTGGTAAAGTCATCCGAGCCGAAATAAGATGTACTTCGGTTGGTAAATCCCCAGGCACCATCCCGCGCAAACTGAATATAGATAGCCGATACGGATGCATCCAGATCCGACTGGGTTTTAAAATAGGTTCCGGGTGTCAAACTGCCTTTGGGGTCTTCAAGTAAACTCTGACAGCCGCTAACCAAAATCAAGGCAAGAAAGACAAGGAATAAGGAATATTTGGTGTTCATGGTTTTGTCTTCTGATTGAATGTTTAATCGTACAAACAGTACTTATAGGCCAAGGCGTACGCCAATCGTATACGTTTTTGGGTTTGGTATAACACCCATTTCGAGTCCCTGTGTGATGGCGTTCGTTCCATTCGATACTTCAGGATCATAGCCAGGGTATTTGGTGATCATGAAGAGGTTCTGACCACTCACGTACACTTCGAGGTTGCGAATTTTCGCCTTGTTCAACAGATTATCAGGCACCCGATAGGTAAGCGACAGGTTCTTCAGCTTGGTGTAGCTGCCATCATACACGTAACGGCTACTGTTATTGAAGTTCTTGCTGGTATTGCTGAAGGCCGGATTGTCGGTCTGATTTTGGGCTGTCCAGATGTTCAGCGCTTCGGTGGTTGTCGCGTTCCGTTGGTCACCCAGGCCACCCCACAGGTACGCCAGTGTCTGTGAGTAAATCTGGTTGCCGTGCGTTCCCTGGAACATGAAGCTAAGGGTGAAATTGCCGTAGCTGACGTCATTGATGAAACCAAATGAGTAGTTAGGCGTTCCATTACCGATCGGTACCCTGTCGGCCGCTGTGTAAGCATGATCGCCGTTGACATCCACATATTTGGCGTCACCTGGTTTCATTCCAAACTGGGCTGCCTGATCGGCTTCGCTCGTTTTCCAGGTTCCCAGAAATTGATACCCATAAAACTCACCCAGTGGGCGACCAACCCGCAGAATGGAGGCACTGTTCAGGGCAGAGCCAACGCCGTTAACGATCACATTGTCGAGACCTCCCAGATCGGTTACCTTATTGCGATTAAAGGAGATGTTGAAATTACTAGTCCAGCGGAGTTTCCCCGCAGCAATGGGTGTGCCACTGAGCGAAAATTCGAGCCCCTTGTTTTCAACACTACCAATGTTTCTTAAGTAGTTGCCGCCACCTAAATAGAAAGGAGCCTGGTAGCTATACAAGAGGTTGGAAATGTTTTTCAAATATGCATCGGCGGTAAATCGTAAGCGACCGTTCAGGAACGACGCGTCGATACCCGCATCATATTGGGAAGTGGTTTCCCATTTCAGGCTATTGGATACGGGCGCGCCGAGTGGCGTTGCTACACTAGGGGTCTTGCCATCGTAATAATAAGCTGGCTGGCTTCCACCCGTGGTTATTTGCGCAATGGTGGCATAGGCACCTACAGCCTGATTGCCCGTTTGCCCATAACTTGTCCTGATTTTCAGGTCTGAAAACAATTTAGAAGTTTGCAGGAAGCTCTCTTTCGACAGATTCCAGGCCAGCGCCAGAGAAGGAAAGGTACTATACTTCTCGGTCAGGTGCGACGAACCATCGACACGAACGCTGGCGGTGAGTAAGTACTTCTCCTTGTAGGCATAGTTGACCCGCCCCATATACGATTGCAGGGCGTCGGCAGAATAGCCGGAAGAGGTCTGCTGTGTTCCACCCAGACTCAAATTGTAGTATCCCAGCGCGTAAGTAGACAGGCTGTTGGCACGGGCTGTTGCCGACATACCCTGCCCCTGTTGCTGTTCGTACAGCGCTGTTACGGTAACGGCATGATCGCCAAAATTGCCTTTGTAGGTCAGGAAGTTACTGTTCTGGAAATTCCAGTTTCTGGACGAATTAACTTGGGCATACAAGACCCCATTGCCTGTCCCCGGTCCAAACAACGTCTGGTTAAATGGGGAGGAAATCTGATAGGTCGTATTCGTTGTGAACGTCAGTCCTTTCAGAATCTGGTACGTTAGTATACCGGTTCCCGCAATGTTTGTGTTCCGGCCTTCATCGAACTGACCGAGTGCCCGCGCTACGGGACTGTACTGGATGGAGGCATAGGGGGCTGTATACACGAGCGCGCCTGTTGTTGGATCGCGCACTGGCGAGGTTGGGTCCCATTCGGTTGCCTGCGTGAACGGATCGGTCAGATCGCCCGAATAGTTCGTGTTCCGATTCTGGGGGATTACGGCCGCTACGTTAAATTTCAGGTTGATCTTTTCGTTGATCTTGGCGTCGATATTTGCCCGCAAGGTGGCCCGTTTGTAATACTGGTTGAGAATTAAACCAGGCTGATCGAGGTAATTAGCTGAAATCAGATACCGCACACCCGACGTACCACCTGATAAATCAATCTGGTAGTTTTGAATGAGCGGCTCCTGATGAAGTTCACGCTGCCAGTCGGTACCGCCGTTGGCTTTCAGTTGCTGGAGCCGATCATCCGAAAAGGCAGGCGGGTTGCCCGTCGAAGCAAACTGCGTATTGACTGTCCGCGCAAAGTCATAAGCATTCATCAGTGATAGTTCTCTGGGCATCATGCCTTTGCTGAACCAGGTGCTGAAATTAACCTTGGCTTTGCCTTCCTGACCCGACCGGGTGGTGATGAGAACGACGCCGTTTGACCCCCTGGACCCATAAATCGCCGTTGCCGAAGCATCCTTTAGAATTTCGAGCGATTCAATATCATTCGGATTGAGCGACTCAATGTTTCCGCCGATAAAGCCGTCGATAACATATAAAGGCTCATTAGAACCCGTTATGGAGTTGGCTCCCCGGATACGGACACTTAGGCCACGGCCCGGCTGCCCACTGCTGCTAGCGACAACAACCCCGGAGGTAGTGCCTTGTAACGCCTGTTCGACCCGTACCAGCGGGCGCTTGGCAATTTCTTTGGCTGTTACCGTACTGGTAGCACCTGTTACGTCGCTTTTGCGTTGTTCTCCATAACCAACAACGACCACCTCCTGTAAACCGCGCTCGCTGACCTTTAAGGTTACATTTAGGGTAGCCTGATCGCCCGGCTTAACCTCCTGCGATTCATAACCGACAAAGCTAAAAACCAGCGTAGTCGATCGGTCGGGGATCTCAAGCTGGAACTGCCCTCTTGGATCTGTTGTGGTTCCGCGTTGCGTTCCTTTGATAACGATACTCACACCTGGTAACCCTTCGCCTTTTTCGTCGGTGACTTTACCAATGATCGGAATTAATAAGGGCCGGATAGTCTGCACGCGACCAACCAGTTGTTCGATTGTTTTTCGCTCAAATTCCGCACTGGCATCCAGTTTCAGCCCAGCTTTAGCGTCGGGAAAAAGCGTCGGTACCTCACTAACGGGTTTAAGGGTAGTGGCGCTTTCCTTCTTTTTAATAACAATGGTTTTGCTAACGATGGAATAGCTTAGTGGCTGGTTCTTAAATACTTCTTCCAGAACCGTTTCCAACGGCGTATTTTTCAGCCTAACCGTAACCCGCTTGCTACTGGTTAGCAAATTCGTTTGCAGAAAGAAGGAATAACCGCTCTGTTTTTCCAGTTTATCCAGTACTTTTTCAAGCGGTGCATTCCGTTCATTAATTGAAATTAACTGGCTATAACTGGCCGCGTATACATGCAGGCAGGCGATTAGTAAGAATATGCTGATAAAATTTAGGCGCATAATCCATTTGCGTTTCGTATCCCGACTCATGTAGATGAATCGGGGAGTCATTCGGTGCCTAAGCTGTGCCCATGATTCTGGCTGGCACAGTCGTAGGTAAAAAGTAGAATAATTCATACTTTTATGCTGGTTTTGGGGTTGGTAAAAACTTGTACGTCAACAGGTTTTGCTTTTCTGTTTTTTTGACAGAGAAATCCCAGCTTTTGCCGGAAGTGCTCGCAACACGTTCCGGCTTTTTTTATGGAAAACTCTGGGGCTATTCCGAGCCTGGCCCGGTTTAGCGATTGTCGATCAGGATTTTACGGTTATTTTTCTGCCTTCTATTTTAAAGTTGATACCACTTAACTGGAGAATCTGAAAAATTTGGGAGAGCGGTACATCCCTTGAAATCTTACCTCTAAATTTTGTGTCGGGAAGCTTACCCTGAAAATCAACTTCAACATCGTACCAGCGGGAAATCTGCCGCATGATGGTAGGCAGGTCGGTGTCTTTAAACTGAAACTGCCCGTTCTTCCAGGCCACTGCTTCTTCCAGGTCTGCTGCCGGAACCAGATTAAGCCTGCGCTTGGCGTCGGCTGTTAACTGAGCCTGTTCGCCAGGTTTAAGGATAATTTCTGCTGAACTTTCTGCCCGACTTGGGCTTGTCTTGATAACCTTCACTTTGCCTTCCAGCAAAGTCGTTTTCACACTGCTTTCGTCGGCATAGCTGTTGATGTTGAAATGCGTGCCCAACACTTCCACAACCTGACTGGCTGAACGTACCCGGAAAGGCATAGCCTGCTTATAAGCGTTTTTCAGGGGCATTATTTCAAAATACGCTTCGCCCATAAGCGTTACAGTTCGCTCGTTACCCGTGAATTTTGTAGGATATCTCAGAGATGAAGCCGCATTGAGCCAGACTTTGCTTCCATCAGGAAGGATAATCCGAAACTTCCCACCGCGAGGGGTGGTAATGGTGTTATAGCCGGACGGCACCGTAGCTGCTTTGCTTGAAGTAGTTGCTGAACTTTCTGCATAAGCCAGCTGTCCATCAGCAGTTTTGGTAATCAATACGTCAGCTTGTCGGGCAATTTGCCCATCTGCTACATCGTCCAGAATTATTTTCGACGCATCAGCTAATGTCAGAACGGCCTTGTTACTGCCGGGGGCGAAATCAGTTGGTTTTTCGGCCACTTGGGTAGTGGGCCGCAATGGGTTATTGAAGGGATAGAGGAGTAGTCCCGCAATAATGACAACGGCAGCGGCTGCTGCGTAACGGAGTAAACGGCTACCTATATACGATTTGTGGTCTGGCGTATTATAGCCTGTTTCGGATACTATTTTCTCCCAGGCTTCTGTTTTGTCGGCCAAACCGAATTTGCCCAGTTCAGTATTAATAGTCGCTTCCTGAGTTAATCTGGTAAATAGAGTCTGATTATGATCGCTTTGGGCAATCCAATCATCCAGCTCTTCCCGTTCCTGATCACTGAGTTCCCCCTTGAGGTATTTAGCGATCAGATCACCCTGTCTAAAATAACGGCTATAATTTTCCATGGCATTGCTTTACTCCATAGAGACACGCAAACCAGGAAATAGGATAAAGCGAATATAAATTTTAATCTATTTTTTTGGGCCTAGCGAAAGAGAGGGCAAAATTGACGCTAGTTCCAGTGTCCATATGATGTAACTTTTTGTCAGCATGACAAAAAATTACATCATATGGACACTCCCGATGGTGAGTAAGATAGCAAACACCTCCGGTGAAAGGCGCATTCTAAGTAATTCAAGCGCCCGTTGCTTTTGTTTCTTGACGGTGTTAATCGACATGCCTAGCTCATCGGCAATCTCCTGATTTTTTTTGCCTTCCAGATAACTCATCTCGGAGATAGTGCGGTAATTAGCGGGCAATGCTTCAATGGCCGAATGAAGTTCAGCCATGACTTCAGAAGATATGATCGCATCCATAATGGTCAGTTCTTCCGATTCCGATGGCCTATGCTGTTCCTGATAGTCGTCAACGACCTTGTTATGCCGGATCACGTTCAGACTGGCATTCCGCACGGTGCTGTATAAGTAGTTTTTGATGGCCACTTTATTGGGAAATATGGCCTCTCGTTCCTGCCAGTATTTGATAAACGCATCCTGCGTGATGTCCTGCGCCTGTGCCTGGTCCCGTATTAGTTGTACTGAAAAGTAGACAAGTCGATCATAGAATTCTTTAAAAAGAGAGTCCAGCTCCAGCGACTCCGAAGCCGCCACTGGACTTTTTTTTGCCGAGGTCAGTTGCTTTAGCACACTCATAATAAGGTGAATTTTACGTAGAAAAAGCAGAATTACTGGTTTAATACTTGCGGCTAGTTGATAAGGGATACAGTTTTTAACGCCGAATTAACTTAGCAGAAGCAGTTTGCGGTCATTCTATGAACCTGATTGAAAATGATACTATTCAGCCTATTCTGCGTGAATAATTTCAAAAATCCATTATTTTTCTGGATTAATTCGGCACTAAGTACAGTGAGGTACCTTAATAAAATCTTAATAAAACCTTAATTTTTAAAAACACGCTCGTTAAAATGCGCTAATGCGCTCTAGCGCACCAGCCTGAACCGGGGCCAGGTTAGTGCGCTAGAGAGCGTTGACAGAAGCAGTTGTTTCTTTTTCGGAAAGGGATTGAGCGCAGTACGTTTTAGTCGATAATGGCTGAGAAAGATTGTTCGTATTCTTCGCCATAGATGGCTTTATAGTCCCGAATAAATCGCTCGAAGGTATTCTTGGCCAGCGTATGCTTACCCATTAACGACAGGGCTTTACATTTCAGAATGATGGCGTCTTCACTAACGGGATCATAATCGAAAATGAAATTTGTAATCTGGATTAAAAGCTCCGGCTCCTCGCTGATCGTTAATGTATTGGCATACTTTAGAAATGTATTAATAATCTTGTTCGAAATATCAGCTTTGAAATCGTCTAACCAGTAATACTCCGTATTTTGAAGGAAAGGCCCCCGTTTCGTAATCTCGCCTAACTCAATAATGGCCTGTTTCGTCAGAATGGTTTTGTCATTGATAATGGCCGTATACCGTTCATAATCGACATACAGTTGCTGGTTAAAATTGAATTCTATTTTCCAGTAGCCAGACTCCTTTGACAGCGAACAAAACTCAACCTTCTCTAACAGATTTCGCAGTTTCGTAATGTTAACCGAGCGATTATTACTGGCTTCCCGGCCCGACTTATCAGGCCAGAGAATTTCATTCAGTTTTTCAGAGGCTACGCCCCGCTGTTTACCAAGGCTGTTGAGGGACAGCAGTAGAAAAAGTTCTTTCAGTAAGGGGGTGAACGATTTGGTTATATCGATGCCTGAGTGATCCAGTACCTGAAAGTTGCCAAAAAAGAAAATGCTGGATATCAACGCGGGTTCCTTTGACAAGGGCGAACGAGCTAATGGAATTTCCGGCGTTATCAGCAACGTTGGTTGCGGCAATGTATCGACTGGTAACGGCTGTTGTTGGACAGGTGGCGAATCTGGTTCCTGCTGCTTGCTTACTAATCGGCGACGTCGCCGGACGTATAGGAAGATCGTTCCTCCCACTATCGAAATCGCCAAAGCGAGCCACCCATAAAGAAGTGTTGCCGATTCATCCTGCTGCGCCTGCACATTCAGAGCGTCAGGGGGGAAGGAAATCGAATACAGTTTTACGTCTGTTGTATTGTTCTCCTCGTTTTGATACAACGTAACGGCTAGTAATTTTTGGCTGACTGGACAGTAGTATAAATCAGCGTATGAGTGAATATCGTGAAACGAATAAGGAATAGGGTTTCCCACCACTTCGTACGTTGGCGTAGTCAACGACCCCCGAATCAACTGCAACTGAGCCTTAAACTGCTGATTAGGAAAGATAAGGCCGTAGTACTGCTTCGATTTTGCATCGATCATCAACGAATTGGCAAAAGCAAAATCCGTTTTAGGAAGGTTTAACTCATGAACCTTTCGGAAAGTATTTTTCCTGACCAGATATTCCAGTAAATCATACGAGTTTTTAGGGTTAAGCATTTGCTCGCCCGTTAGACTTCCGTATCCTCCCAGTACATAAGCCGTGTCATTCGAAGAAGTTGTTCCTAAAGCGGCCAGATAACGTGGCGTATAGACACTAGCGTTTGAAGTAAGTGTATCCCAGCTTCTAGTGCCAAAATGGTAGCGCAGAATACGGTTTTTGTAGGTTAACTGACCATAACCACCTAAAATGTAGAGTGACGAATCAAATCGGGAAATGAATTTATTCGCGTGCCAGTATTCAGTTACCTTGATCGCGTTTGGCGTACTGGTCTCCACAAGCCAGTCTCCGACAGAAGGATTACAACTGTAGACGGACTTTTGATCCACGAAAAAATTGTAGAGCCGACCAGTCAATGGATTATAAATGGCCTGACTACCCCGAAGCAGATTTTGGGGTGGGTTTTTGTGCCGCTGAACGGTGGTCTGGTGCGTTGGAACGACGTATTGATACAGCTTATCGGAGCCAACTACGTAAACCGTTTCAGTAATGGGATCAAAAGCAACATTCGCATAACCCTTCAGGGTGAACTGATCCGTCTTTTGCCAGGCAGTATGTAACGATTTAATCCAGACTGGGTTTTTGACCGTGGCTGTCAGCCCGCCAACCTCATCTCTGGCTGTGGCACCGTTTACTTCCTGCAACGGCCAGTGGTGTTTTGGCCGACCATTTTCTGTCAGAACAATGTCTTTGATATTCATGGGAGGCAAGTCCTTCGACTTGAATTGCCCAAACTCATTGCTGCCAAAAAACAGTTTAAAACACCCGCTTTCCTTAAAAGCTACATGATCCCTGATGATCGGTGTATTGTTGACAGACACCAGCAGCGATCGCTGGGTTAGATTCCAGTTGATGGTAAAGTGGTTCCATTGGTTAAACAGTTTCGCTGAATCGATCTGGATAACCGATTGGGCCAAACGACCACCAATAATGAGTTTGAAACTCCTGGACTTCTGATCATACAGGAGGTCAAGATTCTGGTTATCGTCCTGAATAATTCTGAAGATATAGCCAAAGTACGTTTGATAATTGGGGACTAGCATCAGATCAAACGAAACCTCGACATTGCCTTTAAGGCACAGCGGATGGTCAGGGGTAAGATTCAGTGAGGTACGACTATCCTGGATTTCTTCATGTCCTACAAAATGTAAGCCATACGATTGGGCATTGATGGTGGTCGAAGCCATCAATAGCACAACTACGCAGTACGTGATAGTACGTACGAATCGATGATATATATATCGATGGGTTGTCAAAGTTCTTTTAGTTGCTACTCGTATTCAGCTTCTATAACGGGAAAGCTAAGGGCTGGTTTGTTGCTTTCTACTGAACGTGTAAGTATAGGCACTGCTCTATCCCATAGAGGCTCTAATTTACCGGATATTCATTAGCTATCAAAATGAACAGTACGCACTGGAACTAATAAGAAAATTCACAAAATATAGCTTTTAAGTCTAATTATTAAGCTTTTATTAAGATATTTTTAATCTCCTCCGGCGTTCTTCGTGCCATGTTTAATCCAAATAAATCCGGGTTTATGCAAATAAAATTATCTACTAAACGAAGAATGAGGAGGGCAATTCGTCAGTCGATGTGGGCCGTCATACTACTAAATGGTGTACTCGCGATGCCTGTCGGAGCTCAGCAGTTACTGGTTCGCCGGACCGATGTAGCTGCGGGAACACCAACGAACGGAGGAGTAGGGGCCTCGTTAAACCGTGCACCCATGGACCGAACCATAACGGGGAAAGTCGCCGATGAAAAAGGAAGCGCTTTACCAGGGGTGAGCGTTGTCTTGAAAGGATCGACCCGCGGTACCACAACCAGCGATAAAGGCACGTACTCATTAAGTGTTCCTACCGGTCAGGCTGTATTAGTTTTTTCATTTGTCGGTTATGAATCACAGGAAGTTGAGGTTGGAAACCGTAACAGTGTCGATATAGCCCTGAAAGAAGATGCCAAGGCTCTGAATGAAATAGTCGTCGTTGGCTATGGCGTCCAGAAAAAAGTGAACGTAACCGGAGCCATTGCTACCGTTGCCAACAAGGAACTGGTGATCAACGCCAACAGCGACGTAACCAACACATTAACGGGCCGGGCTCCGGGGGTTCGGGTTACGCAGTTATCCAGTCAGCCGGGCAAATATGATTCACAGATTGATATACGGGGCTTTAGTTATACGGATCCCAACGACATCAATGGGAATCAGACCGGCGGACCACTGATCATTGTCGACGGGGTGCAGCGCGATAAAGCGGGTTTCGATCGCTTAGATCCGAACGAAATTGAAAGCGTGTCTGTCCTGAAAGATGCTACAGCGGCTATCTACGGTGTAAAGGCAGCTAATGGTGTTATTCTGGTAACCACCCGGAAAGGAAGCCAGGGTAAAGTGCAGGTAAATTATACAGGTCATTATGGGCAGCAGATCATCACCCGCTATCCGGAACTGTCGAATGCCTATCAGTACGCAACTCTCTATAACGAGCAGCAGATTAACAACAATATCAGTAACCGGCTGGAGATGACCCCACCTAAGTATTCGGATCAGCAACTAACCGATTTTCAGAGTGGTAAATTACCCAGTACGGATTTCCTGAAAGCTGTTATGCGCGATCGGGCAGGTCAGCAGCAGCATAACCTGACTATCAATGGGGGAACCGATAAGCTTCGGTATTTTACATCAGTAGGTTATTTCGGAGAGGGTGGTTTGTTCAATTCGGATATAATGACCGGTAAAAAATACAACCTGCGCTTAAATATCGATGCAGAATTGGCGAAAGGGCTAACTATGGGTGCCAATCTGGCCTTCATCAATTCTGTTAGCAAAGAGCCAAGTCAGGCTATCTGGGCGTTATTAAAAAATACCTGGCAGTGGGACCCAACTGAACCACTCTACTCAAACAATGACCCAAACTACTTACGGCAACCGCTAAGTTCGCTGAGCCACCCCATCGCCGATTTTTCGGAGACTTATAGTGGATACAACAAAAATGATGAAAAGTTTCTGACCTCAACTTTCCAGTTATCATACCGTCTCCCCTTCATCGAAGGATTAAGCGTTAAAGCGCAGTATGCGTACGATATCAACTATAGCTTCCGAAAGCAGTTTACCAAGAAATATAATCAATACGACTATGTAGTTGATCCAGTTACAAATCAGTTGGCTCAGAAGGCGTATACGCACCTGGCGCCTTCCCGATTAACCGAAGCATTTGGACAGGGACGACGGAACGATATTCAGTTATCGTTCAATTACCAGCATACATTCGGCAAGCATACCCTGGGTGCGCTGGGTCTGTATGAGCAGATTGATCGGGAGAACAACAGCAATAATGCCAACACGCAGTTTATTATCGACGCCGTAGATCAACTTGTGGCTGGCAATCGTAAAACCGACGCTATTGGATCTGGCTATAGCTCAAGTGCCAATATGAGCTACGTGGGTCGTGTGAATTACGATTACGCTAGTAAATACCTGGCCGAAGCCGGTTTCCGGTACGATGGCTCATCCAGTTTCCCAAAGAACAGCCGCTGGGGCTTCTTCCCATATGTTTCGGCTGGCTGGCGGCTATCTGAAGAACCGTTTATTCGCAACAACGCACCCTTTATTAGCAACCTGAAACTACGTGGTTCGTACGGGATTCTGGGCGATGACGGTATTTCGGGTGCTTCTTTTCAGTTCCTGACTGGCTATACCTATCCCAGTAGCGGCTACCAGTTCGGGACAACATTCGTGGGTGGTCTCGGCTTTAAAAACTCGGCAAACCCGAATATTACCTGGTATACCTCTACAACAACGGATTTCGGTATCGAAGGCGCTTTCTGGAATGGCTTGGTGTCGTTTGAAGCAGATGTCTTCCGGCGTGACCGGGATGGCTTGCTCGCCGATCGGATTTCGACCATTCCGGCCACGTATGGCGTAAACCTGCCCCAGGAAAACCTAAATCAGGATCGTACGCAGGGATTTGAGATCGTGCTGGGACACCGCAATAAAGTTAAAGGGATCAGCTATTCGATCTCGTCCAACATGAGTTATGCCCGGACGCAGTATCGGTACCGCGAAGAAACACCGGCTAACAGCGATTATGATTACTGGCGTAACCGGAATGCCGGGCGGTTTAACGACATTGTCTGGGGGTATAAAACGGATGGACAGTTTACCAGCTACGAGGAAATTCGAAACTGGCCTATTATGGATGGAGCAGGCAACCGAACCATCCTGCCGGGCGACATTCGCTACGTTGACTTAAACGGCGATGGGATTATCAACAACCTTGATGAAACCGTTATTGGACGTGGACAGAGCAAGCCTTCCATTTATTTCGGTACGAATATCACGTTATCGTGGAAAGGCTTCGATGTGGCTCTTCTGTTTCAGGGTGCTACTATGTATCAGGTGGCTTATCAGGATCAATTATCGAGACCCTTCTATTTTCAAACAGCCAACCCCATATCCATCTTCAACGACCGCTGGCATCGCTCCAATGTGGCCGATGCTGCCAGTGAATGGATTCCAGGCAAATACCCGTCAACTGGCCAACGTCAAAATTACAAGAGTAATGAATTCTGGCGGTTCGATGCAACCTACCTACGGCTAAAAAGCCTGGAAGTTGGCTACAGTTTGCCCAAAGCCATGTTGGCTAAGGCGCACATCAGAGGGCTGCGGGTTTTCGCCAACGGCTATAACCTCTATACCTGGTCGAAAGGGCTTGATTTTGTTGATCCGGAATATACCGACGACCGGCTATATAGCTACAATTACCCGCTGACGATGAACCTGAATCTGGGTATCCAACTTTCTTTTTAATCCGTAATCACGATGAAAAGTCTAAAAAAATACGTTATCCTACTATGCATCAGTGGTTTATATGCCTGTAATGATAGCTTACTGGATAAACGACCTGTGGATCTGTTAACGCCCGAACAGGTGTACAACAGCCCTGAAGCAGTCGAAGCCTACTTTGCCACCCTGTACAAGGATTTACCCATCGAAGACTTCAGCTTTTGCAACGGGCGGTTTGGTGAATTTCCGGCAAACGGCGATGGCTATACTTCCAACTGGACCTGGGAGACCACCAACTCAACCAATGCGTCGAACAATGATGAAAACTGGGGAAAACTGTACCGCGCCATCCGAAACGTCAATACGTTCATCAAAGAGATTGCATCGGTCAATATTCCTGAGGCTACTAAAAACACATACACTGCTGAGGCTAAATTCGTACGGGCTTATTATTATCAGGAACTGGTAAAGTTCTGGGGGGGCGTTCCCATTTTATTGGAGCCGCAAACCATAACCAACGGTAATACAGCCGACCTGAACCTGCCCCGGAGTAAAGAAGCGGAGGTCTGGGATATGGTTAAATCAGATCTTGACTTTGCCGTCGCCAATCTGCCCGCTACCAGTGTTTACGGACGGGCCAATAAATACGTGGCGCTGGCATTATTGTCGAGAACCATGCTTCATGCCGGTTCGATTGCCAAATTTGGAACGGTTCAATTAGAGGGATTGGTCGGCATTGACCCGGCAAAGGCGAATGGGTATTTGCAGGCTTCCTACGATGCCTCGAAAAAAATCATCGACGACGGGAAATACAGTCTCTTTAATAAGTATCCGACCGATAAGGCGCAGAATTTCCAGATGCTTTTCTACGAACTCCAGGGCAACTCGGAAGCAATTTTCTGCAAAGGCTGGGACTATGAATCGACCCGCCGAACGCACTCGCAGGATTTGATGGCGTTACCTGTAGTGATTCAGTCGCCCATCGGATATGCTAACCGCATGACACCAACATTGGATATGATCGAACGATTTGATTATGTGGATGGTACGCCTGGGACACTGAACATTGGCACGCCCACTGCTTACGTACACTACAAGAGTCTGCAGGATGTGTTCAAAAATAAAGACCCGCGCTTTTTTGGTTCCGTTATTTCGACGGGTAGTCCGTTCAAAGGGACTGAGATCACCGGCCAGCGGGGTGTTATTTACAACGGTGTGAAGTATAATGGCACGGCTCTCAATCAATATTTTGACATTGATAAGAAGCAGATTGTCGCAGCGCCAACGGCTAACTCAGTTCGGGCGACTGGTAATTCCAACAATGGTGCAGTTACGTTCTGGCAGAAAAAGTTTTTAGATCCTAGCCGACCCGCCAATTTATGCGTAGACTGGTCGTCAGAGACGGACTGGCTGGATATGCGGCTGGGCGAAGTGTTGCTAAACTATGCAGAGTCCGCTTTTGAATTAGAGAAACCTGCTTCTGAAGCTCTGAATGCGATTAACCAGCTCCGCACGCGGGCCGGTGTAGCTCCTCTGACGACCATCGACCGGGACAAAATCCGTAAAGAACGTTCGGTCGAACTGGCTTTTGAAAACCGGACGTTCTGGGATTTACGCAGATGGCGCACGTTAACAACTGAATTTAGCGGCTGGATTCCAACGGGTCTCTATATCTACTACGACGTCAATGCCAGGGATTACGTCTTAGAAAAAACGCCGAATGGCGGTGGGAAAACCTACCAGGCTAAGGACTATTATTTCCAGATTCCCGCTGCCGAACGTAGTAAAGCAGGCTCAAAACTAGGTAACGGAAATCCTGGCTATTAAACGGATCAAACCATGAAAACTCGTCAACTTCTAGGTATACTTTCTTCTCTACTGCCCATTGCACTCTGCGGGTGTGCTAAATGGGATAATTTTGTTCAACCCGAATCGGGGGTCTATGGTAAACTGACCGATGCTGAAAATGGCCAGCCGCTTCAACTTCGGCAGCCAGGCGGAGGAACCGTGCGGTTTATCCAATGGGATAACGTAAAATATCCGAATCCAGGAACGACTGATATTGAATTAAAAGCCAATGGCGAATTCTCGTCAACTCAGTTTTTTGCCGGAACATACAAAGCCCTCCCGCGCGACGGTGCTTTTCTGTATCAGCCCGCTGATTCGGCAACTGTAGCGCTCACCAACGGGAATAAAACCGAGGTAAATTTTAAGGTAACGCCGTTTTACCGGGTTTCTGCAAGTGTATCCGATAGTACGTTTACCTATACCATTACTAAACCGGCAGCTAATACGAGTACAAAAATTTCGCAGATAATCTTCATGATCAATGACTATGCCATTGTCGATGAAAGCGTTAGTTCCAATACGTCCGGTTATTTCATTAACCTTTGGCGACAGGATATTCCATCTGCAACAACCGATGCCAGTATTGTGGGCATCCCTCGAACATTCACATTTAGATGGGCAGAGACCCATTTGCCGAAAGGAGACTATTATTTTAGGGTTGGCCAGGTTAAACGCATTAAAATAGTGGCATTTTGTCCTAGTTCAGATCTTTGTGACATGAAC